>KL569104.1:37652-39149 GCA_000715635.1 Streptomyces violaceus | reverse complement strand
CTCGCCGGCTCCATCACCTCGCTGATGACCGGTACGGCGTACCGTCGCTCCGCCGAACTCGCCGCGGTCGTCGGCCCGTACGACGGCTACGCCCGCAACGCCGACGCCCACAAGCGCGTCATGAAGCAGCACTCGGACGCCAACGACAAGGCCGTCCGCATGGACGACCTGGACACCCCGGTGTGGGCCGCCGCGAGCGAGGCCTGGCAGGACGTGGTGCGCCTCGGCGAGAAGAACGGTTTCCGTAACTCCCAGGCTTCGGTGCTCGCCCCGACCGGCACCATCGGCCTCGCGATGTCCTGCGACACCACCGGTGTCGAGCCCGACCTCGCGCTGGTCAAGTTCAAGAAGCTGGTCGGCGGCGGCTCGATGCAGATCGTCAACGGCACCGTCCCGCAGGCCCTGCGCCGCCTGGGCTACCTGGAAGAGCAGATCGAGGCGATCGTCGCCCACATCGCCGACCACGGCAACGTGATCGACGCCCCCAGCCTCAAGCCCGAGCACTACGAGGTGTTCGACTGCGCCATGGGCGAGCGGTCCATCTCCGCGATGGGCCACGTCCGCATGATGGCCGCGATCCAGCCGTGGATCTCCGGCGCCATCTCCAAGACGGTCAACATGCCGGAGTCGGCGACCGTCGAGGAGGTCGAGGAGATCTACTTCGAGGCCTGGAAGCTGGGCGTCAAGGCGCTCGCGATCTACCGCGACAACTGCAAGGTCGGCCAGCCGCTCTCCACCAAGAAGTGGGAGGAGAAGGCCGAGGAGCCCGCCGCCGTCGAGGCCAAGGTCGAGAAGGTCGTCGAGTACCGCCCGGTCCGCAAGCGTCTGCCGAAGGGACGTCCCGGCATCACCACGTCCTTCACCGTCGGCGGTGCCGAGGGCTACATGACCGCCAACTCCTACCCGGACGACGGTCTCGGCGAGGTCTTCCTGAAGATGTCCAAGCAGGGCTCGACCCTCGCGGGCATGATGGACGCCTTCTCCATCGCGGTCTCCGTCGGCCTCCAGTACGGCGTCCCCTTGGAGACGTACGTCTCGAAGTTCACGAACATGCGCTTCGAGCCGGCCGGCATGACGGACGACCCGGACGTGCGGATGGCGCAGTCGATCGTCGACTACATCTTCCGCCGCCTGGCGCTGGACTTCCTGCCCTTCGAGACGCGCTCCGCGCTCGGCATCCACTCCGCCGAGGAGCGCCAGCGTCACCTGGAGACGGGTTCGTACGAGCAGAGCATCGGCGATGACGAGGTCGACGTCGAGGGGCTGGCCCAGTCGGCGCCGCGCGCCCAGGAGCTGAAGGCCGTCTCCGCGCCGAAGAACGAAGTGGTGGCCCAGCCCGCCCCGCAGCAGGCTCACACCAGTGCCGAACTGGTGGAGATGCAGCTGGGCATCCAGGCCGACGCCCCGCTGTGCTTCTCCTGCGGTACGAAGATGCAGCGGGCAGGTTCGTGCTACATCTGCGAGGGCTGTGGCTCGACCAGCGGCTGCAGCTGACGC
>KL569104.1:37145-37362 GCA_000715635.1 Streptomyces violaceus | reverse complement strand
TGAGCGCCTGAGCCGATGACGGAGGGGCACCGCCTGCGGGCGGTGCCCCTCTTGTCGTCTCTTGTCGTCCGTGGCTTCGGATGCGTGGCAGGGAGCTTGTCCAGCACGCCGTCCAGCCCCCCCCGAACGGACGGCGTACCTGAAGTGGAAGTCGAGTCCCTGCGCGACGTCGCTGCCGCTCCACTTCCGGGCGGCGGGGGAGGGCGTTCGACCCAGT
>KL569104.1:30933-36922 GCA_000715635.1 Streptomyces violaceus | reverse complement strand
GGGGGAGGGCGTTCGACCCAGCGGCCGTCGCTCAGCCCGGCCTCGCGGGCCCTGCCGTGAACACCGTCCCCGACCTCACGCCGCGTCCCCGCGGGCTCCCTGAAGCACTCGCCGGAGACAAGCTCATGGCCGGCGTGCCGCCCCCATCGCGCTGGTGAAGGCCACGGGGTCGCCCTCGAAACCACGGACGCCGGAGTGGAAGGCCCACGGGCCGGAGCCGTCCCGGGCGAACTCCGCGACCGTCGCGGCCGTCGCCCCCAGGACACCGCCGAAGTCGTCCTCCGCGAGGACCGTGTACCCCTCGCGGATGCGCAGGCCGGGGTTGACCACGCTGACGAAGGTGCGCTCCGCCGGGCGCTGCTGGATGACGACACCGACCACCACGCGCGCGTACCGGCCGTCGAGCCGGTCGAGTTCCAGCGTCATGACCTCGTCGTAGCCGAAGCCCTGGCCGTCCTTGCTGTCCCGGTTGAGGTAGATGGTGCCGTCGGGGGAGCGGCTGTCGAAGTGCACCACATAGGCGGGATCGCCGTGTGGGTCGTCCGCCAGATACGTCGCCGCGACGAGGTCCAGATCGGTGGACGGCTGCCCCGCCGGACTGGGATCCCACCTCATCGCGATCTCGATCTTGCTCAGTCCCTTGTTGAGCCCGTCCACCAGAGTCCCCTTCCCCGTACCGACCCGCCTGTTCGCCCCAACTGCCGGGCGCTTACGACTGTTTGTCCATCCTGCCACGCGTGCGGGTGCGCGCGTGGAGGAGTGGTCCGGCCGAGAGTGACCGGCGCCACGCTCCGTGGCCTTACCATGGCGCGGTGCTGGTCAAGTGGATTCGCTGCACCGTGGTGGACCGCCGCGGTTTCGAGCGGGGGCAGCGGAAGTGGGCGGGGCTTCTGGGGGAGCCGGGGTTTCGCGGGCAGGGGGGTGGCTGGAGCCGGGGGCGGCCGGACGTGGCACACATATTCGCGTTCTGGGAGAGCCGCGCCTTCTACGACTCCTTCATGGCACGGTCCCACGACCGGCTGGCGTCGGCCCAGTCGGGCACCTTCAAGGGCGCCCAGGTCAAACTCTTCGACTACCGCTTCGACGTGAAGACCGGCTTCGAACCGCGCTTCACGGACGCCGACCTGCTGCGGGTGGCGCTCTGCCGTGTCCACGAGGAGCGGGCCGAGCATTTCGTGCTGATGCAGGAAAAGGTCTGGAACCCGGCGATGGCCGGCTCTCCGGGCATGGTGCGCGGGCTGTTCGGCGAGGCGCCCGGGCACGAGTTCCTGGTGCTGTCGATGTGGCGCTCGGACGCCGAGCACGGCAAGTACCGCACCGAGCGCGTGGAGCGGCTCGCCCTGAGGGCCCAGACGGAGGCGGACGTGGCGGCGCTCACCGGGGACATCGTGGCCATGGAGCCGAGCTGGACTGTCTGACTGGGCCGGCCCGAAGGGTCTGACCTTCGAGGACCAGGTCGCCGAGCGTGAACCGTGTGGGGACGGTCCGGGTTCAGAACAGTCTGATTCAGAGTGGTCTGGGGGATTGGTTCCTGTCGGCGATGGGCGTGACCTGTGTGACCTGTGGTGCAGGACCTGTGTGACCTACGCTGTATGGGTGGGGTAGGAGTGCTCCTCGAGCCCGCACCCGATCTAGGGTCTTGGCATGGCACGACCACGGCGCATCGTCCTTGTCCGGCACGGCGAGTCAACGGGCAATGTTGATGACTCCGTGTACGAGCGTGAACCCGACCACGCCCTGGCACTGACCGAACGGGGTCGGCGGCAGGCGGAGGCGACGGGCGAGCGGTTGCGTGAACGGTTCGGCGGTGAGCGCGTCAGCGTGTACGTCTCCCCGTACCGCCGTACGCACGAGACGCTGCGCTCCTTCCATCTCGACCCCGAACTCATACGCGTACGCGAGGAGCCCCGGCTGCGCGAGCAGGACTGGGGCAACTGGCAGGACCGGGACGAGGTCCGCCTCCAGAAGGCCTATCGGGACGCGTACGGCCACTTCTTCTACCGTTTCGCCCAAGGTGAGTCCGGCGCCGATGTCTACGACCGGGTCGGCGGCTTCCTGGAGAGCCTGTTCCGTAGTTTCGAGGACCCCGACCATCCGCCGAACGTCCTCATCGTGACCCACGGTCTGGCCATGCGGCTGTTCTGCATGCGGTGGTTCCACTGGACGGTCGCCGAGTTCGAGTCGCTGTCGAACCCGGGGAACGGCGAGGTGCGGATGCTCGTTCTGGGAGACGACGGCAAGTACACGCTTGACCGGCCGTTCGACCGCTGGCGAGATCCCGAACCCTACGGGATCACCGGATAGAGTGGCAGGGCGATGATCGCTGACTTCTCCCCCGACGGGCGCCTGGACCGCGCCCTGGCCAGCCTGCGCGGACTGTCCGTCGGGGACGCCCTGGGTTCCCAGTACTTCGTGCCGGTGAACTACCCGTTGCTGAAGCGCCGCGAGGTGCCGTCCGGCCCGTGGCAGTGGACCGACGACACGGAGATGGCCGGTTCCGTCGTCGCCGTCCTGGCCGCCCACCATCGCGTCGACCAGGACGCCCTGGCCCGTTCCTTCGCGGAGCACCACGATTTCGACCGCGGATACGGCCCCGCGGTCAACCGCCTGCTGCGACTCGTCCGGGAGGGCGGGGACTGGCGCGAACTCGCCGCCGCGCTCTTCAACGGACAGGGGTCGTGGGGTAACGGCGCCGCGATGCGGATCGCCCCGCTGGGCGCCTGGTACGCGGGCGACCCGGAGCAGGCGACTCACCAGGCGGAGATCTCGGCCTACACCACCCACCAGCACCGCGAGGCGGTCGTCGGTGCGATGGCCGTCGCCGCGGCCGCCGCGTTCGCGGCCGCCCCCGGCGGGCCGCCCGGCGCCGAGGCCCTCCTCGACGGGGTCATCGACCTGGTGCCGAAGAGCGCGGTGGGCGCGGGGCTGCGCCGGGCCCGGGACATGCTCGACTACGGCGACCCGGCCACGGTGGCGGCGGTGCTGGGGTGCGGCCGGCGCACGACCGCCCACGACACCGTGCCCTTCGCCCTCTGGTCAGCGGCGAGAAGCCTCGGTGACTACGAGCAGGCGTTCTGGACGACCGCGCAGGTCGGCGGGGATGTCGACACCACCTGCGCCATCGTCGGCGGCGTGATCGCCGCGGGCAAGGTCGGGACACCGCCCACCGAGTGGGTGGGGCGGACGGAACCGCTCCCGGACTGGGTGCCCGCGTCGGCCTAGCGGCAAAGACTCTTTCACCTCTTCGGGAACCCTCCGTACATCGTGGGGAACTCTGTGTAATCGCCCGCTCGTTGTCGTGACATCCGCTGCGCGAGCCGTCAGGGCGCGCAGGCACCGGAGTGAGTGGAGCGATGGGGGTGAACATGGGCGTCCTGCTCGCGGTTCTGATCCACTTGTGGGGCGTTTTCGCGCGCCGTCCGGGGTGCGAACCGGTCGCGACCGGCCCGACAGCCGCCGCCAGGCAAATGTCACGCCCGTCGGCGAGCCGCCGAAGCCGGTTCGCGATGCTGTGGTGTCAGCCGAGTCCTGGCCCGGCCGACCCGGCGAGCGCCTCCAGGTCACTCTTGCGGACCCGGATCACCAGCCAGGCCGTGGCCAGGGCGAGGACGGCCATCGCCGCGGCCGGGATGAAGGCTGTCGAGATGCCCTGGGCCAGCACCTCGTGCCCCCACGGTGCGGGCAGTTGATGCGTACGGGCGAATTCCGCCTCTTGCTCCGCGGAGCCCTCGGCCATGAACTGCGGAAGCTGCTTCTCCGCCTCGCCCTGGGTCGCCGTGCCGAAGACCGTCGTCAGGATGGCCAGGCCCAGCGATCCGCCCACCTGCTGCGTCGTGTTGAGCAGCCCGGACGCGGCGCCCGCCTCGTGCGGGGCGACACCGGAGACGGCGGTGAGCGTCAGCGTCACGAAGTTCAGCCCCAGGACCCGATGCCGTCGGCTGGAGCGGCCTGACGATGGAGGGGGTCGCCGCCGGCGCCCAGACCGGCAAGGCCGCGGTCTACCGGTGCTGGCCGTCCAAGGAGGACCTTGTCGCCGACGCTCTGCGTGTCGGTCTGCCGCATTTCGACGCGGTGCCCGATGAGGGTGGGGTACGTGAGGATCTCTTGGCACTGTGTCGGCGAGCCCGGGACGCGATGTTCTCCCGCCCCGGTGTCGCACTTCGCTCAGTGATTCACGAATGCGACGCAACGCGGGCCGAGCGGTTTCGTGCCGTGATCTTCGAGGGGGTCATGGAGCCCACCATCCAGATGCTGCGGGAGGTCATCGAGCGCGGGATCCAGCGACGAGAGGTGTGTTCTGACGCTGCGAACGGCTATGTCCTCGACGCCGTCCCGGCGATGATGATGTACCGCTTCAAGATGTGCGGCTGCGAATGGCGAGATCATGAAGTCGAGGAGGTGATCGACCAGTTGATGGTTCCGCTGCTGCGGCCGAGCGGCTCCTGACAGGGGCTCGCGAGGGGTGTGACGCCGCCAGGGTGGGCCAGGGTGTCGCGGGCGCTTCCGGGCGGCGTAACCTAGGGGCGCCATGCCGTACGAACCACCTACTCACACCGTCGAGCGCTCCCTTCGAGCCACGACCGGAGCGAAGATCGTTGCAGGTGTCGACGAGGTGGGGCGCGGCGCGTGGGCCGGCCCTGTCACCGTCTGCGCGGCGATCACCGGACTGCGCCGGCCGCCCGAGGGCCTCACGGACTCGAAACTGCTCACCATCAAGCGGCGCACCGAACTCGCCGAGGCGCTGCGGACGTGGGTGACGTCGTACGCCCTGGGTCACGCCTCCCCGGAGGAGATAGACGAACGGGGGATGACGGCCGCCCTGCGGCTCGCTGCGGGGCGTGCGTTGGATGCCCTGCCGGTCCGCCCGGACGCGGTCATCCTCGATGGCAAGCACGACTATCTCGGTGCTCCCTGGCGGGTCCGTACGGTGATCAAGGGCGACCAGTCCTGCGTGGCGGTAGCCGCGGCGTCGGTGATCGCCAAGGTTCAGCGCGACAAAATGATGGCCGAACTGGGTATCGACCATGCAGACTTCGGTTTTGCGGACAACGCCGGGTATCCATCCCCCGTGCACAAGGCCGCACTGGCGGAGCGGGGCCCCACCCCCTACCACCGGTTGTCATGGGCGTATCTTGATGCGCTGCCCCAGTGGCGGCACCTCAAGAAGGTCCGCAGCTGGGCGGACGGAAGTGTTCCGGAAATCGAGGGTCAGCTCGGCTTCGATTTCTGACGGTTTCGTTCGCACGCATGCGCCACCCGCCGACGCGGGCCGTACCAGCGTTTGATAAATATCAACTCATGCCTCTCATTCCCGAGGAGCCTCAGATTCACGAGAGTGCCCAGGGTCCCCGCGCCACTCCGGCCAGCGGCCGCACCGCGCCGACCCCCCGTCCCGTACCCGGCCCCCGTCCCGCGGCTCCGTCGCGTCCCGGTCGTCCCGGCCCTCTCCGGCCAGCGCCGCCGGTGCAACGTACGCCGCGTGACGCAGCCGCCAAGCCCGGTCCGTCCGGGCCCGCCGCCGGTGCCGCCGCTCCGGCCGCCCCGCAGATCCAGCTGATCCCGGCTTCCGCACAGGGCGCGCTCGACGCCGCCGAGGAGGCCGTGGACCTGCTCCTGGACGCGGGGCGCGCCCCCAGCGACGTCCTGGTGATCACGACCGGCGAACAGCACCCATGGGCCACCCATGAGCTGTCCTTCGGTGAAACCTCCTACTGGGCCCAGCACGACGCCCGCGACGACGTCTTCTACACGGACGCCACCATCGCGGCCCGCGCCGCGTCGCGTCCGGTGGTCGTGGTCGCCGTCAACGGCGGTACCGAGGCCGCAGCCGCGAGCGCGCTGTCCCTGGCCCACTCCCGTGCGAACACCCTGCTGATCGTCTGCGGTGACCCGCAGCAGATCAACTCGGTGCTGGGCGCGGGCGTCTGAGTCGCTTCCTCGGCGTCCGGTCGGACGCTGAGGGCTTCCGACGCTGCTATGGCGGGTGCGC
>KL569104.1:30433-30662 GCA_000715635.1 Streptomyces violaceus | reverse complement strand
GGGTGGGCGGTCCGGCATGCCCGGAGGACTGGACGCCGTGGTTGCGTACGGGCCTCGCCGGTAGGGGAGCGCGTTCTGCGGCCCTGAAAGCGGGTCGCGGGGCGGCACACGGGCTCGCATGCCGTGCGTTGGAGGCACGGCACAGCACCCGTGCGAAATGGTCTGGCCAGAGGGCTTCAGCGTGCCGCCGCTGCGCGGCGCAGGACCTCCGCTGTCTCTTATACACATC
>KL569104.1:27912-30209 GCA_000715635.1 Streptomyces violaceus | reverse complement strand
ACACGCCTCCCTCGCGCCATCAGAGATGTGTATAAGAGACAGCCGCAGCGCAGCCCGTGCAGGGTGCAGGCGTCGCGCAGGCCCCACATCCACGCGCCGTCCTCCTCCGTCCAACGCGCCTCGCCCTCACGGCAGTAGAGCAGCACCGCGGTCCGTACCGGAGTGCGGCGCCGCAGATCGTGCGGGATGATCCGGCGCAGCTGCGCGAGCAGCACGTTGCGGAACATCCAGCCGTCGGCCGGGGCCGGGCGGCGTACGAACGAGGCGCTCGCCCGCAGTCGCTCGTCCGGGTCGAGCACGGCGACGACAGCGGTCGCCGGCTGCGGGTGGTGCCGGGCATGCAGTCCGCTGACGACCTCACGGGGGTCGCGCAACAGTGGGATCCCGGCGGCGGCCCATTCCGCGGGTTCGAGCAAGCGGTTGGCGGAAGCGGCGGACGTCGACGCCGCTGCCGAGGCCGGAGCGAATCCGAAGGTCACGGTCCTCCCTTCGGCTACGCGCCCACACTGCGGGCGAGGTCGGATTCCTGGGAGCGCGCACCGCAGCGAAGCCCTACCGGATCGGGGGCGCGCCGTGCGGGAGCGGACCTCAATTCTTCCTGTCGAACTTGAATGCGGCAACGAGCAATTGAGGCCGCCGACCGTTATCAGATGATGCGCGGCTAATATCCCCACCCTGTGCGCCGCCGGGCCCCCCATGGGGCGTTCGAGCACGACACGTTCGTACGTTACGGGAGTGTGCGGCGTCCAGGGGTGTGCGCACGTGGTCAGTGGCGGGTGCCCCGTGCTCCGGGGCGGACACCTCGCCCAGGGCGTCGGTCGTCAGCCCTGCAAGGCCAGCACGAGCGGCAACACCCCCTGCGCACCTGAGCGTCGGAGCATGCGGGCCGCGACCGCGAGGGTCCATCCGGTCTCCGTGTAGTCGTCCACGAGGAGGACCGGGCCCTGGGCATCGGCCAGGGCGGACGCGAGGGCTGGCGGCACGGTCAGAGCGCCGTCGAGAGCCTTCAGCCGCTGGGCGCTGTTGCTCCGGGAACTGGGGTGCGCGTCACCGGTGTACTCGATGGCACCCAGCAGTGGCAGTCGGCCGACTTCCGCGATGCGCGCTCCCAGGGAGTGGATCAACGCGGGGCGGGTGCGTGACGCCACAGTGACGACGCCGACCGGGCGCGGCTGAGCGTCCGACGTGCCAGAAGCCCAGCCGCCGGGACCCTTGGCCCAGTCGGCGAGCACGCTCACCACCGCCTTCGCCACGTCGTCCGGAACGGGGCCGTCGGGGGCCTGGGGTGCGAGCAGGGGGCGCAGCCGGTTGCCCCAGCCGATGTCCGACAGACGCCCCAATGCGCGTCCCGATGCGGCCTGTTCCCCTGCCGGGATACGTCCCTTGAGGTCCACTCCGATCGCCGGCAGCCCCGTGGGCCACATGCGGCGGGGCTCCACCTCGACCCCCGCCCGGCCCAGGTCCACGCGTGCGGCGTCGAGTGCCTCCTCGGACGTGTCGGCAACGAAGCGCGGCCCTGTGCAGTTGTCGCATCGACCGCACGGCTTGGCGGCCTCGTCGTCAAGCTGACGCTGCAGGAACTCCATGCGGCAGTCCGTCGTCGACGCGTACGCGCGCATGGCCTGCTGCTCGGTCTCCCGCTGACGCGCCACCCACGCGTACCGCTCGGCGTCGTACGTCCACGGCTGCCCGGTCGAGATCCAGCCGCCTTTGACCCGTCTGACCGCACCGTCCACGTCGAGGACCTTGAGCATGGTCTCCAGGCGGGAGCGGCGCAGTTCCACCAAGGGCTCCAGAGCGGGCAGCGACAAGGGTTTCTCCGCCTGCGCAAGGAGATCGAGCGTGCGGCGCACCAGCTCTTCCGAGGGGAAGGCGAGCGACGCGAAGTACTTCCAGATCGCCTCGTCCTCCTTCCCCGGGAGCAGGAGCACCTCGGCGTGCTCGACACCGCGTCCCGCGCGGCCCACCTGCTGGTAGTAGGCGATGGGGGAGGAGGGCGAGCCGAGGTGCACCACGAAGCCCAGATCGGGCTTGTCGAAACCCATGCCGAGTGCGGAGGTGGCGACCAGCGCCTTCACCTTGTTGGCGAGCAGGTCCTCCTCGGCCTGCTGCCGATCGGCGTTCTCCGTCTTGCCCGTATACGAAGAGACGGTGTGCCCCCGCTGCCGGAGGAAGGCGGTGACCTCCTCGGCGGCGGCCACGGTGAGCGTGTAGATGATGCCGGAGCCCGGCAGTTCGTCGAGGTGCTCGGCGAGCCAGGCCTGTCTCTTATACACATCTCTGAGCGGGCTGGCAAG
>KL569104.1:25908-27757 GCA_000715635.1 Streptomyces violaceus | reverse complement strand
CAGAGATGTGTATAAGAGACAGGACTCAGGCTGTCGCGGTCCAGCGGGCCCCGCAGCACGAGGGCGTCCGAGCTGCCGCCGGTGCCGAGCTGTTCCGCGACGTCGGCCGTCACGCGCGCGTTGGCGGTGGCCGTGGTCGCGAGCACCGGCACACCGGGCGGGAGGTCGGCGAGCATGGTGCGCAGCCGGCGGTAGTCCGGCCGGAAGTCGTGGCCCCAGTCGGAGATGCAGTGGGCCTCGTCCACCACCAGGAGCCCGGTGGCGGCTGCGAGCCGGGGCAGCACCTGGTCCCGGAAGTCCGGGTTGTTGAGCCGCTCCGGACTGACCAGCAGGACGTCCACCTCACCCGCGGCGATCTCGTCCTGAACAGACTCCCACTCCTCGGTGTTCGAGGAGTTGATGGTCCGGGCGTGGATGCCGGCCCGGGCCGCCGCCTCGACCTGGTTCCGCATGAGAGCGAGCAGCGGGGAGACGATCACCGTCGGACCGCTGCCCTGCGCCCGCAGCAGTGAGGTCGCCACGAAGTAGACCGCGGACTTGCCCCAGCCCGTGCGCTGGACGACCAGGGCACGTCGTCTGTCGGCGACCAGTGCCTCGATCGCCCGCCATTGGTCCTCACGCAGCCGGGCTGCTCCCGAGACGTCCCCGACGAGACGGGCAAGGACCGTGTCGGCCGCCGCCCGGAGATCCGCGTTGCTCGTGTGCTCCATGCGTTCCATGAAACAGGACGGCAGTGACAACGGGAGCGGTGCACCGGGAGACGCGAGGGCCGGGAGATTTCTAGTGACGTGTCCCTGATCGAAGTTATCCACAAGGCAAACCGGAGTTTCGGATTCCGCGAGATCGTCTCGCCATGACGAACCACAGCGAAGCGACTGGATCCCCTGAGAACGGCGACATCACCGGGCCCGACGCACCGGGCAGGCACAACGACGCTGGGCAGCAGAAGCGGGAGCCGAACGCGGGCGACACGGCCGGACTGCACGCCCCCAGCCCCGCGCACGACAGTCACGGCGGCGAGCATCAGGTCACCCTGCGCACCCCGGCCGAACTGGCCGATGCTCTGCCGTATCTGCTCGGTTACCGCCCCGAGGACAGCATTGTCCTGGTCGCCCTGCACGACAGGGACGGACGCGGACGGTTCGGAGGGCGGGCCCGGCTCGGTATCCCCGCCAACGCGGACGACTGGCCGTCCGCAGCCGGACAACTGGCCCACGGTCTGGTGACGGGCAGCGAGCGCCGAGGGGCCAGGCCCGAGTCGATGGTCGCCTTCCTCTGCCAGGAGCCGCAGAAGGGCGAGTCCGGGCAGCAAGTCATGGAGCGGCTGAGGCCTCTGGCCCAGAGGCTGCGCGTCGAGTGCGGTTCCCTGGACGTGGTGGTGGTCGAGGCGCTGTGCATCTCGGAGGGTCGCTACTGGTCGTACTGCTGTGACAACGCGGCATGCTGCCCGCCCGAGGGAGCCCCCATGGGCCTGCCCGGCACCTCCGTGCTGGCCGCCGCGGCCACCTACGCGGGGATCCAGGTGCGCGGCACGCTGCGGGAGCTACGGGCCAGGCTGCTGCCTTGGGAGAACGCCGCCGCCCTCGAACAGGAGGCCGCCCTCGACAGCGCCAGCATGACACTGGTCCCGAGGCTCCTGGACGACGTGGGCCGCGCCTCCGTGGCCGACGAGACGCTGGAACTGGCCGGGAGGATCCTGGACCGCTTCGCCGAGGCGCGGCCCGTCTCCGGCATGCTCCTGGCGGACCTGCGCGACGACGAACTCCTCGGGTGCGACGAGGCCGCCCGGTTGATTCTCGGTCTGCAGGACCGCGCGACCCGCGACCGCGCGGCCGAGTGGATGGAGGGC
>KL569104.1:25181-25645 GCA_000715635.1 Streptomyces violaceus | reverse complement strand
GCCGCTGCGTCGGACCCTACGGCGAACATGCCGCTGCGCCGCTCACTCTCGCGGGCTGGGTCGCATGGTCCACCGGCGACGAACTGGAGGCCCGGGAGGCTCTCGCCATGGCCCTGGGTGCTGATCCCGACTACCTCTTCGCCCGTCTCCTGCACCAGGCTTGCAACGAGGGCCTCGACCCGGAGTCGATCCGTACCTGCTTGCGAGCGGAGCGCGAAGGCCGTGGGCGAGCGGTGGTCGACCACGCCATGATCCGTGCGCACGTTGCCGAGGCTGTCGGGCGAGAGACAGTGGTGCCACAGCCCGACGCCGAACCCACGCCCACAGCGACGTCCTCACGCCGTCGCCGCCGCTCCCGTTCCGCCGGTGCTGCCGACACCGGCTCCGGCCGTACCCGTGCCGGCCGTGACACGAGCACGCCTACTTCGCCCGGGCGTAAGCCGGCAGGCACCACGCGTCCTGCT
>KL569104.1:23596-24986 GCA_000715635.1 Streptomyces violaceus | reverse complement strand
CCTGCCGGTGCCGTGGAAGCCGGCCTGCGCCCCGAACGTGCGACGACGGGTCCCGCGCGATCCGGCAGCGCGCGCACGGGCGGCACGCGTGCGCGCACCTCACGGAAGGCAGCCATGCCCTGCCGCGACGCGGGGCAGGAAGGCGTGCAGCCCGGCCACGGTACGGAGGGGGAGGAGTGACCCATAGGCCTCTGCCGCCGGGTGGCCTTGCCGCACAAGGGCCGGGGCACGGGCGTGACTCGGAGGACTTCCACGGCGTTCACCTGAGTGGCGGAACGCCTGAACGGCGTGTGACGCCGCACCGCCCCTGCCCCGTCGGAGCCCTCCGGCACCGGCGCCGAACCCGATCGAGGCGCACAGAGCGCAGAGGAAGCCTTCCCATGCATCAGCCGACTCCGCCCTCCGCCGCCGGCGACCGCCGCTCTGCAGACGGGCTCCCACCGCCGTTCGTGCCGGGCCTCGGTCTGTCCGGGGGCTGCGCTCCGCGGTCGGGGGACCGGGATGCCCCTCCGCGACCAGTGGCCCGGGTCGATGGTTACGGGCCCAGGTTCCCCGGAGGTGCCTCACACGTCTCGCCGCCCACCGGCCCGGACTCTCGCTCCCCCTCGCCGCCGGGCCCGGGCCGTTCGTCGCCCCGATGGGCGGGCCAGAGCCGTGGCCCCGGATCCACGTCGGGGTACGGCTCACCCGCACCGCCCTCGGCTCAGGGCCGGGCGTCGGCGCCCACGGGGCACACGCCTCCGCCCCCGTCCCGTGGAGCGACGATCCCCGGACTGCGATGGTCCGCAGACCTGCCACCCGCCCACACCGCGATGATCTGTGTCGCCCTTCCCGGCCTGGCCATCTCGACGGAGGAAGGGCAGATGACCGGCCGGGGGCTGGAAGGGTTCTATCGCGGCGGCCGGCGCGTGCTCTCCCGGTGCGAGATCCGCGTGGGCGGACGGGAACCCCTCGCAGTGCAGGCCCGCATGGCCTCGGCCGACCGCGCCAGGTTCGTGGGCACGCTCCGCACGTCGCCGCAGGCCGGACCGGACCCGGACGTGGTCGTGGAACGCAACCGCTTCGCGGACGGCACGGAGCGGATCACCCTGCACAGCGCGGCTCCCCGCCAGATGCGCCTGACGGTCGAGGTGGTCCTGGGCACGGATCTGGCCGACCTCGGTTCGATCGCCTCGGGCACCGCGGGACCCGAACTCCCCGCCAGCGTTCACGGCTCCGGCCTGCGCTGGTCCTGTCCCACCGGCAACGCGTCCGTGACAGCCGAACCGCCTCCCTCGGACGCCCTGGCCTCGGCCGGGCTGCTGCGGTGGGAGCTCGACCTGCCGCCGGGCGGAAGCAGAAGTGTGGAACTGCGGGTGCGGCCGGACGGCGCGGGGCCTCTCCGAGCCGT
>KL569104.1:22223-23354 GCA_000715635.1 Streptomyces violaceus | reverse complement strand
GCGACCAGCCCCCTGGCTGCGGCGTGTGCGGAAGGCGACGACCCCAGAGTCTCCGCCCTTCTGCGGACGAGCATCGAGGACCTCCAGGCCCTCTTGCTGCGTGACTCCGCGAACCCCGCGGACACCCATCTCGCGGCCGGGGCACCCTGGCGCTGCGGTCTGGCACCCGCCGACGCGCTCGTCGCCGCCCGGATGGCCCTGCCGCTCGGCACCGGCCTGGCAGCGGGGACGCTGCGGATCCTCGCCCGGACCCAACTCACCGGCCCGGGACCGCAGTCCGGGATGATCCCCGGCCCGAGACGGGACGCCGGGCCGTACCTTCCGCCGCAGTGCACCGGTACGGAGGCAACGCTGCTCTTCCCGGTACTGCTCGCCGAAGCCCGACGCTGGGGGCTCGGCGAACAGGAGACGGAGGAACTGCTGCCCGCCGCCGAGCGCTGCCTGACCTGGCTGCGGACCACCGTGGGCGACGACGCGTACCTGCGCGACCCGCACCCCGGCGGACCCATCCGCTGCGAGACACAGGCGCACGCCCACCGTGCCGCACTGCTCGGTGCCGATCTGCTCGATGCCTGCGGCCGTACCGGAGGAGGGGCACTCCGGGAGTGGGCGCAGGCCTTACGGCCCGCGTTCCGGGAGGACTTCTGGCTCGACGACCGCGGAGGCGGCCGGCCCGCGGCAGCCCGTGCCCCGGACGGCAGGCCCGTGCCTCACCTGGGCGCGGCCGCCGTCCATCTCCTTGACACCGGCCTGCTGGGCGGGGGCGCGGTGGCACCCGGTCTGCTCGACAAGGTCCAGACCGAGAAGCTCGCCCGGCTGCTCGGCAGCCCCGTCATGGACTCGGGCTGGGGCCTGCGTGGACTGGGTGCGAAGGAACCGGGATTCAATCCGTTCGGCCACCGCGCCGGGGCCGTACGGATCCAGGAGACGGCACTCGCCGTCGCCGGTCTTGCCGCCGCAGGCTACGAGAAGGAAGCGAGCTCGCTCCTGCGCGGCGCACTCGAGGCCGCCGAGACCTTCGCCCATCGCCTGCCCGAGATGTACGCGGGCGAACAGCGTACGGAGGGAAGCGCTCCCCTCCCGCACCCGGCGGCCTGCCGCCCCGCGGCCACCCCGGCGGCGGCCAGAGTT
>KL569104.1:19837-22028 GCA_000715635.1 Streptomyces violaceus | reverse complement strand
CCCCCCGGCGGCGGCCGGAGTCCTGCTGCTCACCACGCTCGCCGGCATCCGGCCCGATGCCCCGGCCGGGACTGTCACCCTGCGCCCTGTGCGCAGCGCACCCCTGGGCGAGGTCGGCTTCACGGGTCTGCGTGTGGTGGGCGCCCCGTTCTCCGTGCGGGTCAGCCGGCTCGGCCTCGTCATGGTCGAGGAGGCGGCCGACGGACTGCAGCTGGGGGCTTGACCTGCCACGACAGATCACCGTTGGACCACCGGGAATCGACAGCGAAGCCCACATCCGACCGAAGTGGATCAGTAAGCGAAGCGAGTCGCGAAGAGAGTGTTTATCGTCAGGCAGACGACTATGATCGCCGCATGCCCTACGACCCGTCAGCGTTTCCGCCCTTCGCCGTCACCGTGGACCTGGTCGTACTGACCGTGCGTCGCCATGCCCTGTGCGCGCTGGCGGTACGGAGGGGCGAACCACCGTTCCAGGGGCGCTGGGCACTCCCCGGCGGTTTTGTACGGGCCGACGAGGACCTGGCACAGGCCGCGGCGCGCGAGCTGGCCGAGGAGACAGGGCTGCGCGTCCACGACCCGGCCGTCCCCGCCCAGGACAACGGCGCACACCTGGAGCAGCTCGCCACCTACGGAGATCCCAAGCGGGACCCCAGGATGCGGGTCGTCAGTGTCGCCCACCTCGCCCTGGCTCCCGACCTGCCCGCGCCCAGGGCGGGCGGCGACGCCAGCAACGCGCGCTGGGCTCCGGTCGAGGAACTACTGCAGCAGGGCGGTTACGGGCGTGACGCCGAGCCGGTCGCCCCGCTCGCCTTCGACCACGCGCAGATTCTGGCGGACGGCGTGGAGCGAGCCCGCTCCAAGATCGAGTACTCGTCGCTGGCCACGGCCTTCTGCCCGCCCGAGTTCACGGTCGGAGAGCTGCGTCGTGTCTACGAGGCTGTGTGGGGCGTGGCGCTCGACCCGCGCAACTTCCACCGCAAGGTGACGGGCACCCCGGGCTTCCTGGTGCCCACGGGTGGGACGACCACCCGCCAGGGCGGCCGCCCGGCACAGCTCTTCCGGGCAGGTGGCGCGACGCTGCTCAACCCTCCGATGCTGCGCCCCGAGGTGTGACGCCGGGCCTGGAACGCGACCCGCCCGCAGCCCGAACACGGTGGGATTGCCCTGCCCGAGACGGCTTGCGCTGCCCGAAAAAACGGACATAGCGCGCTATCTTGCTGTGAGTGATCCAGGCCTTCGGACTGACCAGCAACCCTCGCAAAGAGCTTCCGCCCGCGGCCGACGACGTCTCCTTCGAGGCGCGAGCGGGCCGCGTCACCGCGCTGCTCGGAGCACCGGGCGCCGGCAAGACGACCGTCCTCAGGCTCATGCTCGAGCTCCAACAAGGCCGTGGCATCACCTACTTCCGGGGCCGCCCCCTGCATCGCATCGCCCATCCCTCACGCGAGGTCGGCGTGCTGCTGGGCGACGTGCCGGGGCACCCGGCCCGCACGGTCCGTGGCCACCTGCGCATGCTGTGTGCCGCCGCGGGGGTTCCGGTCCGGCGCGCTGACGAAGTCCTCGAGGCGGTCGGACTCGTGAGCCTGCGCGACGAACGCCTCGGTGCCCTCTCGCGCGGCATGGACCGCCGCCTCGGCCTGGCCTGCGTCCTGCTGGCCGACCCACACACCCTCGTCCTCGACGACCCGGCCGACGGGCTCTCCGTCCGCGAGGGCGGCTGGCTGCACGGCATGCTTCGCGCACACGCCGGCCACGGCGGCACGGTCCTGTTCACCACGGCCGACCCCAAGGAAGCCGCGCGCACCGCCGACCGCGTCGTCACGCTGGAGCAGGGCAGGCTCGTGGCCGACCAGGAGGCCGCGGAGTTCTCGCGCACCCGCCTGCGTCCCCGTGTAGCCGTACGCAGCCCGCACGCGGCCCGTCTGGCGGCTCTCCTCACCAAGCAGGCCCGCACCGCGCAGCGCTCTGTCGAAGTGGTACGAGAGGGCAACAATCGTCTCTCCGTGTACGGAAGTACCTGCGCGGACGTCGGGGAGACCGCGTTCCGCCACGGCATCGTCGTCCACCAACTCGCCGACGAGATCGGCGACATGGGTCCCGGCGCGGGGGCCGCGCAGCCAGGCGATCCGCACAGCGACCGGGATGGGGGCCTGGTCGGATCGGGGCAACCGGCGGACGAGCGGCAGCGGGT
>KL569104.1:18620-19624 GCA_000715635.1 Streptomyces violaceus | reverse complement strand
ATCATGACAGCGTCGAGCCGGACGGCGACAGCGTCGAGCCGGATCACGACAGCATCGAGCCGGAGGGCTCCAGCGGCGAGCCGGAGCGAGTCCCTGCCCAGCCGAGGCACGTCACCAACGCCCCCTGGCCAGCCGCTGCGCCCCGGGCCGGTGAGCCGGAGCCTTCCCTCGACGTATCGATGCCGACCGCAGCGGACCGCGTGGCCACCGCCCCTGGGCTGCGACCCACCATCGAGCTGAAGCCCACCGCTGACGCACCAGGACCAGCCGCCGACGAGCCGCTACCCGACTCTCGCCAGGCGCAGCCCTCCCATGAGTTGCGACCCACCCTCGGGCTGCGGCCCACCGCTGACGCACCGGAACCAGCCGCCGGCGAGCCGCTGCCCGACTCCGGCCAGGCGCAGCCCGCCGCCGAGCCTCACGAACGCTCAGACGTGCCCGCGGCCGACCCCGTGGGCAATGCCTCCGCCCCTCCCCAGGAGGAGACGACCGCCCCCTCCCCACGCCCTGCGCCGCACCCCGTCGAAGCCCGCATGGCTCGCACCCTCGACGCACTGCCCCCTCTGCCGCCTCCCATCTCCGTCCGCCCCGCCCCCAGTCCGCTCCGCCCTCTCCGCTACGAGATCCGCCGTGCCGCCGGGATCGGCACCGGCTTTCTCACCGGGGCCGTGGTGCTCGTAGTGTCCGCGGTGACCGCCGTCGTGCTCGCCCGTATCGGGCATACTCCGCAGCCGCGTCTGCTGGCCGCCTGGCCGCGGGAATTGCCCCTGCCGCCGGCGGCGCTCGGTGCGGGACTGCTCGGCGCGCTGGCCTTCGGCGACGAGTTCCGCCACCCGGCTCTGGCCGCGGACCGCGGCACCGTGCCCCGCCGACTGGGGCTGCTTGCCGCCAAACTGCTCGTCGCCTCGGCCACCGCGCTGGTGCTGGCCGTCCTGACCGTCGGCTGCGACACCGAGGTGCTCTATCTCGTCTACGGACGGGAACTCGCGCAGGTTCCCGCCGAC
>KL569104.1:16615-18409 GCA_000715635.1 Streptomyces violaceus | reverse complement strand
TCAGAGATGTGTATAAGAGACAGGTGCGAGTTGGATCGGTCTCGTCATCGGCTGTGCCTGGGCCGGCGTACTGGCCGCCGGAGTCTTCCGGTCCACCACGGCCGGGCTCGCCGCGGTGGCCGCTGTACCCCTCCTCGTCGTACCCGTCGTGCACAAGGTCCTGGACGGACCGTCCGTTCGAACCGCGGCCGGACTGCCCATGCGGCTGCGAGAGGTCCTCGTACCGCGGTGGCCCTTCGGGGGAGAGCGTTACCTGGAAGCGGCGCTCGGAGTGCTGTCCCAACCCGTCGGCGGCGCACTGACGTTGTCGCTGACCGCGCTGCTCTGCGCGTACCTGCTCACCACCCTGCGGAGCAGATTCCGGTGACGACTGTCCGTAACCCCCCGTCCAGCCATGCGCACAACTCCCCGCAGAACGCCCATTTCTTTCCGATAAGGCGTCAATTGCGACGGGGTGAGCGATCACCCTTTCGTGTGCTTTTCACCAAAGACCTCAAGGGAGTTGGAGACGGCGCCGACAAAGGAAGCGTGAGTACCCTTGCGCACACCATGATGACCGCCGCCCGCTCCGCTGACTCCGGCCTCGCGAGCCCGGGCGAACTCGACCGCTACCCGTACGCCGAGGCGCCCGCCGTCGACCGCGTCGGGGTCTCTGCCTGGGACGGCGCGGACCCCGAGCTGGGCCGTGTGGGCCGACGCGCCGCGGGCAGCCGCGGACGCGGGCTGCACGGCCAACTCGTTCAGCAGCTGGGTCAGATGATCGTCTCCGGCGACCTGGGCGCCGACCGCCCGCTGGTGCCCGAGGAGATCGGCCAGCGCTTCGAGGTCTCCCGTACCGTCGTTCGAGAGTCGCTCCGCGTCCTGGAAGCCAAGGGCCTGGTGAGTGCCCGCCCGAACGTCGGCACGCGTGTGCGCCCGGTCAGCGACTGGAACCTCCTCGACCCGGACATCATCGAGTGGCGGGCCTTCGGGCCGCAGCGCGACGACCAGCGCCGCGAGCTGAGCGAGCTGCGGTGGACGATCGAGCCGCTCGCCGCCCGCCTCGCCGCCGGCCACGGGCGCGAGGACGTCCAGCAGCGTCTGATGGACATGGTCGAGATCATGGGGCACGCGATGGCCCAGGGTGACGCGCTCACGTTCTCCCGCGCCGACTCCGAGTTCCACTCGCTGCTCATCCAGGTCGCGGGCAACCGCATGCTGGAGCACCTCTCGGGAATCGTGTCCTCGGCCCTCCAGGTCTCGGGTGGTCCGGTCACGGGCTGTGACCGGCCGAACGAGGCGTCGCTGGCGCACCACGGCCGCATCTGTGACGCCCTCGCCGCCGGTGACGGAGCCGCGGCTGAGACGGCGATGCGCCAACTCCTCACGGTCCACCCCGAGGTGGAACGGGTAGTGCCCGCCCCGCGCGAGCACTGACCGCGTTCCGCGGGCGGCGCGGCCGGGTGTGCCACCCCCCTCCTGTGGCAGCGCCCGATCGATGAACCGCCTCCCGTCGGACCCCGCAGGATCCTTTGTGATCCTGCGGGGTCCGACGGCGCGAAGGGGCCACCCATCCGCCGCAGCGGTAAGGTCACGTCCAGGAGTGACAGCCTCTATCCGTATCTGACCGTTTTTATCCGCTTACGGGGTGTGACTCGGGCCACGCGGATTGGGCGTAACGCTCGCGGGAAGAACGCGATGACCTAAGAGGTGGCAGCCGCGGAGGGAATACGGACGTCGTTCACGGCGCTGTGCATCTTCCCGGCCCCCGCCCGCGCCGTCGGCCCATCCCCAAGCCGGCGGTCGGCTCCTGTC
>KL569104.1:15973-16386 GCA_000715635.1 Streptomyces violaceus | reverse complement strand
CCTGTCCACTGTGGACGGGGCCGGAAGCCGTTTTCCAACGTTCCGAGAGGTTGTTCGTGTCGGCCAGCACATCCCGTACGCTCCCGCCGGAGATCGCCGAGTCCGTCTCTGTCATGGCGCTCATTGAGCGGGGAAAGGCTGAGGGGCAGATCGCCGGCGATGACGTGCGTCGGGCCTTCGAAGCTGACCAGATTCCGGCCACTCAGTGGAAGAACGTACTGCGCAGCCTCAACCAGATCCTCGAGGAAGAGGGTGTGACGCTGATGGTCAGTGCCGCAGAGCCCAAGCGCACCCGAAAGAGCGTCGCAGCGAAGAGTCCCGCCAAGCGCACCGCCACCAAGACGGTCGCGGCCAAGGCGGTGACCACCAGGAAGGCCACCGCCACCGCCACGCCGGCGGCGCCCGCCGCCGAG
>KL569104.1:13544-15795 GCA_000715635.1 Streptomyces violaceus | reverse complement strand
ACCGCCGAGGACGCCGTCGAGGACGAGGCGCCTGCCAAGAAGGTAGCCGCCAAGAAGACGACCGCCAAGAAGGCGGCCGCGAAGAAGACCGTCGCCAAGAAGACGGCGGCCAAGAAGACCAGCGCCAAGAAGGACGACGCCGAACTCCTCGAAGAGGAGGTGCTCGAGGAAGCAGCCCCCGTCAAGGCCGGTGAGGAGCCCGAGAGCACGCCGGAGAACGCGGGCTTCGTGCTGTCCGACGAGGACGAGGACGACGCGCCCGCCCAGCAGGTCGCCGCCGCCGGCGCCACCGCCGACCCGGTCAAGGACTACCTCAAGCAGATCGGCAAGGTCCCGCTGCTCAACGCTGAGCAGGAGGTCGAGCTCGCCAAGCGCATCGAGGCCGGTCTGTTCGCCGAGGACAAGCTGGCCAACGCCGACAAGCTCGCCCCCAAGCTCAAGCGTGAGCTGGAGATCATCGCCGAGGACGGCCGCCGAGCCAAGAACCACCTCCTGGAGGCCAACCTCCGTCTGGTGGTCTCCCTGGCCAAGCGCTACACGGGCCGCGGAATGCTCTTCCTGGACCTCATCCAGGAGGGCAACCTCGGTCTGATCCGCGCGGTGGAGAAATTCGACTACACCAAGGGCTACAAGTTCTCCACGTACGCCACCTGGTGGATCCGTCAGGCGATCACCCGCGCCATGGCCGACCAGGCCCGCACCATCCGTATCCCGGTGCACATGGTCGAGGTCATCAACAAGCTCGCGCGCGTGCAGCGTCAGATGCTCCAGGACCTGGGCCGCGAGCCCACCCCGGAGGAGCTGGCCAAGGAACTCGACATGACCCCGGAAAAGGTCATCGAGGTCCAGAAGTACGGCCGCGAGCCCATCTCGCTGCACACCCCGCTGGGCGAGGACGGCGACAGCGAGTTCGGTGACCTCATCGAGGACTCCGAGGCGGTCGTCCCGGCCGATGCGGTCAGCTTCACCCTTCTCCAGGAGCAGCTGCACTCCGTCTTGGACACGCTGTCCGAGCGCGAGGCGGGCGTCGTCTCCATGCGTTTCGGTCTCACCGACGGTCAGCCGAAGACCCTCGATGAGATCGGCAAGGTCTACGGCGTCACGCGTGAGCGGATCCGCCAGATCGAGTCCAAGACCATGTCGAAGCTGCGCCACCCGTCCCGTTCGCAGGTGCTGCGCGACTACCTCGACTAGTCGCCGGTCGTACGACGCGGAAGGCCCGGTTCCCTGAGGGGGCCGGGCCTTCGCCATGCCGTGTCTCCCCCGGGGGTGCGGCGCGGCGCAGGGTGGATCACTCTGGGTGTTCAGTGGACACCACGGAGTGAGGAGTGCGTATGCGTCGTCGCCTTGCCCGGGCCCTGGCCCGACCGATGGTCCTGGCAGCCGCGGCATCCGCCATATCAGTGGCCTCCAGTGCCCCTGTGGCCGCCGACAGCGTGGTCATAGGCGGTTTCCCTGTAGATGCGTCCGAGAGTCCGTGGACGGTCGCCCTGTCCAGCCGTGACCGGTTCGGGGGTACGCGTGCGGGGCAGTTCTGCGGCGGCGTGGCGGTCGGTCGCAGCACGGTGCTCACCGCCGCCCACTGCATGGACAAGGAGGTCTTGGGTGTAGCGGCGGAGCGTGTACGTGACCTCAAGGTCATAGCGGGACGCACAGACCTGCTCTCGGACCGCGGCGGCCGGGAGATCGCCGTGCGGCGTTCCTGGGTGAATCCGGCGTACGACGGTGTCAGCAACTTCGGGGACTATGCCGTACTGACCCTGGCCGAACCTCTGTCCGTCGGCTCGGTGATCGGTATGGCGGCCGACGGTGATCCCGCGTACGCGGTGGGCGGGGCGGCGACAGTGTACGGGTGGGGCGACACCTCCGGCGCCGGCGAGTATCCGAACAGTCTGCGCGCTGCGCGTGTGCGCGTGCTCTCCGATGAGCTCTGCGAGGACGCCTATCCGGGCGGGTCCGACGGCACCTACGAAGCCGGGAGCATGCTGTGCGCGGGGGAGAGAGGTGGAGGCCGGGACGCCTGCCAGGGCGACAGCGGGGGGCCGCTGGTGGCCCGGGGGCGGTTGATCGGGCTCGTGTCCTGGGGGATCGGCTGCGGGCGGTCCGGCAGTCCCGGGGTGTACATGCGTGTGTCCGACATCATGCGGACGCTCGGCTGGACACGGGGCTGAGGAGACTCGCAGGGCGTCCGGCGGAGCCTGGGCGGGCTTGTGGAGGACGAGGACGGGCGGCTGCCTCTGCTCTCAGAGGC
>KL569104.1:5051-13284 GCA_000715635.1 Streptomyces violaceus | reverse complement strand
GTGTCAGCGCTCTTCTTCGGAGGCGGTCGCGGGAACGGTGAGCCGCTCCGTCTCGTCCTGTATCTCAGCGGCGATCTTCTTGAGTTCCGGCTCGAACTTGCGACCGTGGTGGGCGCAGAAGAGCAGTTCTCCGCCGCTGAGCAGGACGACGCGCAGGTACGCCTGGGCGCCGCAGCGGTCGCAGCGATCAGCGGCCGTCAACGGGCTCGCGGGGGTCAGAACAGTAGTCACGTCGCCTCTTCTCTAGCTCGACGAGCTGTCGTACCAGGGTCAACATCCAACCAGCCATAAAACGTTCCCGCTCGTGGCTTTTCCTCGAAAAAATCTTGCGAGGCGGCTGTCTGCTGCCGGTTGGCGGCGAATGTGCCGTATTGCGTGTCTATGTGTCTTACGGGGCTTCGCGTTGTATCGGTGGTCGGTCCTCCCGGCTGGGTTGCCGGTTGTTCATGAGGACGTGCCCGGAGCCTAAATGGTTCATGCCTGGAAGGGAACGTGATGTGTACTTCACTCCAACGAGGGATCGAACATGCATGCGAGCCTGGACTACTCTGATTCTCTGGCAGGGTGGCGTTACAACGGCTCTACCAGGCCTCGGTACCCTCTCACCGGTGACTGAAGCCGTGCCCTTACCCATGAGGGCCCCATCTGAAATTCAGCGAGGAGCGAACCGCGTGACCGCCGAAACGTCCGTGCCGTCCACAGCTCTGCTGGCAGGAGCAGACCGGGACGGATCCAACTACACCGCGCGGCACCTGCTCGTCCTTGAGGGGCTCGAAGCCGTGCGCAAGCGCCCGGGCATGTATATCGGGTCGACCGACAGCCGCGGTCTCATGCACTGCCTCTGGGAGATCATCGACAACTCCGTCGACGAGGCCCTGGGCGGCTACTGCGACCACATCGAGGTCATCCTCCAGGACGACGGATCCGTCGAGGTCCGGGACAACGGCCGGGGCATCCCGGTCGACGTCGAGCCCAAGACCGGCCTCTCCGGTGTCGAGGTCGTCATGACCAAGCTGCACGCCGGCGGCAAGTTCGGCGGCGGCTCGTACGCCGCCTCCGGTGGCCTGCACGGCGTCGGCGCCTCAGTGGTGAACGCCCTCTCCGCCCGCCTGGACATCGAGGTGGACCGCGGCGGGCACACCCACGCCATCAGCTTCCGCCGGGGCGTGCCGGGTGCTTTCGCCGGGAACGGCCCGGACGCCAAGTTCGACGCCAAGGGCGGGCTGCGCAAGGCCAAGAAGATCCCGAAGAGCCGTACGGGCACGCGTGTGCGGTACTGGGCCGACCGCCAGATCTTCCTCAAGGACGCCAAGCTCTCCCTGGAGAACCTGCACCAGCGTGCCCGCCAGACGGCCTTCCTGGTGCCCGGCCTGACCATCGTCGTGCGCGACGAGTACGGGCTCGGCGAGGGCGGCAGCAAGGGCGAGGAGTCCTTCCGCTTCGACGGCGGTATCAGCGAGTTCTGCGAGTACCTGGCGAGCGACAAGCCGGTCTGCGACGTCCTCCGTTTCTCCGGACAGGGCATCTTCAAGGAGACAGTCCCCGTCCTGGACGACCACGGCCAGATGACGCCCACCGAGGTCACCCGGGAACTCGGCGTCGACGTCGCGCTGCGCTGGGGCACGGGCTATGACACGACGCTCAAGTCGTTCGTGAACATCATCGCCACCCCCAAGGGCGGCACCCACGTCGCCGGTTTCGAGCAGGCCGTCGTGAAGACGATGAACGAGGTGCTGCGCACCAAGAAGCTGCTGCGCGTCGCCGAGGACGACATCGTCAAGGACGACGCCCTGGAGGGCCTCACCGCCGTCGTCACGGTGCGCCTCGCCGAGCCCCAGTTCGAGGGCCAGACCAAGGAGGTGCTCGGCACTTCGGCGGCGCGGCGGATCGTGAACAACGTGGTCGTCAAGGAGCTCAAGGCGTTCCTGACCTCCACGAAGCGGGACGCCGCCGCCCAGGCCCGGGTGGTCATGGAGAAGGCCGTCGCCGCGGCCCGTACGCGCATCGCCGCCCGCCAGCACAAGGACGCGCAGCGGCGCAAGACGGCTCTGGAGTCCTCTTCGCTGCCGGCCAAGCTCGCCGACTGCCGCAGCGACGATGTCGACCGCAGTGAACTGTTCATCGTCGAGGGCGACTCCGCGCTCGGTACGGCCAAGCTCGCCCGGAACTCGGAGTTCCAGGCGCTGCTGCCGATCCGGGGCAAGATCCTCAACGTCCAGAAGTCGTCCGTGACGGACATGCTGAAGAACGCTGAGTGCGGCGCGATCATCCAGGTCATAGGAGCCGGATCGGGCCGGACCTTCGACATCGACACGGCTCGCTACGGCAAGATCATCATGATGACCGACGCCGATGTCGACGGCTCGCACATCCGCACCCTGCTCCTGACCCTGTTCCACCGCTACATGCGGCCCATGGTCGAGGCCGGCCGGGTCTTCGCGGCGGTGCCGCCGCTGCACCGCATCGAGATCGTCCAGCCGAAGAAGGGCCAGGACAAGTACGTCTACACGTACTCGGACCGGGAACTGCGGGACAGGCTCATGGAGTTCCAGAGCAAGGGCATCCGCTACAAGGACTCGATCCAGCGCTACAAGGGTCTCGGCGAGATGGACGCCGACCAGCTGGCCGAGACGACCATGGACCCGCGCCACCGCACCCTGCGCCGGATCAACCTCTCCGACCTGGAGTCGGCCGAGCAGGTCTTCGACCTGCTGATGGGTAACGACGTCGCGCCGCGCAAGGAGTTCATCTCCAACTCGGCGGCGACGCTGGACCGGTCGCGGATCGATGCGTAGCCGCTGCGCCGGACCGTAGCCGGGCAGGGGCGGGGCGTCGCTGACCGGCCTGAACCGCTCGGGGACATCGCTGCGCCGCCCCGGTTCAGGTGCGGCACCAGCGATGTCCGAATGAGGCGTCCGGACATGCCCCGGCCGCGCCCGCCAGCGCCGCTCCCGCCCGTCGCGATGCTTGCACGAGGCGTCTCTCCACCCGTGGGTGGAGAGGTGCCCGGTCTGGGATCCACCCGTGATCCACCCTGGCTCCGATCCTGTGACCTGGCGATTTCCGTAGCGTCGAAGGAGTCGGCGGCACCCGCTGCCGGCAACCCCTTTCTCGCTCACGGAGGTCGTGATGTCCGGGCTCGTCGACGCGTTGGTGATCGTGGCCGTTGCCCTCGTGGTGATCGCCCGTCAGTTCCGCGCGAGCCGGATCGACAGCGAGCGCCGCTGGTGGCTCCTGCCCGCGATCCTGGCCGTCGTCGCGCTGCGCGAGCCCGGCATACTCGATCCGCATCACCACACGGCCTCGGTGCTCCTGCTCGGCGCCGAGTTGCTCGTCGGCCTGGCCACCGGAGCCGGCTGGGCCTGGACCACCCGCATATGGGTGGAGCCGGACGGCACCGTGTGGAGCGGGAGCAGCATGGCGAGCGCCACCGTCTGGGTCGTCGGCATCGGACTGCGTGTCGGCTTCTTCGCGCTGGGGGCCGCGGTGGGCGTTCACCAGGACAGCTCGGCCCTGTTGTTGGGGCTGGCCGGAACCCTCCTCGTCCGATCCGGAGTCCTGGCCTGGCGCGGTCAGTCGCTGCGCCCTGCCGCGAAAATGAGCGGGGCGTACCGTGAAAGCACGGCCCGACCTGCGGGGAAGGAGCGTGTGTGAAGGAGAACGCCTGGACGCGCTGGCCTTCCCGGGAGGCGCTCAGCCGCGAGGGAATCTCACGCTCCCGCTGCATGCTGGCCTGGACGGTGAGGGCCCTGGTCCTGGGCCTGTTGCTGTGGGGTGCCTTCTCCGACGGCCACGCGGGCGGCTGGAGGGCGGCTGCCGGCGCCGGCGGAGTGCTGCTGGCGGCGCTGCTCGCATGGGCGTTCTTCCGGACCACACTCCAGCACCGCCTGTGGCTGTCGCTGGCATCGCTCGCGCTGCTCCAGGGTCTTGCCGTCGCGGCCCATATGTCGGGCTTCAAGGTGGCGGCCCTGGTCATGTGGTGCGGGTGCGCCGTCTCGGCGCTGGAACGGCTCCCCCCGGCAGTCGCACTCACCGCAGCCGGCGTGGCACTCGGTTCGTACGGGGCCGTCAACAACGACGACGTACTGACGGCCGTGGTCACCGGAGTCGGTCTCGCGCTCGCCGGATACACGCTGCGTCTCGACGCCGAGGCCCGTGGCAGCGCCCAGCGGCTGCTCGCCCAGGAGCGGGCCGCACGCGCGGCCGAGGCGGAGACGGCGGCGCTCGCGGAGCGGGCCCGCATAGCGCGGGAGATCCACGACGTGCTGGCGCACAGCCTCTCGGCCCAGCTCGTACACCTGGAGGCCGCCCGGCTGCTGATCGAGTGCGGAGGGGAACGGGAGCAGGTGCTCGAAAGAGTGGTGGCGGCACGCGAGATGGCGCGTGGCGGACTCTCCGAAACCCGGCAGGCGCTCTCGGCCCTGCGTGGGGAGCTGACCCCGTTGGAGGACTTCCTGAACCAGTTGGTGGGTTCGGCCGACGGCGCCGAGCTCACCATCACGGGTGAATGCAGGGCGCTGCCGGCCGAGGCCTCGCAGACCGTGCGCAGAGCCGCCCAGGAGGCTCTGACGAACATCCGCAAGCACGCTCGGGGCGCCAAGGTGCGCGTGCGGCTCGACTACCGTCCGCACCAAGTGACCCTCGATGTGCGGGACTCGGGCGGCTCGCCGGGCGAGCTGACCCGGACGGGCGCCGGTTACGGTCTGCTGGGCATGCGGGAGCGTGCCGAACTGCTGGGCGGCTCGCTCGAGGCCGGGCCCGGCGAGGAGGGGTTCGTGGTGACGTTGAAGGTGCCGGTATGACGCAGGAGGCCGAGCGGAAGCCCGCTCGGGTGGTGGTCGTGGACGACCAGACCGTGGTGCGGGAGGGCATCGTGATGCTGCTCGGTCTGCTGCCCGGGATCGAGGTAGTAGGCGCTGCCGGAGACGGTGAGGAGGCGGTGAGGCTCGTCGCCGAACTGGCCCCGGACGTAGTGCTGATGGACCTGCGCATGCCCCGCTGCGACGGAGTGGAGGCGACCCGCAGGATCCGCGCACAGCACCTCGGGACGCAGGTCGTGGTGCTCACGACCTACGCGGATGA
Source organism: Streptomyces violaceus (assembly GCA_000715635.1). Classification (GTDB taxonomy): domain Bacteria; phylum Actinomycetota; class Actinomycetes; order Streptomycetales; family Streptomycetaceae; genus Streptomyces; species Streptomyces violaceus. The sequence continues at coordinate 8,202 of KL569104.1, read as the reverse complement.
CGAATCCCTGTTCCCGGCGCTGGCTGCCGGAGCGCGCGGCTATCTCACGAAGGACGCGGACGGAGACGAGATCGTGCGGGCCGTGCACAGTGTGCTGTCCGGGGAGGCTGGGCTCTCGCCGAGCATCCAGAGGCGGCTGCTGGAGCGCCTGGCGGACCCGAGACCGGCGGCGCCCGCTCAGGCGCCGGACGGGCTCACCGTGCGCGAGACGGAGGTGCTGGTCCTCATCGCCGACGGGCTCAGCAACCCGGAGATCGGCCGCAGACTCCATGTCTCCACCGCGACCGTGAAGACCCATATCAACAACCTTTTCACCAAGGCGGGAATCAAGGACCGCGCCCAGGCGGTGCGTTACGCCTATGAAAAGGGCCTGGTGCGGCCACCAGCGGGTTGAGTCACCTGAAGGAGTGAAGAGGAAAGGGAAGAAGAGTCAGGGATCTTCCCGTTCTGTCCATCCTTGGGCATGCAGCCAAGCAAGGGCCGTCCCCGCGGAAGCGGGGCCGGTCAGGAGAGTTGGGTCGAGTCTCTCGACGCTCATGACCCGTTCCCGGCCGAAGAGGCCGGGCACCTCAGGTACGACGACCCCTGGTACGACGCCCTCGCCTCCGGCTGGGGCGAGTCGGCCGGCGCCGGGGTGCCCGCTCCGGCGGTGGTGCCGTCGGCGCGAAGGGAGGGCGAGACCCGGGCCGCGCCGGCCGAGGTGTACCTGGAGGTGCAGCGCAGCGCCGCCTTTCAGGAGGTGCGGCGGCGGTACCGGAGGTTCGTGGTGCCGTCCTTCGTGGCCTTCTTCGCCTGGTACCTGGGCTACGTCGTCGCTGCCACGACCGCGCCGGAGCTGATGGCCCGGCCCGTGGCGGGAGCGGTGAACGTGGCGATGGCCGCGGGGCTCGGGCAGTTCCTGACCACGTTCCTGCTCACCTGGGCGTACGCGCGGCACGCGCGGCTGCGCAGGGACCGGGCCGCGCTCGAACTGCGCTGGGACACACAGGAACTGACGCGCGGCGCGACTGGCGGCGTCTCGTGACGGGGGAACACCAGACGCTGGCACTGCTGCTGTTCAGCGCCTTCGTCGCGGTCACGCTGGCGATCACGACGTGGGTGAGCCGTAAACGGCGCGGTTCGGCGGAGGAGTTCTACGCGGGTGGGCGGCTCTTCTCACCCATGGAGAATGGTTTTGCCCTCGCGGGCGACTACATGTCGGCCGCCTCCTTCCTCGGGGTCACCGGGCTCATCGCGCTGTTCGGCTACGACGGGCTGCTCTATGTCGTCGGGTTCCTCGTGGCCTGGCTGGTGGTGCTGTTCCTCGTCGCCGAACTGGTGCGCAACTGCGGCCGGTTCACGCTCGCCGACGTCGTGGCGGCGCGGATGAGGGAGCGGCCGGTACGGATCGCGGCGGGAACCTCCTCGGTCACCGTGTCCGTTCTGTATCTGGTGGCGCAGATGGTCGGAGCGGGCAGCCTGGTGGCGCTGCTGCTGGGGGGTACGAGCGAGGGGGCGAGGGCCTGGACCGTCATCGGTGTGGGCGCGCTCATGGTGATCTATGTGTCGTTGGGAGGGATGCGGGCGACCACGTGGATTCAGATCGTCAAGGCCGTTCTGCTGCTCGGCGGCACCATCGCGCTGACGGCGCTGGTTCTGATGCGCTTCCACGGCGACCTGGACCGGCTGCTGCTCACGGCGGCCGAGCGCAGCGGTCACGGGGAGGCGTTCCTGGCGCCCGGGCTGAAGTACGGCGGGGACTGGACCGCTCGCTTCGACTTCATCAGTCTGGGACTGGCCCTGGTGCTGGGTACGGCCGGTCTGCCGCACATCCTGTCCCGCTTCTACACGGTGCCCACCGCGCGCGCCGCGCGCCGCTCGGTCGTCTGGGCCGTCGGGCTCATCGGCGGCTTCTACCTGATGACGATCGTGCTCGGGTTCGGCGCGGCCGCCATCGTGGGGCCGGACGCCGTACGCGGGTCGAACGCGGCCGGGAACACAGCGGTTCCGCTGCTGGCGCTCGATCTGGGCGGCGGCGCCGGGTCGACCGGGGGAACAGTGCTCCTCGCGATCGTCGCAGCGGTCGCGTTCGCCACCATCCTCGCCGTGGTCGCCGGGATCACGCTCGCGTCATCGGCCTCGGTGGCCCACGACCTGTACGCGTCCTTGCGGCGCCGGGGCGGCAAGCCGCGCAGCGAGGTGGCGGTGGCCCGCGTCGCGGCTGTCGGAGTGGGCGTGGTGGCGATCGCCCTCGGTCTGCTGGCGCGGGATCTCAACGTGGCGTTCCTGGTGGGTCTCGCCTTCGCCGTCGCCGCGTCGGCGAACCTTCCGGTGCTGCTCTACTCCCTGTTCTGGCGCGGCTTCACGACACGTGGCGCCGTGTGGGCCGTCTACGGCGGTCTCGTTCCGGCCGTGGTGCTCGTGGTGCTGTCACCCGTGGTCTCGGGCAGCCCGGACTCGCTGTTCCCGGGCGTCGACCTCCAGTATTTCCCCTTGCAGAATCCGGGCCTGGTCTCGATCCCGCTGGGCTTCCTCGCGGGCTGGCTGGGCACGGTCACCGCGTCGGAGGTCCCTGACGAGGCCAAGCACGCGGAGACCGAGGTGCGGTCGCTGACCGGGGCGGGAGCAGCGTAGGGGCGGTGCCTTCCCCCCCGCGGGACTGTTCCGGACTAGGCGCGGGTCGCCCACACGTAACGGTGTTCCGGGCGGCCCGCGTCCCCGTACTTGAGGGTCAGCCTGGCCCGTCCTGTGCGCTCCAGGAGCTTCAGGTAGCGCTGGGCGGTCTGGCGGCTCACTCCGGTGCGCTCGGCGATCTCCTGGGCGGACAGGGGCCCGTCGGCGTGCATCAGGGACTGACGGACCAGCTCCGCGGTGGTGGGGGAGTGCCCTTTGGGCAGATCGGGCTCCGACGGGGTCGACAGCGCCCCGAAGATGCGGTCCACCTCGGCCTGCTCGGCCTCCCCGCCGCCGTCGAGGGTGCGGCGCAGCTCGGCGTAAGCCTCCAGCTTGGCGCGCAGGCCGGCGAAGGCGAACGGCTTGACCAGGTACTGCAGTGCCCCCTGTCGCATCGCCGCCTGCACGGTGGACACGTCCCGGGCCGCCGTCACCATGATCACGTCTGTCTGGTGGCCGCGCCGCCGCATCTCCTGGACGACCGCCAGCCCCGTCTCGT
>KL569104.1:938-4886 GCA_000715635.1 Streptomyces violaceus | reverse complement strand
CTGGTGGCCGCGCCGCCGCATCTCCTGGACGACCGCCAGCCCCGTCTCGTCGGGCAGATAGTGGTCCAGGAGCACCAGGTCCAGCCGGGGCAGCGTCTCCAGCTGGAGCAGCGCCTCGGCAGCGCTGTAGGCCTCGCCGGCGACATGGAAGCCCGGCACCTTCTCGACGTAGGCGGCATTGACCCGCGCGACTCTGGTGTCGTCGTCCACGACCAGGACCTCGATCATCACGACTCCTTCTTGGCGGTCTGCGGAGCTGACGGCACGGTCAGGGCCGGTTCGGGGCCCGGCTCGGCGAGCGCCTCGGGCAGGACGACGGTGAACTCCGCGCCCCCGCCGTAGGCCTCGTCGACGGTCGCGCTGCCCCCCTGCCGTTCGGCGAGCCTGCGCACCAGGGAGAGGCCGATGCCCCGCTCGCGGTGCGCCGGCGGCTTCTTCGTAGACCATCCCGCGGTGAAGATCAACTCCCGGTGCTCCGGAGGGATTCCCGGCCCGGTGTCGCGCACCCTGAGGATCGCCGTGCGCCCTTCGGCGCGCAGTTCGACCTCCACGCGCGCGTGCGGCTTGCCCGCCACGGCGTCGAGGGCGTTGTCCACCAGGTTGCCGACGACGGTCACGAGCCCCTGGGGGTCGACCAGCCGGTCGGGCAGCCGGGTCCGGTCCGACACCCACAGGGCGACGCCCCGCTCGGCCGCGACGGTCGCCTTGCCGACCAGCAGGGCGGCGAGCAGCGGGTCCTCGATCCGCTCGGTGACCTGCTCCGCGGTGGCCCGGTGGTCACCGACGACTTCGCCGACGAACTCGACGGCGTCGTCGTACATCTCCAGTTCGAGCAGCCCCAGGAGCGTGTGCATACGGTTGGCGTGCTCGTGGTCCTGGGCGCGCAGGGCGTCGATCAGACCACGGGTGGAGTCGAGTTCGCGGCCCAGTTGCTCCAGCTCGGTGCGGTCGCGCAGGGTGGCGACGGCGCCGCCGTCGTCGGTGGGCATGCGGTTGGCGACCAGCACGCGCTGGCCGCGCACGGTGAGCAGGTCCGTGCCGGTCACGCGCCCGGCCAGCACATCCGCCGTGCGACCCCCGCCCAGCGCCTCGTCGGGGGAACGGCCCACCGCCGCGTCACCGATGCTCAGCAGCCGCTGCGCCTCGTCGTTGAGGAGACGGATGCGGCCGGTGCGGTCCAGGGCGACGACGCCCTCCCGGATGCCGTGCAGCATCGCCTCGCGTTCCGACAGGAGCGCCGCGATGTCGGAGAAGGCCAGGTCCCGGGTCTGCCTGTGGACCCGCCGGGAGATGAGCCACGCGGCCATCGCCCCGACGGCCAGGGCGCCGCCGGCGTACGCGAGCAGCCCGGGGATCGCGTGGATCAGCCGGGCCCGGACGCTGTCGTAGGCGATGCCGACCGAGACGGCGCCGACGACGGAGCCGTCGCTGTCGCGCAGCGGCACCTTGCCCCGGGCGGAGCGGCCCAGGGTGCCGCTGTCGATCTCCATGACCTCCTTGCCGGCCAGGGCCTGTCCGGGGTCGGTCGAGACGATGCCGCCGATCTGCTTCTTGTCGGTGTGCGACCAGCGCACACCACGCCAGTCCATCACCACGATGTACTCGGCCTGGGTGGCCTTCCGGATCCGCTCCGCCTCCTGCTGCACCGGACCGTTCGGGGAGGGAGGGGTGTCCCTCAGGTCCTGTGCAAGATCGGGCTGCTGGGCGGTCGTCTGCGCGATCGCGAGCGCGCGGCGCATCGCCTGGTCGTCCAGCTGGTTGCTCAGAGGCGCGAGGAACAGCCCGGTCGCGAGGACCGCGACTCCCGCGGCGATCGCCACCTGCATCAGCAGCACCTGCGAGAACACCCGCCGTGGGAGGCCGAGGCGCAGGCGGCGTGCGGGGGGAGTGGGGCTCATACCCAAGACCGTACGTGCGGCTGCCTACCTGCCGTAACGGGTGTGGCGTGGATCTCTTGATCAATGCTTGCGAATGCGGCACCGAGCGAAGGTGGCATCAATGCTTGATCGGAACGGTGCCGCCTAGGAGACCGGCCGGTCAGCTCGCGAGCGCCGTCGTCACCCTCATCTCGCGCACCGCCACGACGTCCATCCGCGCGGGCGAACCGAGGACGGACGCCCCGCAGCTCTCCGGGCGGGGCGGCAGGGCCGCCCCCTGGGCCACCTCGACCTGCCAGCGGCGCCCGTCGGTGTGGGCGACGGTCACCTCCCAGCGCGGGGCAGCGCCCGACGTCCGTACGACGCTCAGCGCCTCCGCTGCATACTCGCCGGTCCCGGTGCGCACGGCGAGCTCGGCCGCCTGACCGGGCCGTTCCCAGGCCGAGCTGCCCCGGCAGCCCTCCACGACGATCCGCCCCTCCCGGGCGCCGTGCAGGACCTCCTTGAGGGTGTGGGCCTCGGCCCTGCCGTACGCGTATCCGTACGGCAGTACGAGCACGGTCGGAGAGAAGCGGTGGCCACCCAGGTGGGTGACCTCCCAGACGCCCTCGACCCCCGACGTAGCGAGCTCGGCCGCGAGGGGCCGGCCCAGGAGGGCGCAGCAGCGGTCCCGCTTGCCGTTCGTGCAGACGAGGGCGAGCGGATCGCCGTCGTGGGGCCGGCCGCCGAGGACGGCGTCGAACGTGTGGTGGTCGCCCCGAGCGAGCGCGGCGAAGTCGAGATCGAGCAGCTGTTCCGGGTCCGAGGTCATGGCGCCGTGCAGCCACACCTTTCCCGGAACGGTGTGGGCCGCGTACACGCGGCGCTCGGCGGGCATACGGCGGTCCGCGTGGCGCCCGGGGCGGCGGATCAGCACGATCCGCACGCCCGTGTCCTTAGCGGCCGCCTCCAGGGCACGGCCCAGTGCGGGGTCCAGGTGGCTCGAGGTGAGCGCCTTGGCACCCCACGGGCCGGGCTGTTCCAGCAACAGCCAGGTTCTCGCGGTGGCCGCGGTTGCCGAAACGGGCTCGTCGAAGTCCCGGGAGACGCTCGTGCACGTACTCACACAGGTGAGCCTAACCTGAGTTGGCTCGCGGCGACGTCCGGGCCCGCCCGGCCCTACTCCGGCAGTGGCTGAGGCGGCTTCGGACCCGCGTAGAGACCGCTCGGGCGCATGCGCAGCGGGCGTTCGCCGTACTCCTCCAGGGCGTGAGCGATCCAGCCCGCCATACGGGCCACGGCGAAGACCGTCTCTCCCGCGGTCGAGGGCATGCCGCAGGACGTGGTGAGCACGGCGAGCGCCAGGTCGACGTTGGCGTGCAGCGGGGCGTGACGGGCGGTGGTCTCGACGATGTCGCGGGCCGCGAGGAGGGCGGGCTCCGCGCGCGGGATCCGTTCCAGGAGGGTGAACAGGGCACGCGCGCGTGGGTCCTCGCCCGGGTAGAGCCGGTGGCCGAGTCCCGGGATACGGCGGCCGGCGCGCAGTTCGTCCGCGATCACTGGCGCCGCGTCGCCCTGGTCGAGCACGTCGAGGAGCAGCCGGTGGGCGAGCCCGCTGGCCGCGCCGTGCAGCGGACCCTCGATCACGCCCAGACCTGCGGAGACCGCCGCGTAGGCGTGGGCACGGGCTGACGCGGCGACGCGCACCGCGAGCGTGGAGGCGGCCAGGTCGTGGTCGACGAGGAGGGCGAGAGCTGCGTCCAGGGCGCGCAGGGACACCTCGTCGGCGTCCTGCCCGGACAACCGGGTCCACAGGCGGTGGGCCAGGGGGCCCTCGTCGCGGCGGTCGTGCCGCACGGGTGGCAGAGCGGCGACGAGCGTGGGAATGAGCGTGCGCGCCGTGCCGAGCACGGCGTCCTCGGACAGGTCGAACCGCAGCGGGTCGGCGGTCGAGGCGGCGATCGTCGCGACGCGCAGCAGGTCGGTGGGCGCGGCGTGTTCCGGCAGTGCCTCGACGGCGCGGCGGGCTACGGCGACGGAGTCGGCGGGCGCGGTGAACGTGGCGCCCGGGCGCATCCGGCCGGTCCACAGC
>KL569104.1:0-747 GCA_000715635.1 Streptomyces violaceus | reverse complement strand
CTCCCTCGCGCCATCAGAGATGTGTATAAGAGACCTCCTCGTAGGTGTGCCGTGCGGCCAGGTCGACCGCGTTGACACCGCGGAAGTAATAGCGGTCACTCTCGATGAGTGTGATGCGGGTCCGAACGGACAGCTCGCCGCCGGATCCGGAACTGCCCGCGCTCTCCCGCTTGTTGCGCCGGGCGAGGGCCTCGACCTCCCCGGCGTCGAAGGTGCTGCCCCGGCCGCCGGTCACCCGCCGGCTGCTGAGCTGACCGCGGCTCACATACGCGTACACGGTCTCCGGCTTCACGCCGAGCAGGTCGGCGGCCTCCTTGGTGCTCAGCCGCCTGTCCGCGTCGCGGGGGACGGGTTCTTGATCGCGCATGGGGGTCACCGTATCCGCCTAGCGGCTCATTGATTTATGTATTGATTCAATCAATATTGACACGTCTTCAGTCAATCATGGACAGTCGAATCAATTTCAGGGAGGAAGATATGTCCGTCCACAGGTCCGCAGCCACTCTTCTCGACGTGCCACGGGGACTCGCCGGGGTTGTCGTCACCGACACCCGGATCGGTGACGTCCGCGGTCTCGAGGGCTTCTACCACTACCGGCAGTACTCGGCAGTCGACCTCGCGCGCACCCGCGGGTTCGAGGACGTCTGGCACCTGCTCGTGCACGGCGAACTGCCGGACGCCGGGCGGAGTGCGGCCTTCGCGGCCGAGACCGCCGCGCTGCGGCGGCTCCCCGACGAGGTGCGAGCC
>KL569103.1:103978-105380 GCA_000715635.1 Streptomyces violaceus | reverse complement strand
CGATGACCGGGCCCGGCGAGCCGGCGGCCGTCCCGGCGCGGCCGTGGGCCGTCCTCCTGGTCGTGGTCTGCGCCCAGATGCTGATCTGGCTGGACACCTCGATCCTCAACGTCGCCGTCACCACGCTGGCCGACCCGGCCGAGGGCCTGGGCGCGACGCCCGCCGAGCTGGAGTGGGTGGCGAGCGCCTACACCCTGGTCTTCGCCGGCGGTCTCTTCGCGGGCGGCGCGCTGGCCGACCGGTTCGGCCCCCGGGCCACCCTCCTCGCCGGACTGGCACTGTTCGGCACGGCCTCCGCCGCCGGTGCGTTCGCGGGGAGCCCGGCGTGGCTGGTCGTGGCGCGCGCGTTCATGGGCGCGGGCAGCGCGCTGCTGATGCCGGCGACCCTGTCGGTCATCGTGCAGAGCACCCCGGAGGCGAAACGCACACGGGCGATCGCCATCTGGAGTTCTTCCAGCGGTCTGGGCGTGGCCGTCGGCCCGGTGGTGGGCGGGGCGCTGCTCAGCAACTTCTGGTGGGGATCGGTGTTCCTGGTCAACGTGCCGATCGTCGCCCTGTGCCTGGCCGGAGTCGCCACCGTCGTACCCGAGTTGAAGGGCCCGCGGCGCAGGCCGCTCGACCTCCCAGGCCTCGCCCTGTCGGTGTTCGGCCTCGGCGGCGTGGTCTACGGGATCATCGAAGCCGGCGACGGACAGGCCTGGTACGGGCCGCACGTCCTCCTCCCCCTGGCCCTGGGCGGCGCCCTGCTCTGCGCCTTCGTGGCCGGTCAGCGCAGGTCCCCGGCGCCCAGCCTGGATCTGCGGCTCTTCCGGCAGCCCGGGTTCACGGCCGGGAGCGTGGTGCTGCTGATCGCGTTCATGGCGCTGGCCGGGCACCTGTTCTACGCGGCCTTCTACCTCCAAGGCCCCCGTGGGCTCTCCCCGGCCCAGGCCGGCACCGTGATGATCGCCGCCGCGGCCGGCATCGTCCTGGGCAGTCAGGCGTCCCCGGCGCTGAGCAGGCTGCTGTCGGCCCGGTGGACGGTCGCGGCCGGCGTCCTGGCCACGGCGGCCACCTACATCGCCTACGCCTGGCTCGACGGGCATACCCCGGTCGGGGTCATCGTCGCGCTGCTGTGGATCCAGGGCTTCGGGATGGGCCTGGTCGGTACGCCGGTCACGGCCGCGATGATGAGCGGGGTGCCACCGCATCTCGCGGGCGCCGGCTCGGCCGTCAACAGCGTCACCCGGCAGGTCGGCGGAACGCTCGGGGTGGCGATGGCCGGTTCGATCCTCTCCGGCGTGTACCGGGAGCGGATGGCGGACGCCGAACTGCCCGGCACCGCGCAGGGGTTGTCCCCGGCCGCCGAGGAGCGGGCCCGGGCCTCCGCCGAGGCGGCCCGCTCACTGGCCGGTTCACTGCG
>KL569103.1:102474-103803 GCA_000715635.1 Streptomyces violaceus | reverse complement strand
TCACTGCGCCTGCCCGAACTGGCGGCCACGGCGGACCGGGCCTTCCTCGACGCGATGTACGCCGCCACCTTCGCCGTCGCCGCACTGGCCCTCGTCGGATGCGCGGTGGCCGTCGTGGGTCTGCGTACCCGAGCACCACGACCGCGGAGGGTCCCGGAACGAGGGGCACGGGACGAGCAGGCGCAATCCACGTGAGAGTCCACAGCACGGGAGCAGGACAGGAGAGGGAAGTCATGCCGGCGCAGACAACGACCCGTTCGGTCTTCGTCACCGGGGGAAACAAGGGGATCGGGTTGGCCATAGCCCGCCGCTTCGCGGCGGCGGGAGACCGGGTGGCGGTGACCCACAGAGGTGAGGAGCCGCCCGCGTCCGAGGGCTTCCTCGCCGTACGGTGCGATGTGACGGACAGCGATCAGGTGGACCGGGCCTTCACGGAGGCCGAGACGGCTCACGGTCCGGTCACCGTCCTGGTCGCGGGCGCGGGCGCCGCCAACGACCGCCTGCTGGTGCGGATGAGCGAGGCCGACTTCACCTCCGTCATCGACACCAACCTCACGGGTGCCTTCCGGGTCGCCCGGCGGGCCGTGCGCGGGATGCTCCGCGAAGGCCACGGCCGTATCGTGCTGGTCTCCTCCACGTCGGCGCTGCACGGCGCCCCCGGGCAGACCAACTACGCGGCGGCGAAGGCGGGGCTGGTCGGATTCGCGCGGTCCCTGACCCACGAACTCGGCCCCAGGGACATCACCTGCAACGTGGTGGCGCCCGGCCTCACCGAGTCCGACATGAGCCGCGCACTCAGCGACCGGCAGCGCCAGGATCTGCTGCGCCGGACCCCGGCCGGACGCCTCGCCCGTCCCGAGGAGGTCGCCGACGCGGTGGCGTTCCTGGCCGGTGCCGGGTATGTGCGGGGCGCCGTCGTCCCGGTCGACGGCGGCGCCGGGCTGGGGCACTGAGGGCGGGGACGGCGTCCGATGTCCCCGCCGTTCAGTCCAGGTTGCTTTCGAGAGCCCTGACGTAGTTGTTCATGAAGTGGTCGCGCACACCGTCGCTCGCCGGGGCGAAGGCGTCGGCGGTCATGCCGCCGACGCGGTCGACGAGCCCGGGGACGAAGGGCAGCGTGGTGTGCACCTTGCCCTTGGAGTCGATGTACCGCAGGGATTCGACGTGGGTGAAGGCCGGCTCCGGGGGCATCTGGGGGACGATGTCGTTGTTGTTGACGAACCGGTAGAGCCGGTCCTTGAAGCCCTTGTTGCAGGCCTTCGCGAGCAGCCGGTCGCAGGTACGCGGCTGGCCGAAGGTGTAGACGCCGTCGGCCCGCAGCCGCGGCTC
>KL569103.1:101683-102222 GCA_000715635.1 Streptomyces violaceus | reverse complement strand
AGCATGGCGAGTGCCCCGCCAAGGCTGTGGCCGGTGAACCAGACCGACTGCTCCTGGTCGCGCAGTTCGGCGAGCCCGTCCCGGACCGTGGGGAAGATCGACTCCAGGGCCTCGCCGAAGCCGTGGTGGATGTATCCGGTGCCCGCCGGGCCCGGTACGGGCGGCGTGACGGCGTCCGTGAGCCAGTCGCGGATCTGCACCGGTTCCGTGCCGCGGAAACCGATGACGATCATCCTGTCACTGGCCATCGTGTACGCCTGGGTGTCCTCCAGCGGAAACGGCGGCGTGAACCGCTTCTCGTGATGGAGCACCCGGTCGAACCCCCACTTCCGCGCCTGCTGCTCGATGGTGGCCCGGTCCTTGTAGGCCAGGTCGGACGCCCTGGCCATCCAGTAGGCGTGCTGAAGGCTGTATCCGGTGACGGAGTGATCGATGCTCTGGGGCGCAGACACCAGCGGATCCTTTCCCGGGTGCGGCGCACGGCGGCCGAAGGAGCCGCGGAAATGGCACCCAGATGCTGTCTCTTATACACATCTCTG
>KL569103.1:100763-101418 GCA_000715635.1 Streptomyces violaceus | reverse complement strand
GATGTGTATAAGAGACAGCGGCGACGGACCCGCCCTCGCCCTGGGCAGGCGGCCGAACAGCAGTCACACCGGTCCCGGTGCCGTCATCCAGCGCCATTGGGTGAACTCTTCCAGGCTGGCCGTGCCGCCGATGCGGGAGCCGTTGCCGGAGCTGCCCATGCCTCCGAAGGGGGCGTTCGCGGCGTCCTTGGCGGAGACGTCGTTGATGTGGACCATGCCGGTGCGCAGCTGCCCGGCAACAGCGGTCGCCCTCGGTACGGAGCCGGAGTGCACGGCAGCCGTCAGACCGTACGCGGTGTCGTTGGCGAGCTCGACGGCCTCCGCCTCGCTGTGAAAGGGCAGGACAGGGGCGACGGGACCGAAGATCTCCTCGGTGAACACGGGCATGGCCCGGTCGATGTGGTCCAGGACGGTGGGTGGGTAGAAGAGGCCGTCACGTCGGCCGCCCGTGCGCACCCGCGCCCCGCCTGCCACGCTCTCGTCGACGATGCGCTCGATCCGGTCGGCCTGCCGCGCGCTGATGACCGGGCCGACCGTGACACCCTCCACGCGGGGGTCGCCGACACGCATGCTCCGTGCGTGCCCGACCAGCGCGTCGGTGTACGCCTCGACCAGGTCGGCATGGACCAGATGGCGGCCGGCCGCGACGCAGGCC
>KL569103.1:97626-100535 GCA_000715635.1 Streptomyces violaceus | reverse complement strand
AGCCTGTCCCTGGTAGCCGAAGGTGCTCACGGCTCCGGCCAGGGCGGCCGCCGCCACGTCCGCGTCCTCGAGCACGACGAGCGAGTTCTTGCCGCCGAGCTCCAGGGAGACCCGCTTCAGTCCCTCACCCGCCACCCGGGCCACGGCACGTCCGGCCTCGACGGAGCCGGTGAACGAGACCATGGCGACATGAGGATCCGCCGCGACCGCCCGTCCGGTCTCCGCACCGCCCGGCAGCACGTGCAGCACCCCGTCGGGCAGCCCGGCGTCCTCGAAGAGCCGCGCGACGAGGACACCCCCGGACACCGGAGTGAGCGGGTCGGGTTTGAGCAGCACGGCGTTGCCCAGTGCCAGGGCGGGCGCCAGCGCGCGCATCGCGAACAGGAGCGGCGCGTTCCAGGGGTTGATGACACCGACGACGCCGAGCGGCACCCGCCACGCCAGACTCGTTCCACCGGGGGCCTGAGGGTCCAGAACCTCACCCCGAGGCTGGGACACGAGTCCGACGGCGTGCGTCAGCTGGGCGAGGGCGGCGATGATCTCGTAGTCGCCCTTGGCGGGGACGCCGGCCGACTCGCGGACGATCCAGTCGCGGAACGTATCCCTGTGCTCACGCAGGACGGAGGACGCGCGCAGCAGGATCTCGGCGCGGTCGGAGGGAACTGCCGCGGCCCAGTCCCCGGCCGCCCGTGCGGCTCGTACGCCGGCCTCGGCGACATCCGCGGGGGAGGCGACGCCGACTTCTGCCAGCACGTGCCCCGAGGCCGGTTCGATCACCTGGCGCGTGCCGCCCTCGGACTCGCGCCACCCCGCGCTGTAGATCTTCCCGGCCCACTCGGCCCGGTCCGGCCACCTCTCGCCGTTGCCAGCCATGGGTGCCGCCCTCCGTCCGGGGTCGGTGTCGCCGTCCTGCCGTGAGGACCGGTTTACGCTCATATGTCACTCTTATCTAGTGTCGTAATGAATGGAGGTTCGGCGCACCTCGGGTTCAGGGCGCTCCCGGGCGGACGGCCCCAGGGCGGGAGTGAGGCGAGATGACGTCATGATCGGATCCGCGTCCGCCCGGGACGACGGCCCGAGCGGGTGGTCGCAGGAACGTGTCGACGAGGCGGCCACGGCCAGGGTCGTCGTCGATGGTCACGGCGTCGTGACCGGCTGGAACGAAGGGGCCCGGCGGCTGCTCGGTCACCGGGCCCCCGAGGTGATCGGCTGGAACGCGGCCGCGCTACTCGCGGACCCGGCCCCGACGGAGGTGCTGAACTCGCTGACCGGCCTGCCGAGGTGGAGCGGGACGGCCACGCTGCTGCACCGGGACGGCCACCGCCTCACCGTCGGGCTGCTGGCCCATCACCGGGAGAACGGCGGGGACGACTGGCTGCTGGTGTCACCGGTGACCCGGCCGTCCCCGACCCCCGAGGACGACACGTTCGTGCGGCGCAGTTTCGCCCAGGCTCCCTCCACGATGGCCCTGTACGACATTGGACTGCGGTTGCGCTGGGCGAACGCGGACATGGAGCGGGTGATGGGCCTGTCCGAGGCGGAGATGCGTGGCCTGCGGGTGACGGAGATCGTCCTCGACCCGGAGAGCGAACGGACCGAGGAGGGCATGCGCACCGCGCTGGAGACCGGGCGTCTCCAGGAGCTCGGCGCCGCACTGCACCTCGCCGGCCATGAGCGGGAGAGCGTCTGGTCGGTGTCCCTCGTCCCGGTGCGGGACTCCGACGGGCGACTCGAAGGTGTCCTGCTGTCGGCACACGACGTGACGGAGCAGCACCTCGCACGGCAGCGGCTCGTCCTGGTCAACGACGCCAGCCTGCGGATCGGCAGCACCCTGGACCTGCCCCGTACCGCTCAGGAACTCGCCGACGTGGCCGTCCCACGGTTCGCGGACTTCGTCACGGTCGATCTCCTGCCGGCGATCGAGGGAGGTGAGGATCCGCCGCAGGGCTCCCCGCACGATCCGGTGATGCTGCGCCGGGTCGCCTCCCAGTCGGTTCTGGAGGGCAGCCCCGAAGCCGTGGTGCCGCACGGCACGGTGGCGGCCTACCCGGAGGGTTCCACCGCGGCGGAGTGCCTGGCCGTGGGCCGGCCGTTCATCGAGCACCTCACGCCCGCCGCCCTGGAGGACCTGGACCGGACGGCACCCGAGCGGGCCGAACGCATGCGGCGGTTCGGGTTCCACTCGGTGCTGGCGGTACCCATGCGTGCGCGTGGCCTCACCCTGGGCGTGGCCACGTTCTCCCGCCACCGCCGGCCCAAGCGCTTCGAGCAGGACGACCTGCTGCTGGGCCAGGAGATCACCGCCCGCGCCGCCGTGTGCATCGACAACGCCCGGCGCTACACCCGCGAGCGCGACACCTCCCTCGCGTTGCAGAGCAGCCTGCTGCCGCAACGTCTTCCCGAGCAGGCGGCCCTGGACGTCGCCTCCCGCTATCTGCCCGCCAGCACCCGGGCCGGGGTCGGCGGCGACTGGTTCGACGTCATTCCGCTGTCCGGCGCCCGGGTCGCCCTGGTCGTCGGCGACGTCGTGGGCCACGGCATCCAGGCCTCGGCGACCATGGGGCGGCTGCGCACCGCCGTACGCACGCTGGCCGATGTCGACCTTCCCCCCGACGAGCTGCTGACCCGCCTCGACGACCTGGTCAGCCACTTGGCCGGCGGGGCCGACACCATGGCCCTGCTCGACGGCGACATAGGCGCCACCTGTCTGTACGCCGTCTACGACCCGGTCTCGCGCCACTGCACTGTGGCCCGCGCGGGCCACCCCGAACCCGTCCTTGTGGCACCCGACGGCACCGTCGAGCGGCTCGATGTTCCGGCAGGCCTTCCCCTCGGCCTGGGCGGCATGCCCTTCGAGTCGATCGAGCTGGAGCTGGCCGAGGGCAGCCTGCTCGTCCTCTACACGGACG
>KL569103.1:95949-97357 GCA_000715635.1 Streptomyces violaceus | reverse complement strand
CCGTGACACCGACGAAGGGACCGCCGCTCTGCGCGAGGTGCTGCGACGACCGGCCAAGGACCTGGAGGCCACCTGCGACGCCCTGTTGCGCACCATGCTCGTGGACCGCCCCACCGACGATGTGGCGCTCCTCGTGGCCCGCACCCGTGCCCTCGACGCTTCGCACGTGGCGACCTGGCCGGTGCCGTCGGACCCCGCCGCGGTCGCCGAGGCGCGCAAAGCCGCCTGCCGGCAACTGTCCGAGTGGGGCGTGGACGATGCCGTGTTCGTCACCGAGCTGGTCGTCAGCGAACTGATCACCAACGCCATCCGGTACGGGCGGCCTCCCATCGAACTCAGACTGATCTACGACCGCACCCTCATCTGCGAAGTGTCCGATGGCAGCACGACCGCGCCCCACCTGCGCCGGGCCCGTACCTTCGACGAAGGCGGACGCGGGCTGCTTCTCGTCGCTCAGCTCACCCAGGGCTGGGGTACCCGTCAGACCGTCAACGGCAAGATCATTTGGGCGGAGCAGTCGCTTGGCGCCGACTGACCCTGTGGTCGTCGTGGGTACTCGTCGCCCAGTTGAGGAGAGCGAAACCCATGGCGAATCCCAGCATGGTGAAGACGCCGCGTGGCCAGAAGACATGGCTGTCGATGAAGGACCAGCCGGCCACGAGAAGGACGGCTGTGCCAGGGAGGACTCGGATGCCGTGGCGGGGGTACAGGGCGACCGCTGAGGCCACCACGGCGGCGAGGAGTGCGGAGGCGCCGATGTTCCCCAGCGTCTCTCCCATGTCGTACAGCGGCTGCTTCAGTGGTCCCAGCCGCGCTGACTCCGGGGCGCTCCCGACCGCCGTTCCGGCCGCGATGCCGGCGACCGCGTCGAGCCCCGTGTAGAAGGCCGCGTAGACGAAGGCGGCTGCCCAGGCCAGAACCGTGGCGAAGCCCGCGAGGTCGGCGCGTGGCCGGTGCCGGAGAGGGACCAGGAGACCGAGGGTGAGCAGTGGGAAGACCGGCAGCAGCGCGATGTGCAGCTCGGTCCAGTCGGTGGAGGTCGACCTGGACAGGCCGTGCGGGTGCGCGAGGCCGGCCGAAGCCAGGACCAGTGGCGCGGCGACGACGATGGCGGTGTTGCGGATGCTCGGCATGCGGCGAGCGTAGGCGCGTGAAGTCGCCGGCATCCGCCGTGTCATGGGTTCGTAAGATCAGCCGTCGACTGGTGCGGCGAGTTCTTACGAGAACCTGACGTGGAGACCCAATTCCTCCGGTGCGGCAGCCCCATGGACAACTCTGCTTCCCGAACGAAGGTTTCGACGGAGCAGAGCTCGGAGGAGAACCATGGGGCGCAACACGCGCAAACGATCGAAGTCCCGGGGCGGCAAGGTCATCGCGGCCGCCGCTGCTCTCATGCTCGGGGCAGGCG
>KL569103.1:95357-95738 GCA_000715635.1 Streptomyces violaceus | reverse complement strand
CTGCTCTCATGCTCGGGGCAGGCGGGCTGGTGGTCGTGAATGTGTATGCCTCCGCCCATGAGACATCGGGCGGAAACACCGTCAAACGATCGTCTCCGGGCGGGACCGGCCAAGCCTCGGCCTCAGGCGCCTCGACCATCGGCTGCCCCGATGTAGGCAGTCGGCTGCGGCAGGTGCCGGGCCAGGCCAGGGCGGAGGTCGACAAGCAACTTGCTCTGCTGGACAGCCAGATCTCCGAGGCCTATCAGAGGCTGCGGAGTTCGGCCCGGGCCATACAGCAGGACAGCGCCTTCGCCGACAACGCGATCATGGGCCCCCTGAAGGACAAGCGGGTCGCGACGATCGACCGCATCGCCCTGGCCCTGTCTCTTATACACATCT
>KL569103.1:94589-95172 GCA_000715635.1 Streptomyces violaceus | reverse complement strand
GACAGGCCGCGGGGCCTCGAGTCATTGGCAGCCTGCACGCTGCGCGCCGCCGGCAACCAGAGCGACGCCGGCAACGGGCCTGTCGCTGCGGACTTCGTCGACATCACCACGGTCCGCCCGAACGTGACAGCACCCCGAGTGTCGCGGAAGGCCTCCCGGGGGGCCTTCAGCACCCAGTGCGGTGTGAACGAGAACAAGCTGTACAACAGCGACAACGTCATCGTCGCGCCCGGTGTGGACAACGGTGCTCACCACACGCATGACTACGTCGGCAACCAGGCGAACGACGCGTTCGCCGACAACGACGACTTCGCGGGCGGCGAGACGACCTGCCGGAACCAGGGCGACAAGTCCTCCTACTACTGGCCGGTTCTCCGACTGCAGGACGGAACCGAGGAATTCGACGCCGAGCAGCAGGGCGGCGGAGCCGAGGGCAATACCGGCAAGATCCTCACCGCGTCCGAGGTGACCCTGGAGTACGTGGGCAACGCGAGCAGCAAGGTCGTGGCCATGCCCAAGTTCCTGCGGATCATCACCGGTGATGCCAAGGCGTTCACCAACGGCACCGCGAACGCCAACGCGG
>KL569103.1:93886-94365 GCA_000715635.1 Streptomyces violaceus | reverse complement strand
GTGACGGACAAGTACCCGGTCTGTCCCGAGGGCAGCAGCCTGGTCCGGACGTCCAAGTTCCAGAGCTGCTGGGACGGCCGGAACACCGACAGCGCCAACCACCGCGCCCACGTCGCGTTCGCCGATCCGAAAACGGGCGCCTGCCCGCGTGGCTTCAAGGCCATTCCGCAGTTCGTACAGCGTCTGGTCTACGACGTGGACGCACCCAGCCTGAACGACGACGGACGGTCGAGCCCGTTCTACGCGGTGGACGGCTTCCCGGAGCAGATGCACCAACCGATCACGGACCACGGTGACTTCGTCAACGTCTTCGACGAGCGGCTGATGAACCGGATGGTCAAGTGCATCAACACCGGCCGCCGGTGCCAGTGATGTCTGACGCCCACGACCGAACGCCGGCGTGACGTACAGCCGGGGTCATCCCGTGCCGTACAGCGTCGTGAGCAGTTCGAGCGCGGCCTGGGCGGCGGGATGCGGTT
>KL569103.1:93245-93625 GCA_000715635.1 Streptomyces violaceus | reverse complement strand
ACCGGCCGGTAGACGATGCCAGGACGCGGGTACTGGTGTGCGGTCGACTCGGCCGTCATCCCCACACACCGGCCCAGCGAGATCGCGGTCAGCCAGTCGTCGACGTCGTGGGTGGCCCGGGTGGCCGGACGGGAGTCCGGTGGCCACAGCTGGGTCGTGGTGGTGCCGGTCCGCCGGTCGATCAGCAGCGTGCGTCCGCCGATGTCGGCGAGTCTCACGGAGCGGCGCCGGGCCAGGGGATCGTCGGACGCCATCGCGCACAAGCGCCGTTCCAGGCCCACGATCGCGGAGTCGAAGCGGCGGTCGTCCAGTGGCCTGCGGACCACGGCCAGGTCGCAGGCCCCCTCCGCGAGGCCGGCGGTGGTGGAGTTGACGCGGAC
>KL569103.1:92695-93040 GCA_000715635.1 Streptomyces violaceus | reverse complement strand
AGCCGCAGCTCCGTCTCCGGGTGTGTCTCGGCCCAGCGGCGCTGAAAGGCCAGCGTGTGGCGGCCCACGGCCGACCAGGCGTAACCGACCCGCAGGCAGGCATGGCCCGAGGTGGCCTCCTGGACCAGATCGTCCACCTCGCCGAGCACACGCCGGGCATGCGCCAGCACGCGCAGCCCCGTTCCGGTCGGGCTCACCTCACGGGAGGTACGCCGCAACAGCCGTACTCCGAGGGCACGTTCGAGGGAGGCCAGGGTGCGGGACACGGCGGCCTGGGAGACTCCGAGCGCGATGGCGGCGTCGGTGAAGCTGCCCTCGTCGACGATCGCGACGAGGCAGCGCAAC
>KL569103.1:88909-92466 GCA_000715635.1 Streptomyces violaceus | reverse complement strand
GCCGCAGCTCCACATCCATGACTCAAGCGTATAGATGGAGTACCGGATGCATTTTGCGCATGCCCCGTGCGATCTCAGGATCGGGTCATGCACGCAGCCTCCGCACCGACGCCGGCACCCGCGCAGGGAACCGTCGCGGCGTCCTCCGCCCCTGATCTCGGCGCCCCGGACCCCGGCGGAAAGCGCCTGGCCGGTGTGGTCACCATGTTCGGCAGCGGTCTGTCCAATCAGACCGGCGCCGCGATCGGTTCCCTGGCCTTCCCCGTCCTCGGACCGGTCGGTGTCGTCGCCGTACGCCAGTACGTGGCCGCGATCGTCCTGATGGCCGTCGGCCGCCCCCGGCTGCGTACCTTCACCAAGCGGCAGTGGTGGCCGGTGCTTCTGCTGGCCCTCGTGTTCGGGACGATGAACCTGTCCCTGTACAGCGCCATCGACCGTATCGGCCTCGGCCTCGCGGTGACCCTGGAGTTTCTCGGACCTCTGAGCATCGCCCTCGCCGCCTCACGCCGCCGCGTGGACGCGTGCTGCGCGCTGATCGCCGCGGCGGGCGTCGTCACCCTGATGCGCCCGCAGCCCTCCACCGACTATCTGGGCATGGGCCTCGGGCTGCTGGCCGCCGTCTGCTGGGCGTCGTACATCCTGCTCAACCGCACCGTCGGCCGACGCGTCCCCGGAGTGCAGGGATCGGCCGCTGCGGCCGGAGTCTCCGCCCTGATGTTCCTGCCGGTCGGCATGGTCCTGGTCGTGGAGCATCCGCCGACCGCGGGGTCCGTTGCCTACGCCCTCGCAGCCGGCGTCCTGTCCTCGGCCGTCCCGTATCTGGCGGACCTGCTCACCCTGCGTCGCGTCCCGGCTCAGACCTTCGGGCTCTTCATGAGCGTCAACCCCGTGCTGGCCGCCGTGGTCGGCTGGACCGTCCTCGGCCAGGACCTGGGCTGGACCGAGTCGGCCGCCGTCGCGGCCATCGTGGCCGCCAACTCACTCAGCATCCTCACGTCACGCACCTGAGGAGCTCCCACGTGGGTGGTGGGTCAGGCCACGAGGCAATCTCGGGCACGGCTTCGACCGCCGGGACGGGTGCGGCCGGGTACGGCGAGGCGGAACACGAGGAGGGCGACAAGGCGCTCCTCGAACTCACCGCTGAACCTGCGTCCCGGCGCCTGCTGTTCCCCACCCCGCTGCCTCGCCTGCCAGGGCGGACTCCCAGGGGCGGGGGCCGGTGCCGTCCGTCCATGACTGGAGGGCCTCCCGGTCCACGCAGACGATCCCGCACTGGCCGGCGTACTCCAGCGCCGGTGTGGTGAAGTCGCTGGTGGTGACCAGGACGGCGATGTCGGCCTCGTGAACGGTGAAGCATGTGCCGCCGAAGCGCTGAAGATCCTGCGAGCCGACGGAGTGGGCGTCGCCGTAGTGCTTGCACTGGATGACGACCCGGTGCCCGTCGGGAGTCACGGCCACGACGTCGGCGCCCAGGTCGCCGGCGCCTCCCGCGACGTCGACGGCGGAGCAGCCGTCGCGTTCGCAGAGGGCGGCGATCGCCTCCTCGAACTCCTCGGGCGTCAGGGCGTCGTAGCCGGCGGTGGCCTCAGCGGCCGGGCGCTGACGGGGAATCGCGGGAGTCTCCAGCTCGTCGGCCGCCTCCCTCGCCGCCTCGTCGAGCGCTGCCGCGGCCCGGCGTGCCGCCCTCGCCACGTGCACCCGGCGCCGCAGGCCCAAGCAGCCCGCGACGCCTACGACGACCAGGACGAACACCCAGGCGGGACGCCGCTCGGCGGCGTCGGCCACCACTCGAGCCGTGAGGCCCAGGACGGTGACGACCCCAGCGAGAAGGACGAAGAACAGGGCGGTCGAGCGAAGGTCGAACCCGTGCCGACGGTTCGCAGGCGGTGTACGAGGCGCAGGTGCGGTCACGGCATACCTCCTGATGGGGCTGGCGGGAAGATCATTTCCACCGTGTGCCCAGGATCAGGTCCCGCCACCCGCGGGAGCGCCACGGGCGCCGGGTCCGGCCGGCCGATGTGCGCAGCGGTGGGGAAGTCGTGGACCCGGAAGGGGTTGTGAGGCGTCAGCGCATCGGTCTCGGCGATCGGTCCTTGCCGAACCGGAGATAAGTGCGGGGCAGTCGCCCCCAGGTCTCCGCCCTGCCGAAGGCCCGGCCCGCGTAGGGCGTGGTCGACTCCTCGGTCTGCATGCTGCCGAGCCGCTGCCGGAACGCGTCCTCCGGGTAGCCCGCGCACATCGTCTCCCGGAGCGCCTTGGGGTCCCCGGCGTCACCCGTGCGGGGATTGAGCCGCATCACACCGAGCTGTTCCGGGTCTCCGGTGATCTGGTCGAACGGGATGAGCGCGTCGGCGTTCTCCGGTGCCGCGGTGCAGGCGTCGGGGACGACTCCGGGAGGAGCTTGACCCTGCGCGGGCACCGCGTCGTCGCGGTGGAGCTGCTGCTGCACGGCTCGCAGGGGGGAGTGCCCGAACGGGCCTGTGACAGCCCCTCCCGGACAAGCGAGGGGGTTACCCCCCAAGGCAGCGAGTGCGTTCGCGCAGGTCGCGGCCTGGGGCAAGGGGCCGCGTGAAGAACCGGGCCACCACGGTCCCCCGCGAACGCGCGCGGCAGGGGATGTGGTGACCCGGCTGGAGGGGGTCAGCGGGTGAAGGTGGTCCGGTGCTCCTTCAGGGAGCCGCAGTTGGAGCCGACCACCTGGACGTACACGTTGGCGATACTGCCGCCCCAGTCGACGCAGTGGCCCTTGCCGCGGACGTAGGTCGGTCCGGCGTACGACTTGAAGAGCCCCGCGTCCGAGTCACCTTCCTCGGTGTCGGGGACCCAGACATACGCGGACATGTCCACGGCGGTCCCCGGGTTGTTGCGGATGGTCGTGACGCAGTTGTGTCCGTTGGACGCGTTGTACGTGAGGTAGATCGTGCCGAGCGAGCCGACGGCCGCCGAGTTCACGGTCTTGTAGCCGCTGCCACAGACCTTCTGCGGGGTGGTGTTGGGCGCGGCGGAGGCGGGCGACGCCAGGGCGGTCATGGTCCCTGCCGACAGCGCGGCGACGGCGGACGCGGCCAGGACGGAACGGATGAATCTCATATTTCCCCCTTGCAACTCTTCGAGATGGTTGCTCCTGCATGGTGTGACCCGCAGGGGATCCAAAGGGTTGTGCGCCAACTCGCGGGAAATTCGGGCGAGATGTGGAGAGCGCGAGCGAGAATCCGGTCCGTGTGGCCGGCCGGGCCGGAAGTCCCGGGGGCGGGTGCCCGAGTGTGCCCAGCCTCTTCCGGCTTTACTCACGGGTCACTTATGACGCACGCGAAGTGCAGAGGATCTGCGCAGGGGTGTCACACGGGCTGCACACGGCCCTTTCAAAGTCTCGTTAGCGTTACGGCTCGATCCCATGCGCGAACGTGACCAGGCTGCGGCCGGCGCGCCGCCGACACAGCCAGCCAGATCGGGAAGACCACACATGGACTACTGCTCCTCGTGCCGCCGGCACCTCAACGGCGCCTTGGTCTGCCCGGGGTGCGGCGCCTACGCCCCGGACATCGACCCCTCCGCCA
>KL569103.1:83994-88661 GCA_000715635.1 Streptomyces violaceus | reverse complement strand
GGCCGTACCGGCCCTGCCGCAGGGGCGTACACGGCCGCGCCCCTCGCGTGGCGTGAGGGCAACGTGTGGGACGACCGGACCGTGTGGGACGGGACCCGCGCCGGCACGCGGGAGCTGCACCTCGCGTACACCGGGTCGGCCGGCTCCCGCGAGACCCCGGTCACGGACCCGTCCGGTGACCACGGGATCCTCGACACGGACCCGTCCGACGGCCACGGGACCGCGGACACCGCCGCGGCCGACGACTACCAGGTCCCGCAGCAGGGGCGGGCGGCGCGGCGTCGTCAGATGGCGCGTTGGAAGAAGAACCAGCGCCGGGCTGTGGTGGCGACCGCCGTCGCGCTGGTAGGAGGCGGTCTGACCGTCGCTGCCATGAAGGGCGACTCGAAGCCCGGCGTCCAGGCGGCCACGACGCCGGGGGACACCACCATGGGCGGCGCCGGGGGAGAGGCGCCGACGTACACCGAACCGACGTCGACCCAGCGCGAGACCCCGCGTTCCTCGCCCACGCCCAGCACCGGAGAGCAGACCGGCAAGGCCTCGCACCGCGAGCAGACCCGGCCCGCCGCTCCCCGCAGCACGCCGGCGGACACCCGGACGGACGCGGCCACCACACCCCGCGAGCTGCCGCAGACGACCCCGCGGCAGCGAACCACCGTCCCGAGCACCGTCGACACGATCACCGGTGGCGCCGGTACGTCCACGTCGAAGGACACCGAGCGGACGACACCACCCGCGTCCGACAGCGGTGCGGACTCGCAACAGCCCGCGGACTCCGCGACACCTCCGCCCGCGGCGAGCCCCACTCCCACCTCTCCGTCGGACTCCAACTCGAACTCGAAGGAACTCTGCCTGCTCGTCATCTGCCTTGGCTGAGTGACGAGAGGGCGGTCGCCGGAAAACGGTGGCCGCCCGCGGCCCGCTCCTCGTACCTTCGGGCGCATGGCTGACGAGTGCTTCCGGCATCCGAGGCTCGCCGCGGTCTACGACCAGCTCGACCCCGACCGCGGCGACCTCGACCCGTACCTGCGCATGGCGGAGGAGTTCGGGGCGCGCCAGGTGCTCGACATCGGCTGCGGCACAGGCGTGTTCGCGCTGCGCCTGGCCGCACGCGGCATCCGGGTCGTCGGTGTCGATCCCGCCGGGGCGTCCCTGGACGAGGCGCGCGGCAAGCCGGGCGGCGATCGGGTGCGGTGGATCCACGGCGATGCGACGGCCCTCCCGCCCCTGGCCGCCGACCTGGCGACGATGACGGGCAACGCCGCCCAGGAGATCACCGACCCCGAGAACTGGCACGCGTTCCTGCGAGGGGCCCGAGCGGCTCTGCGGCCGGGAGGCCGCCTGGTCTTCGAGACCCGGATCCCGGCTCGCCGCGCCTGGGAGGAGTGGAATCGCGAGGCCACGTACGCCGTGACGGACGTCCCCGGAACCGGCGTGGTCGAGTACTGGGTCGAACTGCTCGACGTGTCCGGCCCGTTGGTGACGTTCCGTCAGGTCTATCGGTTCGCCGCGGACGGACAGGTGCTGACCTCGGAGTCGACGCTGCGCTTCCGCGAGCGGCGGGAGGTCGAGACGGAACTCGGCGCGCGGGGCTTCGTGGTGGAGGACGTACGCGAGGCGCCCGACCGGCCGGGGAGGGAGTTCGTGTTCGTCGCACGACGTCCGGAAACCGCCCACTGAGACGGCCCCGCCGGCTCTGCGCAACCGGAATCCGCCCGTACAATCCTCGCGACCAAATCGGGGGCCGTCAGCATCGGGGGGAAATCCGTTGTGGAAACGATCATCGTGCAGTTGCCCGGTCCCGCACAGTGGAGTGCGGACGAGACGGGCAGTCCCGAACTGATCCACCTGGGGCCCGGGGACATCGCCGACTTCGGACGTGGACTGTCCGGCGGCACAGGGGTGCGCATCACCCTGACCGACCCCGGCATCTCCCGCCGCGCCGGCCAGCTCGAGGCGGCCGGGGATTACTGGCGGCTGTCCAACTTCAGCCGCAGCGTCTCGTACGTCGTGGAGAACCTGGAGGGAGCCGGCGAGTACCTCACCGTCGCTCCCGGGCGCCTCGGTGCGCCCGTGCCCTTCGAGTTCTCCCGAGTGGTGCTCCCGGCCCTGTCGGGCAATGCCGCCTTCAAGGTGTTCGCACCCCAGCACGCCTACCTCGGTGAGTGGTCCGCGCCGGGCGGCGGGGAACAGACCGTCCACCCCTTCGCCCTGGACCCCACGTCGAAGTACTTCCTCGTCCTGGTGGCTTTGTGCGAGCCCAGGCTGCGCGATCCCTCCGACTCGGCGCTGCCCGGCGTCGGACAGATCGTGGAGCGGCTGCGGCCACTGGAGGGCTGCCGGGACCTGACCCGCTCGGCGGTCAACTACCACATCGACTACCTCGCCTTCGCCAAACTGCGCCTGGACCTGGGCGAGGAGACCGCTGCCGGAGCCGACGGCGGCCGCACCGGTGCCAAGCGCACCCGGCTCGCCTCGGTCGCCCTGCGCTTCGGCCTGGTGCGCGAAGAGCACCTCGGCCTGCTGCCGCCCCGCAGCGCCGGCCGCCTCGCCCCGCAGGAGGCCGGCGCATGACGACACCCGGCGCCCGGGATCCCCAGGACGACGACCTCGAGGCGCCTCGCCCCCGCCTCCCCGAGGGCTTCCGGATCGAGGGCTGGCAAATGGGCGCGGTCATCGGCTCCGGCGGCTGGGGGACCGTGTACGAGGCCCGTACGGTCGCCGACGGCACGCCCGTGGCGGTGAAGGTGCTGCCGACCGGTGCCCTGGGCCCCGGCCAGCGCGCCGCGCTCGGTGAACTCGTGGCACGCGAGGTCCGCTTCAGCGCGGAGGCCGACCACCCCCACCTCGTCCGGACCCACGCCGTGTGCACGGTCGAGGCCCCGGAGCTGCCCGCCCTGGACGGTGCGATCGCACTGGTGATGGACCGTGCGGAGGCGAGCCTGAAGGACGTACTGGACGCCGCCGGGAGCGGCCGGCCGATCGACGGCGCCGAACGCGTCCTGCGCGGAGTCGCCGCCGGACTGGCCCATATGCACGACGCCGGCTGGGTGCACGGCGACCTCAAACCCGCCAACGTCCTGCTGGGCCCGGGCGGGCAGGTGTGGCTGGCGGACTTCGGACTGGCCACCGAACTCGACGGCACCCACGCTCATCTGCCGCCGCTCGGCACCCTCGACCACCTGCCGCCCGAGTGGTGGTCCCAGCGCACCGGCACGCAGGGCGCCGTCGTCCGGCCCACCGCCGACATCTGGGCCTTCGGCGTCCTCGCCCACCAGGTACTCACCGGCGGACTCCACCCCTTCCCGGGCGCGACGGCCCGGGCCCGCTCGCTCTCCGCCCAGACCTACGCACGCGGCACCGCGCCCCTGCGGCTCGACGCCGGCCTCGCCGACGACATGCGCCGGCTGATCGCCGACTGCCTGGCACCGGACCACACCACCCGCCTCCCGCACACCGCGCGCGGCATCGCCGCCCGGATCGAGGACATCACCAGCGGTCCGCGCCGCCGCCGGCGAGGCCTGGTGCCGGCCGTCGCGGCCGGTTTCGTCGTCCTCACCGCCGGAGCGGTCGCGGGGGCGGCACTGCTCGGCGGCGGCGTCGGGACGCGGGACGACGACCGTGACGGCGGCGTCTCCGCCACCGTCACCGACGCGCGCAGACCGGTGCCGGGCGAGATACCCGCGGACTCCGACGTACCCGAGGCGCTGCGCCCCGTCATCGCCCGCGCCGCCCACCGCTGCACCGACGAGGAGATCACGCCCGTCCTGCTCGCCGCGCTGATCAAGGCGGAGAGCGGCTTCGACGCCGACGCCGCCCGTCCGCAGAGCGAGGAGTACGGCATCGCCATGTGGACCCCGTCGGTGTTCCGCGCCTGGGCGGTGGACGGGGACGGCGACGGCGACAAGGACCACATGTCGCCGCCGGACGCGATCGCCACGATGAGCCTGTACGTGTGCTGGCTCGACCAGCGCTTCAAACAGGCCGGGCTGCCGAAGAAGGACCTTCCCGCGCTGGTCGCGGCCGGCTACCGCACCAGCGACCGCACGGTCATCGAGGAGGGCGGCGTCCCGGCTCGGGTACGGCCGCACGTGGACAAGGTGCTGCGCTACCTCGCCGCTTACGAGCAGTGACCTCCGGGCGTACGCGAGCGGTGGGCCGGACCCGTCAGGGCCCCGCCCACCGCTCGTCCCCCGTTCCCGTCACGGCCGCGGTGAGCCGCACTCCGGGACGTTCGGCAGCCGGTTGTCCGGCGAGCTGATGTAGATGTTGGAGATGTAGCCCCCGTACTGGGGCAAGTAGGCCCACCACTCGTTGGTGTAGGGCGGCACGCTGACCACCTGCCCCCGGACCTGGCAGCCCACCAGCACCTCCACCCCGGCGGGGAGTTGCGTGACCCGGGCATCGCCTGTGGCGGGGCCCTTGCGGACGTTCACGAACTCGCCCCAGGTGCCGAACCACGTTCCGGAGGGCCGCACCCCGCCCGGCACGTTCAGCGAGCGGGTCAGCCGGCCGAGGTCGGTGTAGGCCTTCCCGTAGGACGTCCCGACCGGATGCAGCGTCAGCGCGGCCACGATCGCCCGGTCGTCCACGCCCACCGTGCCGGTGGTGTGCAGCGCGGGACGGGTGAGATCCACGGCGGCGGCCTTCGCGGCGGGAGCGGGGGC
>KL569103.1:83004-83733 GCA_000715635.1 Streptomyces violaceus | reverse complement strand
CGCGCCGCACGTCCCCTTCGCGTAGGCCCCGGACCAGCCCTGCTTCACCGCCCAGGGACGCTCGAACGACCCGGCGATCCCGAAGTGCTGGTCGAAGCGGTCCGAGGCGCAGCGCGTGGAGCGGCGCAGATTGTCCATGACGAAGTCACGGACGGGCGCGGGCGCCTTGTCCAGGAGGTAGCGGTAGATCGCCACGGTGTCGCGGGCCGACAGGGCGGTGTAGCCCCAGTAGCCCTCGTACCCGGCGGGCGGCGGCGCGGTGTCGCGCAGGCCGAGCCGGGCGGACATCCGGTCGATGATCGCCGAGCCGCCGTACGTCGACCAGTAGTGGTCCGCGGCATCGTCGTAACTGCTGCGCAGCATGGGTTCCAGCAGGGCCCGGTCGGCCTCGGGGACGGTGTGGTCGGGCCCGCGGTCCCACAGGAAGTCCAGGGCAAGCAGCAGTTTGACGACCGACGCGGACCGGAACCGCGCGCTCTCGTTGACCTGTTCGGTGAAGGTGCCCGTGCGGCGGTCGAAGACCGCGACCCCGGCGGTGACGCCGTCCGGGATCTGCGCGGCCTCGGCGCTCCGGCCGGCCTTAACGGCCGCGGCCGGCCGGGGAACCGCCGTCGCGCCGCCCGGAAGCGACACGATCGTGACGACGGTCGCGAGCGCGGCGGCGCCGCGCAGGAGTGTGCGCATGGTTGCCCTTCATGGTCGCCCGAGTGCTGTCTCTTATACACATCT
>KL569103.1:81729-82784 GCA_000715635.1 Streptomyces violaceus | reverse complement strand
GCCCTGCCCCGCGCCGCCACACTAGGAGCCGGAGAGGTGCGGGCGGTCCTGACGTATGTCAGGGAGCCCCCGATACGACACGACCTGGGGGTTCGACCCTGATAAGTGTCAGGTGTCGTGGATGTGGTGACGCCCCGTACGGTCACGACCAGACCACCCGTCGACAACGAAAAGAGAGCTCATGAGCCGCCGATCGCTCAGGACACTGCTGGCCGCCGGGGGCGCCGCCGCGGTGATGGCGCTCCTCCCCACCTCCGCCCAGGCCGCGCCGTACTCGGGCGGCAACTACGGGGCCTACGGGATGGAGGGGCAGTACCCCACCACCTCCTTCTGCTCGGGCTCGTTCCGGCAGATCGGGCCCACCAAGTACGCCGAAGGCATGGCCCTGAAGTACTTCTACTCCGACAAGTGCGGCTCCTTCGCCCGGATCGAGAACTCCCGGGCCAACTGTGCCGCCGTACTCCAGCGTTCGAACAACGGCACGGGACGCGTCGACGGCTGGGTCTCCGAGACCGTCGACTCCGGCATCAACTACGCCTACACGCAGATGGGCAACAACCTCAGCGGCCGCGTCTCGCGCGCGCTGCTCTCGTGCGACGGCCACGACCTGACCTCGACCGGCTGGTACTGAGCCACACACACCACGCAGGACGACGAGAAGGAGTCAGTCATGCGCAGACACATCCGGCGCACCGCATGTCTCGCCCTGGCGGGCGCGGCCCTGATGCTGTCGCCCGTCACCGCCCACGCCCAGGAGCAGGCGCCCGCTTCGGACACGTCCACGCGGCAAGTGCAGTCCCGGGGCGGCTACTTCCTCGGTGACGGCGTCAACATCCGCAGCAGGCCCGTGGACGGCACGGTCCACGGTCAGGGGTACTTCCGCGAGACGTTCACCGCGCACTGCTGGAACGGCGACGGCCACTGGATCTACCTGACGGCCCACCGGGGCAATGTCACCGGGTGGGTCAAGGTCGACTATGTCTACTACACGGACATGGGCCCGATGGGCTACTGCTGACCGGCACGAGCCTGCGGTCTGTCTCTTATACACATCT
>KL569103.1:75319-81484 GCA_000715635.1 Streptomyces violaceus | reverse complement strand
CCGCAGACGTGTGGAGCGGACGGTGCGTCAGCAGTCCGGGACTCCGGCGATCTTCTCGCCGCCCCGGATGTACAGGTTGTTCACCCAGGCGATGTCACTGCCCGAGAACTCCATGACGGCGGTCCACCAGTTGTTGGTGCCCACGGCCGGGTCGTGCACCGTCTGGCCCTGCGTCTGGCACACGGCGTCCGCCCACCACTTCGAACGGACCGCGAGACGCGGGGAGTCGGTGGTCGGCTGCTGGCGCAGGTTGACGTCGGTGGCCCAGATGTAGACGTCGGTGAGGGTCGGGTCGCCGCTGTTGGCCGCGGCGGCCGGGGCCGCCTGGGCGGTGCCGGCGAGCGAGCCGACGATGAGCGCGGTCGCGGCGAGGCCCATGGCGGTACGGCTGATCAGTCGCTTCATGTGTCTGTCCCCCGTAGGACGATGGTGTGGTCGGGAGTGGTCATGATGTGGGTCAGCAGCGCGCGGAGGCCGGCAGGCCGCCGTACTCGTTGCCCTTGAGGTACACGGCGCTGACGTAGCCCTCGAGGAGCTTCACCCAGACGTCGTTGGTGTAGCCGTTGTCGCGGATGGTCTCGCCGCGGGTCCAGCAGTAGGCGCCGAGCGGCTGACCCGCCGGGCTGGTGGTGATCTTGCCGTAGGAAGTGCCCGGTCCGTAGCGGACGTTGATGTTCTCGTACGGCACGACCGCGTAGGGCGCCGCCTTGACGCGGGCGCCGCCCTCCTGGCCGGCGGCCGACGCCGCGGCGGTTCCCGCGGTGAGCGGGCCGAGCAGCGCGAGCGCCCCGGCGCCGACGAGCGCGGCCCTGGCGAAGATGCGAGTGGACATGTCGAGTTCCCCCTGAACTGATGTGCAGCGGTACGGCTCGTGGCCGACGCTCAGCACTGTAGGGAGACCTGGGGCGACGCGGTCCCTGACAATTGTCAGGGTTGTCCGGGACGGCAGGGACGAGGGCGTTCGGCCACCCCGCCGGATGCGGCCGAAAACCGCTCGACGCCCCTCACCACCTCTGTCTACGATCCACGGCGCGGCATCGCGTGCCGGTCACCGACCGGGTGAGGCATGGAGGCGCCGCGGAGATGCCCGTGGAGGCATTGACCAGTGTCAGTCGAGTTCAATCACACCATCGTCCTGTCCCGAGACCGGGAGAAGTCCGCTCGTTTTCTCGCGGAGATCCTGGGACTCGAGGTCGGGGCACCGGCCGGAGTGTTCCTGCCGGTGACGACCGCCAACGGCGTCACGCTGGACTTTCTCACCATCGACGCCGACATACCCATGCAGCACTACGCGTTCCTCGTCTCCGAGGAAGAGTTCGACGAAGCCCTCGCCCGTCTCGTCGCGGCCCGGATCCCCATCCAGGCCGACCCGCACGGCAATCAGCCGCGCCGCATCAACCGCCACGACGGGGGCCGGGGCGTGTACTTCCTCGACCCGGCGGGCCACGGCCTGGAGATCATCACCCGCCCGTACGGCACCGACCCGTCCTCCCCGCTGAACGGCGTCACGGAGGACGTGCCCGGGGCGGTCTGAGCCGGCCCGGAAACCACCCTGTCGGCCCCGGTCAGCCGCCGTCCGCCTTGAGCGGCAGGCGAGTCGGCTCGGGGCCGATGTCCGGTGTCCGGTCCCGGCGGGGTAGCAGGAACGGTGTGGTGAGGAGGAGGGCACCGGCGAGGGCGATGGCCGTGCGGGGGCCGGTCAGGCCGGCCAGCAGGCCCCACAGCGCGGTCACGGCCGCGAGGGTGGCCTTGCCGGTGGCCGACCAGGCGGAAAGGGTGCGGGTGACCCGGCCCGCGGGGGTCCGGTCGAGGCGGTACGTGGCGAACACCGGGTTGAACACGGCGCAGCAGGTGATCAGCCCGAACTCGACCACCATGACCAGCGCCAGCCCGGCCGCGCCGGGGCCGACGAAGGCCAGTCCGAGCGACCAGCCCGCCCGCAGCACCCCGGCCGTGAGCAGGACCCGGTGCCGCCCGAACCGCGCGACGAGCCGTGGCGCCAGCCGGGAGCCGAGCAGGCCGCCGGTGCAGGGCACCGCGAAGGCGAGGGCATACTGCCAAGGGGCGAAGTCCAGGTGGTCGACCATCAGGACCAGGAGCGGTGGCGAGGCCGCCATGACCAGGGCGTTGAACAGGACCGTGTTGAAGAACAGCGGGCGCAGGCCCGGATCGGCCAGGATGTACCGCCAGCCGTCGAGCAGGTCTCCCGCCCGGGGCCGGGTCTCGGCGGACAGGGGCGGGGGAGGGGGTTTCTCGCCACCGCCGATCGCCCCGATCCCGAACGCCGAGAGCAGGTAGCTCACCGCGTTCGCCACCACGCTCGTCACCGGACCGAACAGCCCGATCGCGGCCCCGCCCAGCGGCGGCCCGACCATACTCGCGGTCCAGTTCGTCGCCTCGAACCGCCCGTTCGCGACGAGCAGGTCCGGCGAGGGCACCAAGCCCTTCAGGAACGCCCCGGCCGCCGCGTTGAAGGTGATGTCGGCCGCGGCGACGGCCACCGACACCAGCAGCAACTGACCGAAGCTCAGCCGGCCCAGCGCGAACGCCACGGGGACGCTCAGCAGCACCACGCACCGGACCAGGTCCGTCGCGATCATCACCGGCCGTTTGCGGCGGACCTCCACCCATGGCCCGAGCGGCACCGACACCACCGCGCCGACCGCCGGTCCCGCCGCGGCCAGCAGCGCCACCTGCGCCGGACCGGCGTGCAGCACGAGGACCGCGATCAGGGCGAACGCGTCGAACGCGAGCCATGTACCGGCTGTGCTGACCGCGTACGCACCCCACAGCCACCCGAACCGCCGCCCCAGCGACCGCCTGCCCGCCATACCCGGCGCACACTCCCAGCTCCCGCGGACAACCCGGTGTTGACCAGGAGCCATCCAAGCGAGGGCCGGGCCGGGCAAGCAAACAACCGTCCGTCACCCGAGCCACAACCAACCGTTGTGCTCGGCGAGTCAGCGCTGGTACAGCCCCACCAGCGTGCCGTCCGCGAGCCGGCGCCGCTCGACCTCCTGGTGCACCTGGTCCGCGCCGGGCGCGTCGGGCAGGACGCACGGTTCGGACAGGGCGTACAGCCGGAAGAAGTAGTGATGGGCGTCGTCACCCGGCGGGGGATGCGGACCGCCCCAGCCCTGCTGCCCGTAGCTGTTGACGAGCTCCGTGCCGCCCGGCGGGCAGTGCCCGGCCTCGACGCCGTCGCTGTGCGGGTCGATGCCGACCACGACCCAGTGCGCGAAGGTGCCCGACGGGGCGTCGGGATCCTCGCAGAGCAGGAGCAGCTCGGCCGCGTCGTCCGGTACGCCGCTCCAGGCCAGCGGCGGGGAGACGTTCGGTCCCTCGTACGAGTACCGGCGCGCGATGAAGGAGTGGTCGTTGAACGCGTTACTGCTGAGTTCGATGCCGGTCATGTGGCCCGGGGTACCCCTGCGGGACCCGGACATGCGGTTCGGGACCGATCGCCGGGACCGATCGCCCGGCAGCCCGATCGCCCGGTCGGCTGAGCGGCTGTGAGCGGTCACCGGATCATCCGCCCGCCCATGCCAGCGATCCGTCGGGTTCCAGTGTCACGCCCACCCCGCCGCTGATCCGGTCGAGCGTCATCCGCAGCCAGGCACGGTCCGTCCCGGACGCGGGCTCCAGCCGCATCCGCCGTGCACGCAGCGGCACCATGCGCAGCCCGGCCAGCCGTCCGCCGTCCGCCTCGACCGAGACGAGGAAGGCGAGCCGCAGGTCGTCGCGGTACTCCTCGTAACCCGAGATGCCCTCGTAGTCATCGACGAAGTCGCCGCAGCCGTAGAGGATCAGCCGGTCCCGGTACACCTCCAGCGGGCGGGGGTGGTGCGAGGAGTGCCCGTGGACGACGTCGACACCGCCGTCCACCAGGGCGTGCGCGAAGCGGACCTGCTCCCGGGGCACGCGGAAGCCCCAGTTCGAGCCCCAGTGCACGGACACGACGGTGAGATCACCGGCCCGTCCGGCCCGCCGGATGTGCCGCACCACGGCGTCGGCCGCCGCGCGCGAGAACTCGGGTACGTACGCGACCCCCGGCAGCTCCGCCGTCGCCGCCCAGCCGGACGGGATACCGCTGGATCGTGCCCCGAGGGCGAACACCAGCAGCCGGCCGCCACCCGGGAGGGGGACCGCGACGGGTGCGTACGCCTCGTCGGCGGCACGCCCCGCGCCCGCCGTCCGCAGGCCCGCCCGGGCCAGCGCGTCCAGGGTCTCCAGCAGGCCCGGGCGGCCGAAGTCCAGGACGTGGTTGTTGGCGAGGACGGTCACGTCGGGCCGGGCCACGGCCAGGGCCGGCAGGTTGGCCGGGTGCATCCGGTAGTGGATCTCCTTGTCCGGCGCGAACGTGTCGCCACTCGTCACCGACGTCTCCAGGTTCACGATCCGGGCGTCCGGGGCGGACCGCTCCAGCACGCGCAGCGCCTCGCCCCACGGCCAGGAGGGAGGGACGGGCGCGGGCACCGGGCCGTGCACCGACTCCGTCAGCCGGACATAGGACCGCGCGTCCTCGACGTACGCCTCCCGCAGTGCCGGATCGCAGGGGTGCGCCAGGATCTGGTCCACGCCGCGCCCGAGCATCACGTCACCGCACAGGAACAGCGTCACGATGTCGCCGCCCACACCTCCACGGTAGGACGGCCGCTCAGGCCTTTCAGGCCGCTCAGGCCTCTCAGGCGTCGACCCTCACCGCACACGACCACCCGTACGGATCCGGCCCGATCCGCAGCTCCTCCCACGCCACCGCCGTCGGGACCGACCCGGTGATCGCCACGTCCGCGAGCCCGATGACCGCCAGCCGCACGTCCAGGCCGCCGTCGGCCTCGTCCGCCTCCACGTCCACGGGCACCTGGCCGTACTCCTCCCAACGGAAGATGACCTCGTCCAGCAGCGTGGCCAGCAGGTCGTCGTCGCTGGCCTCGGCCAGACGCACTCGGTCCACGGCGGTGGCCCGCACCCCGGAGACGTCCGCGAAGCACTCCACCAACGCCAGGACGGCCTCAGCCAGACAATGCTCCCGGCACGCCGCCCACGCCTCGATCCGGATGTCACCCGGATGCGGCACCGCCCGGTGCCCGCACTCGCCCGGCTGCCGTCCCTGCCCGCCGTCACCCGTGTCACCGCCCATGGACTGCGCTTGCCCGACACCGGCCCACCCATGCAGCGTCGGCCGCCCGCAGTGGTCAGAGGGGCTCGTCCGCGAGGTACGGCGGAGCCGGGTCGTACTGGATGTAGCGGCGCACGGCCCGCGCGTGGTCCCGGCCGTGCAGCCGGCCGACGAGCCACAGCGCGCTGTCGATGCCGGCCGAGACGCCCTGGCTGGTGACCAGGCTGCCGTCCACGACATAGCGGACGTCCCTGACGACCGTCACGTCGCCCCGCGCCTCGAGGGCGTCCTCCTGACTCCAGTGCGTGGCCACCCGGCGTCCGCGGGCGGGCCCCGCCGCGTGCAGCAGGAAGGTGCCGGTGCACACGCCGTGCACCCAGGCGGCCCGCTCCGCCGTCCTCCCGATCCAGTCGGTGACCACCGGGTTGTGGAGCTGGACCTCACGCGCGCCCCGCCCGCCCGGCACATGCAGCACGTCCAGGGGCGGATGATCGTCCAGGGTGTGGTCGGGCAGCACGCGCAGGCCCTTGTTGCAGCGCACCGGGCCGGGATGTTCGGCGACGAGCACAGCCGTGTCGGCGCTGTCGCGCAGTCGGGCGGAGACGTTGAAGACCTCCCAGGGCCCCACGAAGTCGAGCTCCTCGGCTTCCTCGAAGACCAGCAGTCCGTAGGTCGTCATACGGTTTCCCCTTCCTCTGAGACATGGTGGGCGCCGGCAGGTCCCGTGGTGGAACGGAACCGGGCGCGGTAGTCCGACGGCGCGACGCCGAGCCGACGGTGGAACGTGCGGCGCAGGGTCTCGGCCGTGGCGAAGCCGCAGCGGCGGGCGATCGCCTCGACCGGTTCGTCCCCCTCGGTGAGCGCGCGCTGGGCGGCCTCGACGCGCACCCGCTCGACATACGTGGCGGGCGGCACGCCCAGTTCGGAGGTGAAGCGGCGCTGGAGGTGACGCGGGCTCAGCCCGGCGTGCGCGGCCAGGCCGGCGATGTCGTGCCGGGCGCCCGGATCGGCGTGGATCTGTCTCTTATACACATCTCTGATGGCGC
>KL569103.1:74177-75121 GCA_000715635.1 Streptomyces violaceus | reverse complement strand
GGCCCGCACCGGGTCGGTCGCCGGCTGCCGCGACCAGAGCGCCACGCTGAACTGCGACTGGCCGCCCGGACGGCGCAGGAACAGCACCAGCCGGCGGGCCACCGCGTGCGCGACGTCCCGGCCCAGGTCGTCCTCCACCAGGGCGAGCGCCAGATCCATGCCCGAGGTCACCCCGGCCGAGGTCCACACCCGCCCGTCCCGGACGAAGATCGGGTCGCAGTCCACGCGCACCTCGGGATGCTCCCGGGCCAGCTGCTCCTCCCGGGCCCAGTGCGTGGTGACCCGCCGCCCGTCCAGCAGCCCCGCGGCCGCCAGCAGGAACACCCCGCTGCACACCGAGGCGACGCGCCGGGCACCGGCCGCGGCGGCGATCCAGGACACCAGCGCCGCGTCCTCCCTGGCCCGGTCGACACCCTGGCCGCCGACCACCACCAGAGTGTCCGTCGCGGCCGGGTCGAGGTCCGCCACGCCGTGCGCGGCGTGCACGATCAGCCCGCTGACCGATCTGACCGGTCCCGGCCGGGACGCCACGATCTCGCAGGCGTAGTCGCCCGCGCTGTGGAACACCTCGTGCGGGCCGGTGAGATCGAGCGGCTGGAAGCCGTCGAAAACGACGAAGACGATACGACGTGGAGTCACTCGTGGAGTCACATGTCCACGCTCCATGCGTCCGGGTCATGGCGTCAACGACACGCATCCCACAAATCGCGCCACGCCGCACGCGGGACGCCTGCCGTGGCGTGGGTAGGCGGACGGCAGGACCCACCGGGGGAACCTGAGGAAACCGAAGGAACCGGGGGAGAGGAGACCTCCGATGATCACCCAGACGGTCACCGTGCCCGCCGGCGGCGCCGCGCTCACCGGTGATCTGAACCTGCCGCCGGATGCCCGCGCGGTCGTGCTGTTCGCGCACGGCAGCGGCAGCTCCCGGCACAGCCCCCGCA
>KL569103.1:73766-74019 GCA_000715635.1 Streptomyces violaceus | reverse complement strand
CCTCGCGCCATCAGAGATGTGTATAAGAGACAGACTCGGCACCCTGCTGATCGACCTGCTCACCGAGGAGGAGGAACGGCAGGACCTGCGCACCGCCGAATTCCGCTTCGACATCCCCCTGCTGGGACGCCGGCTGGTGGCCGCCATCGACTGGCTGGAGCAGTGGTACGGCACCCAGAACCTGCCCGTCGTGCTGTTCGGCGCCAGTACCGGCGCGGGCGCGGCGCTGGTCGCCGCCGCCGAACGGCCCGGC
>KL569103.1:73236-73530 GCA_000715635.1 Streptomyces violaceus | reverse complement strand
CCCGCCGAACGGCCCGGCCGGGTCGTGGCGGTCGTCTCGCGCGGCGGCCGGCCCGACCTGGCGGGCGACGCCCTGGACGCCGTCCGTGCCCCGGTGCTGCTCATCGTGGGCGGCCGGGACCAGCACGTGCTGCGGCTCAACGAGGGAGCGGCCCGGCGGCTGCACGCCCCGCACACCCTCCACGTGGTGCCCGGCGCCACCCATCTGTTCGAGGAGCCGGGCACGCTGGACCGGGTCACCGAGGCGGCCCGGCAGTGGTGCGACGAGCAGCTGAGCACCACGGCGGGCTGACAC
>KL569103.1:71548-72994 GCA_000715635.1 Streptomyces violaceus | reverse complement strand
GGCTGACACCGGCCGGACCCGGCCGCCGGTGCGTCGACCGCCGGGCAGGGGGTACGCGGAGGCCGGGCCGGCCGAGGGCCCTCTCCGTGTGGGAATCAGAGGTGACCGTCATGCGGTTCCGCGATCGCAGGCAGGCAGGCCGGGAACTGGCCGAGAAGCTGCGCGCCCGGCAGGACGCAGGGGATCTGCCCCGTCCGATCGTCCTCGCCCTGCCCCGCGGTGGGGTCGCCGTGGCGAGCGAGGTCGCGGCGGCGCTGGACGCCCCGCTCGACGTGCTCGTCGTACGGAAGATCGGGGCGCCCTTCCAGGAGGAGTACGGCGTCGGCGCGATGGCCGGGGACGAGGTGCCGCTCCTCGACGAGGACGCCCTGCGTCACCTGGGCCTCGGGGTGGCCGCCCTCGCCCCCGTCATCGAACGGGAGCGCGCCGAACTGCGCCGCCGCGAACAGCTGTACCGGCAAGGCCGCCCCGCGCCCGACCTGCGCGGACGGACGGTGATCGTCGTCGACGACGGCCTGGCGACCGGTTCCACGGCCCGCGCCGCCCTGCGCTCCGTACGCCGTCAGGCGCCCGCACGGCTGGTGCTGGCCGCTCCGGTGTGCTCGCCGGAGGCGGCCGAGCTGATGCGCGCCGAGGCCGACGAGGTGCTCTGCCTGCACCAGCCGGCCGCGTTCATGGCCGTGGGCCTCTGGTATGAGAACTTCGACCAACTGACGGACCAGGACGTCCTGGAAGCGCTCCACGTGCAGCTTTGACCAATTGTTCACCTGGCAGGTGTGGCGGAAATCAGCCACCGCGGACAACGATGTCCCAACCCCACACCTGTATCAGGAGCAACAGTGAACGTCTCGCTCTCCGTGTGGCTGCTGACCGTGGCAGCCCTGTGCGTGCTCGTCGCCGTCGACTTCTTCGTCGGCCGCAAGCCCCACGACGTGTCGATCAAGGAAGCCGGGACGTGGACGGTGGTGTGGATCGTCCTGGCCGTGCTGTTCGGGCTGGGGCTCTGGTACTTCGGTGGGAGCGGGCCCACGGGTGAGTTCTTCGCCGGGTACATCACCGAGAAGTCACTGAGCGTGGACAACCTCTTCGTGTTCGTCCTGATCATGGGGAAGTTCGCGGTGCCCTCGCAGTACCAGCAGCGGGTGCTGATGGTCGGCGTGCTGGTGGCCCTGGTGCTGCGGGCCGTCTTCATCGCGGCCGGCGCGGCGATCATCTCCGCCTTCTCCTGGGTGTTCTACATCTTCGGCGCCTTCCTGATCTGGACCGCGTGGAAGCTGGTCCAGGACGCGCGCAAGGACCAGCACGAGGAGGAGTACCAGGAGAACAAGCTGCTGAAGATGGCGGAGGAGCGCTTCGGGGTGGCCGACCGCTACCACGGCACGAAGCTGTTCATCACCGAGAACGGCAAGAAGATCATGACCCCGATGCTGGTCGTGATGCTCGCGA
>KL569103.1:71130-71268 GCA_000715635.1 Streptomyces violaceus | reverse complement strand
CGCGATCGGCTCCACCGACGTGCTGTTCGCCCTCGACTCCATCCCCGCGATCTACGGCCTGACGCAGGACCCGTACATCGTGTTCACCGCGAACGCCTTCGCCCTGATGGGCCTGCGCCAGCTGTACTTCCTCATCGG
>KL569103.1:69809-70835 GCA_000715635.1 Streptomyces violaceus | reverse complement strand
GCACGCCCTGCACGAGTCGGGCGTCCATGTGCCCGAGATCAGCATCCCCTTCTCACTGGGCTTCATCGTGCTGGTCCTGACCGTCACGACGATCACCAGCCTGCGGGCCTCGAAGAAGCAGGAGGCCGAGGAGGCGGAGGAGGCGGCGCGGCGGGCCGCCGAGTCCCGGTAGGTCCTCTCAGAGGGCCGGTGCGTCAGACGACGCCGTCCGCGCGCAGGGCCGACACCTCCTCGTCGGTGCGGCCCAGTTCGGTGAGGATCGCCCGGGTGTGTTCGCCGACCGCCGGTACGGGGTCCATGCGCGCGGGCAGGCCCGCGAGGTCGGCTGGCGGCAGCAGCGCCTCGACGGTGGCGCCCGGCACAGCGACCTCGGCCCAGCGGCCGCGGTCGGCCAGCACCGGGTGGTCCAGGAACGCGGCGACGTCGTTGACCCCGGCGCAGGCGATGCCGATGCGCTCCAGGTCCTTGAGGATCTCGTCGGAGCCGGAGCGGGCGAAACGGCCGGCGACGACGGTGTTGAGCTCCTCGCGGTGTGCGACCCGGTCGGAGGCGGTGGCGAAGAGCGGATCGTCGACCAGCTCCGGGCGGCCGAGGAACTCCGTGCACAGGGCCGCCCACTCCCGCTCGTTCTGGATGGAGAACAGCACCTCCTTGCCGTCGGCGGCCGTGTACGTCCCGTACGGCGCGATGGTGGCGTGCTGGGTGCCGAGGCGCGGGGGCTGGATGCCGCCGTGCCGGGTGTAGTAGGCGGGCTGGCCCATCCACTCCGCGAGCGCCTCGAACAGGGACACCTCCACCGGGTGGGCCTCGCCGGTGGTGGCGCGGGTGTACAGGGCGGTGAGGACGCCGCTGTAGGCGTACATCCCGGCGGCGATGTCGGCCACGGAGATCCCGGTCCGGGCGGTGCCCTCGGGGGTTCCCGTCAGGGACACCAGCCCGGTCTGGCACTGGACGAGCAGGTCGTAGGCCTTGCGGTCGGCCCAGGGGCCGGTCGTGCCCCAGCCGGAGATCGTGCACGGGATCAGG
>KL569103.1:68898-69544 GCA_000715635.1 Streptomyces violaceus | reverse complement strand
GCGTCAAGGCCGAGCCGGCCGGCGGCGCCCGGGGCGAGGTTCTGCACGAACACGTCGGCGCCGTCGAGGAGGTCGTGCAGGATCTCGCGGCCGCGGGGGTCCTTGAGGTCCAGCGTGAGGGACTCCTTGGACCGGTTGAGCCACACGAAATAGCTGGAGTGGCCGTGCACGGTCGTGTCGTAACGCCGGGCGAAGTCGCCGCCGCCCGGCCGCTCGACCTTGATCACACGAGCGCCGAGGTCGGCGAGCTGCCGGGTGGCGTAGGGCGCGGCCACGGCCTGCTCCACACTGACCACCGTGACCCCGGACAGGGGATAGCGCTGCACGCTCATGCCTCATGCTCCTGAACCTCGTACGGACGGCGCCCGGACAGTCTCTCCCGGGCGGCGGGCCGTGGCACGGGCCATGGGCGCGATCTGGATCACGACGGGTCGTATCACGACGGGGTGGTCCCCGAGCGGCCGGTCGGCCGGGCCCGCCGTGTGGGTCAGGTCAGGGAATCGGCCGCACCTTGTCAGCGCCGCCCCGCGTCTGGGCGTGATCCGAACGACAGGCCCTAAGGGCGGGCCAGGCGCCGCATGGCCAGGGCCAGTTGGAGCCGGAGCCGGCCATGCGGGGTGCGTACCGGCCAGCCGAGCAGGTGCTC
>KL569103.1:68363-68657 GCA_000715635.1 Streptomyces violaceus | reverse complement strand
GGAGTGATGGACGTTGATCCCCGCGGCCGCCGCCCGCAGGCTCGCTGTGGACGCGACCGCGTGCAGAGTGGCCGGCAACCAGGGCGCGGTCGCCGCGGCCGTTTCCAGGGCACGGACGTCGGGCGGCGGCTCGGCGCCGGGTACGACGAGGTCGGCGAGCAGGGCGATCCCGCCCAGCTCATCGGCGTACACGACCCGCGGCCCGGGGTCCTGCGGGGTGCCCTCGGAGGTGAACCGCAGGGCGGTACGGGCCTCCGCCCATGACCGGGGCAGTTCGAGCACGGGCACGGCGGG
>KL569103.1:67873-68150 GCA_000715635.1 Streptomyces violaceus | reverse complement strand
GCCCGATGCCGAGCCGGCCGGCAGCGAAGCGGGCATCCAGGGCAGCCGGGCGGGACTCCGCGACGCCCGGGCCCCCGTGCGAGGTGCCTTCCCTCCCGGCGGATACGACCAGCGGCCGGTTGTTCAGCGGAGCGAGAACCCGCGCCGTTGCCGTGGCGTCCAGGCCGAGCTGACGGGCGGCGTACAGGCGGGCCTGCTCCGGCGCCGTGGCATCGAGGAGGGTCTCGACCAACGCCGGGTCATCGGCCGGGGCCCGGCCACGAGTACGGTCGAGAAC
>KL569103.1:65972-67657 GCA_000715635.1 Streptomyces violaceus | reverse complement strand
GTCGAGAACGAGCCGCAGGGCAGCGGCGGCGCGCTCGAGTATCACCGCGTCGACGACACTGAGCGCGGGCGCGGCGGACTCCGCGACGACGGTGCCGGGCGCGGCTCCGGCCTGCTGTGCGACGACCTGGCCGGGTGCCGCCCCGGTGGCCTCCGCGATGACCACACCGGCTGTCCGGCCCTGCTTCGTGACGACCATGGCGACGCCGGGTGCGGCGCCGGCTTGCTTCGCGTCGGCTTGGCTGGGTGTGGCCCCGGTGTCCCCCGCGATGGCTCGGCCGGGTGCGGCACCGGCCTGCTCTGTGTCGGCCGTGTCGGGTTGGGCTCCGGCCTGTCTTTCGTCGGCCTGGGTAGGTGTCGCTGCGGCGTGCTCGGCGCCGACCGTGCCGGGTGCGGTCCCGGATTGGTCCGCCTCGACCCGGCTGGGCGCTGCCCCGGTGTCCCCTGCGATGGCCTGGCCGGGCGCTGCCCCGGCAAGCTCCGCGACGACGTGGCGGGGTGCGGCCCCGGCCTGCTCCGTGACGACCCGACCGGGTGCGACCCCGGCCTGCGCCGCATCGACCCGGATGGGTGTGACCCCGGTGACCTCCGTGTCGGCCGTGCCGGGTTCGGCTCCGGCCTGCCTTGTGTCGACACGGCCGGGTGTCACCCCGACCTGCTCCGCGGCACCCCCGCCGGGCCCGGCCCCGGCCCCCTCCACGGCGTCCCCGTCACGCTCCGTCCCGCCGCGTTCCAGCCACAGGATCGCGGGGCCGTTCGGGCTCAGTCGGGCGGAGGGCCAGGTGGGGTTCGGTGGTGTTTCGGTGTCCTGCCGTGTGCCGTCGGGCTCCACTCGGACGTGGACGCGCCGCTCGGGGTCCACCAGCCGGGCCGGGCAGCCGGACAGTACGGCGGCGCCGCGTACGAGTGCCTCGACACCGGCCCTGGACTCTGCCAGGCGGTCGAAGTAGGCGATGACCCGGACCGCCGCACCGGCATCCGGGTCGAGCGCGGTCAGGCGTCCGGCCAGCTCTTTCATAGGCCTATGGTGCGCCATGCGGCTGACGGGCGAGGAGACGCCGCTGTCCGGAACCGGGCCGGGGCCGGATGCCGCGGAAGCCCTGCCGTCACCCGTTCAGAAGCCTCCGCAGCCAGTTCACGTGCGCCGCCCGGGCCGACTGGGACAGCGCCGCCTGGGGTGCGAAACCGTCGAAGCCGTGGAAGCCGCCCGGCCATACGTGCAGTTCGGCCACGCCACCGGCCTGCCAGATACGCGAGGCGTAGGCGACGACCTCGTCGCGGAAGGTCTCCGCCGAGCCGACGTCGAGGAAGGCCGGGGGCAACCCGGTCAGGTCCTCGGCACGGGCCGGCGCCGCGTACGCCGGTACGTCGGGCCCGCCGCGCCGCGAGCCCAGCAGGGCGGTCCAGCCGGTCTCGTTGGCGGTGCGGTCCCACACCCCGAGGCCCGCCATCTGGTACGTCGACGGTGTGTCGTTGCGGTCGTCGAGCATCGGGCACATCAGGACCTGCCCGATCGGCTGGGGCCCCTTGCGGTCCCGGGTGAGCAGGGCCAGGGCCGCGCACAGCCCGCC
Organism: Streptomyces violaceus; assembly: GCA_000715635.1. Lineage (GTDB taxonomy): Bacteria > Actinomycetota > Actinomycetes > Streptomycetales > Streptomycetaceae > Streptomyces > Streptomyces violaceus. Next base: position 66,087 of record KL569103.1, on the reverse strand, counting down.
GCCCGCGCTCGCACCCGCGATGACGATCCGCTCGGGGTCGGCGCCGAGCTCGGCGGCGTGGTCGGCCGTCCACAGCAGCCCGGCGTACACGTCCTCGACCGGCGCGGGATGCGGA
>KL569103.1:65350-65858 GCA_000715635.1 Streptomyces violaceus | reverse complement strand
GGATGCTCCGGCGCCAGCCGGTACTCCACGGACACCACGACCGCGTCCAGCGCCTGCGCCCAAGCCAGCGGGACGTCGACGCCGACCCGGTTGTTGCCGATGATCATGCCGCCGCCGTGCACGTGGTAGATGACGGGCCGCGCCCCGGCGGTCGCCGGAGCGGCCGGCCGGCAGATCAGCAGTGAGATGTCGGGCTGGCCCTGCGGACCGGGCACCTGCCGGTCCTCCACCTCGAACGTCCCGCCCATCGTCAGGTCCAGCTCGGCCAGCAGCTCGATGCCCGGGCCCTGGCGCACCTCGGCGATCTGGTCCAGCGTGAGACCCGGGCTGATCATGTCCTTGATCAGCTCCAGGGCCCCGGCGAGTTCGGGGTCGAACGGCGGCGGAACGTGCGTCATGGCGTCTCCTCACGCGAGGTCACGGCGGCTCGTGCTGTCATGGTCGGTCCAGACGCCCCGGTCGCGGACGCCGCCGAGCGGCGGAACCTGCCCGCCGTACGGCGGGGGGG
>KL569103.1:63059-65123 GCA_000715635.1 Streptomyces violaceus | reverse complement strand
GGTGGCGCTCCGGCGTCGGGTGGCGCTCATGTGACGGGTGAGGGCGACCGCGGTGAGCGCGGCGGCCAGCACGCACACGCCCGGCCACCCGAAGCGGCCGTACGCACGCATGCCCAGCCACGAGCCGACGGCGCCACCAAGATACGCGCAGGTCATGTACGCGGTGGTGAGCCGGCTGCGCACCTCGGCCCGCAGCGCGTGGATGCGCACCTGGTTGGCCACCATCCCGGACTGCATGCCGACATCGAGCAGCAGCGTGCCCACGACCAGGGCCGCCACCCCCACCGCACCACCGAGACCGCCCAGCGCCAGCACCGCGGCCGAGGCGCCCACCACCAGGAAGCACACCCGGTTGACCGCGTCCGGCCCGCGCCGGTCGACCTGGCGGCCCGCGACCGGCGTGCACACCATGGTCACCGCGTTGACCAGGGCGAGCAGTCCCACGGCCCCCGCGCCCATGCCGTACGCCGGACCCATGAGCAGCGGGGCCACCCCGGTCCACACGGCGGAGAAACCGGCGAACACCAGGGCCTGGTACAGGCAGGAGCGGCGCAGCCCGGGTTCCGTGCGCAGCAGACGCAGCGGCTCGGCGAGGAGCGCCGGGTAGCGCTGGGCGGAGGGCGGGGTCGTCCGTGGCAGGAGGCGGGCCGACAGGGCGGCCACCGCCAGGGACAGCACGGCGGCCAGGACGTACGGCGCCCGCCAGCCCAGCCGGTCACCGAGGGCACCGCCGACGGTGCGCGACAGCAGCATGCCCGCGAGGGAGCCGCTCAGCAGCGTGCCGCCGGTGACGCCGAGCCGTTCCTTCGGCACCAGACGGGCCGCGAGCGGACCGGCGAGCGGCGCGACCACCGTCGTCACCCCCACCAGGGCACTGGCCCCCACCAGCGGCACCAGCCCCGGCGCGGCGCTCGCGGCGAGCAGCCCGAGGCCGGTGACCGTGAGGAGCGTGACCAGCAGCGGACGGTGCGGGAGGCGGTCGCCGAGCGGGACGAGCAGGCAGATTCCGGCCGCGTAGCCGAACTGGGTCGCGGTGACGACGGCGGCGGCCGCGTCGGGCGGGACGTGCAGGCCGGATGCCACCAACGGGCTGACGGCCTGCGGGAAGTACACGTTGCCCACGGCCGCGCCGCAGACGAGGGCCAGCACCAGGATCAGCCGGGGGCTCGCGCCCGGGTGCGCTGTACGCTGCCGGTGGTCGTGATCCGTCATGGGCCGAAGTCCACGCCATGGCCGGGCGGTTGCCAAAGGATGTAGCGGGGGCCTTAATGATCAGCTTCCGGCTCGACGTCGAGGACCTCGCCGACACCCGCTTCGCGATCTCGCCCCTGCGCGAGGTGATGGGCAGCCTGCGCGCCCTGCGCGCCCCCGCCCTCTACCCGCTGCACGTCCGGTGGCGCGCCGCCGTGCTCCAGGGACTCGACCCGGCCGACGCCCGGCTGCTGGCCGCCCTGGTGGGCGACACCCTGGCCCTGCCCGACTTCCTGACCCCGAGGCCGACGTCCTTCGCGCCCGCACTCGACGAGCAGCTCACCGTCGTACGCGCCACACCTGTGGAGGCCGTACGCCGTGATCTGCTCGCCGCCCACGCGCCGCGGCCCCTGCCGGACGTCCTGCGGGCGGTCACCGCGCCCGGTGACGCGCCGGTCGCGGAGCTGCTGGAGGAGCTGTGCGCACTCCTGCGCCGCTACTGGGAGTCGGCGCTGCTGCCGTCCTGGCCCCGGATGCGGCTCGTCCTGGAGGCCGACATCACCCACCGGGCACGGCAGCTGGCCACCGGCGGCGCCCGGCTGCTCTTCTCCGACCTGCACCGCAACCTGCGCTGGGAGGACGAGGGTGTCCTGCGGATCGACCGGATGCGCGGACGCCACCACGTGGACGGCTCGGGGCGGGGCCTGCGCCTGATCCCCTCCCTGTTCGCGCACCAGCCGGCGCCCCCGGTCAGCGCCGCGGAACCGCCGATGCTCGCCTACCCGAGCCGGGGCGCGGGGACCCTGTGGGAGCCGGAACCCGAGCCGGACGCCCCCGCCCTCGCGGCCCTGCTCGGCGCGCCCCGCACCACGC
>KL569103.1:62588-62795 GCA_000715635.1 Streptomyces violaceus | reverse complement strand
AGCCGAGCCCCTCCCGACGGTGGAGCTGGCCCGGCGCCTGGGTGTGACCCCGAGCGCCGTGTCCCAGCACCTGCGTGTCCTGCACGCGACGGGCCTGGTCACCCGGGCCCGCGACGGTCGCCGTGTGCTCTACCGGCGCAGCGCGCTGGGGGAGCGGCTGGCGCGGCACGGCGGGTCCTGAGCGCTCAGCGGCTCGCCGTGCCCGAC
>KL569103.1:62114-62333 GCA_000715635.1 Streptomyces violaceus | reverse complement strand
CCAGCCGCAGTGCGGGCAGGCGATGGCGTGGGTGCTGGTCATGGCTGACTCCTCGTACGTCGTGGCTGGTTGACCGTCGCGACACAGCCAGGGTGCGTCGAGATCTCCGTACACGTCCAGGTTGACTTTGTGGACGGCATTGTGAAGCGTGGCCTACATGATTGACCTGCGCAGGCTGCACGTCCTCAGGGCGGTCTCCCACTACGGCACGGTCACGGC
>KL569103.1:58873-61844 GCA_000715635.1 Streptomyces violaceus | reverse complement strand
GGCCCGGGCCCTGCACTTCACCCCGTCCGCCGCCTCCCAGCAGATCCGGCAGCTCGCCCGTGACCTGGACGTCGAACTGCTGGAGCCCCAGGGGCGCGGGGTGCGCCTCACCCCGGCAGCTGAGAGCCTCCTGGCACACGCCGACGCCATCCAGGCCCGCTGGGATCTGGCCGAACTCGATCTACGGGCCGATCACGGAGCGCCGTCCGGGGTGCTGCGTGTGACCGGCTTCCCCGTGGCGATCTCGGTGCTGCTGGCCCCGATGGCGGCCCGGCTGGGCGAGCGGCATCCGCGGCTGTCCGTACGGATCGCCGAGGTGGGTGTCCCGGAGAGCTTCGACCTGCTCTTCGAGGGGGAGACCGACCTCGCGATCGTCGAGGCCACCCCGCTCAACCCGCCGCTGAGCGACACGCGGTTCGACCAGCAGCCGCTGCTGGACGACCCGTTCGACCTGGTCGTCCCCGAAGGGCACCGGCTCGCCGGGCGGGCCCGGGTCGACCTCGCCGAGGCGGCGCGCGAGACGTGGATCGCGCCGGTGGAGGAGAGCCCCTGCCGCCCGCACGTCCTGTCCGCCTGCGGCGCGGCTGGATTCACCCCCGACGTCGTCCACCACGCCCTCGACTGGAACGTCGCCGCCCACCTCGTCGCCCACCGGCTCGGCGTCGCCCTCGTCCCCCGCCTGGCCCACCTGACCCCACACCTCCCGATCACCCGGGTCCGCTGCACAGGCAACCCCCACCGCAAGCTCCTGACCTGCACCCGCGGTGGCGGCCACGCCCGCCCGGCGGTCACAGCGGCCCTGCGGGAACTGCGCGAACTGGCCCCTACGGCGGTCGCCTGACCGCCCGCGGTCGCCTGCGTCGGGCATCGCCCGAGGGGCGGACCCTCAGCGTCCCGGCGCCCCCACCCGCAGCGCGTCCATGACCAGGTCGAGGAGCCGGGTGGCGCGTGGTTGCCAGTCGGTGTGGGGGTCGATCGTCCAGAGGCCGCCGATCGTGAGGAAGAGATCGTCCGCGGTGACCCCCGGGCGGATGGTGCCGGCCTGCTCGGCGGCGCGCAGCAGGAGTTCGGCCGCCTCCGTCACCGGGGCGTGTCCCGGCTTCGCGGGCTGCCCCGGTGCGCTGGTGGCCTGGCGGATGGCGTCGGCCAAGCCCGCCTTGGCCATGGCGAACCGCGCGAGCCGGTCCATCCACTCGCGCAGCGCCCGGTCGGGTTCCCGGCTCTCGAGGAGCAGTTCGGCGGTGTCGGCGACCTGCTGCATCTCGTGGCGGTAGATCTCCAGGACGAGTGCCTCACGGCTGGGGAAGTGGCGGTAGAAGGTCCCCTGCCCGACGCACGCCTTCTTGGCGATCGTGCTCAGCGGCGCGTCCGCCGAACGGGTCAGTTCGGCCAGCGCCACCTCCAGGATGCGCTCGCGATTGCGTTGCGCGTCCGAACGCAGAGGAGCGTCCTTCTTCTGCCGCACTCGCCCTCCTCGCGATCCCATGGCCGAAACCCGGCCCTTGATTAACCGGACAGTTGTCCGTTACGTTTCCGGGTAACGGACGACTGTCCGCTTGCTCCATCGTATCGGTGTGCCGTCCGCGCGGACAGCCCGCGACGGCCGCGGCCCCGGCCGACCCGCCCCGCATCCTGCCCGGTCACGAACCGGCACCGCCACCCGCAGCGCCCCCGTCTCCTGGCCTCGCGACACGAGAGAAGGCTTCCATGCCCCCATCGACGTCCAGCGACCTCACCCTGTCCGTCAACGGCGAGAAGTACACGCTGACCGTCGACCACCGCACCACGCTGCTCGACGCCCTGCGCGAACGACTCGACATGACCGGCACCAAGAAAGGCTGTGATCAGGGGCAGTGCGGCGCCTGCACCGTCCTGGTCGACGGCCGCCGGAGCGTCGCCTGTCTGCAGCTGGCCGTGGCGGCCGAAGGGCGCGAGATCACCACCATCGAAGGCGTGGCCGAGGGCGACCTGCTGCACCCGGTGCAGCAGGCGTTCCTCGAACTGGACGGCTTCCAGTGCGGCTACTGCACGCCGGGACAGATCTGTTCGGCCATCGCGATGATCGAGGAGCACGCGGCCGGCTGGCCGAGCGCGGCCACCGAGGACGTACGGCCCGAGGCGGGACCACCACCCCTGACGCCGGAGGAGATACGGGAGCGCATGAGCGGCAACCTCTGCCGCTGCGGCGCGTACGTGTCGATCGTCCAGGCCGTGGCCCGGGCCGCCGAGTCCAAGGGGGCGGCGGCATGAGGGAGTTCGGCTACCAGCGGGCGTACGACGTCTCCGGCGCCGTGGCGCTGCTCGAGGGCGACCGGGAAGCCCGTTTCCTGGGCGGCGGCACCAACCTGGTCGACCTGATGAAGACCGGCGTCGAGCGGCCCGCCCTCCTCGTCGACGTACGCGAACTGCCCCTGAACCGCATCGAGCCCACCGAGGACGGCGGGCTGCGCATCGGGGCGACCGTCACCAACAGCGACCTCGCGGCGCACCCCGAGGTCCGGCGCCGCTACCCGGCGTTGGCACAGGCCGTACTGGCCGGTGCCTCCGGGCAGCTGCGCAACATGGCCACCGTCGGCGGCAACCTGCTCCAGCGCACCCGCTGCGGCTACTTCGCGGACGTCACCGCCCCCTGCAACAAGCGCAGCCCGGGCAGCGGTTGCCCCGCGATCGAGGGCGAGCACCACAACCACGCCGTCCTCGGCGCCTCCGACCACTGCGTGGCCACCCATCCCTCCGACATGGGCGTGGCCCTGGCCGCCTTCGACGCGACCGTGTCGTACGAGACGGCGGACGGGCCGGGGGAGGTGCCGCTCGCCGATTTCTATCTGCCGGTGGGGGAGACCCCGCATCTGGAGACCGCCCTGCCGCCGGGCGCGCTGATCACCGGTGTCACCCTGCCGCCCGCCCCGGTCGCGGCCCACTCCCGCTACCGCAAGGTCCGCGAGCGCGCCTCGTACGCCTTCGCCATCGG
>KL569103.1:57224-58707 GCA_000715635.1 Streptomyces violaceus | reverse complement strand
CGACGTCCGGGACGGCGTCGTGCACGACGTGCGCCTGGCCTTCGGGGCCGTCGCCTCCCGGCCCTGGCGGGCCCGCGCGGCCGAGGGCGTCCTGCGCGGCGCACCCGCCGACGCCGAGACCTTCGCGGCCGCCGCGGAGCTCGAACTGGCCGCCGCCAGGCCCCTGCCCCACAACGGATACAAGGTGACCCTGATGCGCAACCTCGTCGTGGCCGTGCTGAGCGAACTCGCCAAGGAGGCCACCCGATGACGACCGCCACCAGGGGCTCTGTCGGCTCCGCGCACACCCGCGTGGAAGGCCGCGACAAGGTCACCGGCGCCGCCCGCTACGCCGGCGAGATCCCGTTCGCCGAACTCGCCCACGGCTGGCTGGTGCTGTCCACCGTCGCCCGCGGCCGTGTCCGCGCCCTGGACACCGAGGCCGTGCTCGGGATGCCCGGTGTCCTCGCCGTGCTCCACCACCAGAACGCCCCGCGCCTCGACACCGACTACGCCGGGCTGATGGGCATGGCCCCGGACCCGAGCATCGCCCTCTTCCAGCACGACCGGGTGGCCCACCTGGGCTGGCCGGTGGCGCTGGTCGTCGCCGAGACGTCCGAACAGGCCCGGGAGGCCGCCGAGTCCCTCCTGGTCCACTACGACCAGGAGCCGCACGACGTCGCGTTCTCCGCCGAGCGGCAGACCGAGGCGTACGCGCTCGACGGCCACATGCCGGCCGTGGTCGAGAAGGGCGACCTGGAGGCCGAGATCGCGGCGTCCGCCGTCGTGCTGGACGCGGAGTACACCACTCCGGAGGAACACCACAACCCGATGGAGCCGCACGCGGCGACGGCCTTGTGGGAGGGCGGCCGGCTCGAGGTCGTCGACTCCAACCAGGGCACCATCTGGGTCGCCGGCGAGCTCGCCAACCTGTTCTCCCTCGACCCGGCCTCCGTGCGGGTGCGGTCCGAGCACGTCGGCGGCGGCTTCGGCAGCAAGGGTGTCCGTGCGCACCAGGTGGGCGCCGTGATGGCCGCGACCGTTCTGCAGCGCCCGGTCAGGGTCGTCATGACCCGTCGGCAGATGTTCTCGCTCGCCGGGTACCGCAGCCCCACGGCCCAGCGGGTCAGGCTCGGCGCGGACGCGGACGGGCGGCTGCGCGCGCTGGAGCACCGGTCCCTGAACCTCACCTCGACCGTGCACGAGTTCGTCGAGCCGAGCGCCGCGGCCAGCCGGTCCATGTACGCCGCCGACGCCCACCACACGGCCAGCCGGCTCGTGCGGCTCGACGTACCGACCCCGACGTGGATGCGCGCCCCGGGTGAGGCCTCGGGCTCGTTCGCGCTGGAGTCGGCGCTCGACGAACTCGCCGAGCGGTGCGGCCTCGACCCGATCGAGCTGCGCATCCGCAACGAGCCCGAGGTGGGCCCGGTGTCGGGTCTGCCGTTCGGCAGCCGCAACCTGATCGCCTGCTTCCGTGAGGGCGCCCGCCGGTTCGGCTGGG
>KL569103.1:55262-56935 GCA_000715635.1 Streptomyces violaceus | reverse complement strand
GCCATGCCCTCCACGGCGGCCGTCACCGCGGAGGCGGACGGCACCTTCACGGTGCGGATCAACGCCGCTGACATCGGCACCGGCGCCAGGACCGCGCTCACGCTGGTCGCCGCCGACGCGCTGGAAGTGGCGACGGACCGCGTCCGGGTACACATCGGGGACAGCGACCTCGGCCCGGCGATGATCGCCGGCGGCTCGATGGGTACCCGCTCCTGGGCCTGGGCCGTCACGGCCGCCGCCGACGGGCTGCGCCGGAGCCTCGCGCCGGGCGCCGACATCCCGCCGGAGGGCATCACCGTACGGTCCGACACGTCCGAGGCCATCGGTGCCCTCGCCCAGAAGGAGCGGCACTCCTTCGGGGCGCAGTTCGCCGAGGTCGCCGTCGACCCGGCCACCGGCGAGGTCCGCGTACGCCGCATGCTGGGCATCTTCGCGGCCGGCCGGATCGTCAACCCGCTCACCGCCCGCAACCAGTTCGTCGGCGGCATGACCTGGGGCATCTCCATGGCCCTGCACGAGGAGGCCGTACGGGACCGGGCCAGCGGCGGCCTCTACGGCGCCGACCTCGCGGGTTACCACGTCGCCGCGCACGCCGACGTGCCCCACATCGAGGCCGACTGGGTCGACGACCCCGACCCGGACGACCCGGTCGGCATCAAGGGCATCGGTGAGATCGGCATCGTGGGTGCCGCCGCGGCGGTCGCCAACGCCGTGTGGCACGCGACCGGCGTACGCCACCGGAACCTGCCGATCCGGCCCGACCGTGTCCTGATGGCGGGCGGCGATGCTTGACCTGGCCGGGCAGCTGCACGAGTGGATCGAGGAGGGCCGGGAGTTCGCCGTCGCCACGGTCGTCGCCGTCGGCGGCAGCGCCCCGCGCCCTCCCGGCGCCGCCCTGGCCGTCTGCGCCGACGGCACCGTCATCGGCTCGGTCTCCGGGGGCTGCGTGGAGGGAGCCGTGTACGACCTCTGCCTCCATGCGCTCCAGGAGGGGCAGACGCTCGTCGAGCGGTTCGGCTACAGCGACGAGGACGCCTTCGCCGTCGGTCTGACCTGCGGCGGAACCATCGACATCATGATCACCCCGTACGACGCCGGCCGGACGGCCCCGGCCACCGCGCTGTCGGCGGCCGCCCGCGGCGAACCGGTGGCTCTCGCCCGGGTGGCCCGGGGGCCCGCCGACCTCCTCGGCCGGGCGGTGCTCGTACGCCCCGACGGCTTGCACGAAGGCGGTCTCGGCGGCACCCCGGACCTGGACCGCACGGCGATCAGTCAGGCCCGCGCCCTGCTGGACACCGGCCGCACCGGCACGGTCGAGCTCTCCGAGGACGGCTCGCAGTGCCCGGGCGGTCTCACCCTGCTCGTGGAGTCGGCCGTGCCGCCGCCCCGCATGATCGTCTTCGGCGCGATCGACTTCGCGGCGGCCCTGGTACGGGCCGGGAAGCTGCTCGGCCATCACGTCACCGTGTGTGACGCACGCCCCGTCTTCGCCACCCGGGCCCGCTTCCCCGACGCCGACGAGATCGTCGTGGACTGGCCCCACCGCTATCTGCGGGCGACGGAGACCGACGGACGCACGGTGCTGTGCGTGCTCACCCACGACGCGAAGTTCGACGTGCCCCTGCTGACGGAGGCCCTGCGACTGCCGGTCGCCTACGTCGGCGCCATGGGCT
>KL569103.1:54807-55083 GCA_000715635.1 Streptomyces violaceus | reverse complement strand
CGTCGGCGCCATGGGCTCCCGCCGCACCCACCAGGACCGCAACCGGCGCCTGCGGGAAGCGGGCGTCGCCGAGCACGAGCTGGCCCGGCTGAGGTCGCCGATCGGACTCGACCTGGGCGCTCGTACGCCCGAGGAGACCGCCGTGTCCATCGCGGCGGAGATCGTCGCGGCACGGCGTGGCGGAACGGGTCTGCCGCTCACCGGCTCGGGGACACCGATCCACCGGACCGAGCAGCTGCCCCAAGCGGTCTGACACCGTCGGGAACACACCGGAGG
>KL569103.1:53529-54605 GCA_000715635.1 Streptomyces violaceus | reverse complement strand
AGCCCGCTCAGAGATGTGTATAAGAGACAGGCCCCTCTCTGGCACCGGTCGCACCGGTCGCGTGACGGTCAGGCGGCGGCCGGCTCCGTGGCCTGGCCGTGCAGACGAGCGATGACCTCGGTCAGCTGCGCGGCGACCTCGGCGTCGTCGGCCGGGTGCGTCTCGGCGAAGCGGGTCAGCGAGCCGGGGATGGACAGCTTGACGTCCTCCAGCACCTTGGCGCCGGCCACACCCACGGACTTGCGGGTCTCGTCGTGCGCCCAGACACCGCCGAACTGGCCGAAGGCGGTGCCGACCACGGCGACCGGCAGGCCGCTGAGCGCACCGGCGCCGTACGGGCGGGACAGCCAGTCGATGGCGTTCTTCAGGACGGCCGGGATGGTGCCGTTGTACTCGGGCGTGAACAGGATCAGGCCGTCGGCCGCGTCGGCGGCCTCGCGCAGCTTCACGGCGGCGGCCGGAACGCTGCCCTCGACGTCGATGTCCTCGTTGTAGAAGGGGATCTCGGCGAGGCCCTCGAACAGGTTCACCTCGGCACCCTCGGGGGCGAGCTTGACAGCCGCCTCGGCGAGCTGGCGGTTGTGCGACCCGGCGCGAAGGCTGCCGACGAGCGCGAGGATGCGAACAGACATGCTGACTCCCACGTAGAGAAAGACTGCTGCGAAACACAGCCGTTACGATCCGGACCGAGGTCCGTTTAATGTTCTAGCACCCTAACCGGACCGCGGTCCAGTTTTGTTCCCGATGCTTTACGCTGGCTTCATGTCCACCGCTCCGCCCCCCTTCCCGACGCCCCAGGAGCCCGTCGCCCTTCCCGAGCTGCTCCAGCTCGACACCGCCCCGGAGGCCGACGAGCCCTGCCTGCGGGCCGACGCCGCGCGCAACCGGGCCCGGCTGCTGGAGGCCGCCGGGCGGCTGGTGGCGGAGCGCGGCGCGGACGCCGTCACGATGGAGGCGGTGGCCGCGGCGGCCTGCGTCGGCAAGGGCACGGTCTTCCGCCGGTTCGGGGACCGCACCGGCCTGCTGACGGCGCTGCTCGACCACTCCGAGAAGAAGTTCCAGGCCGCGTTCCTCAG
>KL569103.1:52391-53333 GCA_000715635.1 Streptomyces violaceus | reverse complement strand
ACGCCGGTCGGTCGACGAACTGGAGCTGCAGCTGGCGGCCGAGCCGGGCGCGAACCGCCGCTTCGTCGTCCCGGCCCGCCGGGTACTGCGCCACCACGTGGCCATGCTCCTGCGGCAGGCGGCCCCCGACGCGGACTGCGAACTCCTCTCCCACACGCTGATGGGTCAGCTCGACCCGGCCCTGATCCACCACCTGACCAAGCAGTGCGGGATACCCCTGGCCCGCCTCGAGGGGGCGTGGACCGACCTGGTTGACCGGCTGACGGGGCACTAGGAGCGCCCGCCGCCTTCCGTGAACGCTCACGGCTTCGTCACAACTCCCCCGCCGGAAGCGCGCATTGAGGCTTCTGCCAAGATGCCGTACGTCATGGTGCAGATACCGAAAACGCCCGCGCCCCCGTCCCCCGCACCGATGCGCTCCGTGCCCACGAGCGCCGATGTGGCCCGCCTGGCCGGCGTATCGCGCGCGACCGTCTCCTACGTCCTCAACAACACCAGCGCCGTACGGATCAGCGAGCCCACGCGCCGCCGCGTCCACGAGGCCGCGAAGGAACTCGGGTACGTGCCGCACGCGGCAGCCCGATCCTTGCGCGCCGGGCACAGTCGTATGGTCCTGATCCCCGCGCCGACCTTCCCCGTCGGCCCGCTCTACAGCCGGTTCCTCACCGACCTCCAGGTCGCGCTCGGCGGCCTGGACTACACGGTCGTGCAGTACGGCACCGGCGGCCCGCACGGCGACGACGCGGCCCGCGCCTGGGCCGAACTGCGGCCCGTGGCCGTGCTGGTGCCCGGTTCCGGACTCGGTCCGCGCGGAGTGGCCGTGCTCAAGCGCTCCGGGGCACGGGCCGTGGTCACCCTCGGCCCCGAGACCATCGAGGGCGCGCACGCCCTGCTCATGGACCACGACGTCGTCGGCTACAGCGCGGGTGCCCACCTCTACGA
>KL569103.1:50184-52193 GCA_000715635.1 Streptomyces violaceus | reverse complement strand
TCTACGACCGCGGCCGCCGCCGGATCGGCGTCGTCGTCCCGCAGGAACCCGGCCTCGAGGCTTTCTCCGCGCCCAGGCTCGACGGTGTGCGTCAGTCCCTGCGGGGCACCGACGCCACGGTGACCGAACTGCCCCTCGCGTACGAGGAACAGGCAGCGGCGCGCCTCGCCGCCCGCTGGCGGACCCTCGGTCTGGACGCCGTGTTCACCTACAACGACGAGTACGCCATGCTGCTGATGCGGGCCCTGCAGGACGAGGGCATCCGCATCCCGGAGGAGACGGCCGTGGTCGGCGCCGACGATCTGATGCTCGGCCGGCTGATGCGGCCGCGGCTGAGCACCGTCCACCTGGAGCTGCCCTCCGGCCGTGAACTCGCCGAACTGGTCGACCGCGCCGTGCGCAAGCCCGGGACCGAGCCCGAGACGCACAAGGTGCTGGGCGCGACGGTGCTGCACCGCGACTCGAGTTGACCCGCCGGAAGACAACTCCTCGGCAGACGGCCGGACTTGTCCAGCTGACACAGGCGGCGCCGGTCAGCGCCCCAGCGCATGACTAGGATGTTGCATCATCAACAAAATGGGGGCGCGTGCGAACGCGGCCGCAGCCCACACGGCTGCCCCGGGATCGCCGCGCGCCTCCCTGTGACCGCCGAACCGGCCACGTTCCAGCGGGAGTTCCCTCCACCCCGTACGCCGGTGACCGATCGATCGGAGAGCCGTCATGCCGCTGCTCGACACCAGGACCTGGCAGCCCTACGCCCTGGCGGGGCCCGGGTACACCGTCACCGAGCCCGCCACCGGCCAAGCCCTCGGCACCCTCGCCCTCGCCACCCCCGAGGACGTCGGCGCCGCAGCCGGGCGGGCTGCCGCCGCCCAGCGCGAGTGGGCCCGCGCCCCGCACTTCGCCCGTGCCGCCGTACTCCGCAAGGCGGGCGACCTGTTCACCGCGCACGCCGCCGAACTGCGCGAATGGATCGTCCGCGAGTCCGGCTCCGTCCCCGGCAAGGCCGACTTCGAACTGCACGTCGCCGCCCAGGAGTGCTACGAGGCCGCCGCGCTCGCCTCCCGCCCGGCCGGCCAGGTCCTGCCCAGCGAGGCGCCGCGCCTGTCGTACACGCGCCGCGTCCCGGCCGGGGTGGTGGGCGTCATCTCACCGTTCAACGCCCCGCTGATCCTGTCCATCCGCTCCGTCGCGCCGGCCCTGGCCCTGGGCAACGCGGTCCTCCTGAAGCCGGACCCGCGCACCGCCGTCTGCGGAGGTCTGTCCCTCGCGGCGGTCCTCGCCGCCGCGGGCCTGCCGCAGGACCTGCTGCATGTGCTCCCCGGCGGCCCGGACGCCGGACAGGCCCTGGTCTCCGACCCGCGCGTGCCGGTCATCTCCTTCACGGGCTCCACGGCCGCCGGACGGGCTGTCGGCGAGGCCGCCGGCCGTCACCTCAAGCGGGCGCACCTGGAACTGGGCGGCAACTCGGCCATGATCGTGCTCGAGGACGCCGACCTCGACGCGGTGATCTCCACCGCCGCCTGGGGCTCGTTCTTCCACCAGGGCCAGATCTGCATGACGACCGGACGCCACCTGGTGCACGCGTCCCTGTACGACGAGTACGTCGAGCGGCTGGCCGCCAAGGCGGACTCTCTCGCCGTCGGCGACCCGTACCGCGACCACGTCCACCTGGGCCCCATCATCGACTCCGGCCAGCTTGCCAAGATCAGCGGCCTGGTCGAGTCCAGCAGGGCGGCGGGCGCCAAGATCGCAGCGGGCGGCACGCACGACCGGCTCTTCTACCGGCCCACCGTCCTCGCCCATGTCGACGACCACACCCCGGCGTACACGGAGGAGGTCTTCGGCCCGGTGGCGCCCGTCCGCTCCTTCACCACCACCGACGAGGCGGCGGCCCTGGCCGCGCAGAGCCCGTACGGCCTCTCCCTGGGCATCGTCACCCGGGACCCGGCCCGCGGCCTGGACCTGGCCGACCGCATACCGACCGGCATCGTCCACATCAACGACCA
>KL569103.1:48295-49994 GCA_000715635.1 Streptomyces violaceus | reverse complement strand
ACCTGGCCGACCGCATACCGACCGGCATCGTCCACATCAACGACCAGACCGTGAACGACGAGGCCGTGGCGCCGTTCGGCGGGGTGGCCGCCTCCGGCACCGGCGCCCGCTTCGGTGGTGAGGCCAATCTGGAGGCCTTCACCGAACTGCGCTGGACGACGGTACGCGGAGACGTGGCCCCGTACCCCTTCTAGGCCGTGTCCTGGGGCGCGCCCCGGCCCAAGGCCGGACCCGGCCCGCCCCGGCAGGCCCGGGGCGGGCGCTCGGGGGCGTCGGCCCGCCCCCGGGCGGCTTACTCGCTCCCCTGCGGCTGCTGGGCCTGCTGCTCGGCGACGGCCTTGCGGACCTCGTCCATGTCCAGGCCCCTGGCCTGGCCGATGACGTCGGTCAGGGCGGCCTCGGGCAGGGCGCCCGGCTGGGCGAACACGGCGACCTGGTCACGGACGATCATCAGCGTGGGAATCGACTGGATACCGAAGGCCGCGGCCAGCTCCGGCTGCGCCTCGGTGTCCACCTTGCCGAACACGAGGTCCGGGTTCTCCTCCGCCGCCTTCTCGTAGACCGGGGCGAACTGCTTGCACGGCCCGCACCAGGACGCCCAGAAGTCGATCAAAACGAACTCGTTGTCCGTGACCGTCTGGTCGAAGTTCTCCTTGGTGAGCTCCACGGTGCTGCTCATGGTGTAAATCCCTCTTCCTGGTGTGGGGGCAAACCGTCGGCACAACACGGCCGACCTGGTACGTATTCCGCGCCCCTACCCGTGTGGCCAGGGCGCACACCACCCACCAGACTGACCCCATGACGGAAACGGAAACCAACGCGTACGACGTCGTGGTGCTCGGGGCCGGGCCCGTGGGGGAGAACGTCGCCGACCGCGCCCGCGCGGCCGGTCTGACCACCGCGGTCGTGGAGAGCGAACTGGTCGGCGGCGAGTGCTCGTACTGGGCGTGCATGCCCAGCAAGGCCCTGCTGCGGCCGGTCATCGCCCGGGCGGACGCCCGCCGCGTACCCGGCCTGAGCCAGTCGGTGCAGGGGCCCCTCGACGCCGCCGCGGTCCTCGCCCACCGGGACTACTACACCTCCCACTGGAAGGACGACGGCCAGGTCGGGTGGCTCGACTCCATCGACGCCGACCTGTACCGCGGCCACGGGCGGCTCACGGGCCCCCGCACGGTGACGGTCACCGGCCCCGGCGGCGCCGAGCACGTCCTGACCGCCCGGTACGCCGTCGCCGTCTGCACCGGCAGCCGCGCGTCCCTGCCCGAGCTGCCCGGCATCGACGAGGTCCGGCCGTGGACCAGCCGGGAGGCCACCAGCTCCCGGAGCGTGCCCGGACGGCTGATCGTGGTCGGCGGCGGCGTGGTCGCCACCGAGATGGCGACCGTCTGGCAGGCCCTCGGCTCCGAGGTCACCATGCTGGTCCGCGGCAAGGGCCTGCTTCCCCGGATGGAGCCCTTCGCCGGGGAACTGATCGCCGAGGCGCTCACCGAGGCCGGCACGGACGTCCGCACCGGCACATCGGTCGAGTCGGTGACCCGCGAGGGCGACACCGTCGTGGCCGTCACCGGCACGGGCGACCGCGTCGAGGCCGACGAGATCCTCTTCGCCACCGGCCGCGCGCCGCGCACCGACGACATCGGCCTGGAGACGATCGGCCTGGACCCCGGCTCCTGGCTGCCGGTCGACGACAGTCTCCGTG
>KL569103.1:46324-48101 GCA_000715635.1 Streptomyces violaceus | reverse complement strand
GTCGACGACAGTCTCCGTGTCACCGGCCACGACTGGCTGTACGCGGTCGGCGACGTCAACCAGCGCGCCCTGCTCACCCACCAGGGCAAGTACCAGGCGCGCATCGCGGGCGCCGCCATCGCCGCGCGGGCCACGGGAGAAACCCTCCTCGCCCAGCCCTGGAGCGCCCACGCCGCGACCGCCGACCACGCCGCCGTCCCCCAGGTCGTCTTCACCGACCCGGAGGCGGCGGCGGTGGGCCTGTCCCTGGCCGAGGCCGAACAGGCGGGGCACCGCGTCAAGGCCGTCGACGTGGACCTGTCCACCGTCGCCGGCGCCGGCCTGTACGCCGACGGCTACAAGGGCCGCGCCCGCATGGTCGTCGACGTCGAGGCCGAGATCCTCCGCGGAGTGACCCTCGTGGGCCCGGGCGTGGGCGAACTCATCCACTCCGCGACGATCGCCGTCGCCGGCGAGGTCCCGGTCAGCCGCCTGTGGCACGCGGTCCCGTCCTACCCGACGATCAGCGAGGTGTGGCTCCGGCTGCTGGAGGCCTACCGGGACTCCTGACCGGCCTGGGCATGGGCGGGCAGCGGGCCCGCCCAGAGGCCACTGGTCTCCGGGACCGGGTCACGCGTGCGCGGGCACCACCAACTCCCGGTAGTCGTCGCTCCACAGGTCCTCCTCCGCCTCGGGCAGCAACAGCACCCGGTCCGGCCGCAGCGCGTCCACGGCTCCCTCGTCGTGGGTGACCATGACGATCGCGCCCGGGTAGGTGCCCACCGCGGCCAGGACTTCGGCGCGGGAGGCCGGGTCCAGGTTGTTGGTGGGCTCGTCGAGGAGCAGGACGTTCGCGCTCGAGTGCACCAGGCCGGCGAGGGCGAGCCGGGTCTTCTCACCGCCCGAGAGGACGCCGGCGCGCTTGCCCGTGTCGTCGCCGGTGAACAGGAACGAGCCCAGGACCTGGCGGACCTCGCCGTCGGTGAGGTGCGGGGCGGCACCGGCCAGGTGCTCACGCACCGTCAGCTCCGGGTTCAGCGTGTCGTGTTCCTGGGCGAAGTAGCCGAGCCGCAGCCCGTGCCCGTGGACCACCCGGCCGCTGTCGGGTGTGTCCTGACCCGCGAGGATGCGCAACAGGGTCGTCTTTCCCGCGCCGTTGGGGCCGAGTACGACCAGACGGCTGCCCCGGTCGACCGCCAGATCCACCCCCCGCAGGACCTGCTGCCCGCCGTACGACCTGGTCAGGCTCACGGCGCCGAGCGGGATCCGGCCGCAGGGCGCCGGCTCGGGGAGCCGGATCCTGGCCGTCCTCTCGGCGCGCCGGGCCGGTTCGAGGTCGGCGAGCATACGGTCGGCGCGGCGGGCCATGTTCCGGGCGGCCACCGCGGTCGCCACCCGGGCCCGCATCCGGCCGGCCTGGGCGTGCAAGGACGCCGCCTTGCGCTCGGCGTTCGCCCGCTCGCGCGCCCGTCGCCGCTCGTCGGCGTCCCGCTGGGCGAGATAGGCGTCCCAGCCGGTGTTGTGGATGTCCAGCGCGGCCCGTCCCGGGTCCAGGTGGAACACCCGGTTCACGGTGCCGGCCAGCAGGGACGTGTCATGGCTGATCATCACAAGCCCGCCCTGATGGCTCGCGAGGAAGCCGCGCAGCCAGGTGATCGAGTGAGCGTCCAGGTGGTTCGTCGGCTCGTCCAGCAGCAGGGTGCCGTGCCCGGCGAACAGGATGCGGGCCAGCTCCACTCGCCGGCGCTGACCGCCCGACAGGGCGCCGAGCGGCCGGTCCATCAGGCCCGCCGGCAGG
>KL569103.1:45880-46089 GCA_000715635.1 Streptomyces violaceus | reverse complement strand
GCCTCCGCCTCGGCCGCGTAGCCGCCGCGCGCCTGGAACTCGGCCTCGGCCCGCACATAGGCGTTCATCGACCGCTCCGCACCGTCGGCCATCGCGGCCTCGGCGCGACGCAGCGCCCGTACGGCACGGTCCAGGCCGCGTGCGGACAGGATCCGGTCGGTGACGGTGACCGACTGGTCGGCCGCGCGGGAGTCCTGCGGGAGATGGCC
>KL569103.1:44843-45662 GCA_000715635.1 Streptomyces violaceus | reverse complement strand
CCGCCAAGGTGTGCAACAGGGTGGTCTTTCCCGCGCCGTTGCGGCCGACCAGGCCGACGCGGTCGCCGGGGGAGATGTGGAGGGAGACGCCGGACAGCAGCAGACGCGCGCCCACGCGCACGTCGACGTCACGAACGTTGATCATGAAAAACGCTCCGAACAAGCATTCCGAACAAGCAAGAGGACACACGGGTGGCGTGGAAGCGGGTCCTCGGCTAGGAAATTCGGGGCGTAGACATGGGGTCACGGTAGCTGAGGCGCCCTGCGGGGCGCCTCAGCTTTTCCGTGCCTACGGCAGCTCGAAGCCGAGTGCCCGCGCGGCCTCCTCCGGCGTCGGCTGAGCCCAGCGCTCCGCCATCGCCAGGTTGGACGACAGCGAACGCGGCTCGGCCCGGTCCAGATACAGGACGCCGTCGAGGTGGTCCGTCTCGTGCTGCACGATCCGTGCGGGCCAGCCGGAGAACACCTCGTCCAGCGCGCGCCCGTGCTCGTCCTGCCCGGTCAGCCGCACCTCGGCGTGCCGCGCCACCACCGCCTGCCAGCCCGGAACGCTCAGACAGCCCTCGAAGAACGCGGCCCGCGTGCCGCCGACGGGCTCGTAGGCGGGATTGACCAGCACCCGGAAGGGCTGCGGCACCCGCCCGCGCGCGAGACGCACCTCCTCCGGCACCGGAGCGGGATCCTCGAACACCGCGATCCTGAGCGGCACACCGACCTGGGGTGCCGCCAGACCGACCCCCGGCGCCGCGTGCATGGTGACCCGCAGGGCCTCGACGAACCGGGCCAGCAGCGCGGGCTCCAGCTGACCGTCGTACGGCT
>KL569103.1:43544-44642 GCA_000715635.1 Streptomyces violaceus | reverse complement strand
GTGCCCCGCCGCAGCACCGGGTCCCCGGCCGCGACGATGGTCAACGGGACGCCGTCCGCGAGGAGTTCCTCGACCCGCTCGGCCAGCGGTGCGCGATCACTCGGAGTTCCCATCGCGTCAGGATGGCACGAGGCACTCCCCGTATGTGTGATGCACGTCACATGCACTCGTCGGGAACTGAACGCCCCGCCGCTTCGACTACTGCACCGCAACACCACCACCGCACCGCACACGACGACCACCGCAACGGCCAAGAAGACGTCCCCCGGAGAAGCCCGCCGATGACCACCGCTCCCTCGACCACCACGGACGAGGCCCCGCAACCAGCCACCCCGGCACCGTCGAAGAGCAGCTGGGCCCCCTTGCGCCCGCTGGTCCTTCGCCTGCACTTCTACGCCGGGGTGCTGGTGGCGCCGTTCCTCCTCGTCGCCGCCGTCACCGGCCTGCTGTACGCCGCCTCCTTCCAGGCCGAGAAGATCGTGTACGGCCACGAACTGACCGTCCCCGTCGGCGAGCGGAAGCTGCCGATCAGCGAGCAGGTGGCCGCCGCCCGCAAGGCCCACCCCGAGGGCACCATCTCGGCCGTACGCCCCTCGCCCGAGGCGGACGCCACGACCAGGGTCATGCTGTCCGGCGTCCCGGGCGTCGACGAGGGCCACGCGCTCGCCGTGTTCGTCGACCCCTACACCGCGAAGGTGCGCGGCTCCCTCGAGCAGTACGGCTCGACCGGCGCGCTGCCGCTGCGCACCTGGATCGACGAGTTCCACCGCGACCTCCACCTGGGCGAATCAGGGCGGCTCTACAGCGAGCTGGCGGCCAGCTGGCTGTGGGTGATCTCGGCCGGCGGGCTGGTGCTGTGGTTCTCCCGCCGCCGGGCCCTGCGCAAGGTGCGCGGGACGAACGGACGGCGCCGCACGCTCGGACTGCACGGCAGCGTCGGCGTGTGGGCGGCGGCCGGGTTCTTCTTCCTCTCGGCGACCGGTCTCACCTGGTCGGCCTACGCCGGAGCCAACATCGACGAGCTGCGCACCTCGCTGGGCCACGCCACCCCGTCGGTGTCGGCGGCGGGCGGCGAACACGCCGGCCACGGCTCCGCAG
>KL569103.1:39855-43355 GCA_000715635.1 Streptomyces violaceus | reverse complement strand
GGCCACGGCTCCGCAGCCGGTCAGGCGGGAGACGCCGCGCACGGCGTTGGCCTGGACAAGGTCCTGGCGGCGGCGCGGGTCGAGGGCCTCGGCGACCCGGTGGAGATCGTGCCGCCGGCCGACGCGACATCGGCGTACGTCGTCAAGCAGGTGCAGCGCAGCTGGCCCGAGAAGCAGGACTCGGTCGCGATCGACCCGGCCAGTGGCGAGGTCATGGACGTGTTGCGGTTCGCCGACTACCCCGTGCTCGCGAAGCTCACCCGGTGGGGCATCGACCTGCACACGGGCATCCTGTTCGGCCTGGCCAACCAGATCGTCCTGATGCTGCTCACGCTCTCGCTGATCCTGCTGATCGTGTGGGGCTACCGCATGTGGTGGCAGCGCGGCCGCGGCTCCGCCTTCGGCCGGCCGATCCCGCGTGGTGCCTGGCAGCAGGTACCGCCGCAGATCCTGGTCCCGCTGCTCGCCGGGGTCGCCGTGCTCGGCTACTTCCTGCCGCTGTTCGGAATCCCGCTGGCCGCCTTCCTCGCCGTCGACATCCTGCTGGGCGAGATCGCCCACCGGCGGGGACGGCGGTCGTACGGAGCCGGAACGCCGTCCCGGTAGCGCCCGGCCCGCCGACACAGGTGCCCGGCTCCGCACGGAGCCGGGCACCGCCCGTGCCGCTGACGGTCAGCGCTGCTCGAAGTCCCCCGCGAGCGCCGCGGCGATACGCATGTGCGACTCCGCTTCCTCGTGCCGCCCCTGCCGCTGCAGCGTGCGGCCGAGCATCAGCCGGGCGTAGTGCTCGACAGGGTCACGCTCGACGATGGTCCGCAACTCGGTCTCCGCACGCCACAGTTGGGCCGAGTGGTAGTAGGAGCGCGCCAGCAGCAGCCGCGGCCCGGTCTGCTCGGGCACCTCCTCGACCAGCCCGACCAGGACGCGCGCGGCGGCGGCGTAGTCCTTGGCGTCGAAGAACAACTGCGCCCGCTCCCAGCGCTCCGCGGGTGTTCCATGGGCGTAGTACGTGGCGTCGTAGGTCGTGTTCACTCGGGGCCTCCTTCGAGGCCGACAACCGGGCCGGTTGGTTCAATATTCCACTACCCGGGCAGGCCGCTGCTCGGCCAGGGGCGCCGGCTCGGCGTCGGCCCGCTCGGTGATCAGGCTCAGCACCCGGCCGGCGACGGCCAGGTCCTCCGCCGGAATGCCGTCGTAGATCCGGCCGGTGATGGGCGCCGTCTCGCCGGAGGTCCTGCCGCAGAGCTCCCGCCCGGCACCCGTGATCCGCACGCCCGGTACCTCGTCCGGGGCAAGCAGGGCGATGACGCGGGAGCCGAACCAGGGGTGTGGTGGTCATGACTGCTCCGTCTCGTTCTGGCTGAAGGGGTCACGAGGTGCGTCGAGCAGGGCCGTCAGGTCGCGCGTGAAGTCCCTTGTACGCGCGCTGTCGAGACCGCCGAGCGGCTCCAGAAGCTGCTGAAGCAGCCCGTGGACGACGGTGATCGCCCGCGCGCTGACCTCACGCCCCTGCTCGGTGAGCGCGAGCTGCACCGCGCGCGGGTCGCGCGGGTCCCCGGGTGCGCTCCAGCAGGCCGGCGGCCTCCAGCGCGCGGGCGAGCTTCGGCACGTAGAGCGACTCGAGTCCGGTGTGGTCGGCGAGGCGGCGCTGACTGGGCCCTTCACCCGAACGCCGCATGCCGTGCAGCGAGGCAGCCCGGATGACGCAGTGGCGCAGTGACGCACTGACGCAAGGCCTCCCGCCGGACTAGGTTGTGGCCATGAGCAATCTTGAGCGCGAGGCGGCCCCCGCTCTGTGCGGTGGCCGGGGCTTCGTGGTGGCGGAGCCGGTGCGTGAACTCCTCAGCCCTCGGCACGTCAAACTGGGTGAGTCCAGCGAGGTCCGCCGGCTGCTGCCCAACCTCGGGCGCCGTATGGTCGGGGCCTGGTGCTTCGTCGACCACTACGGCCCCGACGACATCGCCGACGAACCCGGTATGCAGGTGCCGCCGCATCCCCACATGGGGCTGCAGACGGTGAGCTGGCTGCACGAGGGGGAGGTGCTGCACCGCGACTCCACCGGCAGCCTCCAGACGATCCGCCCGCGCGAACTGGGCCTGATGACCTCCGGCCGGGCGATCAGCCACTCCGAGGAGAGTCCTCGCTCGCACGCCCGTTTCCTGCACGGCGCGCAACTGTGGGTCGCCCTCCCGGACGGCCACCGCCACACCGACCCGCGCTTCGAACACCACGCCGACCTGCCGGTCGTCACGGCACCCGGCGTCAAGGCCACGCTGATCCTCGGCGACCTCGACGGCGCGACCTCGCCCGGCACCGCGTACACCCCGATCGTGGGCGCCGACCTGTCCCTGACCCGAGGCGCGGACGTACGCCTCCCCCTGGAACCGGACTTCGAGTACGCCGTCCTGTCCATGTCCGGCGAGGCCCACGTCGACGGCGTCCCGGTCCTGCCCGGCTCGATGCTCTACCTCGGTTGCGGCCGCAGCGAACTGCCACTGCGGGCGGAGTCGGACGCGGCCCTGATGCTCCTGGGCGGCGAGCCGTTCGAGGAGGAGCTGATCATGTTCTGGAACTGGATCGGACGGTCGCAGGAGGAGATCGTACAGGCGCGCAGGGACTGGATGGAAGGGACACGGTTCGGCGAGGTGAAGGGGTACGACGGTGATCCGCTAGCTGCTCCGGAGCTGCCGCCGGTGCCGTTGAAGCCGCGGGGAAGAGTGCGCTGACCTGCTGGAATTCTCGCGGGTCGGTGGCTGCTGAGTGGGCGGCGGCTGGGCATTGCCGGCCGCTTTTCGACCGCTCGTCGGTCGGCGGCCGAGCACGTCGCTTGCTCGGGTCGGCGGGGTCGGTGATTCCACGGTGTGGCTGTATGTGGGCATCTGTGGCAGGACTCTTGCTGACCTGATGCTGACTTTGCTGACGCTCAGTCAGGTGAGATGGGGAAGCTCTTCTCGCAGCTCCGCACCTTGCGTCGATCTTTGCAAGTTCGGGCGCGGCGCGACGTGTGCTGACCCGGCGGGCGGGCAAGCCGGGTGTTGGCGCGGGACAGCGATGCTCGCCCTGTGGCTTTGTTGGGAGTCGATAAGATTCGGTGCCGCTGTCGGCAGCGGCGCTCTGCTCGGTCGTCTACGCCGAGTGCTGTCCCGGGTGGCCGCCAGCAGGTTCTTCGTTTGCTGGTCGTACATCGCTCGCATGGTCCTGGCCAGTGTGAATGCGAGCTTTGAAGTGGTATTTGCATCACGAGTCGCACGATCTTCAGGCGCCCTGGGGAAGACCCGTCCCCGTCGCACTCACATCCCCCAGCCCACCCCATGACCGGGGACCGACCAGATGGTGAACCGCGCGCGGCGCGACCCCGGCAGCCTGACAGTGCGCGCGCCGCCCGGACAACTCCACCGACCGGTCCACCAATCATTGAACCGGTGAAGGCGACGTTCGTCCGCTGAGCGGCTGTGTCAGCGCCGGTATCTGGCAGCGGCTCGCCCCGACAGTCGCCCCCG
>KL569103.1:38224-39655 GCA_000715635.1 Streptomyces violaceus | reverse complement strand
GCAGCGGCTCGCCCCGACAGTCGCCCCCGCGCCCAAGGGCAGCCCGCTCCCCGGGCCGCGTCCACGCCGTCCAGGGCGGCGACGCCCACCCGGCTCAGGTGCCGCTGATGACCGACGCCGAAGCCGCCGACTGGCTCACCACCACGGCGGCTTGCGCCTGGCACCACCGGCACGTGGACCGCATGGATGTTGATCGCCGATCACCCGCAGCGCCTTTCCACAAGGCAGTGCGGCGAGCACTGCTAAGCGACCAGCGAGTTGTAGAGCTCGGTCATTTCGGTCTCGAAGGGAGGCGCGTTGAGTTCCTGGGCGGCCGGGATCACCCGTTCGCGGAGAAAGCGGTCGTGATGTTCCGCAGACTCCCAGACATCGACAACCTGCCAACCGCCTCCCTCCAGCGGCGCCGCGTAGTGGGCGATCATCCCACTCGGCAGATTGTTAGGGTCAGGAATGACCTGGTCGATGGTCGCCTGGTAGAGTTCCTTGGTCCAGTCAGGGCTGTGGTGATACGCAAGGATGGGCATCCGCCAGCCCTCCTTTCGTGCTGTCGGTCTTTGCTCACGACGCTAGGTATCGGGGCTGAGGGCCGCGACCGCTGATACTCCAACCAGCGCGCTGCCGCGTCATGGGGTTACGGAGTCGCAGATGATCCGACGGTCACCTCCCGCCCACCAGACCACACGCGTTCTCGGCACCGACCTCGCCCGCGTCTCGGCCACCGCTCGGGCACCAGGAAGACGACGCCTTCATCCGCTGGCACCGCACCCCCGACCGTGACCCGAAGGCGCTGCCCAAGCTATTCGAGGACTGGGAGACCGAGACCATGCACGCCCATGGCTGGTCCTGCGCTGCGCAACCCGAGGCGCCTGCTTGCCCGCCTTCCCCTCCCGGCCTCACACCGCGCGGACAAGGCTGAGCACAGCAGAGGGTCCGTGCCGCCTGCGTCCGGCACGGACCCTCGCGCGGCCAGCCTCCCATGCGGCTCTATGCCGTCGCCCAGTCCAGTCCGAGGTCGGCCAGCGCTTGGAGCTTGTCGGTACTCAGCTTGGCGCGCCTGCTCTTGCTGTTACTCAGGAACACCCCGAGCCTCACCTGAGTCCCATCCGGCAAAACCTCGATGTGGGAGCGGCTGACGGGCCCTACGGAGCCCGTACGGGCCTTGTACTGCGCCAGGCCGCAACCCCTCGCTCGAAGGCCCCAGAGCCGCCCGTACGGGCCTCGCGGGGTGCTGCTGCTCGGTGGCAGGGGCGTGATGCCGAGCTGCTCCAGGCGCTCGCGTTGGCCGTCCATCAGCGTGGTCCAGGTGGCCTGCTGTCGTTGTTTCTGGAGCCACCGGCCGACGTCCATGCCGTGGCACCTGGTTCCCGGCGCCAGCTCGGTCAGGCCGGCCTCGTCGCGCAGTAGCTCGCGTACGGCGGCGCAGTGCCGCTG
>KL569103.1:37571-38019 GCA_000715635.1 Streptomyces violaceus | reverse complement strand
GTGCCGCTGCCAGTCGGTCGGCCATGCCGGGTTCCAGTCCGGGTCGATCTCCTTGAGTGCCGTCTCCTACTCGGGGTGTCCGTCCAGTGCGCCGGGTCGGCGCAGGTTGGACAGCCATTGCCCCACCGGCCTGTCCAGCGCTGTCGCCGACCGGGGCGTGCACAGCGTCCAGTGCACCTCGTAGTACGCGCGGGCTGCTTCCAGGTTCTCCTGGAACCGCTCGTCCGCGAGCGATCAGGCCATGCCGAGTTTCTCCAGCCGACGGGCGCGCTGGCCGCTCATCTGCCCGGCGCCGTACGCCCTTCGCTGCTCTGCCGCCCACTGCCCCAAGGGATACGGGCCGGGGGGGCTCCTTGTGACCATAGGGGACGCGGGCGTGGCCCTCGCGTTCGGTGAACCGATTGAGCGCGGCCCAGCCGCGCGCCCAGTCCTGCCGCTCGGTGTCGAT
>KL569103.1:33234-37343 GCA_000715635.1 Streptomyces violaceus | reverse complement strand
GTCCTGCCGCTCGGTGTCGATCACGTTGAACGACACCCAGTTCGCGACTGCGGTCTCTCGGCTTGGGGTCGGTGGTGAGAGTCGGTGGTGCTGGTCTGATGGTTGGTGTTTTGGGGGTGGGATCGCTGCCATGGGGGTGTTATCTGATGGCGGGTGATGCTGTCTCAGGTCCGTGAGTTCTTATGCGGTGGGGTTGAGGAGGCCGGTGTGATCGTGGGGTGGACCATGGCATTCCCGGCGCCCGCTGCCGGGCCCCGCGCTGCCACCGACACGTCTGAAACCGCGGGGAAGGGTCCGCTGACCAGCGGAAATGGTTGATTGCTAGTGACGGGCGGGGTACTTGCCTTTGGGGACTGTCGCCCGCCCCTTCGAGTGCTCGAAGGGGCGGGCGACTGAGTCGCTTTCGGTACGGGGCCCAATCGTCGGTTGGTCGCCTCGTGCTTCCAGCAGGTTCTTCGTCTGCCGCTGGTACAGCGCTTGCAGGGCTCCGGTTGCCTTCGGGCTGTCTTCCTCATGCCTTCGTGTCGCCTCGCCCAGTGCCCACTCTCATGGGTTCCGCGTGATTTTCCGGCGTCGCTCCGGTCGCGAGCAGTCGGACGGTGCCCGATGGGCTGAATACGGCCCGGGTGGCCAGGGGCGATGCCGCCATGCAGAGCTGCATGCGACCGCCTGCGCCGTAGAGCTCAGGTCACAGGCGGTCAGAGGCGGACACGGAGGTCTCAGCCGATACGCGCCGGCGTGTGCAGAACCCTCGTGTGCCCGACACGGCGCGTCGGGCCGGTGAGGTGGAGGCTGCCGGTGAGCCTGACGTCGGTGCTGGAAGTGCCGAGCATGACGGCGATCTCGCCGGGTTCGACGATGCGGCGCAGGTCGGGCCCGGTGTAGGCGAGGCGGTCGGCGTGCAGACGGAAGGTGACCCTGCGCTGCTCGCCGGGGGCGAGGAGGACTCGCCCGAAGCCGGTCAACTGGGCTACCGGCCGGGGGAGTTGGGCGACCGGGTCCGCGGTGTAGAGCTGGACGACCTCGGAGCCGGGGAGGCCGCCGGTGTTGCGGACCAGGCAGCTGGTCTCGACCTCGCCGTCGGTGGGAATCTCCGCGGCGCTCAGCTCGAACCCGTCGTAGGCGAACGTCGTATAGGACAGTCCGTGCCCGAAGGGATAGGCCGGGGTGGGGTCGAGGTTGCTCACTCCCTGGGTGTTGCCGCCGAGCGGGACGTGCAGGTAGGTGCCGGGCTGGCCGCCCGCCGTCCGCGGGATCTGCACCGGCATCTTGCCCGACGGATTGATCCGTCCGGAGAGAACCCCGGCCAGAGCAGGGCCGCCCTCCTCGCCAGGGAAGAAGGCCTGGACGACGGCGGCCGCACGGTCGGCGTAGGCCCCCAGTGCGTACGGGCGGCCGGAGACGACGAGAAGGACGACCGGGGTGCCGGTGGCCAGCAGGGCCTCGACGAGTTCGTCCTGGACGCCCGGCAGGGAGAGGTCCTCCGCGTCGCAGCCCTCGCCGGAGGTGCCGAGGCCGAAGAGGGCGGCGCGGTCGCCGACCACGGCGACGCAGACGTCCGCCTGCCGGGCCGCCTCCACCGCCGCATCGAACCCGCTGCGATCGGTGTCCTTGACGGGGCAGCCCTGTTCGTGCGCGATACGGGTGCCGGGCAGCTCCGTGGCCAGGGCGTCCAGCAGGGTGCGGGCCTCGATGCCGTTGTCGTGGCCGGGGTGGTGGGGGAGGACGTGGTTGGGGAAGGAGTAGCAGCCGAAGAAGGCGTTGGCGTCGTCGGCGCACGGCCCGATGAGGGCGATGGTTCCGGTGTCCGGGGCCAGGGGAAGGTGTCCCTGGCGGTTGTCCAGCAGCACGATGCTCTGCTCGGCCAGTTCTCGGGATACGGCCCGATGCGTGGGCGGGTCCAGGTCGATGGGATCCTCGCCGGTCGCGTCCGGATCGAAGTCGGCGTCCAGCAGACCCAGTTCGATCTTCTGCCCCAGCACGCGTCGTACGGCCCGGTCGACGAGGTCCTCGGAGACGGTTCCCTCGCGGACGAGTTCGGCCAAGGGTTCGCCGTAGCAGAGGGTGTCGGGGAGTTCGACGTCGATGCCTGCGGCGAGGGCGCGGGCGCCGGCCTCGCCCTCGGTGGCGGCGATGCGGTGCATGGTGCGCAGGAAGGCGATGGACCAGTAGTCGGAGACGACCGTGCCCTCGAATCCCCAGTCCTCGCGCAGCAGCCGGGTGAGCAGGGAGGGGTCGGCCCCGGCGGGCATGCCGTCCACATCGGCGTACGAGTTCATGACCGAGCGGGCGCCGCCTTCCCGTATCGCCGTCTCGAACGGCGGCAGGATCACGTCGGCGAACTCCCGCGGGCCCATGGAGACGGGGGCGTGGTTGCGGGCGGCCTTCGAGGCGGAGTAGCCGGCGAAATGCTTGAGGGTGGCGATGATGCCAGCGCTCTCCAGACCGCGGACGTAGGCGGTTCCGGTGGTGGCGACGAGGTAGGGGTCCTCGCCGAGGGTCTCCTCGACGCGGCCCCAGCGGTAGTCGCGTACGACGTCGAGGACCGGGGAGAGGCCCTGGTGTACGCCGACCCGCCGCATGCTCGTGCCGATGGCGTTGGCCATGCGTTCGACCAGTTCGGGGTTGAAAGCGGCCGCCCAGGCGAGCGCGGTGGGGAAGACGCTCGCATGGTGGGTGGTGAAGCCCGTCAGACACTCCTCGTGGGCGATGGCGGGGAGGCCGAGCCGGGTGCGGTCCATCAACTCGCGTTGCAGGGAGGCGAGCTGTCGTGCTCCCTCGCTCGGCTCGACCGGCTTGGTGCCGAACGGGCGGGTGAGGTGGCCGAGTCCGTCCTTCCTGGCCTCGGTGAAGTCGGTGTGGCGGGCGAAGACGTCCTGCATCGGGGCGACGTTGCCGCTGACGCGCTCGACGCCGGGCCAGGCGCTCCCGAGCTGGGCGAGCTTCTCCTCCAGGGTCATCTCCGCGAGCAGGGCCTCGACCCTGTCGTCACGAGGGCAGGCCGGATCGGCCCAAGGTGTCGTCATGGTGCGTTCCTCGGGTGGTGTAAGGCGCGGCGGATTCAGGAGTGGGCGGACGGTGGGGCGGTCGAGGCCCGCACCACCAACTGGGTGGCCAGCTCCACCCGGTGGCTGTCCAGGGGCTCGCCGGCGACGAGGCGGAGCAGCGTGCGCAGCGCGGCACGGCCGATCTCGATGAACGGCTGCCGGACGGTGGTGAGGGCAGGGGCGGAGGTGCGGGCCGCAGCGGTGTCGTCGAAGCCGACGACGCTGACGTCGTCCGGCACCCGCAGCCCGTGGACGCGGGCGGCCTCGATGACGCCGAACGCCTCCAGATCGTTGCCGGCGAACACGGCGGTGGGCGGTTCGTCCAGGGCGAAGAGTTCCAGGGCTGCCTGGTAGGCGGGTTCGAACCGGAAGGCCCCCCCGCTTGATGAGCCGGGGATCGGGGGTGAGGCCGACGCTGGTGAGCGCGGCCTGGTAGCCGTGTAGGCGGGCGGTGTTGCAGACGGCGTCGTGCCGACCCTCGATCATCGCGATCCGCCGGTGGCCGAGCTTCAGTAGATGCTCGGTCGCCGCCATGCCGCCGCTGAAGTTCGTCGCGCCGATGCTCGGCACGCTCTCGTCCGGCACGTTCATCGGGTCGATGAGCACGAGCGGGATGTCGTGCTGGGCGAACTGCGCCCGCTGGCGGGCGGTCAGCTCGGACGTCACCAGGATGACGCCCTCCCGCCCGGCGTTCGTGATCTTCCGGGCCCAGGCGGCGCCCAGTGGGTCGTCGGGCGCCGTACCGATGACGACATCGACTCCACCAGGACCGCCTTCGGCCGACGACCGTTCACGGACCCCGAAGCTCCGGTCGGCAAACCGAGGTGGCTGTGTCATGCAGTCATTTCGCAGGCTTCCGGGATGTCCGCCACCGTCCTGCCGCCGTCGCCACGAGCCAAGAACGGGTCCGATGCGGCGGCGAGCAGTTCTCAGCGCGTTCCTCGCGCAGAACGGGCCGTCTGTCTCTCGGGCCGACCCCTCGGGCGGAACGGCCAGGCCGGTTGCGACCCAGCACTGCGACACGATTGGGAGGCTGGGGTGGCCGCGTGGGCGCGCTTGTGG
>KL569103.1:30387-32937 GCA_000715635.1 Streptomyces violaceus | reverse complement strand
GTCCTGCGGTTCGCAAGACGGGCCGGGCCCGGCGCGGTCGCCACCGACTCGCAGTCCGTCAAGGCGTAAACGGTCGCCGTTCGTCGAGCAGTTGCGGGATGTTGGCGTTGTCCCGACGCGCGGTGGCGCGCATGGCATTCCTGGCGCTGTGCAAGGACATCCCGTTGGTCGTGATGCCGCAGGGAGCGGACCATTCCGTCCAGGCTGAGCGCGAGGCGCTTCGGGTCAGGAACCTCCTTCCCGCTTGATTGAGCAGGGCCGAAGCAGTGGCCGAGGCAGGCGCAACGATTTGTGACTCCAGGAATCTGCGTTCCGCTTGTTGACGTGTCACTCGTCACATGAGTACTGTCCCGGCAATTCATGCCTCTTGAAACGATTCATATCCTGGAGATGCCATGCTCCGTAAACGCTCGCCCGTGCTCCAATTCCTCAGAGGCATTGTCATGTTGGCCGTCGTGGCGGGCGTGACGAGCATGCCGACGTCGGTGTCCCCCGCGGCGTCGGCGCCGGACGCGCCGTTCACCGTGAAGGCTCTGACCGCCAACGGCCGGGTGAACCCGGTGGGTATCGGTGGTGAAGAGCCGGTCTTCGGTTGGCAGTTGGCGTCTGCCCGGCGGGCGACGTCGCAGAAGGCCTACGAGATCCAGGTCGGACGCACGCCGGGTTCTGCCGATACCTGGTCGTCCGGCAAGGTGAAGTCCGACCGCCAGGTCGGCGTGCGGTACGGCGGTCCTGAACTGGAGCCGGCCACGCGCTACTACTGGCGCGTCCGGGCCTGGGACGACAAGGGAGCTGCGAGCCGGTGGAGCGCGGACGCGTACTTCGAGACAGGTCTGCTGGAATCCGGCGACTGGGGCGATGCCCAGTGGATCACTCGTCCTGAAGCTCCGAGTGAGCTGGACAAGTGGACCGACTACACCGCCACGGTCGAGTTCAAACTCGACAGTGCCGCCTTCGGCATGTTCCTGCGCGCCTCCGACGTGAGCAACGGGTACATGTGGCAGTTCAGCGTCACGGGCCCGACCCCGATGCTGCGACTGCACAAGCAGGTCAAGGGCAACTACTCCGTGGTTCAAGAGGTGGACCTCGCGGCCCACGGCTTCACCGACGCAGGTCTCCTCGCCGACCGGCACACCGTCCGCTACGACGTGGTGGGCACCACCATCAAGACGACGCTCGACGGCAAGCTGGTCAGCACCTTCACGGACTCCACGTTCACGAAGGGCTACATCGGTTTCCGCACACATGCCTGTTGCGGCGAACGGGGAACGGTCTACGACGCCGTCGTGACCCGCACGGACGGCAGCACTCTGCTCGACACCGACTTCGCGTCCGGACGGAACCCGTTCACCGGCGGCGAGATCGTCGACTCCGCCCTCGCGGTGTCCGGCACCACCGACGCCCTCTACGGCCCCGCGGTCCGGCCGCAGCCGTTGCTGCGCAAGGACTTCGCGACGAAACCCGGCAAGAAGGTCGCCTCCGCACGGGTCTACGCCTCGGCACTCGGCCTCTACGAGCTGGAGATCAACGGCAAGCCGGTCGGGGACCAGGTGCTCGCGCCGGGCTGGACGAACTACGACAAGCGCATCCAGTCCCAGACCTACGACGTGACGAAGCTGCTGGCAAGCGGGGACAACGTGATCGGCGCGTCCCTGGCGGAAGGCTGGTGGGCCGGCAAGGTCGGGCTGGGCTGGAGCCGCCAGTACGGGGACACCCCCGCGCTGGTGGCAAAGATGCGCGTCACCTACACCGACGGCTCGGCCCAGTGGATCGCCACGGACGGTTCGTGGAAGGCGGCGGACGGACCCTACGTCAAGGCCGACCTGCAGGACGGCGAGACCTATGACGCCCGTCTGGAGCCGTCGGGCTGGAGCCGGCCAGGATTCGACGACGCGAAGTGGGAACCCGCCGCGAGCCTGGAGTCCCGGACCGCTCTCCTCGTCCCGCAGAGCGACGAGCCCGTGCGCCGGACCCAGGTGCTCGAGGCCCGGAAGAGGACCGAGCCCACCGCCGGAACCTACGTCTACGACCTCGGTCAGAACATGGTCGGCGTGTCGCGGCTGACCCTGACCGGCTCCGCCGGGCAGACAGCCAAGATCCGGTACGCGGAGGTGCTCAACAAGAACGGCACCCTCTACACCGACAACTTCCGCAGCGCCAAGGTCACCGACCGCTACACCTTCGCCGAGTCCGGAACGGTGACCTACGAGCCCACCTTCACACAACACGGGTTCCGCTACATCGAGATCACCGGAGTGAACGAGCCGCCGGCGCTCTCCGACGTCAAGGGCGTCGTGTGGGGATCCGACCTCCCGTCCACCGGCACCCTGAAGACCTCGGACACCATGCTCGACCAACTGGTGAGCAATATCTCCTGGAGCCAGCGAGGCAACTTCCTCTCCATCCCCACCGACACCCCCGCCCGCGACGAGCGCCTGGGGTGGACGGGCGACATCAGCCTGTTCGCGCCGACGGCCAACTACCTCGTCGACACCCGCGCGTTCCTGTCCCACTGGATGGCCGACGTCCTGTCTCTTATACACATCTCTG
>KL569103.1:28915-30194 GCA_000715635.1 Streptomyces violaceus | reverse complement strand
GGGCCCCTGCCGGCGGTCGTACCGGCCCCGCAGGGCCAGTTCGGCGACAGCGGCGTCGGGTGGTCGGACGTGATGATCACCGTGCCGTATTCCGTGTGGCGCTCCTACGACGACACCCGCATCCTGCGGGAGAACTACCCCGCCATGCAGAAGTTCTTCCAGTTCGTGCGCGACAGCGCCGGACCGGATCTTCTCGAGCCCGGCCGCACCACCTTCTTCACCAACGACTGGCTGCATCTGGACGACCCGACCGAGCAGGGCATCCTTGGCACGGCCTACTACGCCGAGAACGCCCGCATGATGGCGGAGACGGCCAAGGCCCTCGGCGACGACGCGGCGGCGTCCGAATACAGCAAGCTCTCCGCCGACATCCGCGCCGCCTTCACCAAGGCCTACGTCGCAGCTGACGGCACCGTCAAGCGCAACTCGCAGACCGGATACGCGATGGCCCTCGGAATGGATCTCGTCTCCGATCCGGCACTGATCGAGAAGGTCGGCGAGAAGTTCGTGGCCAAACTGGCGCTCACCGACTACCACCTCAGGACCGGCTTCATCGGCACGCCACTGCTGCTGCCCGCCTTGAGCAAGATCGGCCGGGACGACCTGGCCTACAGGATGCTGCTGCACAAGGACTACCCGTCCTGGGGCTATGAGGTCGTCACCGGTGCCACCACCGTGTGGGAGCGCTGGAACTCGATCATGCCTGACGGCAGTTTCGGACCGGTCGACATGAACTCCTTCAATCACTACGCCTACGGTGCCGTGGGTGACTGGATGTTCCAGAACATCGGCGGCCTCTCCGCGATCGAGCCCGGCTACAAGCGCTCCCGGATCGCGCCGGTGCCCGGCGGAAACCTGACGGAGGGCTCAGGAAGCCTCAAGACCGTCTACGGCCTTCTGTCATCGCGGTGGAGCACCCACAACGGCGCTTTCGACCTGAAGGTGACGGTGCCGGTCAACACCGTCGCGGAGGTCCACGTACCGGCGAAGACCCGGTGGGCGGTCACCGAGGGCGGCCGACCGGCCCACAGCGCCAAGGGCGTTCGGTTCCTCCGGACGGAGAACGGAGCTGCCGTGTTCGAGGTCGGCTCGGGGTCCTACAGCTTCGGCGTCGACACCGTCCTCGGCGAATCCAAGGAGGCAGCTGGGGAGCTGATCGACCGCGTCGACGAGGGCCCATGAATCCGGTCCGCCTCGCTCATGAGCGCTGAACAACCAGCGTAGCTGCCCCTCGAAGAGCGGCCCCGGCCCGGCGATTCCGGTCACCTTCATCGGCCGG
>KL569103.1:11012-28696 GCA_000715635.1 Streptomyces violaceus | reverse complement strand
GCGCTCTCCTGCCAGTCAGGCCTGGTCCCGGCTGGCAGGAGAGCCTGGCTTCTGGGCATCTCGGAGCGGAAGATCGCTGCGCCGTTCATGCCCGGTCGACTATGACACGCCCCATTCGTGGGCGAGTGCCGCCGCCTAGCCGCGGGAGCCGACGCCCAGCTTGTCGAGGATCTTCGCCACGTGGAACTCAACCGTCGACTCGCTGATGAGCCCGCCGCCGAGCCTCACCTCGGTGCCACCCTCGAACCCGTGCTTGCAGTAGGCCTGTGGTCGGTCATGCGCCGGGGTGGGCGTGGCCGGTCTGGTAGGCGATCACGACGAGTTGGGCGCGGTCGCGGACGCCGAGCTTGGTCATGATGCGGTTCACGTGGGTCTTGGCGGTCGAGGGCGAGATGTGGAGCTGTTCGGCGATGGCGTCGTTGGAGAGGCCGGCCGCCACGAGGACGAGCACTTGGCGCTCGCGGTCGGTCAGGGTCGTCAGCTCCGGGGCGGGAGTGTTCGTCAGGTCGGGTGTGGTCAGGTACTGGGCGATGAGTGCCTTGGTCGCCCTGGGCGACAGCAGCGCCTCTCCGCGGGCGACCAGCCGGACGGCGTCGAGGAGGTCGGAGAGCTCCACGCCTTTTCCGAGGAACCCGCTGGCCCCGGCACGCAGCGCCTGGAGGACGTACTCGTCCGCTTCGAAGGTCGTCAGGACCAGCACCCGTACGCCCGCGAGGTCCTCGTCCGCCGAGATGGCGCGTGTGGCGGCGAGGCCGTCCATGTCGGGCATCCGGATGTCCATCAGCACGACATCGGCACGGGTGCTGCGAGCCAGTCTGACCGCCTCTCCGCCCGTCGCCGCCTCTCCGACGACCTCCAGGTCCGGCTCCGACTCGATGAGCATGCGGAAGCTGGTGCGGACGAGGGCCTGGTCGTCGGCGAGCAGAACGCGGATGGTCATCCCTGCCTCCCCTCGGCGGTGTTTGCGCGCAGGGCCGTTCCGGACCCATCTGACGTGCGGGTGTCGGCCGGTGGTCCGGCTGTGGGCAGAGGTAGATGCACAGCGAGGCGAAAACGACCGTCGTCGTCCACTCCGGCATGGAGGCTGCCGCCGACCGCGTGGGTGCGCTCGCGCATGCCCGTCAGCCCGTGTCCGGTGCCCGTCGCGGCCGACGCCGGATACGGGTCGGAGTGCAGGGGGTTGGTGATCCGGATGCGCAGTACGTCGGGCCCGTAGTCGACCAGCAGGCTCGCCTCGGCGGCAGCGCCGTGCTTGTGGGCGTTGGTCAGCCCCTCCTGGACGACGCGGTAGGCGGCCAGATCGATGGCGGTCGGCAGGGGGCGCGGGTGGCCGGACTGCCGGTGGCGGACGCTCAGCCCGGCGGCGGTCAGCGATTCGAGGAGCCCCCCTAGGCGGGACAGGCCGGGCACAGGTTCGGTCGGCTGCGTCTCGTCCGACTCGTCGCCGGACTGTCGTAGTACGTGCAGCAGCGGGCCCAGTTCGTCCAGGACCGTGCGACCGGCGTCACGGATGTGACCGAGCGCCACCTCGGCCTGATCCGGCCGGCCTCGCAGGAAGTGACCGGCGACCCCTGCCTGAATGGTGATCAGGGCGATGTGGTGGGCGATCACGTCGTGCAGTTCCCGCGCGATGCGCAGCCGCTCCTCGGCGACCCGGCGACGGGCCTCTTCTTCCTTGCTCGCCTCCGCCCGCAGCGCTCGCTCCTCCATCGCGGCGACGTAGTCGCGCCAGGTGCGTACGGTGCCCCCGACGGCGGCGAACATCCCGGTCCAGGCGAACACCGCGCCGGCCTCCGGGCCGGTGGCCGAATCCGTCGCATAGGTGATGACCGCGTAGAGGGAGAGAGCCGTGCCCGAGACGGCGATCAAGGCGATCCGCCGACGGACCGTTCGGGCCACGGTGTAGACCGCGATCAACGCTGCGATCTTCAGCACCCGCGACGGATACGACGCTAGGACGACAAAGGCCACCTCCCCGAGCACTGCCAGCGCCAGGACGGGCAGCGGTGCCCTGCGGCGGGCCAGCAGAAGCAGGAACGCGGCCGCCGCGGCGACGGCGTCAGCGCCCGACGGTCGTACGCCGTCGGGCCACCGTCCGAACAGCAGGGGCAGCAGGCCGGTACCGCCCACGAGGGTGGCGAGGGTGGCATCCAGCAGGCGTGGATGAGCGCCGGTCACCCGTCGCAGCCACGCCGGTCCGATCACGGCTTCACCGTTCCTTGATGCAGATCCTCGGTTTTGGACAGATGCGGCCGCCTGCCCTCACGCCTGGAGACGGACGCCCGGATTGGCGCTGTGCCCGCGGAAACCTCTGTCACGCGTCGCGTCGCTTGAACAGTACGGCCGCGCCGGCCAAGAGCACGACGATGTAGCCGGCGAACACCGCGAGCCCGGCCCCGGGGGACAGCGAGTCACTGGCCGTCCGCACTGTCATCACCGCGTTTGCCGCGTTCGACGGCAGGTACGGGCCGATGGCGTCGTTCCAACTGCTCGGCAGTAGCTGGATCAGGCCGGGCACCACGAACAGCGCGCCCACCACGAGGGTGATCGCTCCGGCGGTGTTGCGCAGCAGGACGCCGACCGCCAGGCCGATCAGCCCGGCACCGGTGAGGTACACCGCCGCGCCGGCAAGCGCCCGGAACACCCCTGGATCGGACAGCGCGGTGGTGTCCAGACCGCGGGAGGACAGGACCGACTGACCGGCCAGGAAGGCCCCCAGGACCGCGACCGACATGAGCACGAAGCTCACCACGGCGAAGACGATCACCTTGCCCCACAGCACCGGCAGACGTGAGGGGACCGCGGCCAGCGTGGCGCGGATGGACCCGGTGGCGTATTCACCGGCACTCATCAGGACCCCGAGCACCGCGACGGCCAGCGAGGCGAGCATCACTCCGCCGAGGCTGATCGAGGTCGGGTCACCGAAATCATCCTCTCCGGGACCGTCTCCCGAACCGACCACACTGCTGAACAGCAGCCCGAAACCGATGACCAGGGCCACGGTGATCGCCAGTGTGTAGAGCGTCGATCGCAGCGATCGCAGCTTGATCCATTCCATGTGGACGACCTGCGGAAAGGTCACCCGCTGACCGCCCGCACGCCGACCGGCGGTGCCGGTCGTCCTCTGCGTGTCCTGTGTGTCGAGGGCGGTGGTACTCATCGGCTCGTCCTTCCGGCGGCGGCGAACTCGGCGGTGGCGGCGTGGTATTCGACGGCGTCGCGGGTCAGCTCCATGAACGCCTCCTCCAGCGACGCCTCCTGAACGAACAACTCGTGCAGCACCAGCCCGGCGGCCGCGGCGCGTTCACCGATCTCGGCGGCCTCCAGCCCCTGGACGTCCAGAACGCCGGGCAGGCTGCTGGTGACCGAGACGCCGTCACTCACCAGCAGGTCACGCAAGGAGGCGGCCTGCGGTGACCGCACTCGTACGCTCCTGCTGGAGGACTGGGCGACGAAGTCGGCGAGCGGGCCCGCGGACAGCAGCCGGCCGCGCCCGATCACGATGAGGTCCTCGGCGATCAACGCCATCTCGGTCATCAGGTGCGAGGAGACGAAGACGGTCCGCCCCTGGTCCGCGAGGTCCTTCAGGAGGTTGCGGATCCACAGCACGCCTTCGGGGTCGAGGCCGTTGACCGGCTCGTCCAGCATGACGATGTGCGGGTCGCCGAGCAGTGCCGAGGCGATGCCCAGCCGCTGCCCCATGCCCAGCGAGAAGCCGCCCGCCCGCTTGCGGGCCACCTCCGTCAGGCCGACCATGTCGATCACTTCCAGCACCCGCCGCTTGCCGATGCCGTTGCTCGCCGCCAGCGCGAGCAGGTGCTGATATGCCGAGCGCCCGGGGTGGATCGCCTTCGCCTCCAGCAGCGCCCCGATCTCCTGCAGTGGGGCCTTGTGCTGATCGTAGGGGCGGCCGTTGACGCGGACGGTTCCGGACGACGGGCGGTCCAGCCCCATGACCATCCGCATCGTCGTCGACTTGCCCGCTCCGTTGGGCCCGAGAAATCCCGTCACCACTCCAGGACGCACCGTGAAGCTCAGCGCGTCGACCGCGAGCTTCTCGCCGTACCTCTTGCTGAGGTTGTTCACCTCGATCACAACCCACCTCCGCGTTGTTTGAGGCCTCAAGGTTCTTCCAAGGAGGTCGGCTTTTGCGTCGCCCCACGGCGGTCACTGCCTGTACCACGACCGCAGTACGCCGCTGCCGGCGGCAGCGACCGTGGGGCGACGCTCGTCGTCGCCCGTTGTGATCGAACAAGGTTGACCATCGACTCGAGAGGCCTGTGTACTGCGGATTCGTTGCCGTACCCGAAGACCATGGGGCGGCCTGCCCGCCGTGGGCTCGGGCGATGGTCAGGCCGATGCCGCTGCAGAGAGCAGTGCGCTCGGCGCGGCCGGGCCGAGCGGGCGGCACCCGCTTGTCGCAGCGATCGGCCGCTCGTCGCCTTGTCTCACGCCGCCTGTCCGGCCAGATGGCACCGCTGGTCTCCGCGATCCACGCCTACGACGTCGCCACCGCCCTCACCTACGTCAAGAACGGCGACATCCTCCCGCACTACGAGGAGTGAGGCGTCGCTTCCGAGGACCGGCCCGGGCTCGCCCTCGCGCAGCTCCAGCTGCACCCGCCCGCGGGTGACGACGCCGAACGCGTCGTAGGACTCCGCCGCGACCACCGCGACCCGCGCACCTCCGCGCAGCGCGAGCGTCCGCACCGGGACTACTCCGTGCCGTCCGCCGGCAGGCGCTCCGGCAGCGCGAGCCGCGGGAACTGGTCGTCGTGGAACGTGACGATCTCGGTGATCGCCCCACCGGTGACGCGCAGGACGTCGATCGTCAGCGGCAGGTACGCGCCCTCCCGCTTCAGCCAGAGGTAGAAGGCGACGGCAGGCTGCCGGTTCACGGAGGTGAGGACGGCGCGCAGGCCCTTCATGCCCTCGAAGCCGCTCTCGACCCAGTCGTTCACCACCGCGTCGCGGCCGACGTGCAGGCCCGGCGTGGGCGGCATCGAGCAGCGGACGTCGTCCCGCAGCAGTGCGGCGAGCCCGTCGACGTCCGTGGCCACGCTGGCGTCGGTATAGCGGCGCACCAGCTCGCGCGTCCCGGAGTCCTCCTCGCCGCCGGTCCAGTCCTGCCGCTCCGCGGGAAGGTGCTCCCGCATGCCGGCGCGGGCCCGCTGCAGCGCGCTGTTCACGGAGTTGACGGAGTCCCCGAGGAGCTTCGCGACGTCCTTCGCCGGCCAACCGAGCACGTCCCGCAGGATCAGCACGGCCCGCGGGCGCGGCGCGAGGTGCTGGACTGCGACCATGTAGGCCAGCTCGATCGTCTCCCGCGCGACGGCGACGGTCTCCGGCTCGTCCGCGTCACCCGCGGGCACCTCGTCGAGCAGCCTGTCCGGGTAGGGCTGCAGCCACAACACCTCGCCGCCGGTCGCAGGTTCCGGGCGGCACTTGGCGAGCAGGTCCAGGCAGGCGTTGGTGGCGATCCTGTACAGCCAGGCCCGGAACGTCGACCGCCCCTCGAAGGTCTCCCGCCGCCGCCAGGCACGGAGGAACGTCTCCTGCACGGTGTCCTCGGCGTCTTCGAACGACCCGAGCATCCGGTAGCAGTGCACGTGCAGCTCCCGCCGGTGCCGCTCCGCCAGCCCCGAGAACGCCGACTCGTCGACCTCGCCCAGCCCGCTCCAGCCCAGCCCGCTCCCGCCCAGCCCCTCCAGCCGCGTGTCCGCACTCATCACGTCATCCTTCCGTCTCGTCGTGTCCCGTCGTAGGTATGACGGGTGCGGGCGCGAGAACTCATCACTCGGGTCGTGCGGTCGTCCGGGAGGGGCTGTGGCGCAGCTTGGTCAGGACTTTCCAGGTCGTGAGGGTTGCGGGCGGCGACTGCGCGTTCGCCGCGGCAGCGGATCCGGGCGTGGTCATGTCGGTGCTTTCCGGAGTAGTACGGCTTCTGATCAAGCGAGATCGAGGCGGGATAGCGTCATCAGGCCGAACCCGAGTGTGCCCGCCATGGTCAGCATCACGGCAGTCGTCGCGGCCCGCCGGCGGATACCGGCGGTGGTCACCAGGGTGGCGGCTGTCGGTCGGCCCATACGGTTACGGTTCACGTCATCGCCCTTCGGCCGGTCGGAAACGGTACGGCGGGAAGTTCCTGCGCCGGAGCCCAGACGCCCTCAGGCGCTCGGATCCGAGCCGGCCGGCTGGTGCCCCGCTGCACCGATTCCAGCGCCCGCCCGGTTGTTCAGAAACCGCCTCCGTCACCCTGAACAACTCGCGGCGCGCCCGAGGCGGGGCGGCACCCCAAGCACGCAGCAGACACACAGGGCGGTGGAGGACGTCACACGGTTCCGTGACTCGGGAACGCCATGGCAGGACAGTCAGCCGAGCCACCGCTCTCGTACTCGGCGCTGCCGCGTCAGGTGCCGCTGGCGTCGGATGGCTCCCGTCGCATGAGGTGGACGGCTGATTCTCTTGCTCACCCTGCGAGACGGTGAGATGAGGGCCCGGTCAGCCCAGTTTGAGAAGGCCGGCTTCGACGACGGCACGGCCGAAAGGGCTCGCGAGTTCGGCGAGACGCTCACAGCCGGCGTCACCAAGGGCGGCGTAGGCGGGAAGGGCCAGGCGGTCGGTGCGGTCCTCGATGTGCCGGCGCAGGAGTTCGCCTTCCGGGCTGAGGGAGTCGCCGTCCAGGAGACCTCGCTCGCGCAGACGTTCCTGGGTACCGGTCCACTCCTCCTCGGGCCATGCACGGCTCGCCTTGAGGAAGTCGACGGGGACCTCACCGGTCGCGGCGTGCAGAATCAGCGCCTCCAAGCCCCCGACACCCTCGCTCAGCAGGCATGCGACATGGCCGTCTCCACGGAACTCCCGGAGCAGTGTCTGGGCGTGCCACAGCCGCAGCACCGGCTCCTCCGGCCACGGCAGTGCGGCATGCGCCGCGAACAGCGGGCGGCCCTGCGCGTGTTCGCAGGCGGCCTCGGCAGCCCGGCGGGTCAGCGCCAGCACCTCGTCCACGTGGGGCAACTCGTGGATTCCCGCCCGTCGCAGGGCTTCGCCCGCCGCGGCGTACCGTGCGTCCAGCACCTGCTGCGGCGTCGTCGCGTCCCAGGTTCCGTCGACCGCCTGCCGTACGACATCGGGGTTGAAGTTGTAGAAGGTCGAGATGACCAGCTCGGCGGTTGCCTGGCCGAATGCGGCGCTCCTGGAAGCGAAGTACCCGGCGCGACCGCTCAGGCCGAGGTCCGCGTACCGTCGCCTTGCCTCGGGAACGAAGTAGATCATGCCGTGGACGGGCTCGAGACGGCGCCAGGCTGCGCGGGCAGTCTGCATCGGGTCACCTCTTCGGAGAGTCGACGAACGGGACAGACGAACAGGACAGACGAACGGGACATTCGCTGCGGGTTAACTACTCGCCGTGCGCTTGCAGGTGTTCGAGCAGCAGGCGGCTCAGTGTTTCGGACGCCTCCTCGGGGATCCAGTGGCTGACGCCCTGGAGAGTCTCGAACCGGTACGGCCCGTTGACCCATTGCTCGGTCTCCTGAGCGGCTGCCGGACCGAACGCGCTGTCCTCCGTGCTCCAGACGTACAGCGTGGGCACGTCGATGACGCCGATCGCGTCGTCGGGGCGGCCGGCCCGGTACCAGTTCAGCGCCGCGGTGAGAGCGCCCGGCTGGGACAGGTGCGACACGTAGGCGTCGGCGCTGTCTTGAGGGACCCTTCCGGCGTAGAAAGCGCGAAGCTCCTGGGCATCGTGGGCGAGCATGCGCTCCTCGGTCGCGGGCGCGTCGCGCCAGTCGATCATGTAGTGGGAGCGCTTGCGCTGGTCCTCGACAGTGCGCAGGGTGGTGGCCAGAGCGCCGGGGTGCGGAGTCGAGACCACCGTCAAGGTGCGGATGCGGCCGGGGTGGGCGTGCGCGGTCCACCAGGCCACCGCGCCTCCCCAGTCATGGCCGACCAGGTCGAACGTCGCCCAGCCCAGTTGCTGACTGATCGCGATCACGTCGTCCACGAGAAGGCTGATGCGATAGTCCTCGGGCCGCTGCGGGCGGGCGCCGGGGGAGTACCCGCGCTGG
Source organism: Streptomyces violaceus (assembly GCA_000715635.1). Classification (GTDB taxonomy): domain Bacteria; phylum Actinomycetota; class Actinomycetes; order Streptomycetales; family Streptomycetaceae; genus Streptomyces; species Streptomyces violaceus. The sequence goes on along the minus strand of KL569103.1, from coordinate 20,631 downwards.
TCGGGCGCCACCACCCGGTAGCCGCGCGCGGCCAACACCTCGATCTGCCGCTGCCACACCAGCCCCGTCTGCGGAAAGCCGTGCAGCAGCAGCACCGGGCGGCCCTCGGGCGGACCCGCCGCGACCGCGTCGAACACGCCCGCACCCGTGGAGATGCTCAGCTGAGTCACGACCCACCCCTTCGTACCGACTGGTCGGTACCCTCCAGGCGAGGGGGTGGACTGTCAAGAGCTGGTCATGGTTGAACCTGACGCCGGATTCAATTATAACCGGCGGAAGGCCGGCCACCGGCTCCACCCGGACGACCCGGGCCAACAGGAAGCAGTGAGGCGACATGAGGGAAGCAGTCATCGTTTCGACGGCACGCACGCCGATCGGAAAGGCTTACCGCGGCGCGTTCAACGACACCCAGGCGCAGGAACTCGCCGCCCATGCCCTTTCGCACGCGGTGCAGCGGGCCGGGCTCGAGGGAGGTGAGGTCGAGGACGTGATCTTCGGCTGCGCCGTGCAGCAGGGGTCCTCGGGTTTCAATGTCGCGCGTCAGGCTGCTCTCCGCGCCGGACTTCCGGACGTCGTGTCGGGGATGACGATCGACCGGCAGTGTTCGTCGGGCCTGATGGCCATCGCGACGGCCGCCAAGCAGATCGTCGGGGACGGCATGCAGGTCGCTGTCGGAGGCGGTGTCGAGTCGATCTCCCTGGTGCAGAACGACCACATGAACACCCACCGCATGGCGGATCCCTGGCTGGCCGAGCACAAGCCGGGCATCTACCTGCCGATGCTGCACACGGCGGAGATCGTCGCCGAACGATACGGCGTGAGCCGGGAACGCCAGGACGAGTTCGCGCTGGTGTCGCAGCAGCGCACCGCGGCGGCGCAGGAGGCCGGACGCTTCGACCAGGAGATCGTCGCGCTCGACAGCGTGAAGAAGGTCCTGGACAAGCAGTCCGGGCAGGTGCGGGACGAGGCCGTGACCCTGACCCGCGACGAGGGCAACCGCGCGTCGACGACGCTCGAGGGCCTGGCCGGACTGGCGCCGGTGCTGTCCGACGGTGAGGTGAGCGCGCGTTCCAGCGTCACGGCGGGCAACTCCTCGCAGTTGTCGGACGGGGCTTCGGCGTCGCTGCTGATGGAGTCGAAGGAGGCCGAACGCCGAGGACTGGAACCGCTGGGTGTCTACCGGGGTATGGCCGTTGCCGGTTGTGGGCCGGACGAGATGGGCATCGGCCCGGTGTTCGCCATTCCGAAACTGCTCAAGCAGCACGACCTCACCCTCGACGACATCGGCTTGTGGGAACTCAACGAGGCCTTCGCCTCCCAGGCGCTGTACTGCCGGGACGAACTGCACATCGATCCGGAGCGGTTCAACGTCAACGGGGGCGCCATCTCGGTCGGTCACCCGTACGGAATGACCGGGGCCCGGCTGGTGGGGCATGCCCTCATCGAGGGCAAGCGCCGCGGTGTTCGGTATGTGGTGATCTCGATGTGCGTCGGGGGCGGCATGGGCGCAGCCGGACTGTTCGAGGTTGCCTGAGGTGCCGCGCGTGACGGACAAGGCGCGAACCGCCGTCCTCGTGGACTTCGGCGGTGTCATCACCTCCAGTGTGCTGCGGGCTTTCACCGACTTCGGCGCCTCGCTCGGCGTCGATCCGCGCCTGCCGCTGGACCTCCTCCGCCGGGACGATGCAGCACGCACCCTCCTGGTCGACCACGAGTGCGGCCGTATCGACGCCGAAACCTTCGAGCGAGGGTTCGCTGAGCGGCTCCGTGCCCACGGAGCCGACGTGGCGGCCGAGGGGCTCACGGCGCGCATGCAGGCGGGAATGTCGATCGACCAGGACATGATCGCGCTGCTCGGTGATCTCCGGGCCGCCGGCCGTCCCGTCGCGCTCGTGTCCAATTCGTTCGGTACCGGAACCTACGACGGCGTCGAACTCGCCTCCCTCGCCGACGTGATCGTCATCTCCGCCGAGGTCGGGATCCGCAAGCCCTCCCGGCGGATCTACGCGATCGCGTGTGAACGCCTCGGCATCGACCCCGAGCAGGCAGTCATGATCGACGATCTGCGGCAGAACCTCGACGGAGCGGCACGGATCGGAATCGGGGGCGTACTGCACACCAGCGCCGCCGACACCCGCCGCCAGCTCGCCGAACGCTTCGGGATCACCACCTGACGATCCACCGACGGACGCGGTGAGGTCGGTCATCCGGCCGCACCGCCCGAGGACTTGATGCCGAAGCCGGGCCAAGTCACCTCATCCACGAGGGTGCGAACCACGCCATCACCTGCTCACATCCCGGAAGGCACCGCCCATGACCAGCGTTTTCGATCCCGTGTGCCACCACGCGGCCGCCACCCCCGACCACATCGCACTGCGCGGCGCCACGGATCAGTGGACCTACCTTCAGCTGCGGGACGCGAGCATGCGGTACGCGGGCGCCCTGGTCGCAGCGGGCCTGTCCCCGGGGGACCGGGTGCTGCTCGCGGCCCCGTCGGTGCCCGAGTTCGTGGTGGCCTACCTCGGGATCCAGGCCGCAGGCTGTGTCGTGGTGCCCGTCAACACGATGTCCACCCGGGCTGAGGTCGAGTACGTCCTCGGCGACGCCGGATGCTCTCTGGCGATCGCATGGCACGCCCTCGGCCCGGCCGTCGTGGAAGCGGCCGCGGCGCTCTCGGTGCCCTCCTGGACGCTGTCCCCGGGCGCCTCGGTCACCGCTGGCCCGGCCGGTGCGGTCGACCGGGACCGCGACGAGACCGCGGCCATCCTGTACACCTCGGGAACCACCGGGCGGCCGAAGGGGGCCCAACTCACCGTCGGGAACCTGCTGTCCGCCGGGGAGATCGGCGCCGAGTGCAGCCGAGCGACGAGCGCCGACCGTACCGGCACCGGACTCCCGCTGTTCCACGTGTTCGGCCAGGCATCGGTCATGATGGCGACCTTGACCGTGGGCGGCTCGATGTCGTTGCTGGCCCGGTTCGACCCGGCGTCGATGCTGGACATGCTGCGCCGCGACCGGCTCACCATCATGGCCGGCGTGCCGACCATGTGGAACGCGCTGCTGCACGCGGCGGGTGACGCGAATCCGGCGGACTTCGCCGGGCTCCGGGTCGCCGTCTCCGGCGGCGCGTCGCTTCCCGGGGAGATCGCCCGGGCCTTCGAGGCCCGCTTCGGCTGCACCATCCTGGAAGGGTATGGACTCACCGAGACCACCGCGTTCGGCACCTTCAACGACCTCGACCGCGGTGGCAAGATCGGGTACACGGGCAGGTCAGTTCCGCGGACGCGGGTTCAGGTGCGTGACGGCGACGGCAAGGAGTGCCCGCCGGGGAGCGTCGGCGAGGTCCACATCAACGGGCCCACGGTGATGCGCGGCTACTGGAACCGCCCCGCGGACACCGCCGCGACCCTCTCGTCCGACGGCTGGTTCCGGACCGGCGACCTCGGTGAAACCGACGCGGACGGCGACCTTCGTATCGTCGACCGCATCAAGGACCTGATCATCCGCGGCGGTTACAACGTCTACCCCGGCGAGGTCGAGGAAGTTCTCTACGAGCATCCGGACATCGTCGAGGCAGCAGTGATCGGCGTTCCCGACGAGCACTACGGCGAGGAGGTCGCCGCGCTCATCGCCGCCCGGCCCGGTGCGGAGCTCGGCGCCGCCGAGGTGTCGAGCTGGGCACGGGAGCGGCTGTCCGCCTACAAGATCCCGCGCATCGTCCGGTTCGTCGACGCGCTGCCCAAGGGCCCGACCGGGAAGATCCTCAAGCGGTCCATCGACCGTACGGCTCTGACCAGTGACAGGGCGCCCGCCGACGTTGCGGCCCGCCGCCACTGAGCCGCTGCCCTTTTGTGATTCTGGTGTCGGATTCAAGTACAGTCCCCGGGATGGAGAGTACTGCGCACGAAGAGATCGACGGCGAGCAGGCACCGCCCATGGCGCCCCTGACGCACCTTCGTGAGCCCCCCACGACGAAGCGCGGAGCGCGGACCCGGGCCGCTCTGGTGAAAGCCGCGCGGAAGGTGTTCGAACGGGACGGCTACCTCGACACCCGCCTCACCGACATCACCAGAGAGGCTCAGTGCGCGGCGGGATCCTTCTACACCTACTTCGCCAACAAGGAAGAGGTACTTGCCGCCGTCCTCCTGGAGGCGCAGGAGGACATGATGCACCCCGGCATGGCCCGGGTGGAGGGGACCGACGATCCCCACGCGGTACTCGCGGCGAGCAATCGCGCGTACCTCGAGGCGTACAAGCGGAACGCGAAGCTGATGGGCCTGCTCGAGCAGGTCGCCCAAGTGGAGCCGGAGTTCCGTGAGTTCCGGCGTCGGCGCGCCGACGCGTTCATCCGCCGCAATGCCCGTGGCATCGCCGACCTGCAGGCGCGGGGTGTCGCGGACGGTGAGGTCGATCCGATGATGGCTTCCCGTGCGCTGTCGGGCATGGTCAGCGTCATGGCCTACAACGCCTTCGTGCTCGGCGAACGGCAGGAAGAAGGTGCGCCGGTGGACTTCGAGGAGCTCGTGTCCACGGTGACCCGGCTCTGGGCGAATGCCCTCCGCTTCCCCGACCACCGCTGATCCTCCTGCCTCGTAGCCGCTCATCCCTCTGGGGTTGGGCGGCTTTCTTCATGTGGTTCCGTGAAGGCGGCTATTGAACTTGACGTCGGATTCAACTATACAGATGGGACGCATCGCAGGCCCGTCAACGGAGAGGGTTGCCGTGAACGTCGCACAGAGAGTCGCCATCGTCACCGGTGGTGGCGCAGGCATCGGCGGCGCGCTGGCCGCACGGCTCGCTCGCGAGGGAGCCCAGGTCGTCGTCGCGGACCTCGACCCGGACAGCGCGCGGGCGGTGTCGGAGGCAGTCAACGCCGATCATCCGGGAAGCACCGTCAGCGCCGGCGCGGACGTGTCGGACACCGAGCAGATCCAGCGGTTGGTCGACCTCGCGGAGAGCACCTTCGGGCCGGTCGATCTCTACTTCGCGAACGCGGGCATCGCCGGGGCGCCCGGCCTCGACGCGAGCGAGCAGGACTGGGACCGCTCGATCGACGTCAACCTGCGAGCCCACATCCGTGCGGCCAGGCTGCTGGTACCGCGGTGGATCGAGCGCGGTGAGGGCTACTTCGTCAGCACGGCCTCGGCGGCCGGGCTGCTCACCCAGATCGGCTCCGCCACCTACGCCGTCACCAAGCACGCGGCCGTCTCCTTCGCCGAGTGGCTGGGTGTCACCTACGGCGATCGCGGGGTCCGTGTCAGCTGTCTGTGCCCGATGGGCGTGAACACCAAGCTGCTCTACTCCGGGGAGGACTCCGGGGACGCGCTGGGAAGAGCCGCGACGCGGGCCGTCACCTCCGCGGGTGACGTCCTGGAGCCGGCCGAAGTGGCCGACGCCGTCCTGGCCGCCGTCGAGGACGAGCGCTTCCTGATCCTGCCGCACGAAGACGTTCTCGACATGTACCGGCAGAAGGGCTCGGACTACGACCGGTGGCTGCGCGGGATGCGCCGGTACCAGAGCTCCCTGCTGGAACAGGCATGACCGGCGCGCCGGGCGAACTCGTCCTCGCCGAACACCGAGGGCCGGTGCTGGTGCTCACGTTCAACCGGCCCGCCAAGCTGAACGCCTGGACCGACGAACTCGAAGACCGCTATTTCGCGCTGCTCGACGCCGCCGAAGACGACCCGGACGTACGCGCCGTCGTGGTCACCGGCGCGGGACGCGGATTCTGCGCCGGAGCCGACCTGCAACAGCTGCAGGCGGTCGGCGAGGTCTCCGAGGCGGACCGGGCGCGGCGCCGTCCCCGGGACGTTCCGCGGACCCTGCGTAAACCGCTGATCGGAGCGGTCAACGGGGTGGCCGCCGGCCTGGGCATGGTGGAGGCCCTCTACTGCGACCTTCGCTTCGGCTCGCCCTCGGCCCGGTTCACCACGGCATTCGCGCAACGCGGGCTGATCGCCGAGTACGGGATCTCCTGGCTGTTGCCCCGGCTGGTGGGGCACAGCCGGGCAGTGGACCTGTTGCTGTCGAGTCGCATGGTGGATGCCGCGGAGGCCTTCCGCATCGGACTCCTCGACCACCTGGTCCCCACCGGCAGCGTGGTGGATGCCGCTGTCGCCTACGCCGCCGATCTGGCGAGGTGCTGCTCCCCGGCCTCCATGGCCACCATCAAGAGCCAGCTGAGCAACGACGCGGACGGCACCTACGCCGAATCCGTGACCCGGGCGGAAGACCTCATGCTCCAGGCCTTCCGCGGGTCCGACGTCGTCGAAGGCGTGGCCAGTCACCTGGACAAGCGCCCGCCCGACTTTCCCTCCCTACCCGTCAGGAGTTCGGATGTCCCTGTTTGAGATGTCGGACCGCGCCAAGAAGTACCAGGCGGATCTGCTCGAGTTCATGGATGAGCACATCTACCCCGCCGAGGCGGTGTACCACGAGCAGATGCACGCGTCGGGTGATCCGCACTTCCACCCGCCGATCCTCGAGGAGGTCAAGGCGGAGGCGCGCAGGCGTGGACTGTGGAACCTGTTCCACCCGCACCCGGAGTGGGGCCCCGGTCTGACGAACCTCGAGTACGCGCCGCTGGCGGAGATCATGGGCCGCAGCCACATCGCCTCCGAGGCGTGCAACTGCAACGCGCCCGACACCGGCAACATGGAGGTGCTCACGCTGTTCGGCAGCGACGAGCACAAGGAGAAGTACCTCAAGCCCCTGCTCGACGGGACGATGGCCTCGGCCTTCGCGATGACCGAGCCGCGTGTCGCCAGCTCCGACGCCACCAATATCGAGCTGCGGATGGAGCGCGACGGCGACGCGTACGTGCTCAACGGCCGCAAGTGGTTCGCCTCGAACGCGATGCACAAGAACTGCAAGGTGCTCATCGTGATGGGCAAGACCGACCCCACGGCCGCTCCACATCGCCAGCAGTCGATGATGGTCGTCCCGATCGACGCCCCCGGGGTCACCGTGGTCCGCAACCTCCCGGTGTTCGGGTACGCGGATCGCGAGGGTCATGCGGAGATCGTCTTCGAGGATGTCCGGGTGCCGGCCAAGGACGTGCTCAAGGGCGAGGGTGAGGGTTTCGCGATCAGCCAGGCCCGGCTCGGTCCCGGTCGTATCCACCACTGCATGCGGGCCATCGGCGCGGCCGAGCGGGCGCTGGAACTGATGTGCCGACGCGCACAGTCACGGGTGACCTTCGGCAGCCCGGTCGCCGAACGGTCCAACATCCAGGACTGGATCGCGGAAGCGCGTATCGACATCGAGATGATCCGCCTGCTCACGCTCAAGGCCGCGTATCTCATGGACACGGTCGGCAACAAGGAAGCGCGCACCGAGATCGCGGCCATCAAGGTGGCCGCCCCCGAGATCGCGTTGAAGATCGTCGACCGGGCGATCCAGGTGCACGGGGGAGCGGGAGTGACCGACGACTTCCCGCTGGCCATGATGTACGCGCATCTGCGGACGCTGCGGCTGGCGGACGGTCCCGACGAGGTGCACAAGCGGGCCATCGCCAGGCAGGAACTGCGGCAGTACCGCGATGCGGCGGCGGTGAGCTGAGGTGGCGGGACTCGATCTCACCGGTCGCACCGCCGTCGTCACCGGGGCCTCGCGCGGTATCGGCCTGGCGATCGCCCAGGCCATCGCGGAGGCCGGCGGGAACGTCGTCCTCACCTCCCGGTCCCAGGAGGCGGCGGACGCCGCCGCGGCCCAGGTCAAGGGCACGGCGGTCGGCATCGGTGCGCACGCGGTCGACGAGGAGGCGGCCCGGCGCTGTGTGGATCTGACGCTCGAGCGCTTCGGCAGCCTGGACATCCTCGTCAACAACGCGGGAACCAACCCGGCCTACGGGCCGGTCATCGACCAGGACCACGGCCGGTTCGCGAAGACCTTCGACGTGAACCTGTGGGCGCCCGTGCTGTGGACGGGGCTGGCCACGCGGGCCTGGATGGGGGAGCACGGCGGGGCGGTCGTCAACACCGCGTCGGTGGGCGGCATGGCCTCCGAGGCGAACATCGGGTTGTACAACGCGTCGAAGGCCGCACTGATTCATCTCACCAAGCAACTGGCCCTGGAACTCTCGCCGAAGGTCCGCGTCAACGCGGTGGCACCGGGTGTGGTGCGCACCAAGCTGGCCGAGGCTCTGTGGAAGGAGCACGAGCAGACCGTGTCCGCCTCGATGGCGCTGGGCCGCATCGGGGAGCCTGCCGACATCGCCTCCGCCGTCGCCTTCCTCGTCTCGGACGCCGCGAGTTGGATCACCGGCGAGACGATGGTGATCGACGGCGGGCAACTGCTCGGCGACGCGCTCCCGTTCAGACAAGGAGCCGGTATCGGTGTCTAGCGCGGACATCGTCGGAGTCGACGCCGGGGCCGTGAGCCGCTGGTTCGCCACCCTCGGCGTCGACTTCGCCGGGCCCTTGGCCTTCGAGCGGATCGGGCTGGGCCAGTCGAACCTGACGTATCTCGTCATGGATCAGGACGGCCGCAGCTGGGTGCTGCGGCGCCCACCGCTGGGTCATCTGCTGGCGTCGGCGCACGACGTGGCCCGCGAGGCGCGGATTCTGGCCGCCCTGGAGAGCACCGCCGTCCCGACCCCGCGGGTGCTCGGGCTGACCGATGATCCCGCCGTGACGGACGTTCCGCTGCTGCTCATGGAGTTCGTGGACGGCGAGGTCGTCGACTCGATGTCGATCGCGCGGTCGTTGACGCCCGAGCGCCGCCGGGCGATCGGGATGTCGTTGCCGCGGACGCTGGCGCAGATCCACGCGGTCGATCTCGAAGCGACCGGGCTGACCGGTCTGGCCAGCCACAAGCCGTATGCGCAGCGCCAGCTCAAGCGGTGGTCGGCCCAGTGGGAGCGGTCCAGGACCCGCGAGCTGCGCGCCCTGGAGGACCTCACCCGGCGCCTCGTGGCGGCCGTGCCGGAGCAGCGCGAACTGACGCTCGTGCACGGCGACTTCCATCTGCGCAACGTCATCACCTCCTACGACAGCGGGGAGGTGAGCGCGGTTCTCGACTGGGAGCTGTCGACGCTGGGGGATCCGTTGGCGGACATGGGCAGCCTGCTGGCCTACTGGCCGGCCAAGGGTGAGAACACCTTGGGCGACTTCGTCGCGACCGCTCTCGGCGGCTTCCCGCCCCGCGAGGAACTCGTGGCGGCCTACGCGGCGGCGTCGGGACGCGACCTGACGGCGCTGGGCTACTGGCACGCGATGGGACTGTGGAAGGTCGCGATCATCGCGGAGGGCGTCATGCGCCGCGCGATGGAGGAACCGCGGAACAAGGCCGCGTCCGGGACCCCGACCGCGGAGCGCATCGACGCACTGGTGACGAAGGCCCACGAAGTCGCGGACACGGCGGGCATCTGAACCGATCGCCTGCCCACAGGACTTCGACACTCACACACAGAGGAAAGAGGAGCCGAAGCATGGCCGGCCTGCCAGAGGTCCTGGATCTCGAGGAGATCGGGCCGGACCTGTTCCGGTCCGGCCCGATCCCCAGCGAGTGGGCGCGGACGTTCGGTGGCCAGATCGCCGCTCAGTCGCTGATGTCCGCGGCGCGCACCCTCGACCGGTCGTACGCGGCTCACTCGCTGCACGGGTACTTCCTGCGGCCC
>KL569103.1:9972-10773 GCA_000715635.1 Streptomyces violaceus | reverse complement strand
AGTCGAGCGGCTCCGCGACGGTGGCAGCTTCCGCACCCGCCGGGTGACCGCGGTCCAGGAGGGGGAGGCGATCTTCACGGTGACGGCGTCGTTCCATCGTGGGGACGAAGGGTTCTCTCACCAGGTGGACATGCCGGCGGTGCCGACCCCTGACGACATCCCGGAGTCCGACCGCATCAACGGCTGGGGCATGCCGCGGCCCGCGGAATGGCGCCACTGGGAGATGCGCTGGGTGCCCGGGGGCGAGACCGGTCACGTCCCGGGGGCACCGGCCCGCCAGCGGGTGTGGATCCGGTACGGACATCCGCTGCCCGACGACGGTGCCGTCCACGCCTGCGCACTGACCTATCTCAGCGACATGGCGCTGCTGGGCTCCGCGCGGCTGCCACATCCCCCGACCGCCGTACAGGGTGCGTCGCTGGACCATTCGCTGTGGTTCCTGCGTCCCTTCCGCGCGGACGAGTGGCTGCTGTACGACCAGGTCTCCCCTTCGGCCGAGCACGGCCGGGCGCTCACCCGCGGAAGGCTGTTCGACACGGGCGGGCGCCTGGTCGCCGCGGTCGCGCAGGAGGGACTCATGCGCTTCGACCGGCCCCGGCCGACGGAGGACGGCGACGGGGAAGAGTTCCTGTCGCCGCCCGCTCCAGCTGTCCCCGACCCGCGTTGACCACCCGTTCGTCACAGGGGCTTGGCGAGGACGGCTTTGCGGTGGCTGAAGGTCTCGATGGAGTAGCGGCCGTGGTAGCTGCCCATGCCGCTCTCCCCGACGCCCCCGAACGGCAGGTCAGAGATGGTGAGATG
>KL569103.1:8018-9777 GCA_000715635.1 Streptomyces violaceus | reverse complement strand
GGCCGAACCCGAGGCCGCCGGAGGAGGTTTCGGCGGCAAGCCGATCCCGGGTGGTGTCGGAGTCGGTGAACGCGTACAGCGCCAGCGGCTTTTCCCGGTCGTTGATGAAGTCGATGGCCTCGTCGAGCCCGCCCACCTCGACGATGGGGAGGATCGGGCCGAAGATCTCCTCCTGCATGACGGGCGAGTCCGGTGACACCTCGGCCAGGACGGTCGGCGCGATGTACTTCGACTCGCGGTCGTACGCGCCGCCGGTGGCCTGACGGCCGGAGTCCAGGAGAGCGGTCAGCCGGTCGAAGTGGCGTTCGTTGACGATACGGCCGTACTCCGGGGAGGCGGCGGGGTCGGACCCGTACAGCCCCTCGACGGCCTTGGCCAGGGCGGTTTCCAGAGCACGCGCCGTCTCGGGGTCGGTGAGGACGTAGTCGGGCGCGACGCAGGTCTGCCCGGCGTTGAGGAACTTCCCGGCCGCGAGGCGGGCGGCGACGGTGTCCAGGTCGGTGTCCCGGTCCACGAACACCGGGGACTTGCCGCCCAGTTCGAGGGTGACGGGCGTGAGGTGCCGGGCGGCCGCGGCCATCACGATGCGGCCGACCGTGCCGTTGCCGGTGTAGAGGATGTGGTCGAAGCGCTGCTCGAGCAGGGCAGTGGTCTCCGGGACCCCGCCTTCGACCACGGCGACCGCGTCGGTGTCGAGGTACCGCGGCACGAGGCGGGCGAGGGCGGCGGAGGTGGCCGGGGCCAGTTCGCTGGGCTTGGCGACCACCGCGTTGCCCGCTGCCAGGGCACCGGCCACCGGGGCCAGCAGCAGCTGCGCCGGGTAGTTCCAGGGGGCGATGACCAGTACGACCCCCAGGGGGTCGTACTGAGTCCAGGCACTCGCCTCGCCGATGAACGCCGGGACGGGGGCCGGTTCGGCGCGCAGCCACCCGTCGAGATGCTCCAGGGTGTGGTCGATCTCGCGTATGACGAAGTCGATCTCCGTGCGGTAAGCCTCGGCGGAGCTCTTTCCCAAGTCGGCGTGGAGCGCCGCGGCGAAGGTCTCCCCCTGCTCGGTGAGCAGGGTACGCATCCGGTTCAGCTGCTCGGTGCGCCAGGCCACGGGCTTGGTCTTGCCGGCGCGGAAGGTGGTGCGCAGCCGGGCGACGAGCTCGGCGGGCTGCTCGGGCGCGGGGTTGTTCATGGTTCCCTCACAGGTGCGGTAGGGCGGAAGGGGGCGTCGACGGGGATCAGCCGCGGTTCAGGGCGTCGATGAGGTTCCGGGCGAGCCGCGCCGAGGAGGCGGGGTTCTGACCGGTGTGCAGATTGCGGTCCGCCACGACGTGCTCGCTGAACGGGGCCGCGGACTGGAAGTCGGCCCCCAGTTTCACCAGGCGGTCCTCGAGCAGCCACTTGGCCTTGTCGGCGAAGCCGGCTGCGGTCTCCTCGGTGTTGGTGAAGCCGGTCATGCGGTAACCGGCGAACGGCCAGCTGCCGTCCTCGCGCCGGGCGGCGAGCAGGGCCGCCGGGGCGTGGCACAGCACCGCGAGCGGCTTGCCGGAGTCCAGCGCCGCGGTGAGCAGGCGGCCGGAGCCGGCGTCCACGGCGAGGTCCTCCATGGGGCCGTGGCCACCGGGGTAGAGGACGGCGGCGTACGCGTCGAGGTCGACCTCTTCGAGCTTGACGGGGTTCTCCAGGTCGGCGCGGATGGCAGTCAGGTACGCGGCGATGGCATCGGACTGCTCCTTGCCGCCGGTGGACTCGGCGGCGAGGCTGACGG
>KL569103.1:2571-7805 GCA_000715635.1 Streptomyces violaceus | reverse complement strand
CGGCGGCGAGGCTGACGGCGTCGACGGTCGGAGCCACGCCGCCGGGTGTGGCGATGGTGACGTCGAACCCGGCCTCGCGCAGCAGCCGGTGCGGAGTGGCGAGTTCCTCGGCCCAGTAGCCGGTGGGGTGCAGGGTGCCGTCGGCGAGCGTCCAGTGGTCGGCGCCGGTGACGACGAACAGAACTGCGGTCACAGCTGTCTCCTTCAAGGTGCGCGCAGGGCGCGCGGTGGTGGGGGTGTTGCCCGTTGGGGTGCTGGTGGTGGGGCGGCGCCAGCGGTGGTTCAGGCGACGGTGATGATGATCTTTCCGCGGGTGTGGCCCTCGCGGCTGAGGCGCTGGGCGTCGGCGGCCTCCTCCAGGGGGAACGCGGCGGCGACGTCCACCCGCAGCTCCCCGTGCTCGGCGAGTTCGGTGAGAGCCTCCAGGTCCTGGGCGTCGGGTCGCACGAAGACGTACCCGCCACCGAGACCGAGCACGGCGCCGTCCACAGCCGAGGCCAGGCGGCCGCCCTCGGCAAGCAGCCCTGGCGAGACCTTCAGGGCGTCCCCGCCGACGAGGTCGAGGACGGCGTCCACGCCCTGCGGCGCGAGGGCGTGGACACGGTCGGTGAGGCCCTCGCCGTAAGCGACCGGCTCCGCTCCCAGCCCTCGCAGCCAGGCGTGGTTGTACTCGCTGGCGGTGCCGATGACCCGGGCGCCGAGCGACCTGGCGATCTGTACGGCCAGAGAGCCGACGCCACCCGCCGCGGCGTGCACCAGCACGGTGTCGCCGGCCCGCACCCGCAGGGAGCGCGTCAGCGCCTGGTACGCGGTGAGGCCGGCCAGCGGAAGGCCGGCAGCCTCCTCGAAGGAGAGGCCGGCGGGCTTGCGGGCGAGCGTACGGACCGGGGCGGCGACGTACTCGGCGAAGGTCCCGCGGGAGACGAAGTCCTCACGGACGTAGCCGATCACCTCGTCGCCCGGAGCGAACTCGGTGACTCCGACGCCGGTCTCCTCGACGACGCCCGCCACGTCCCAGCCCGGGATGACGGGGAAGACGGCGTCCATGACGGTGTCCAGGTACCCCGCCTGGATCTTCCAGTCGACCGGGTTGACGGCGGCGGCCTGCACGCGGACCAGCACGGTGTCCACGCCGACCTTCGGGTTCGGTACATCGCCGTACTCCAGGACCTCCGGGCCGCCGTAGGCGCGGTAAGTGATGGCCTTCATGGTGGTGACTCCTCGTGTACAGGAACCCGACCGGGGCCGGTCGAGGTTTAGATGCTTGATGCAGCCAAGCAATGAGGGAGACGGTAAACCTCAAAGGTTGAGAACGTCAAACATTGAGCTTCGCCTACACTTGAGGCATGGCCCACACCCCCGCCCCGCCCGCCGCACGCTCCGCTGCGCAGGACAGCGCCCCTGACCACGACGCGCTCATGGAGCGCTTGGCACGCGCCGCTGCCGGTTACTACCGGGACCTGACAGCGGCGGCCGCACTGCACGGGCTCACCATGACGCAGGCCAAGATGCTCATCCTGCTCCGGCGGCAACCGCTGCCCATGCGTGCCCTCGCGGGGCGGCTGGCCTGCGACGCCTCCAACATCACCGGACTCGTCGACCGGCTGGAGGCGCGTGGACTGGTCTCCAGGCAGGCCGACGCGGCCGACCGGCGGATCAAGAACGTGGTCGCCACCGAAGAGGGACGGGAGGCAGTCCGCCTCATCCGCGCCGACATGCGGGGCACCTCGGAAGCCTTTGCGCGTCTGGACGAGGAGGGGCGCCGCGGTCTCTACGAGCTACTGGGGCGCCTGCACCCCGAGGACACGCAGGAGACCACCTGACCGAGGCCGCAGCGCCGACCGCCGCGTCGGACTGCGCGGCCGCCGGGCGTTTCAGCCGGGCGGTGCCGACAGGTGGATCAGGATGCCGCACACCTCGTCCACGATCTCCAGGGCCTCCGTCTCGTCCCCGCAGTCACCCAGCTCGCGTGCCGCCCCGCCGATCACGGTGGTGAGCACTCTCACCCGGACCCGGCCGGCACGTCGCTTCTCGTCCACCTCCAGGAGCCGGGCGTTGCGCCGTACCCACGCGCGGTCCCACTGGCGGCGCAGCGCGTCGAAGCCCGTGGGGCCGTCATCCTCCACGAGCAGTCTGCCGAACCGCCGGTTGTCCCAGGCGCCCTCCAGGTACGCCCTGGCTCCCGCCACGAAAAGGGCGATGGGGTCGTCCACGCCACGGCCACGCTCGGCGGCCAGCGTGGCCGCGGTCCGGCGCTCCTGTTCCTCCCGGAACTCCTCCCAGAGAGCGAGGTAAAGCCCTCGCTTTCCGCCGTAGTGCTGGAAGAGGCTGCCCACCGGGATGCCGGAGCGCGCCGCGATCTCGGTGAGACCGGCATCGGCGTAACCGCGCTCGGTGAACACCTCCAGCGCGGCGTCCAGAAGCGCACTCCGGACCGTGCCCCCCTGCTCGTCCGGCAGCTGACGTGCCGACTCGGCCCCCGCGGACTCCACGATGCCGCTCACTGGTGATCCCCGCCTTCCCCGGCCCCGTCGCGGATGGCGAGGGCGACCAGCAGTTCCAGGAGGTCGGCGATCCGGCGCGGATTGCGCCCCGTGCGTTCCTCGATCCGGCGCAGTCGGTAGTGCGCCGTGTTGTGGTGTATCCGCAGCCGGTCGGCGGCCAGCCGCAGGTTGAGGTCGGCCTCCGCGAAGGCCCGTACGGTGGCGGCCAGCGTGTCGCCACGTCTGCGGTCATCCTCCAGCAGCGCACGCACGCGGGGATCGACCAGCTGGCGGGCGAGGTCGTCGGCGCGCAGCGCCAGGTAGTCGAAGGGCGACAGGCGCGGCAGTGCCGCCACCCCGCCCCCGCTCGGCACGAGGTCGAGGGCGGCGCGTGCCTCCTCGTAGGCGCGCGGCAGTTCGCCGGCGCCCTCGGCGACCGTGCTGATGCCCATGGAGAGCATGGTTCCCTCGCGCGCGAGCCGCCGCTGCACCGCCTCGAAGTGGGTACAGATGTCCTCCGCGTCCATGCCGGTGCGGACCACCGGCACGGCCACCACCTCGCCGTGGCGCACGACGACCAGGGTCCGGCCGGCCCAGGGTCCGGCGATGCCGATGGACGCGCTGGTCGCGTAGCCGTGCTCGGCCGAGGTGAGGTCGCCGGTGCGGGTGTCGCCGACGCACACCGCCACGACCGCCATCATCGGCGAGTGCGGCCCGATGCCGTACGCCTGCGCCGCGGCGAGCAGCGGACCGCGCGCCGGTGCCGCGCCGGCCAGGAGCTGGTCCAGGAGGTCCCGGCGCTCCCGGTCCGCGTCGGCGACCACGTGCTGCTGGTACTCGACATAGGCCTGCGCGGCATGGGTGCTGGCGAAGTCGACGTACCGCATCAGCGGTGTGACGAGGGACAGCGCGGCCTGCTGTGCCTCGGCGGACGTGCCCGCGCAGTCCAGCAGCACGTCCCACAACACCTGCCGGCCGACCCGGAAGGCACTGATCCAGTCCTCCAGGGCGAACCCCGCGCGTGCTCTGCGCATGGCTGCCGCGCGGCTGAAGACCAGGTCTTCGGGGGCGATGTCCCGGCCGCCGGCCAGCGCCGCCAGCTGCATCCGGTAGTGCGTGAGGACCTGGTCCCGTACGTCGTCGAAGAACCGCTCGTCCTGCAGCGCGTACGACGGGATCTCCGTGCGCATGACCGCGACAGCGGTCTTCGCCACGTCATCGAGCCGGTCCTGGACGGCGTGCAGGATCCGGTGCCGCTCCCGGCTGAGCGGGTCGGAGAGTGCGGGGGCGCCCAGGGCGGGTCCGCGGGACATGGCGCCGATCGTCGCTGCACTCCTCGTGTCCCGTCAACAGGGTCGGAGGGCGACCTACCGGGGGAGCTGGGCGCGGCGCACAAGTCGGCGGCCACGAACTTGGGTGCTCGCACCCAATGTGCGCTCGGAAGGCCCCCACCTACTGTGACGCTCGCCCACCCCCCAGCACCTCGGAAGGGGCGTCACTCATGCTCGCGGTCGACGGTATCAGCGTGCGCTTCGGCGGCATCACGGCACTGGACGGTGTCGCGTTCACCGTCGAGCCGGGCACCGCCGTGGGGCTCATCGGACCGAACGGAGCCGGCAAGACCACCTTGTTCAACTGCCTCACCAGGCGCTGCACCCCCGATGCGGGGACGGTGCGGTTCGAGGACGAGGACCTGCTCGCCCTCCCGCCGCACTCCGTGGCCGGGCGCGGCATCGCCCGCACCTTCCAGAACCTGGGTCTGTTCCCGCTGCTCACGGTCCGGGAGAACGTCATGGTCGGCGCCCACAGCCGGGGGCGCACAGGACACCTCGCCGCGGCGCTCCGGCTGCCCCGCGTCCGGCGGGAGGAGAGGGAACTACGTGACCAGGCGGACGACTTGCTACAGCGTCTCGGTCTGGCGGAGGTCGCCGACCACCCCGCCTCCGGGCTGCCGTTCGGCACGCTCAAACGCGTCGAACTCGCCCGGGCGCTCGCGGTACGGCCCCGGCTGCTGTTGCTCGACGAACCCGTCAACGGACTCAGCCACGGCGAGGTCGGCCAATTCGCGGATCTGGTCCGGTCGGTGCGTCAGGAGTTCGACCTCACCCTCGTGGTGGTCGAACACCACATGGGCTTCGTGATGGGCCTGTGCGACAAGGTGGTCTGCCTCGACTTCGGGCGCAAGATCGCCGAGGGCTCGCCGGAGGAGATCCAGCGCGACCCGGCGGTCATCCAGGCGTACCTGGGGGTGGCGGCATGACGGAACCCACCACCGACAGCACCGAAGCCGGGCAGGCGAACGCGGAGCCGGACTTCCTGAAGGTCGCCGGCCTGCATGCCGGATACGGCCAGGCCCGCGTGCTCCAGGGGCTCGACTTCTCCGTCGCACGCGGCGAGGTGTGCGCGATCCTCGGGCCCAACGGCGCGGGCAAGACGACAACACTGCGGGCCCTGTGCGGCATGGTCCGCGGACGCGGCTCGGTGACGTTGAACGGCACGGAGCTGCTGGGCCGCTCGCCCGAGCAGACCGCACGTCTCGGCGTGGCGCACGTACCCGAGGGCCGGGGCACCTTCAACGACCTGACCGTCGAGGAGAACCTGCGCATCGGCGCCCACGTGCGCACCGGACGGTGGCGGCGGGGCAGCGCCGAACGCGCGGCCGTGGCCACCGACCTGGAACGGATCTACGACTACTTCCCCAAGCTGCGCCAGCGGTCCCGCCAGGCCGCCGGCAGCCTCAGCGGCGGCGAA
>KL569103.1:763-2398 GCA_000715635.1 Streptomyces violaceus | reverse complement strand
GCCAGCCTCAGCGGCGGCGAACAGCAGATGCTCGCCATCGGCAGGGCGCTGATGCTGCGGCCCGCCCTGCTGCTCCTGGACGAGCCGTCACTGGGACTCGCGCCGCTGGTCACGCGGGAGCTGTTCGAGATCGTCCGTGCCGTCAACGAGGAGGAACGCACCACCGTGGTCGTCGTAGAGCAGAATGCCCAGCTCGCACTCGATGTCGCGCACCGGGCGCACGTACTGGAGGCCGGCCGCCTGGTGCTGTCCGGGCCGTCCCGGGAGATCCGCGAGGACGGGCAGGTCGCCGAGGTGTACCTCGGTGTCTCCGTCCGCTCCGGAAAGGACGGGGGAGCGCCGTGACCGAACTGCTCCAGCAAGTGGTGGAAGGGGTCGGCTCCGGCGCGGTCTACGCCAGCCTGGCGCTGGCCCTGGTGCTGATCCACCGGTTCACCGGGATCGTGAACTTCGCGCAGGGTGAGCTCGCCATGATCTCCACCTACGTGGCGTGGCAGCTCGTGGCGTCCGGGATGTCCTTCTGGCTCGCGCTGCCGGTCACCCTGGCGGTGTCCTTCGCCGGCGGCATGCTCGTCGAGCGGATCGTCATCCGTCCCGTGCGGAACGCGCCCGAGCTGACCATGGTCATCGTCACCGTGGGCCTGTTCATCTTCGTCAACGCGATGGCCGGTCTGATCTGGTCGTTCACCGTGAAGGACTTCCCGCAGCCGTTCCCCGGCGGCGGGATCGACCTGGCCGGGGTGCGCGTGGACTGGTCGACACTCGGGATCATCGCGGTCGTAGCCGCCGTGATGGGGCTGCTGTACCTGCTGTTCCAGCACACCTCCAGCGGACTGGTGATGCGGGCGGTCGCCTGCAACCCCGCCTCCGCCCGGCTCTCGGGTATCAGAGTGGGCCGCGTGCTGATGCTCGGCTGGGGGCTGGCCGCGACGGTCGGCGCCGTGTCGGGCGTGCTCGTCGCTCCGCTGTTGTTCCTGGAGCCCAACATGATGGGCGGGGTGCTGATCTACGCGTTCGCCGCGGCCACCCTCGGAGGCTTCGACAGCCCGGTCGGCGCGGTCGTCGGCGGCCTGTGCGTGGGCGTCGCCGAGACGCTGGCCGGGGCGTACGTGGACGTGGTCGGTGCCGATCTGAAGGTGGGCGTACCCCTGGTGATCATCCTGGCGGTGCTGCTGGTGCGGCCCCAGGGCCTGTTCGGACGGGCGGCGGTGGAGCGCGCATGAGCACGATCGTCGCAACACTCGGCACCGACCGCGCCCGGCGTCTGCGGGCCGCGCTCACCGCGCTGCTCGTGGCGGCCGTCGCCCTGTGCGCACCGTTCTACTTCGCCCCCTTCCAGGTCTTCCAGCTGACCATGGTGCTGCTGTACGCCGTGGCGCTGGCCGGACTGAACCTGCTGGTCGGATTCGGCGGGCAGATCTCGCTCGGGCACGGCGCGTTCTTCGCGGCGGGGGCCTACACGGCGGCGGTCATGCTCGACCGGTACGACACCGGCCACCTGGCCACGCTGCCGGTCGCGGCCGCCGGATGCTTCCTGCTGGGCCTCGGCTTCGGGGTGCCCGCCCTGCGGCTGCGCGGGCTGTACCTGGCCCTGGTCACGCTCGCCTTCGCGGTGTTCCTGCCGCCGCTGCTCAA
>KL569103.1:0-535 GCA_000715635.1 Streptomyces violaceus | reverse complement strand
GGTGACGGGCGGCTCCATGGGCCTGACCGTCGACAAGCCGCAACCGCCCGCGTGGAGCGGGCTGGCCGAGGACCAGTGGACGTACTACGTCGTCCTCGCCGTCACCGCGGTGGCCCTGCTGCTCGCCCGCAACCTGCTGCGGTCCCGCATCGGCCGGGCTCTGCTCGCCGTGCGGGACAACGAGAGCGCCGCGGAGGTCATGGGCGTACGGCTGTCGCTGCACAAGACGCTCGCCTTCGCGTGGAGCGCGCTGTTCGCGGGCGTCTCCGGGTGCGTCTACACCTGGGTGATCGGCTTCGTCTCACCCGACTCGTTCAGCTTCGTCCTGTCCATCACGCTGCTGGCCGGCCTGGTGGTCGGAGGGCTCGCCTCGCTGTACGGACCGCTGCTGGGGGCGGCCTTCGTGATGTACGTGCCGAGCGTGGCCCAGGACATCAGCGAGGCGGCACCCGGCGTGGTGTTCGGCCTGTTGATCATCGCGGTGATGTTCGTGGCGCCGACGGGGCTGGCCGGACTGGCGGGCCGTGTCCGGGGC
>KL569102.1:85953-86901 GCA_000715635.1 Streptomyces violaceus | reverse complement strand
GAGACAGGTTCGGCCGGGAAGCCCGCCTCCACGCGCACCTCGGGCAGCCCCAGCACCGCCCGCGCCGACCCGCTCACCGTGTCGTACGCCTCCTCGGGCGCCAGCCCGTAGCGTGAGGCCAGCAGGAACGCCGCCTCCAGCGGGTCACCGCGCCCCACGGGGTTCGACACGTCCCGCAGCGCCCCGCTCCCGGCGGCCACCCGCACCCCGGCCGCGCGCAGCAGCCGTACCGGAGCCGCTCCCCGCCGGTCCACGCCACCGCAGCCGCCCTGCGGGAGGCACACCACCGCCACTCCGGCCGCCGCGAGCTGGTCGGCGGTCCGCGAGGCCACCTCGGTGGGCAGCCGTCCGAGGTCGCCGCACGGGCTCAGGGTCACTCCGGGACGCAGCCCTCCCGCCATCGCCGCGAGCCGGGCCAGCCGCGCCGGATCCCCGGCGTCCGTGTGCAGGTCGACGGGGCAGCCGTGCTCGGAGGCCACCTCCAGGACCGCCTCCACGTAGCCCGTCGGATCCGGGTCGAGGTCGGGCCGGCCACCCACCACCGAGGCGCCCATCTTCACCGCGTCCCGCAGCGCCGCCAGCCCGTCCGCCCCGGCCACTCCGGTCAGCACCCGGGGCATCGCCACCGTCGTCAGCTCGGCCAGCCCACGCAGGGCCCGCCGCGCCTGCAACACCGCCTCGAGCGCGCCCAGTCCCTGGACGTCACCCACGCGCACGTGGGCCCGCACCGCCGTCGCCCCGTGCCCGAGCTGGAGCAGCGCGGCCTCGGTCGCCCGGCGCTGCACGTCCCGCGGCTCGTCCGGGACCGGCCCCTCGGCGTCGGCCGACAGGGCCGTGTCGGCGTGGGCGTGCGGATCGGCCGGGGCCGGCAGGAGCAGATAGCCGCCGAGATCCACCCGCGCCCCGCACGCGCGCGTGCCGCCCGCCGCCAGGCTGCCGGCCGTCCCG
>KL569102.1:81846-85718 GCA_000715635.1 Streptomyces violaceus | reverse complement strand
CCCGACGAGGACGACGGGGGCGGTGGCGGCTGCGGCTGGCTGTCGGGCATCGCGCTCCAGGGGCTCGGGCTTGCGCACGGGAGGACGCATGATCACGCAGAGTGAGTCGAGCCTAGGACGGCCTCCCGCCCATGGCGGGGAGGAGCGCAATAGTCGTACCGGTGTGGCCCGCTGTGCGGAAGGGAAGGCGCTTACGAGGCTGCCGGCAGGACGGTCCGAGCGCCCGCGGCGGGTACCCCGAAACGGATTTGGGTGAACGGCTGCCGAGCGTGTAATGTCTTCATCGCTCGCCCCAATAGCTCAGTCGGCAGAGCGTCTCCATGGTAAGGAGAAGGTCAACGGTTCGATTCCGTTTTGGGGCTCTGGTGTGTGAGGTTCCCGCCGCGAGGCGGGGCCCGATCGCATCACAGCGGTGTAGCTCAGTCGGTAGAGCAAGCGGCTCATAATCGCTGTGTCACCGGTTCAAGTCCGGTCACCGCTACTGACAGTAGCCGATTGCGGGGTCGGTCCTTCGATCGGCTACTCTTTTATGCGTTAAACCAGTCCTATCCGTTCGTCAAGGAGCACTCACGTGGCTGCCACCGACGTCCGCCCGAAGATCACGCTGGCCTGCGTGGAGTGCAAGGAGCGGAACTACATCACCAAGAAGAACCGGCGTAACAACCCGGACCGTCTTGAGATGAAGAAGCACTGCCCGCGTTGCAACGCGCACACCGCGCACCGCGAAACGCGATAAAACAGGCTCGTACACGAGGCCGCTCCCGAGTGATCGGGGGCGGCCTCGCGTCGTTGAATGACCCATACCGGTCAGTAGAGCAACCAGGAGGTGCCGAGCCATGGCGCTCGACCAGTCCTTCGTGGGGCGGACGTATCCGCCCACCGCGCCCTACGAGGTGGGCCGGGAGAAGATCCGTGAGTTCGCCGAGGCGGTCGGGGACGCCAACCCGGCGTACACGGACGCGGAGGCCGCCAAGGCACTCGGTCACCCCGACGTGATCGCGCCGCCGACCTTCGTCTTCTCGATCACCTTCAAGGCCGCCGGCCAGGTCGTCCAGGATCCCCAGCTCGGCCTGGACTACAGCAGGGTGGTGCACGGCGACCAGAAGTTCGCCTACCGCCGCCCGGTCCGCGCCGGCGACCGGCTCACGGTCACCTCGACCATCGAGGCGATCAAGTCCCTCGCGGGCAACGACATCCTGGACATCCGCGGCGAGGTCCACGACGAGGCCGGCGAGCACGTCGTGACCGCCTGGACCAAGCTCGTGGCCCGCGCGGCCGAGGAGGCGTGAGCGATCCCATGACGGCGAAGATCTCCTACTCCGACGTCGAGGTCGGCACCGAACTGCCCGCGCAGACCTTCCCCGTGACCCGCGCGAACCTCGTCCAGTACGCGGGCGCCTCCGGCGACTTCAACCCGATCCACTGGAACGAGAAGTTCGCCAAGGAGGTCGGCCTGCCGGACGTCATCGCGCACGGCATGTTCACCATGGCCGAGGCGATCCGCGTGGTCACCGACTGGGCCGGCGACCCGGGCGCGGTCGTCGAGTACGGCGTCCGCTTCACCAAGCCGGTCGTCGTCCCGAACGACGACCAGGGGGCCGTCATCGAGGTCGCGGGCAAGATCGCCGCCAAGCTCGACGACAACACCGTCCGCGTGGACCTGACGGCGACCAGCGCAGGACAGAAGGTGCTGGGCATGTCGCGGGCGGTCGTGCGGCTGGCCTGAGCAGGCGAGACGAGTGACGGGTAAGGGGCGCTCTCCTGGCGGGGCGCCCCTTACGCGTACGGAGTCGGCGGTGTGCCCTTGACGTAGTTAGTGATTGCGTACTAACTTACTTCCATGGTCAGGATGAGTGCGGAGGAGAGGCGCGAGAGCGTCATCCGTGCGGCGACGATCGAGTTCGCCCGCGGCGGCTACCACGGCACGTCGACCGAGGCGATCGCCCGGCGGGTCGGCGTCTCGCAGCCGTATCTCTTCCGGCTCTTCCCCGGCAAGAAGGCGATCTTCCTGGCGGCGGCGCAGCGGTGCGTGGAGGACACGATCCGCACGTTCGCGGAGGCCTCCGAAGGGCTTGAGGGTGAAGAGGCCCTGCACGCCATGGGGAACGCGTACACCAAGGTCATCGCGGAGCGGCCCGAGCGGCTCATGATGCAGATGCAGATGTACGTGGCCGTGAAGGCCGCCGAGGAAGAGGGCGACCACGAGTTCGGCGAGTCGGTGCGCGCCGGCTGGATGCGGCTGTGGGACACCGTCCACGTGCCACTGGGTGCCGACGTCGACGAGACGACGACCTTCATGGCCTACGGGATGCTCGTCAACTGCCTGGCAGCCATGGGCTTCCCTCCCGAGCATCGCGTCTGGGAGGGGCTGTACCCGTCGGCGCGCCTCAAGGGCCGGCTGGAGCGCTGACAAGGAAGAGCGTGGACTGTGCCTTCCTTCATGACCGTGAAAGTTAGTGATCAATAGCTAATCAACCGACAGCGAATCACTCACTGGGGGAGCGATGTCACAGCAGACCGCACGTCGCGGGGGAGCCGCCTGGGCCCTCGTCATCACCAGCGTCGCCGGATTCATGGCGGCCCTCGACAACCTCGTCGTCACCACCGCCCTGCCCTCCATTCGCGAGGACCTCGGCGGAGGCCTGCACGACCTGGAATGGACCGTGAGCGCCTACACGCTCACCTTCGCCGTCCTGCTGATGTTCGGTGCGGCCCTCGGTGACCGCTTCGGCCGCCGCAGGCTCTTCATCGCCGGGCTCGCCGTCTTCACCGGAGCCTCCGCCGCGGCGGCCATGGCACCCGGCATCGACTCCCTCATCGCAGCCCGTGCGGTCCAGGGCGCCGGCGCGGCAGTCATGATGCCGCTGACGCTCACCCTGCTGACCGCCGCCGTGCCCGTGGCCAAGCGGGGCATGGCGTACGGCATCTGGGGCGCCGTCAACGGACTGGCCGTCGCCTCCGGGCCGCTGGTCGGCGGCACCCTCACCGAACACATCTCCTGGCAGTGGATCTTCTGGCTGAACGTCCCGCTCGGTCTGGCCCTGCTGCCGCTCGCCCGGCTCCGCCTCGCCGAGTCGCACGGCACCGGAGCCCCGCTCGACATCCCCGGCACCCTGCTCGCCAGCGGCGGCCTCTTCGGCATCGTCTACGGCCTGGTGCGCGGACCCGTCGACGGCTGGACCGGTCCTGTGGTCCTGACCGGCCTGTTCGCGGGCACCGCGCTGCTCGCCGGCTTCGTACACCACGGCATCCACAACAAGAACCCCATGCTGCCGATGAGGCTCTTCCGGTCCCGCGCCTTCACCGGCATCAACGCCGCGAGCCTGCTGATGTTCCTCGGTATGTTCGGCTCGATCTTCCTGCTCAGCCAGTACATGCAGGGCGTCCTCGGCTACTCGCCCACCGAGGCGGGCCTCAGGATGCTGCCCTGGACCGGCATGCCGATGCTGGTCGCCCCGATCGCCGGGATCCTCGCCGACCGCATAGGCGGCCGCCCGGTCGTCGCCACGGGCCTCTTCCTCCAGGCCCTGGGCCTCGGCTACATGGCGGTCGTGGCGACGGCCACCGCCTCCTACGCCGCCCAGCTGCCCGCCCTGATCATCAGCGGCGTGGGCATGGCCCTGTTCTTCGCCCCGGCCTCGCACCTGGTGATGTCCAGCGTCCGGCCCCAGGAGCAGGGCATCGCCTCCGGCGCGAACAACGCCCTGCGCGAGGTGGGCGGAGCGCTCGGCATCGCCGTCATGGCGTCGATCTTCGCGGCCCAGGGCGGATACGAATCCGGCCAGGCCTTCGTCGACGGCATGCGGCCTGCCCTGGTGACGGGCTCGGCGGTGGTCGGCCTCGCGGGCATCGCGGCCCTGCTCATCCCGGCT
>KL569102.1:80800-81641 GCA_000715635.1 Streptomyces violaceus | reverse complement strand
CCCGCCGACGCACCGAGCGGCAGGCGGCCCCGGCCGAACCGGCGCCCGTCCTGGAGACCGCTTCCCACTGAGACCAAAGGTCTGACGACCGAAGGAGGAACGGCCATGCCCACCCTTCCCTGGACCGTCCCGAACACCCCGCCCCACGACACCGAGGTGCACGTCTTCGCCTCCCGGTTCGAGACCCGCACCCTGTGGGGAGCGCTCAAGTTCCTCGCCGGTACGCCCGCCGTCTGGCGGCAGGTACGCCGGAGCCCGGGCGCCTACGGGGCCACCCTGAAGGCGAAGCCCCTTACGCGGACCTTCTGGACGCTGTCCGCCTGGGAGTCGAAGGCCGCGCTCGACGACTTCGTCCGTTCGGGCGCCCACAGGCCGGCTGCCCGGGGCCTCGCCCCGCAGATGAGGGACGCGACGTTCACCACATGGCAGGCGAGGAGTGACGACCTCCCGCTCTCCTGGTCCGAGGCGTTCCGGCGACTGCCCTGACAGCCACGCACGCGTGCCCGAGCCTGTCAGTACCGTCTCGTACTCTTGAGCCCGTGCAGGAACTCCACGACGCCCCCCTCGCCCCGCTGACCACCTTCCGGCTGGGCGGTCCCGCGACCCGGCTGATCACCGCGACGACGGACGACGAGGTGATCGCCGCCGTCCGCGAATCCGACGAGGCGGGCACCCCCCTGCTGCTCATCGGCGGCGGCTCGAACCTGGTCATCGGCGACAAGGGCTTCGAGGGCACCGCCCTCGTCATCGCCACCAAGGGCTTCTCCCTCGACGGCACGAGCCTGGAGCTGGCCGCCGGTGAGGTGTGGACCGACGCCGTCGCCCGCACGGTCGAGGCGGG
>KL569102.1:79885-80607 GCA_000715635.1 Streptomyces violaceus | reverse complement strand
GGCATCGAGTGCCTGGCCGGCATCCCCGGCTCGGCGGGCGCGACCCCCATCCAGAACGTCGGGGCGTACGGCCAGGAGGTCTCCTCCACGATCACCGAGGTCGTCGCGTACGACCGCCGGACCGGCGAGACGGTCACTTTGGCCAACGAGGACTGCGCCTTCTCCTACCGCCACAGCCGCTTCAAGTCCGACCCGGAGCGATTCGTGGTGCTGCGCGTGCGCTTCTCCCTGGAGGACGCCGGCGGCCTCTCCGCCCCCCTCAGGTACGCCGAGACGGCCCGCGCCCTGGGTGTCGAAGCCGGCGACCGCGTCCCGCTCGCATCGGCGCGTGACACGGTGCTCAAGCTGCGCGCCGGCAAGGGCATGGTCCTGGACGCGGAGGACCACGACACCTGGTCGGCCGGCTCCTTCTTCACCAACCCGATCCTCACGGACACCGACTTCGCGACGTTCCGCGCGCGCGTGAAGCAGCGCCTGGGCGACGACGCCGAGCCGCCCGCCTACCCGGCGGGGGAGGACCACACCAAGACCTCCGCGGCCTGGCTGATCGACAAGTCGGGCTTCACCAAGGGCTACGGCGACGGCCCCGCCCGCATCTCCACCAAGCACACCCTGGCCCTCACCAATCGGGGCAGCGCGACCACGGAGGACCTCCTCACCCTGGCCCGCGAGGTCGTGGCCGGTGTCCACGAGGCCTTCGGCATCACGCTGGTCAACGAGCC
>KL569102.1:71765-79611 GCA_000715635.1 Streptomyces violaceus | reverse complement strand
GGCGGCTACGACAGCAACCAGCCGTCCACCCCCGCCAGCAGCTTCTCCTTCACATCCTCCGGTGCCGCCGACCCCCGGACCGACTGCCGGGCCACCTCCGCCAGCTCCGCATCCGTGAACCCGTGATGCTGCCGCGCGATCTCGTACTGCGCCGCCAGCCGGGACCCGAACAGCAGTGGATCGTCCGCGCCCAGAGCCATCGGAACGCCCGCCTCGAACAGAGTCCGCAGGGGGACGTCCTCCGGCTTCTCGTAGACACCGAGCGCCACGTTCGACGCCGGGCACACCTCGCACGTCACGCCCCGGTCGGCCAGACGCCTCAGCAGCCGCGGATCCTCCGCGGCACGGACCCCGTGCCCCAGCCGGTTCGCGCCCAGGTCGTCCAGACAGTCCCGTACCGACGACGGGCCCGTCAGCTCGCCCCCGTGCGGCGCCGACAACAGCCCGGCCTCCCGCGCGATCGCGAACGCCCGGTCGAAGTCCCGTGCCATCCCCCGGCGCTCGTCGTTGGAGAGCCCGAAGCCGACCACGCCCCGATCCGCGTATCGCACCGCCAGCCGCGCCAGTGTCCGGGCGTCCAGCGGGTGCTTCATCCGGTTCGCCGCGACCAGGACCCGCATACCGAGCCCCGTGTCACGCGACGTCGTCTCCACCGCGTCGAGGATGACCTCCAGCGCCGGGATCAGACCCCCCAGCCGCGGCGCGTACGACGTCGGGTCGACCTGGATCTCCAGCCACCCCGAGCCGTCCCGCAGATCCTCCTCCGCTGCCTCCCGCACCAGCCGCTGGATGTCCTCCGGCTCCCGCAGGCACGAACGGGCCGCGTCGTACAGCCGCTGAAAGCGGAACCAGCCCCGCTCGTCCGTCGCCCGCAGTCTCGGCGGCTCCCCGCTGACCAGCGCCTCGGTCAGCGCGTCGGGCAGTCGCACCCCGTGCTTGTCGGCCAGTTCCAGCACGGTCGAGGGCCGCATCGACCCGGTGAAGTGCAGGTGCAGATGGGCTTTCGGCAGTTCAGAGACATCACGTACACGCTCCATCCCAGGATCCTGCCGTATGCCTCAGCCGTCCCGACAGCGTTTTCCCCGAACGTGGTCTTGCTCGCACGCGCACACGGCAAAGCGGGCCGCTCCCCGCAAGGGGAACGGCCCGCCGCGACTACTCACATGAGTGGTCAGTCCCTGGCCTCCGCCAGCAGCTTCTGGATCCGGCTCACGCCCTCGACGAGATCCTCGTCACCGAGCGCGTACGACAGCCGCAGATACCCGGGCGTGCCGAACGCCTCGCCCGGCACCACCGCGACCTCGGACTCCTCCAGGATCAGCGCGGCCAGCTCGACCGTGTCCTTG
Source organism: Streptomyces violaceus (assembly GCA_000715635.1). Classification (GTDB taxonomy): domain Bacteria; phylum Actinomycetota; class Actinomycetes; order Streptomycetales; family Streptomycetaceae; genus Streptomyces; species Streptomyces violaceus. The sequence continues at coordinate 78,265 of KL569102.1, read as the reverse complement.
GGGCGACGCCCCCGGATCTCCTTGCCCACCAGCGCCTTCACCGACGGGTAGGCGTAGAACGCGCCCTCCGGCTCCGGGCACACCACGCCGTCGATCTCGTTCAGCATCCGCACGATGGTCCTGCGGCGCCGGTCGAACGCCTCACGCATCGTCGCGACGGCGTCCAGGTCACCCGAGACGGCGGCCAGCGCCGCCACCTGCGCCACGTTGGACACGTTCGACGTGGCGTGGGACTGCAGGTTCGTCGCGGCCTTGACCACGTCCTTCGGGCCGATGATCCACCCGACTCGCCAGCCGGTCATCGCGTACGTCTTCGCGACACCGTTGACCACGACGCACTTGTCGCGCAGCTCGGGCACCACGGCCGGCAGCGACACGGCGGATGCGTCGCCGTAGACCAGGTGCTCGTAGATCTCGTCGGTCAGCACCCACAGGCCGTGCTCGGCGGCCCAGCGGCCGATCGCCTCGGTCTCGGTCTCGGTGTACACCGCGCCCGTCGGGTTGGAGGGCGACACGAAGAGGACCACCTTGGTCTTCTCCGTACGGGCCGCCTCCAGCTGCTCCACGGACACCCGGTAGCCGGTCGTCTCGTCGGCGACGACCTCCACCGGGACACCCCCGGCCAGCCGGATCGACTCCGGGTACGTCGTCCAGTACGGCGCGGGCACGATGACCTCGTCGCCCGGGTCGAGGATCGCGGCGAAGGCCTCGTAGATGGCCTGCTTGCCGCCGTTGGTGACGAGGATCTGCGACGCGTCGACCTCGTAGCCCGAGTCGCGCAGCGTCTTCGCGGCGATCGCGGCCTTCAGCTCGGGCAGACCGCCGGCCGGCGTGTAGCGGTGGAACCTCGGGTTCTTGCAGGCCTCGATCGCGGCCTCGACGATGTAGTCCGGGGTCGGGAAGTCGGGCTCACCGGCGCCGAAGCCGATCACCGGCCGCCCGGCGGCCTTGAGGGCCTTGGCCTTGGCGTCCACGGCGAGGGTGGCGGACTCGGAGATCGCGCCGACTCGGGCGGAGACCCGGCGCTCGGTGGGAGGGGTTGCAGGGCTCATGGGCCCCATCGTTTCAGACCGGAAACGCTCGCGGCACGGGGGTTTCACAGACTGAACAACGCCGGGCAAACCCCTGAACAACAGTACGGATCGACCGCCCGGCCTGGGCGATCTTCAGCCTGAGGCCCGCCGCCCGCTCCTGGTTCCGGGGGCGATCTTGCGCCAACAAGGCCTCCCGCGGGTCCTTTCTGTTCGACGACCGGCCGCGGAGCACGTACACTCTCACCTCGTTGGCCTTCAGCAGGCCGCGCCCGTTCGGTGCACACCAAGCATCCGGATGGATGCGGTACGTTGGGGGACACACAAAGGGTCGTAGCTCAATTGGTAGAGCACTGGTCTCCAAAACCAGCGGTTGGGGGTTCAAGTCCCTCCGGCCCTGCTACACACACCTTCGCCAGGATGTGTGCGCATGTACGTACAGCAATGCACCGCCGTGCGGCTCAGACCGGGCGCGGCACGGCCACGACCCGGAATCAGGTGAGGACGAGTGACGGACGCCGTGGGCTCCATCGACATGCCTGATGCCCAGGATGAGGCGCCGGAGTCCAAGAACGCCCGCAAGGGCGGCAAGCGCGGCAAGAAGGGCCCGCTGAAGCGCCTGGCCCTCTTCTACCGCCAGATCGTCGCGGAGCTGCGCAAGGTCGTCTGGCCGACGCGCAACCAGCTCACGACGTACACGACCGTGGTGATCATCTTTGTCGTCATCATGATCGGCCTGGTCACCGTGATTGACTATGGACTCAGCAACGCCGCCAAGTACGTGTTCGGCTGAGCAGCCCGCGAAGAGCGCCGAGGTACCCGGCGCTCCTTTCGCATGTTCCACCCCTATGTATCCAGGAAGAAGCAGCCACCGTGTCTGACCCGAACGTGAACGACGCCATCGAGCCTGTCGAGTCCGTCGAGGACGAGCTCGACACCGTCGAGGGCGCGGACAGCGAGGACACCGAGGCCTCCGCCGAGGTCGAGGCTGCCGACGCCGTCGCGGACGACGCCGCCGAGGCGGAGACCGAGGCCGGCGAAGAGGCCGCGGAAGAGCCGGTCGCGGAAGAGTCCGAGGAAGAGCCCGAGGACGACCGCGACCCGATCGAGAAGCTCCGCGAGGAACTGCGGGTCCTGCCCGGCGAGTGGTACGTCATCCACACCTACGCCGGCTACGAGAACCGCGTGAAGACCAACCTGGAGCAGCGCGCCGTCTCGCTGAACGTCGAGGACTTCATCTTCCAGGCCGAGGTGCCGCAGGAAGAGGTCGCCCAGATCAAGAACGGCGAGCGCAAGACGATCAAGCAGAACAAGCTCCCGGGCTACGTCCTCGTCCGCATGGACCTGACGAACGAGTCCTGGGGCGTCGTCCGCAACACCCCTGGCGTCACCGGCTTCGTGGGCAACGCCTACGACCCGTACCCGCTGACGCTGGACGAGATCGTCAAGATGCTCGCTCCGGAGGCCGAGGAGAAGGCCGCCCGCGAGGCCGCCGAGGCCGAGGGTAAGCCGGCTCCGCAGCGCAAGGTCGAGGTCCAGGTGCTGGACTTCGAGGTCGGCGACTCGGTCACCGTCACCGACGGCCCGTTCGCCACGCTGCAGGCGACCATCAACGAGATCAACCCGGACTCGAAGAAGGTCAAGGGCCTCGTCGAGATCTTCGGCCGCGAGACGCCGGTCGAGCTCTCCTTCGACCAGATCCAGAAGAACTAGCAGTCACCCAGCTTCCGAACAGGTCAGACGGGCTCCTGGAGCCTGCCTGACCTGCTCGGTTTTTGGCCGCACATGGATACCCGTTATCGTTGTGCGGTATGCCTCCATCCGGATGATCCGGATCGGGGGCTGGAAAACTCTCACTAGGACCCGGAGAGAGCAATGCCTCCCAAGAAGAAGAAGGTCACGGGGCTCATCAAGCTCCAGATCCAGGCCGGTGCCGCCAACCCGGCCCCGCCGGTCGGCCCCGCGCTGGGCCAGCACGGCGTCAACATCATGGAGTTCTGCAAGGCGTACAACGCCGCGACCGAGTCGCAGCGTGGCTGGGTCATCCCGGTGGAGATCACGGTCTACGAGGACCGTTCCTTCACCTTCATCACCAAGACCCCGCCGGCCGCCAAGATGATCCTGAAGGCCGCGGGCATCGAGAAGGGCTCGGGCGAGCCGCACAAGACCAAGGTCGCGAAGATCACGCGTGACCAGGTCCGTGAGATCGCCACGACCAAGATGCCCGACCTCAACGCCAACGACCTGGACGCCGCCGCGAAGATCATCGCCGGCACCGCCCGTTCCATGGGCGTCACGGTCGAGGACTGAGCCCCAACTCCATCAGCAGAAGTGGCAGGGCCGGCTCGGCCCGGACCACGACTCCTAAGAATCCACAGGAGCAGTAGTGAGCAAGCGCAGCAAGTCCCTTCGCGCTGCGGACGCCAAGATCGACCGGGAGAAGCTCTACGCCCCGCTCGAGGCCGTCCGTCTCGCCAAGGAGACCTCCACGACCAAGTTCGACGGCACCGTCGAGGTCGCCTTCCGTCTGGGTGTCGACCCGCGCAAGGCCGACCAGATGGTCCGTGGCACCGTGAACCTCCCGCACGGCACCGGTAAGACCGCCCGGGTCCTGGTCTTCGCGACCGGTGACCGTGCCGAGGCCGCTCGTGCCGCGGGCGCCGACATCGTCGGCGCCGACGAGTTGATCGACGAGGTGTCGAAGGGCCGTCTGGACTTCGACGCCGTCGTCGCCACCCCGGACCTCATGGGCAAGGTCGGCCGCCTCGGCCGTGTGCTCGGCCCGCGTGGTCTGATGCCGAACCCGAAGACCGGCACCGTCACCCCCGATGTCACCAAGGCTGTCAACGACATCAAGGGCGGCAAGATCGAGTTCCGCGTCGACAAGCACTCGAACCTGCACTTCATCATCGGCAAGACGTCGTTCGACGACACCAAGCTGGTGGAGAACTACGGCGCGGCGCTGGAGGAGATCCTCCGTCTGAAGCCGTCCGCCGCCAAGGGTCGCTACATCAAGAAGGCCGCCATCAGCACCACGATGGGCCCCGGCATTCCGATCGACTCCAACCGCACCCGCAACCTCCTCGTCGAGGAGGACCCGGCCGCGGTCTGAGCCTGACGGCTCGCCCAACCGGTCACGGGCCCCGCACCTCTTAACAGGTGCGGGGCCCGTTCCCTTTTCCGGTACGTATGCCGGTGGCCTGGGTTAACGTGCGGGAACGGGATACGAACGGGGGGACGTATGCAGGGCACGACCGTGCGCCGCGTGGGCCTGGTGCTCGCGGTGGCGACCGCGCTGACGGGGGTGGCCGCCTGTAGCTTCCCGGACTCCTCCGACCGCCCTGGCGAAGACGACCGTGCCGCGCGCGGCACCTCCCTTGCGGCCCTGCGCTCCGCCGAACGGGCCACCGCACGGGCCGAGTCCGCCCGCGTCGAGTCCACGACGACCATGGGCTCGCTGATGTCCATGACCGCCGACGGCACCCTCGGCTGGAACGACGGCATCACCGGCTCCCTCACCATCACCTACACCGGCGGCACCATCGCCGACACCATGCGCCGGCTCGGCACCACCTCGATGGAGGCTCGCTACCTGCCCGACGCCTACTACGCGCGCATGGGCGACACGTTCGCCGAGCAGGCCGACGGCAGACACTGGATCCGGTACGCGTACGACGATCTCGAGGCCCTCGCCGGCGGCTCCGGGGTCCACCTCGGCGACCAGATGCGCACCACCACCCCCAACCAGTCCGTGAAACTCCTGCTGGCCTCCGGGGACGTCAGAAAGGTCGGCGAGGAGACCGTGCGCGGCCGGGCTGCCACGCACTACTCCGGCACCGTGGCCGCGGCGGACGTCACCGACGACGGCCTGAAGAAGCAGCTGACCGACGCCGGCGTCACCACCGAGACCGTCGACATCTGGATCGACGAGCGGGATCTTCTGGTCAAGAAGGTGGAGAAGGCCCGGATGACCACGGGCCGGATGACCCAGACCGCGCACTACCGCGACTACGGCGTGCGGGTCCGGGCCCAGCGGCCCCCGCTGTCCGACACCGGGGACTTCGAGGACCTGATGCGGAAGAAGGCCGGTACGGCCGGTACGCCCTGAGGTCGCCGTGAATTCGGATAGATCACTTGTGCCCCTCTGGGATAGGCTCACCGCCTTGCTGTGAAGCAATCATGTATTCCTTGGGGGGAATCGATGAGGACATCCATACCCGCCGCCGGGCTGGGCGCACTGCTTCTCGCCGCCGGCGCGGTCGGCTGCGGATCCGAGCAGTCGCCGGAGATGACGCCCGCGGCCGCCGTCGCCAAGGCGGCGAAGAACACGGAGGACATCACGTCCCTCCGCTACCGCCTGAGCGGCACGTCCCCGGGCGAGGGCCGGGTCAAGGGCGAGGCGTCGATGCGCCTGAAGCCCACGATCGCCATGAGCATGAAGGTGACGGCGCCCGACAAGGGAACCACCGAGGCCATGGAGATCCGCCTCGTCGACAAGGCCATGTACCTCGGTGGGGGAGCCGAGATGGCCAAGGAGATGGACGGCAAGCGCTGGATGAAGTTCGACCTGTCCGGGTCCGAGGCCGGCAAGGAACTGGACCAGATGGGCAGCAGCACGAGCCAGGCCGAGCAGAACCCGGCGGCCGAGTCCGCCTTCCTCACGGGCGCCAAGAACGTGAAGAAGGTCGGCTCCGAGAAGGTCGACGGCGTCGAGACGACCCACTACTCGGGCACGGTCACCCTCGCCGACCTGCGCGCCTCCCTCAAGGACGCGAAGGCGGACGCCCGCAAGCAGCGCGAGAAGAGCATCAAGCAGTACGAGAAGCTCGGCGTCGACAAGCTCACGATGGACATGTGGATCGACGGCGACGACCACACCAAGCAGTTCCGCATGAAGGGCGATGCCGAAAAGGGCCCGCTCGACATGACCATCACCTTCCTCGACTACAACAAGCCGGTGGACGTCAAGGCGCCGCCCGCCAAGGAGGTCGCGGACCTCGCCGGCATGTTCAAGGAGCTGGAGCAGGGCTGATCCGCCCCGCACCGCCGGTCGTACGACGGAGCCGTACGGGCGGATTTGCTTGACGGCGATCCGTTCCCGTACCCTCCTGTAGAAGCCAAAGACCGCTGGTCGTTACCGCGTGCTCGGAAGAGGGCGCGGTGGCCGAAGGATCCGCTGAACGGCGGACGACCCGCGCAGGTGACACTGGAAGAGCTCCTGGAATTCGCCGCCGTGTGCGAGCGGACAGCCGGTCGAGCTACGCCCCGTGCGCTTGCGCCGGGGCGTTTCGTTTTCCCCAGTCCTCCTTCGGGTCCGCGCGGTCCGAATCACCCGGAAGGAGGCCGAGGCTCATGGCGAGGCCTGACAAGGTCGATGCCGTCGAGGAGATGCGGGACAAGTTCCGCAACTCCAACGGTGCCGTCGTTACCGCGTACACCGGTCTCACCGTGGCGCAGCTGCAGCAGCTG
>KL569102.1:67630-71578 GCA_000715635.1 Streptomyces violaceus | reverse complement strand
CCGTCGTTACCGCGTACACCGGTCTCACCGTGGCGCAGCTGCAGCAGCTGCGTCGTTCACTCGGTGAGAACGCTAACTACCGTGTGGCGAAGAACACGCTGACCAAGATTGCGGCCAATGAGGCCGGGATCAACACGATCGACGACCTCTTCACGGGTTCGTCGGCCGTCGCCTTCGTGACCGGTGACCCGGTCGAGGCGGCGAAGGGTCTCCGCGACTTCGCCAAGGACAACCCCAACCTCGTCATCAAGGGCGGTGTCCTTGATGGCAAGGCGCTGTCCGCCGACGAGATCAAGAAGCTTGCGGACCTCGAGTCCCGCGAGGTTCTGCTCTCCAAGCTGGCCGGTGCCATGAAGGGCAAGCAGTCCCAGGCTGCCTCTGTCTTCCAGGCGCTGCCGTCGAAGCTCGTCCGCACCGTGGACGCGCTCCGTGCCAAGCAGGACGAGCAGGGCGGTGCCGAGTAACTCGGCTCGCATCCCGGCCCCCGCTGCCTGAACGCGGAGGCCGTCGCGGGCCAGACGTACGCCCGCCTCACATGTACATCCGGCACCTGCCGATTTAGTGGAAGGACCGCCATCATGGCGAAGCTCAGCCAGGACGACCTGCTCGCGCAGTTCGAAGAGATGACCCTCATCGAGCTCTCCGAGTTCGTGAAGGCGTTCGAGGAGAAGTTCGACGTCACCGCCGCCGCTGCCGCGCCGGTCGTCGTCGCCGGTGGTGCCGCTGGTGGCGCCGCCGCCGAGGCCGCCGAGGAGCAGGACGAGTTCGACGTCGTCCTCACCGGCGCCGGCGACAAGAAGATCCAGGTCATCAAGGTCGTGCGTGAGCTGACCTCGCTGGGCCTGAAGGAGGCCAAGGACCTCGTGGACGGCGCCCCGAAGCCCGTTCTCGAGAAGGTCACCAAGGAGGCCGCCGAGAAGGCCGCCGAGTCCCTCAAGGGCGCCGGCGCCTCGGTCGAGGTCAAGTAAGACCTCTCGGATCCGGCAGGATCCACGACACGTCCCGCTGGGCGTGTAACGCGTAAGCGCGGAAGAGCGATCATCCATCCGGGTGGTCGCTCTTCGGCGTTCCGGGGGTCCGGCCACGGTTGCCTTGAACCCTCGGTGACGGGGGGTATGGTGATCTTCGTCGTGTCTCCGGGTGGCCCCGGGTTCGGGCAGGGGGGCCTTGACGAACCGCACGCAGCGCGCAATTCTCAGGACGCGTCGTCACAAGGATCCGTATCCGAGGCATGGATCGACGACGAAGAGGGCAGTATCAACGTGCGTTGAGGGCAGCGCCGTGTCGCAGGAGTGGAACAACGAGGGTAAACGCGGGTGTGAAAACCCGGACTGGACATCAGTGTGCCGAGTGGCTACACTGACCCTTTGCGCTGCCTGTTAGCTGTCCCCTGCCCGTCACCAGGGGTCTGCCCTCACTCGAGCATCGACGACAAGACCTGTCTGACCTGGCCTTCAAGCCGGAATGACTCCGCTTGTCTCTGTGTACGGGAGAGGGGCCGGTACGCGCGTAGTGAGTCCGAGCCCTCGGAAGGACCCCCTCTTGGCCGCCTCGCGCAACGCCTCGACCGCGAATACGAACAACGGCGCCAGCACCGCCCCGCTGCGCATTTCCTTTGCAAAGATCAAGGAGCCTCTCGAGGTTCCGAACCTGCTCGCGCTGCAGACCGAGAGCTTCGACTGGCTGCTCGGCAACACCGCTTGGCAGAGTCGGGTCGAGGAGGCTCTGGACAACGGTCAGGACGTCCCCACCAAGTCCGGTCTGGAGGAGATCTTCGAGGAGATCTCCCCGATCGAGGACTTCAGCGGGTCGATGTCGCTGACCTTCCGTGACCACCGCTTCGAGCCGCCGAAGAACTCGATCGACGAGTGCAAGGAGCGCGACTTCACGTACGCGGCCCCGCTCTTCGTCACCGCCGAGTTCACGAACAACGAGACCGGCGAGATCAAGTCCCAGACCGTTTTCATGGGCGACTTCCCGCTCATGACGAACAAGGGCACCTTCGTCATCAACGGCACCGAGCGTGTCGTGGTGTCGCAGCTGGTCCGTTCGCCGGGTGTCTACTTCGACTCCTCCATCGACAAGACGTCCGACAAGGACATCTTCTCCGCCAAGATCATCCCGTCCCGGGGTGCCTGGCTGGAGATGGAGATCGACAAGCGCGACATGGTCGGTGTCCGCATCGACCGCAAGCGCAAGCAGTCCGTCACCGTCCTGCTCAAGGCTCTCGGTTGGACGACCGAGCAGATCCTCGAGGAGTTCGGCGAGTACGAGTCCATGCGTGCCACCCTGGAGAAGGACCACACCCAGGGTCAGGACGACGCGCTGCTCGACATCTACCGCAAGCTGCGTCCGGGCGAGCCCCCGACCCGTGAGGCCGCGCAGACGCTGCTCGAGAACCTCTACTTCAACCCGAAGCGCTACGACCTCGCCAAGGTCGGCCGCTACAAGGTCAACAAGAAGCTGGGCGCGGACGCTCCGCTCGACGCCGGCATCCTGACCGTCGAGGACGTCATCTCGACGATCAAGTACCTGGTGAAGCTGCACGCGGGCGAGACCGAGACGGTCGGCGACAGCGGTACCTCGATCGTCGTCGAGACCGACGACATCGACCACTTCGGCAACCGCCGCCTGCGCAGCGTCGGCGAGCTCATCCAGAACCAGGTCCGTACGGGTCTGGCGCGTATGGAGCGTGTCGTCCGCGAGCGGATGACGACCCAGGACGTCGAGGCGATCACGCCGCAGACCCTGATCAACATCCGGCCGGTCGTCGCCTCCATCAAGGAGTTCTTCGGCACCAGCCAGCTGTCGCAGTTCATGGACCAGAACAACCCGCTGTCGGGCCTCACCCACAAGCGCCGTCTGTCGGCTCTTGGCCCGGGTGGTCTGTCCCGTGAGCGGGCCGGCTTCGAGGTCCGTGACGTGCACCCCTCGCACTACGGCCGCATGTGCCCGATCGAGACGCCCGAAGGCCCGAACATCGGTCTGATCGGCTCGCTCGCCACCTACGGCCGGGTCAACGCGTTCGGTTTCGTCGAGACCCCGTACCGCAAGGTCTTCGAGGGTCAGGTCACCGACCAGGTGGACTACCTGACCGCCGACGAGGAGGACCGCTTCGTCATCGCGCAGGCCAACGCGCCGCTGACGGACGAGCTCCGCTTCGCCGAGGCCCGCGTGCTGGTCCGCCGTAAGGGCGGCGAGGTCGACTACGTCACGGGCGAAGACGTGGACTACATGGACGTCTCGCCGCGCCAGATGGTGTCGGTCGCGACCGCCATGATCCCCTTCCTCGAGCACGACGACGCCAACCGTGCCCTCATGGGCGCGAACATGATGCGTCAGGCCGTGCCGCTCATCAAGAGCGAGTCCCCGCTCGTCGGCACCGGCATGGAGTACCGCTCCGCGGCCGACGCCGGCGACGTGGTCAAGGCCGAGAAGCCGGGTGTGGTCCAGGAGGTCTCCGCGGACTACATCACCACCGCCAACGACGACGGCACGTACATCACGTACCGCCTGGCCAAGTTCGCCCGCTCCAACCAGGGCACCTCGGTCAACCAGAAGGTCATCGTCAACGAGGGCGACCGGATCATCGAGGGCCAGATCCTCGCCGACGGTCCGGCCACCCAGAACGGCGAGATGGCGCTGGGCAAGAACCTGCTCGTGGCGTTCATGCCGTGGGAGGGTCACAACTACGAGGACGCGATCATCCTGTCGCAGCGCCTCGTGCAGGACGACGTCCTCTCCTCGATCCACATCGAGGAGCACGAGGTCGACGCCCGTGACACCAAGCTCGGCCCCGAGGAGATCACCCGGGACATCCCGAACGTCTCCGAGGAGGTCCTCGCCGACCTCGACGAGCGCGGCATCATCCGTATCGGTGCCGAGGTCGTCGCCGGCGACATCCTCGTCGGCAAGGTCACGCCCAAGGGTGAGACCGAGCTGACGCCC
>KL569102.1:62299-67485 GCA_000715635.1 Streptomyces violaceus | reverse complement strand
ACATCCTCGTCGGCAAGGTCACGCCCAAGGGTGAGACCGAGCTGACGCCCGAGGAGCGCCTGCTCCGCGCGATCTTCGGTGAGAAGGCGCGCGAGGTGCGCGACACCTCGCTGAAGGTGCCGCACGGCGAGATCGGCAAGGTCATCGGCGTCCGCGTCTTCGACCGCGAGGAGGGCGACGAGCTTCCCCCCGGTGTGAACCAGCTGGTGCGCGTGTACGTCGCGCAGAAGCGCAAGATCACCGACGGTGACAAGCTCGCCGGCCGCCACGGCAACAAGGGCGTCATCTCGAAGATCCTGCCGATCGAGGACATGCCGTTCCTGGAGGACGGCACCCCGGTCGACATCATCCTCAACCCGCTCGGTGTGCCGTCCCGAATGAACCCGGGACAGGTCCTGGAGATCCACCTCGGCTGGCTCGCCAGCCGCGGCTGGGACGTCTCCGGTCTCGCGGACGACTGGGCGCAGCGCCTCCAGGCCATCGAGGCCGACAAGGTCGAGCCCGGCACCAACGTCGCCACCCCCGTCTTCGACGGTGCGCGTGAGGACGAGCTGGCGGGTCTGCTGAACCACACGATCCCGAACCGCGACGGCGAGCGCATGGTGCTCCCGACCGGTAAGGCGCCGCTGTTCGACGGCCGCTCCGGCGAGCCGTTCCCGGAGCCGATCTCGGTCGGCTACATGTACATCCTGAAGCTGCACCACCTGGTCGACGACAAGCTGCACGCCCGCTCGACCGGTCCGTACTCGATGATCACCCAGCAGCCGCTGGGTGGTAAGGCCCAGTTCGGTGGCCAGCGCTTCGGTGAGATGGAGGTGTGGGCGCTGGAGGCTTACGGCGCCGCGTACGCCCTCCAGGAGCTGCTGACCATCAAGTCCGACGACGTCACCGGCCGCGTGAAGGTCTACGAGGCCATCGTCAAGGGCGAGAACATTCCCGAGCCCGGCATCCCCGAGTCCTTCAAGGTGCTCATCAAGGAGATGCAGTCCCTGTGCCTCAACGTGGAGGTGCTGTCCTCGGACGGCATGTCCATCGAGATGCGCGACACCGACGAGGACGTCTTCCGCGCTGCGGAGGAGCTTGGCATCGACCTGTCCCGGCGCGAGCCGAGCAGCGTCGAAGAGGTCTGACGGGAGTTCGGAGGCCTTCGCCATGAAGGCCTCCGGCCCCAGGACCCCCGTATCAGACCCCATGACTTACAACCCTGAGAGGGATTGACGCATAGTGCTCGACGTCAACTTCTTCGACGAGCTCCGGATCGGTCTGGCTACCGCTGACGACATCCGTCAGTGGAGCCACGGCGAGGTCAAGAAGCCCGAGACGATCAACTACCGCACGCTCAAGCCCGAAAAGGACGGACTCTTCTGCGAGAAGATCTTCGGTCCGACCCGGGACTGGGAGTGCTACTGCGGCAAGTACAAGCGTGTCCGCTTCAAGGGCATCATCTGTGAGCGCTGTGGCGTCGAGGTCACCCGCGCCAAGGTGCGTCGTGAGCGGATGGGCCACATCGAGCTGGCCGCCCCGGTCACGCACATCTGGTACTTCAAGGGCGTCCCGTCGCGTCTGGGCTACCTGCTCGACCTGGCCCCGAAGGACCTTGAGAAGGTCATCTACTTCGCGGCGTACATGATCACGTACGTCGACGAGGAGCGCCGTACGCGCGACCTGCCCTCGCTGGAGGCCCATGTCTCCGTCGAGCGTCAGCAGATCGAGCAGCGCCGCGACGCCGACCTGGAGGCCCGCGCCAAGAAGCTCGAGACCGACCTGGCCGAGCTGGAGGCCGAGGGCGCCAAGGCCGACGTGCGCCGCAAGGTGCGCGAGGGTGCCGAGCGCGAGATGAAGCAGCTGCGTGACCGTGCGCAGCGCGAGATCGACCGGCTCGACGAGGTGTGGAACCGCTTCAAGAACCTCAAGGTCCAGGACCTCGAGGGCGACGAGCTGCTCTACCGCGAGCTGCGCGACCGCTTCGGTACGTACTTCGACGGTTCGATGGGTGCCGCGGCGCTGCAGAAGCGCCTGGAGTCCTTCGACCTCGACGAGGAGGCCGAGCGCCTCCGCGAGATCATCCGCACCGGCAAGGGCCAGAAGAAGACCCGTGCGCTGAAGCGGCTGAAGGTCGTGTCTGCCTTCCTGCAGACCTCCAACAGCCCCAAGGGCATGGTCCTCGACTGCGTCCCGGTCATCCCGCCGGACCTGCGTCCGATGGTGCAGCTGGACGGTGGCCGCTTCGCGACCTCCGACCTGAACGACCTGTACCGCCGTGTGATCAACCGGAACAACCGCCTGAAGCGGCTTCTCGACCTCGGTGCGCCCGAGATCATCGTGAACAACGAGAAGCGCATGCTCCAGGAGGCCGTCGACGCGCTGTTCGACAACGGCCGCCGTGGTCGCCCGGTCACCGGTCCCGGTAACCGCCCGCTGAAGTCCCTCAGCGACATGCTGAAGGGCAAGCAGGGTCGCTTCCGTCAGAACCTGCTCGGTAAGCGTGTGGACTACTCCGCGCGTTCCGTGATCGTCGTCGGTCCGCAGCTCAAGCTGCACCAGTGCGGTCTGCCGAAGGCGATGGCGCTGGAGCTCTTCAAGCCGTTCGTGATGAAGCGCCTGGTCGACCTGAACCACGCGCAGAACATCAAGAGCGCCAAGCGCATGGTCGAGCGCGGCCGCACGGTCGTGTACGACGTGCTGGAAGAGGTCATCGCGGAGCACCCGGTTCTGCTGAACCGTGCGCCCACGCTGCACCGCCTCGGCATCCAGGCCTTCGAGCCGCAGCTGGTCGAGGGCAAGGCCATCCAGATCCACCCGCTCGTCTGCACCGCGTTCAACGCGGACTTCGACGGTGACCAGATGGCCGTGCACCTGCCGCTGTCCGCGGAGGCGCAGGCCGAGGCCCGCATCCTGATGCTGTCCTCGAACAACATCCTCAAGCCGGCCGACGGCCGCCCGGTGACGATGCCGACCCAGGACATGGTCCTCGGTCTGTTCTTCCTCACCACCGACGGCGAGATGCGCGACCTCAAGGGCGAGGGCCGTTCCTTCGCCTCGGTCGCCGAGGCGATCATGGCCTTCGACGCGGGCGAGCTCTCGCTCCAGTCGAGGATCGACGTCCGCTTCCCGGTCGGCACCATCCCGCCGCGTGGCTGGACCCCGCCGGCGCGTGAGGAGGGCGAGCCCGAGTGGCAGCAGGGTGACAGCTTCCGGCTGAACACCACGCTGGGCCGCGCGCTCTTCAACGAGCTGCTGCCCGAGGACTACCCGTTCGTCGACTACGAGGTCGGCAAGAAGCAGCTCTCCGAGATCGTCAACGACCTCGCCGAGCGCTACCCGAAGGTCATCGTGGCGGCGACGCTCGACAACCTGAAGGCGTCCGGCTTCTTCTGGGCGACCCGCTCCGGCGTCACCGTGGCCATCTCCGACGTCGTCGTTCCCGAGGCGAAGAAGGAGATCGTCAAGGGCTACGAGGCGCAGGACGAGAAGGTCCAGAAGCAGTACGAGCGCGGTCTGATCACCAAGGACGAGCGCACGCAGGAGCTCATCGCGATCTGGACCAAGGCGACCAACGAGGTCGCCGAGGCGATGAACGACAACTTCCCGAAGACCAACCCGATCTTCATGATGGTGAACTCGGGTGCACGAGGCAACATGATGCAGATGCGTCAGATCGCCGGTATGCGTGGTCTGGTGTCGAACGCGAAGAACGAGACGATCCCGCGTCCGATTAAGGCGTCGTTCCGTGAGGGCCTGTCCGTGCTGGAGTACTTCATCTCCACGCACGGTGCCCGTAAGGGTCTGGCGGACACCGCTCTGCGTACCGCCGACTCGGGTTACCTCACGCGTCGTCTGGTCGACGTCTCCCAGGACGTCATCATTCGCGAGGAGGACTGTGGCACCGAGCGCGGTCTGAAGCTGCGGATCGCCTCGAAGGACGAGGCCGGTGTCCTGCGCAAGGCCGAGGACGTCGAGACCAGCGTCTACGCCCGCATGCTCGCCCAGGACGTCGTCATCGACGGCAAGGTGATCGCGCCGGCCAACGTGGACCTTGGCGACGTGCTCATCGACCAGCTCGTGCACCACGGTGTCGAGGAGGTCAAGACCCGCTCGATCCTGACCTGCGAGTCGCACGTCGGCACCTGCGCCATGTGCTACGGCCGTTCGCTGGCCACCGGCAAGCTGGTCGACATCGGTGAGGCGGTCGGCATCATCGCCGCCCAGTCCATCGGTGAGCCCGGCACCCAGCTGACGATGCGTACCTTCCACACCGGTGGTGTGGCCGGTGACGACATCACCCAGGGTCTGCCGCGTGTCGTCGAGCTCTTCGAGGCCCGTACCCCGAAGGGTGTCGCCCCGATCTCCGAGGCCTCCGGCCGCGTGCGGATCGAGGAGACCGAGAAGACCAAGAAGCTCGTCGTCACCCCGGACGACGGCAGCGACGAGACGGCGTTCCCGATCTCGAAGCGTGCCCGGCTCCTGGTCAGCGAGGGCGAGCACGTCGAGGTGGGCCAGAAGCTCACCGTGGGTGCCACCAACCCGCACGACGTGCTGCGCATCCTGGGCCAGCGTGCCGTCCAGGTCCACCTGGTCGGCGAGGTCCAGAAGGTCTACAACTCGCAGGGTGTGTCGATCCACGACAAGCACATCGAGATCATCATCCGGCAGATGCTCCGCCGCGTGACGATCATCGAGTCCGGCGACGCCGAGCTGCTGCCCGGCGAGCTGGTCGAGCGTTCGAAGTTCGAGACCGAGAACCGTCGTGTGGTCCAGGAGGGCGGTCACCCGGCCTCCGGTCGTCCGCAGCTGATGGGTATCACCAAGGCCTCGCTGGCGACGGAATCCTGGCTGTCGGCCGCCTCCTTCCAGGAGACGACCCGAGTCCTGACGGATGCGGCGATCAACGCCAAGTCCGACAGCCTCATCGGCCTCAAGGAGAACGTCATCATCGGTAAGCTCATCCCGGCCGGTACGGGTCTGTCCCGCTACCGCAACATCCGGGTCGAGCCGACCGAGGAGGCCAAGGCCGCGATGTACTCGGCCGTCGGCTACGACGACATCGACTACTCGCCGTTCGGCACGGGCTCCGGCCAGGCCGTTCCGCTGGAGGACTACGACTACGGTCCGTACAACCAGTAAGCGAGTCGCTTGAACCGGAGGGCGGTCACCTTGGGGTGGCCGCCCTTCGGCGTGTCAGCGGC
>KL569102.1:61395-62120 GCA_000715635.1 Streptomyces violaceus | reverse complement strand
CTCGCGCCATCAGAGATGTGTATAAGAGACAGAGCCGGGCCGGCAGCGCGTACCAGACGGACAGCGGCGACGCCCACGCGTGGCCGCGCGTGTGGTGCTCCGGTCCGCGAGGGCCGTGGTGAGCCGGCCCTCGCGTGCGGCTTGTCGTACGTCGCCGAAGTAGGCGAGCGGGCTGCCGGGCGTCCATCGGCCCCGGTAGCGCGGACAGGAGGGCGAACAGGGCCTTGGCGGGGGTGCTCCGGCTTCGCGGCCTCCACCTTGAGATGGAAAGGCGTGCGGGTCCGTGTCCACCTCGTACACGGCGACGTACCGCCGCACGGACGTGGGACGGTCGGGCGGCGGGAAGGTCTCGTACGCGCCCTTTCTCACACGCCAGGGCGTGGAAACGACCATGGAGGAAACGGGCGTGATTCGGCCGCGTGGCTGACGAACGGCGCCTCGCCCGGATGCACCGATGCCGGAACCGCCCCTTCGGCGCATCATGGAAGGACTCAGGCTCCCGGGGAGGTACTCCGTGTCGCAGCCGCCCTATCCGTCCTGGCAGCCCTGGCAGGGCGCCGGCGCCCCGTCGATGCTCGCCTCGCACGCCGACCGGGAGCGGGCCGTGGACGTGCTCAGAGCCGGGTACGGCGAGGGCCGGATGGAGCGGGACGAGTTCGAGAAGCGGGTGGCGCGGGCGTACGGGGCCCGGACCGTGGGGGAGCTGGCGCTGCTCGTCGCGGACC
>KL569102.1:55253-61133 GCA_000715635.1 Streptomyces violaceus | reverse complement strand
GATGTGTATAAGAGACAGGAACGGGAAGGCGGTCGCGGCGGGCGTGTGCGGTCTGCTGTGTGTGCCGACGATGGGGCTGACCGGGATCCCGGCCGTCGTGCTGGGGCATGTGGCGCGGGCCGAGATCCGCAGCCGGGGCGAGCTGGGGGACGGGCTCGCGCTGACCGGACTCGTGCTCGGATGGTTGTCCACGGCGGGCTGGGCACTCGTCCTGGTGTTGCTCACGGTGGTGTCCATCGCGGCCGGCTGAACGGCCGGGGGTCTTGACATGTCCTGCATAGCGATGCGGGCGGAGCCCATTTGTTTTGACCGCAGCGAATGCGATAGGTACGCTCAGACCTTGTGCCTGGGGTGTGCCCTGGCTCTCGTGCGTGCCATCAACCGCATCGCGAGCTGTTACCGGCCACCGCAATCTGCGTTTCTTTCTGCCTCGCGGCGGGAGTCCGCGGGATTCGACACACCCGACCGCGTGGGTCGGCGACGTTCCAGGTTAGCTTCACCATTCGGCACACAGAAACCGGAGAAGTAGTGCCTACGATCCAGCAGCTGGTCCGGAAGGGCCGGCAGGACAAGGTCGAGAAGAACAAGACGCCCGCACTCGAGGGTTCCCCTCAGCGTCGTGGCGTCTGCACGCGTGTGTTCACGACCACCCCGAAGAAGCCGAACTCGGCCCTGCGTAAGGTCGCGCGTGTGCGTCTGACCAGCGGGATCGAGGTCACCGCTTACATTCCGGGTGAGGGACACAACCTGCAGGAGCACTCCATCGTGCTCGTGCGCGGCGGCCGTGTGAAGGACCTGCCGGGTGTTCGCTACAAGATCATCCGCGGCTCGCTCGACACCCAGGGTGTCAAGAACCGCAAGCAGGCCCGCAGCCGCTACGGCGCCAAGAAGGAGAAGTAAGAATGCCTCGTAAGGGCCCCGCCCCGAAGCGCCCGGTCATCATCGACCCGGTCTACGGTTCTCCTCTGGTGACCTCCCTCATCAACAAGGTGCTGCTGAACGGCAAGCGCTCCACCGCCGAGCGCATCGTCTACGGCGCCATGGAGGGTCTGCGTGAGAAGACGGGCAACGACCCGATCATCACGCTGAAGCGCGCGCTGGAAAACATCAAGCCGACCCTCGAGGTCAAGTCCCGCCGTGTCGGTGGTGCGACGTACCAGGTTCCGATCGAGGTCAAGCCCGGTCGTGCCAACACGCTCGCGCTGCGCTGGCTGGTCGGTTACTCCCGCGCCCGTCGCGAGAAGACCATGACCGAGCGTCTGCTCAACGAGCTTCTCGACGCGTCCAACGGCCTTGGTGCCGCTGTGAAGAAGCGCGAGGACACCCACAAGATGGCCGAGTCCAACAAGGCCTTCGCGCACTACCGCTGGTAGTCGCTACCCACATCGAGACCGAGAGAAGACGAAAGCCTTATGGCTACCACTTCACTTGACCTGGCCAAGGTCCGCAACATCGGGATCATGGCCCACATCGACGCGGGCAAGACGACCACCACCGAGCGGATCCTGTTCTACACCGGTGTGTCTTACAAGATCGGTGAGGTCCACGACGGCGCTGCCACCATGGACTGGATGGAGCAGGAGCAGGAGCGTGGCATCACGATCACGTCTGCTGCGACCACCTGTCACTGGCCGCTCGAGGACAACGACTACACCATCAACATCATCGACACCCCGGGGCACGTCGACTTCACCGTCGAGGTGGAGCGCTCCCTGCGCGTGCTCGACGGTGCCGTGACGGTGTTCGACGGTGTCGCCGGTGTCGAGCCGCAGTCCGAGACGGTGTGGCGTCAGGCGGACCGCTACGGCGTTCCGCGTATCTGCTTCGTCAACAAGCTCGACCGTACCGGTGCCGAGTTCCACCGCTGCGTCGACATGATCACCGACCGCCTGGGTGCGCAGCCGCTGGTCATGCAGCTGCCGATCGGTGCCGAGGCGGACTTCAAGGGCGTCATCGACCTCGTGACGATGAAGGCCCTGGTCTGGTCGGCCGAGGCGACCAAGGGCGAGATGTACGACACCGTCGACATCCCGGACACCCACGCCGAGGCTGCCGAGGAGTACCGCGGCAAGCTGCTCGAGGCCGTCGCCGAGAACGACGAAGAGCTGATGGAGCTGTACCTGGAGGGCACCGAGCCCACCGTGGAGCAGCTCTACGCCGCGATCCGTCGTATCACCATCGCGTCGGGCAAGAGCGACGGCACCACCGTCACCCCCGTCTTCTGCGGCACCGCGTTCAAGAACAAGGGCGTTCAGCCCCTGCTCGACGCGGTCGTGCGCTACCTGCCCACCCCGCTCGACGTCGAGGCCATCGAGGGCCACGACGTCAAGGACCCGGAGCAGGTCATCGCGCGCAAGCCGTCGGAGGACGAGCCTCTCGCCGCGCTGGCGTTCAAGATCATGAGCGACCCGCACCTCGGCAAGCTCACCTTCGTCCGCGTGTACTCCGGCCGTCTGGTGTCCGGCACTGCTGTGCTGAACTCCGTGAAGGGCAAGAAGGAGCGCATCGGCAAGATCTACCGCATGCACGCGAACAAGCGTGAGGAGATCGAGTCGGTGGGCGCCGGCGACATCGTCGCCGTCATGGGCCTGAAGCAGACCACCACCGGTGAGACGCTGAGCGACGACAAGAACCCGGTCATCCTGGAGTCCATGGACTTCCCGGCGCCGGTCATCCAGGTCGCCATCGAGCCCAAGTCGAAGGGTGACCAGGAGAAGCTGGGCGTCGCGATCCAGCGCCTGGCCGAGGAGGACCCGTCCTTCCAGGTCCACACCAACGAGGAGACCGGCCAGACCATCATCGGTGGTATGGGCGAGCTTCACCTCGAGGTGCTGGTCGACCGCATGAAGCGCGAGTTCAAGGTCGAGGCCAACGTCGGCAAGCCGCAGGTCGCGTACCGCGAGACCATCCGCAAGGCGGTCGAGCGGGTCGACTACACGCACAAGAAGCAGACTGGTGGTACCGGCCAGTTCGCCAAGGTGCAGATCGCGATCGAGCCGATCGAGGGCGGCGACGCCGCGTACGAGTTCGTGAACAAGGTGACCGGTGGCCGCATCCCGAAGGAGTACATCCCTTCGGTGGACGCCGGTGCGCAGGAGGCCATGCAGTTCGGCATCCTCGCCGGCTACGAGATGACGGGCGTCCGCGTCACGCTCATCGACGGTGGCTACCACGAGGTCGACTCGTCCGAGCTCGCGTTCAAGATCGCCGGTTCGCAGGCCTTCAAGGAGGCCGCGCGCAAGGCCAGCCCCGTGCTGCTCGAGCCGATGATGGCCGTCGAGGTCACCACGCCCGAGGACTACATGGGTGAGGTCATCGGCGACATCAACTCCCGCCGTGGCCAGATCCAGGCCATGGAGGAGCGGGCCGGTGCCCGCCTCGTGAAGGGCCTGGTGCCCCTCTCGGAGATGTTCGGCTACGTCGGAGACCTCCGCAGCAAGACGTCGGGTCGCGCAAGCTACTCGATGCAGTTCGACTCCTACGCCGAGGTTCCCCGGAACGTCGCCGAGGAGATCATCGCGAAGGCCAAGGGCGAGTAACGCACCGCGTCTACACGCCGTAGGCTTGACTCCGGAGCCTTGAGGGGCATTCCGCCACAATCATGGTGAGAGTGCCCCGGGGCCCGGGCTTTCCAGCAAAGATCACCTGGCGCCGATGAGTAAGGCGTACCAGAACCACTCCACAGGAGGACCCCAGTGGCGAAGGCGAAGTTCGAGCGGACTAAGCCGCACGTCAACATCGGCACCATCGGTCACATCGACCACGGTAAGACGACCCTCACGGCCGCCATTACCAAGGTGCTGCATGACGCGTACCCCGAGCTGAACGAGGCCTCGGCCTTCGACCAGATCGACAAGGCTCCCGAGGAGCGCCAGCGCGGTATCACGATCTCGATCGCGCACGTCGAGTACCAGACCGAGACGCGTCACTACGCCCACGTCGACTGCCCCGGTCACGCGGACTACATCAAGAACATGATCACGGGTGCGGCGCAGATGGACGGCGCCATCCTCGTGGTCGCCGCGACCGACGGCCCGATGCCGCAGACCAAGGAGCACGTGCTCCTGGCCCGCCAGGTCGGCGTTCCGTACATCGTCGTCGCCCTGAACAAGGCCGACATGGTGGACGACGAGGAGATCCTGGAGCTCGTCGAGCTCGAGGTTCGTGAGCTCCTCTCCGAGTACGAGTTCCCGGGCGACGACGTTCCGGTCGTCAAGGTCTCCGCTCTGAAGGCCCTCGAGGGCGACAAGGAGTGGGGCAACTCGGTCCTGGAGCTCATGAGCGCCGTCGACACCGCGATTCCGGAGCCGGAGCGCGACGTCGACAAGCCGTTCCTGATGCCGATCGAGGACGTCTTCACGATCACCGGTCGCGGTACGGTCGTCACCGGCCGTATCGAGCGTGGTGTCCTCAAGGTCAACGAGACCGTCGACATCATCGGCATCAAGACCGAGAAGACCACCACCACGGTCACCGGCATCGAGATGTTCCGCAAGCTGCTCGACGAGGGCCAGGCCGGTGAGAACGTCGGTCTGCTGCTCCGCGGCATCAAGCGCGAGGACGTCGAGCGCGGCCAGGTCATCATCAAGCCGGGCTCGGTCACCCCGCACACCGAGTTCGAGGCGCAGGCCTACATCCTGTCCAAGGACGAGGGTGGCCGCCACACGCCGTTCTTCAACAACTACCGCCCGCAGTTCTACTTCCGTACGACGGACGTGACCGGCGTGGTGACCCTCCCCGAGGGCACCGAGATGGTCATGCCGGGTGACAACACCGAGATGAAGGTGGAGCTCATCCAGCCCGTCGCCATGGAGGAGGGCCTGAAGTTCGCCATCCGTGAGGGTGGCCGGACCGTGGGCGCCGGCCAGGTCACCAAGATCAACAAGTGAGTCCTCGGACTGGCTTGAGGGTCTACTGACCTGAGTGGCTCGAAGGGGCCCGTACGACTTCGGTCGTGCGGGTCCCTTTGTTGTGTGTGCAGGTGTCCTCGCCGATGACCGATGACCGATGACCGATGGCTGCGGTGTGGCTGTGAGCGGCTGGATGCCGTCCGGGCCGGGCTGGGTCAGAAGCTGGTCAGAGCAGCCGAGGCCTGGCTTCGTCCAGGACGGCGCTCAGTTCACGCAGCGCCTCCTCGGCGATGGCCGGGTCCTCGTGTTCCAGGTTGGTCTTCATGCGGCTTCCAGGAACTCGGCACGGTCGGATCGGCAGTCGCGGCAGTGGCCCGGGGCCGGTGCGCGGAAGGCTCGGTCGCAGCCTTCGCAGGTCTGGAGTCGGTGAGGGACCGTGGGTGGGGGTGCGGGAGCGCGGAAGGCAGGCGGGGGCGGTAGCTGGGCTGTGAGGCGGTGGGCCAGGAGGGCGGCCGGGCGGCGGAGGGCCTCGGGTGGGAGGTCGGCGGTCAGGGCGTGGCGCACGGCGGTGGGGGAGATGTCGCGTTCGAGCCAGGCGGCGACGCCGGGGGCGAGGTGGGCGGTGTCGCACGCGGAGAGCAGGAGACGGGTGTCCTCGCGGCGGAGGCCGGTGAGGAGGTCCGTGGCCTGCTGGAGGAGGGCGGGGGCGGGGCAGGCCGGTTGCGGTACGGCGGGGAGGGGCTTGCTGCCGGGCGGCCTCATCCGCTTCCTCGGGGCTGGGCGGGGAGCCTCCGTACCGCCGTGACCTGGCTGGTTGCAGGAGGTCGTGCGGGTGATGATGCGTCCGTCGGGGGTGCGCGTGCGCTCGCGACGCAGGTAGCCGTGGGTCTCCAGCTCGTTCAGGGCGGCGGCGATGCGGGTCGTGCCCTCGGGGAAGCGGGCCGCCAGGGACTTGATGTCGGTGCGGGCGCCGGCGGGGAGGGACTGGATGTGTGTGCCGAGCCCGATCGCGAGCAGCGACAGCTCCGGG
>KL569102.1:51949-55026 GCA_000715635.1 Streptomyces violaceus | reverse complement strand
AGCGGGTGGTGTGGCGGGTGTTGTCGTGAACCAGGCCGGAGTGGGGGTGCCGCCGGTTCGGGTGCTTCTTTGCGGCAACCCGGGTGTGGGCGTGCGAGGGCACGTTAGGGTTCTGCGTATCCATCAGGAAGTTGGAGCCTTCCTCGGTGGTCAGGCCCTCGCACTGGGATTGCCGTCCCGGCGGGGGCCGTCGCATGTCTGCGGTGTGTTGCGCTGAGCGTAGGGCAGGCAACGGCTCCCGAAGCTAGTCGAGTTGGTGATGTTCACCCGCGTGGGTGAGGCCGCTCGGCGGGCGGGAGGAGGGGTGGGGCTTGGTCGGGTTCTTTCACCTATGTGGTCCTTCTGGGAGGCCGCCCGCGCCACCGGAGTGCAGGTTCTTGGGTTCCGGTGCGAGGTCGAATTCGGCCCAGACGGTCTTGCGGGGCGGGAGTCCTCGGGTGGTGCCCCAGCGGTCGGTGAGTGCCTCGACGAGGAGCAGGCCTCTGCCGGAATCGGACAGTGTCGGCAGACGGTCGTCGCGGGTGTCCGTCACCTCGATGCGGAGAGTGTCGGCGACGACGTAGAGGAGCAGGCGGAAGTCGCGGCCGGGGATGCGGCCGTGCGTCACCGCGTTGGCCGCCAGCTCCGCGATGACCTGCCTCGCCGAGTCCAACGGAAGTCCCCAGGAGCGCAGTTGTTCGGTGGCCAGGAGGCGGGCGAGGCGGGCGCCGCGTGGGGTGGGGGACAGCTGGATGCTGAAGTTGCGGACGGGGGTGGTGAGTTCGGGGGATTTCTGCTTCACGTCACTCAGCGTGGCGGTCCGCGCCTACTGTGAACAGTGACTCAGCGGGTGCGTACGGTAACTGTCCGGAGCTTGTCCGGTGGTGTCCGGGCTGTCGGGGCCGGGCGTACGGGTAGGGCGCTGGGCACGGTCGTGCGACGGCGGAAGGGTGCGGGATGACGGCGGTCGAGGCGGACTCGGGGCGGCTCAAGGGCGAGGCGGACGAGCCGGGTTGGGAGGTGGACCCCGACGATGAGTGGGGCGTCGCCGTCATCGCGACCGTCGGGCGGCAGCTGAAGCTGCGGCGGGAGGCGGTGGGGATGCGGGCCGGCGAGTTCGGGACGGCGGTGGGGTACGGCGAGGACATGGTCTACAAGATCGAGGGTGGGAAGCGGATTCCTCGGCAGGACTATCTGGTCAGGGCTGATGAGGTGTTGGGGGCGGGTGGGCTGATTGCGGCGGCTTGGGAGGACGTCAAGAGGGTTCGGTATCCCAAGAGCGTGCGGGCGCTCGCGCAGTTGGAGGCCAAGGCGGTTGAGCTGGGGGTGTACGTCGGGCTCAGCATCCATGGACTGTTGCAGACGCCGGAGCACGCGCGGGCTTTGTTCGAGGCGTGGCAGCCCCCGTACTCGGAGGAGGAGGTGGAGCACCTGGTCGCCGCGCGCATGGTGAGGAAGTCGATCTTCGAGCGCTCTCCTGCTCCGGCGCTCAGCTTCGTCCTGGAAGAGGCGACGCTGCGCCGACGGGTTGGAGGCACAATGGTGTGGCGTCAGCAGCTCGAACACCTGCTGGGGGTGGCCCGTTTGCGTAACGTCACGCTTCAGGTGATGCGGATGAGCTCGGGAGCCCACCCTGGGCTGGACGGCAGGATCGAGGTGCTGAAGTTCGCTGACGGCACTGCGGTGGGTCGCTCCGACGGCGCATTCAGCGGTCGGCCAACATCCGATCCGAAGCACCTGCGGATCCTTGAGCTGCGGTATGGCACCATCCGGGCGCAGGCTCTTACGCCGGGGGAGTCGCTGGCCTTCATCGAGCAAGTGCTGGGAGAAACATGATCCGCAAGGCTTCTGCCGAGGACGTCTCTGAACTGGTCTGGTTCAAAAGCAGTTACAGCGACGGCCCCGATGGCAACTCCTGCATCGAGATCGCGATAGCCCCCCACACCATCCACGTCCGCGACTCCAAGCACGCCGCCCAGGGCCCCCGGCTCGCGCTCGCGCCGGAGGCCTGGGTCGGGTTCGTGGCTTCCCTCTGGCCGTCGTTCAGCCCTTGTTCCGAAGGACACTCACCGCGCGGTCGAACGCCGAGTCGCGCTTCTTGGCGAACTCCTCCTTCGTGAAGACCGGTTCGGTCAGGTGGGGCGGGATGCCCGTGCCGTCGTAGGTCTGGCCGGAGCGGTTGAGGAACTCCTCGTTCGGGAGGCCGCTGCCATGCCGTGACACTGGAGCATGACTTCAGAACCGGCGGCTCGCGATGACCACCTCGACCTGGATGCGATCGAGGAGCTGTGCGCGGCCGCGACCACGGACCCCGTATTCGCCGCCATGGCGAGGGAAGCGGTGCCGCGACTGGTGGCGGAGGTCAGACGCCTGCGCTGGCTTATCTCCTTCGGGGCGTGCGATACGGCCGGCACCACGGGCACGGAGTTCGTGCTCGCGCTCGACGCGGAGATGCTGGCGTACTTCCGCGAGATGGCGGACGTACTGGTGGAGCGCATCGGCATTTCCCGTGCGGAGGCGGTCGCGAGGATCAACGCGTCGTACGGGACGCGGGAGTGGGTCGCCCTGGACCTGCAACTCATGGGGCACAGAGAGGCCGAGTACTGGGCCTACGGCGTGTACTACGCCCCGGATGACCAACACCGCCTTCCCACCGGCAGCCCGACCGCGGACGCTGACATCGACTTCAGCACTCATCCCGTACGACCCGCGCCACCGAAGGAATCACCGTTCTGGACGCTGGAGGAGTAGTGGCACGATGTGCGCACAAGTGATCGAGCGAACGGGGAGGCCGGCGTCATGGCCCGCTACATGGAGACACTGACCGTCGAGCGGGGCGGTTTCCGGATCAAGGTGCCGGAGACGTGGTGGGAGTTCGACGTACGGCCGGAGTCGCGGGACGACTCGATCCGCCGGATGGTGAGCGAACGTGTGCAGCAGCGCCCGGAGTTGGAGCAGTACCGCGGCACGTACGTCGACTTCCTCCAGAAGGCCGCCGCGGACGCCTGGAAGTCGGGCGCGCTGTACTGCGGCTGCATGGCGGAGAACTTCGGCGGCGATACGCCGATAACCGGCTCAGTGACCGTCTCCCTGGTCGG
>KL569102.1:46016-51738 GCA_000715635.1 Streptomyces violaceus | reverse complement strand
GGCCGCAACGAGCGGGGCGAGCCGCTGTCGAACGACCCCTCTGTCATCGCGAGCCAGCTCGCGGTGAAGGAGGCCAAGCGGGAAGGCGACTCCTGGCGCAAGGTGACGACCGTCGACATCCCAGGGGTCGGTCCCGCCGCGCGCACGCACGGCATCGAGGACATCGCCGTACCGGGCGACGCGCTCAACCGCACGATCCGGGCCGTGCTGATGCAGACGTACATCCCCGTGCCGGGCCAGGAGGGCAAGGTGGCCCTGGTCGCGGGCAGCAGCCAGGTCCTCGACCTCGCGGACTCGTTCTTCGACATCTTCGACGCGATCACGTCTACATTCCGCTTCACCGGCTGATGTCCCGTGGATGGGACTGGGAGAGCGGCCAGGGCCTGCTCGGGCTCGATGACCCCGAGGAGTGGGACGCCGCGTTCGAGCGCGGCGAGGAACGTCTCGGTACGGCGGTGATCGGGCTGACGTTCCACTGTTCGCTGGCGGAGGTGTCGCCTCGGATCGTCAAGGCGATGCAGTTGCCGGACACCGGTCAGCGGGGGTTCGCGTTTACGGCTGCGGGCCACGCGGCCCGGCTCAACGGTGAGTTGACGCCAGAGCTGTTCGCCGCGCTGCGGGCGGAACGCCCCGGCCGCAAGAGCATCGCCGTGAACGCCATCGACGACACCTTCGACTACGTGCCGTTCCGGCCGCTGCCGCTGTGGCTCAAGAGGCGATGGGTGTATGCGACTGTGCGGAACAAGCTGGAGAGCTGGTCGCTGCGGTCCGTGGACGCCGTCGGGGATGCCTGGCGGGGTGTGCGCAGGCGCCGTTCGTGATGTGGGAACTCGTGTTTCATCGAACGGCTGTGCCTTGTATGTTCACGTGTGCATACGGTTGTTGACGTAGATGTGCGCGTGACGGGGGTTGCGGTATGGCGGGGCACAGG
Organism: Streptomyces violaceus; assembly: GCA_000715635.1. GTDB lineage: Bacteria > Actinomycetota > Actinomycetes > Streptomycetales > Streptomycetaceae > Streptomyces > Streptomyces violaceus. The sequence goes on along the minus strand of KL569102.1, from coordinate 50,807 downwards.
CCGGCGGACTGGCATGTCCTGGACTTGGACAAGGACCCGACTCCTGGTGACCCGCAGCGGGTGCGCACGCTCGCGAAGCATCTGCATGACTTCGCCGATGACGTCTCCGAGGGGCTGCGTCTGGTCAAGGGCATGGCGGGGGAGGGCACGCTTCTGGAGTGGGCGGGCAAGTCCGCGGACGTCTTCAAGGAGGATTTCGGGGATGTTCCGAAGAACCTCAAGAAGTTGAAGAAGTCGTACGAGATGTGCGGCGACGCGCTCGCGGACTTCTGGCCGAAGCTGGAGCGGGCGCAGTCGCTGGCAGACAAGGCGCTGCGCAAGGGCCGTGAGGCTCGGGACAGTCTCTCCTCGGCCCAGTCGCGGCTGACGTCGGCTGACTCGTGGGTCACGCGGGCCGGCAAGGAGGCGGACAAGTACAAGGACGATCCGACCGGCAGCAAGTCGGATGCGGACAAGCCGGACGAGGCCAAGGTGCGTGCCGCGACCCGGGATGTGCAGCACGCCGAATCCGCCCAGTCCAAGGCCCAGTCGGACGTGTCCGACGCGCAGGACGCTCTTGCCGCGGCGAAGAAGATGGCCGAGGACGCGCGCAAGATGCGTGATGAGGCGGCGCGCGAGGCGAAGTCGAAGATCGACGAGGCCTCGGACGCCGGTATTCAGAACCGGTCGTGGTGGGAGGAGGTCGGCGACTGGTTCGTCGACAACTGGGACACCATCGTGGCGGTCTGCAAGGTCGTCGTCGCGGTGGTCGGGATCGTGGCGATGATCATCGGCGGGCCGATCCTGGGCGCGATCGTGCTGATCGCCGCCGCTGTCGTCCTCGCAGACACGCTCTACAAATACTCCAAGGGCCAAGCGTCTCTGTGGGACGTGGGGTTCGCTGCTCTGGACTGCATACCCGGCATGAAGGGGCTTACCACGCTCGGCGGATTGGCCAAGGGCGCGAAGGCCTTGGGCAAGGGCGGCCTCAAGGCCATGGCGAAGGGTCTTGGAAAGAACGGTCTGCGCAGGGAGGCCGACGATGCCGTGGCCAACGCCAAGCCGGGCAAGGGGCGGTGCCTGAACGGCGATCCGATCGACATGGTCTCCGGCGAGATGTACATGGCCGAGACCGACATCGAACTGCCTGGGTTGCTTCCCCTTGTCCTGCGGCGTACCCATCTGTCGACCTATCGAGCTGGGCGGTACTTCGGCCCGTCCTGGGCCTCCACCCTCGACGAACGTCTGGAGCTGGACGCCCAGGGCGCCGCTTATGCCACTGAGGACGGCATGGTCCTCCTCTACCCAGTGCCTGAGCCTGGCGCTTCGGTGATGCCCTTGGAAGGACCGCGCTGGCCCCTGCAGTGGGACGGCGGGCCTGGAGCGCCGGTGAGCATCACGGATCCGTTCACCGCGGTTACCCGACACTTCGCTGCCCCGCAGCGGCCCGCTGCGACCGACGAGGCATTCCCCCTCCTCCTCGTGGCCCTGACAGACCGAAACGGCTACAGGATCGACATCGACCGCCGTGCAGACGGCACGCCGTTCGCTGTGCGCGACTCCGGTGGTCGGCATATCAACGTGGAGACCGAGAGCGGGCGCGTGACTGCGCTGAGCTTGCGTGACCCGGAGGCCGGTCTCCAGGGCACGCAGCTCAGGCGCTTCGACTACAGCCCCGAGGGCAACCTCACCGAGATCCGTGACTCCAGCGGTCTCCCCCTGAAACTCACATACGACGACCACACGCGCATCACCTCTTGGACCGATCGCAACGGCTACTGGTACCGCTTCGCGTACGACGACCAGGACCGCTGCGTCGGAGGCGAGGGCACCGACGGCCTCCTGCGGTGCACCATCGCCTACGACACCGATGGCCGGGAGACCCGCTACACCGACGCGCTCGGCAACACCACGACGTACCGCTGGAACGACCTGTACCAGCTCGTCGCTGTGACGGACCCGCTTGGTCACACCACCCGTTCCGAGTGGGACCGGTACGGCCGGCTGCTAACTCGGACGGACGCACGCGGCCGCACAACTCGCTACACATACGACGAGCTTGGTGCCCCGACCTCCATCAGCCGACCCGACGGTAGGCGGGAGACGGCCGAGAACAACGCGTGGGGACAGCCCGTCGCGGTCGTCCAGGCCGACGGCCACGTCTGGCACATGGAGTACGACGAGCACGGCAACCTGATCGCCGAGACGGACCCGGCGGGAGCCCGCGTCAGCTACCGGTACCGGGACGACGGTGCACTCACCACGATCACGGACGCGCTGGACCGTACCGCTGTGCTGGAGCCAGACGAGGCGGGGCTGCCCCTCGCGGCCACCGATGCCGAGGGCGGGATCACACGGTTTGCACGCGACGCGTTCGGCAGGGTGGTCATGCAGATGGACCCCGACGGGTCCGTCACACGGATGAGCTGGAGTCCGGAAGGTCGGCAGCTCGGAGTCGACCTGCCCGACGGCACCGCGGAACGACGCGTCTACGACGACGAGGGCAACCTCACCGAGCACACGGACGCGCAGAACCGGGTGACCCGCTTCGAGTACAGCGGCTTCGATCTGCTCATGTCGCGCACGGATCCCGACGGCACGCAGGTGCGATTCGCCTACGACCGCGAACTGCGCGTCACTTCGGTGACCAATCAGGAGGGCTCCGCGTGGGAGTACTTCTACGATGAGGCCGGACGCCTGGTCCGGGAACGGGACTTCGGCGGACGAGTCCAGAGCTATCGCTTCGACGCGGTCGGTCGGCTCGTCGGGCAGACCAATGGCGCGGGCGAGTCCATTGACTATGTCCGCAACGACTTCGGCAAGGTAACGGAGCAGCGGACACCAGAAGGCGTCACACGCTATGCGTACGACCCCGTCGGCCAGGTCCGCTATGTGGCCGGCCCGGGGACCGAGCTGGCCTACGAGCGCGACGCCCGCGGCCGCATCCTCGCAGAAACCTGCAACGGAGCCACCGTGCGCTCGTCGTACGACGTACTGGGCCGACGCGTGAGCCGTGTAACCCCGTCGAACGCGGAAAGCACGTGGGAGTACGACGGACACGACCGCCCGGTGCTGCTGCGGACGGCCGGCAGGACCGTCACATTCGCCTACGACCAGGCAGGACGTGAGACCGAACGGCGTGTGGGCGGCGTCGCGCTGAGCCAGACGTGGGACGCGGTCGGCAGGCTGAGTACTCAGACCCTGACCGCGGCCGGTTCGAGCACCGGTTCTGCCTCGGCGGACGGACCACGGGCACTCCAGCACCGTTCCTACCGTTACCGGCCCGACGGCACGGTTGCCGCGATCAGCGATTTCCTCCAGGGTGACCGCACCGTCGATGTCGACGGCCAAGGGCGGGTCGCCGGTGTGCGGGCGGCGACTTGGTCGGAGCGCTACGCCTACGACGCGGCGGGCAACATCGCGGAGGGCGAGGTGCAGCTCGCGCCGTCCGACCGTTCCGCATTCGGCTCCGGACACGGGCCGACCCGCCGGGTCGGGGACATCAGCTACGAGTACGACGACCAGGGCCGGGTCGTGGTCAGGCGGAAGAAGCGGCTGTCCCGCAAGCCCGATGTGTGGCGCTACACCTGGGACAGCCAGGACCGCCTGGTCGCGGTGACCACCCCGGACGGCACCGTGTGGACCTATGCGTACGACCCGTACGGCCGCCGGGTCGCCAAACGGCGACTCGGCTCGGACGGAGTGACCGTGGTGGAGGAGACCACGTTCGTCTGGGACGGGTTCGTCCTGGCCGAGCAGGTCACAAGGGCAATTGACGAGGCCCCCCGGTGCACGGTGTGGGATTGGGAGCAGGACCGCTTCAGCCCCATCACGCAGATCGAGCGGGTGTCCTCGCCGGACCTGCCCCAGGAATGGATCGATGACAGGTTCTACTCCATTGTCACGGACCTGGTCGGGACCCCCGCCGAGATGGTCACGGAGCCGGGGGAAGTGGCCTGGCAGGCACAGTCCACGCTATGGGGAGCGCCGCTCCACGCTCCTGGTCCGGAGGGCGCGTATTGCCCCCTGCGGTTCCCGGGGCAGTACCACGACCCCGAGACGGCTCTCCACTACAACTACCAGCGTCACTACGACCCCGAGACAGGTCGGTACGCGTCCCTGGATCCGCTCGGCCTCTCCCCGGGACCGAACCCGCGCACGTACGTGGCCAACCCCTTCACGGCCGTCGATCCCTTCGGGCTGGCGCCCTCCTGCGAGGATGCGGCCCGCTCTGCCGCTCGACGTCGGGCCGACGAGGAACAGCGGACTCCAGGAGCGAGCAAGAAGACCAGACCCACGAGCACGGCCGGGCTGTCGGTTCCGGGGCACCCGGAGCCCTTCCCTGGCTCCAGCATCAAGGGCGGGGGCAACCACGATCTCCACCCTGACGTGCAGGCTGCCTATGATCGGGTTCCGGATCATGTCAGGGCGGAGGTTGGCGGAGCGCATTCGAAGTGCGGCGAGGCCGAGGCGCTGTCTGACGCCATGAAGGCGGGGGTTGACCCCCGGGGCGGGGTGATGGCAGCCGTGAACGTGCGCGCAGAGGGCAACCCGGCCCACGGCACGCCCAAGCCACCCTGCCCGTCTTGTAAGCATGTCCTTGAGGAATTGGGCGTTCGGGCGGTGATGTGAGTGAGTGCTGATCAGAGGCGTGGTTGGTCCCTGCAAACAGAAGAGGTGCTGCGACGCGCAGGTTGGCGCCCCGGTCGTTCGGTGCCGACAGACACCTGGGAGTCCATCCTGCGTGAGCGCGGATCCTTCACGGCCCACGAGGCCGCGCGTCGGTTCCTCTCCGAATTCGGTGGTCTCGTG
>KL569102.1:41969-45787 GCA_000715635.1 Streptomyces violaceus | reverse complement strand
GATCACCACCTCGTCGGCCATCCGGTTCGAGCCCCTCGGGGCCGCATGGCAGGACGAGCAGTTCGCGCGGGCGAGCCGGGAAGCGGGGACGTCCCTATATCCCATCGGCATGGCGGATGAGGGTGCCAGCCTTCTGGGCATCGCCGAGAACGGGGCGCTCCATCTCGTAAGGGACCGCGTAGAACTGCTGGCCACGTCCACCGACCAGGCGCTGGACCGCCTGGTCGAGGCGCAGGGAGCCCGGTCTGCTCTCTGGACGCCCGACGTACCAGCGGCCGAGCACGCCTTCTGGCGACGGCTCCACACCGTGGAGACAGGCCCGGACGCCGAGCGGCGCTGGTGCCCGGAGACGGACCGGGTGCTGCGGGCGGGCGGCTGGTTCCCGGGCCGGGCGATTCCCACGGAGACCTGGGAGAGCATCCTTCTCCAGACCGGCGAGTTCGAGATGCACGACGCGGCACGGCGCTTTCTGGCGGAGTTCGGCGCCGTCGGAGTGCCCTATCGCGACCCTTGGGACTCGATGCCGTGGATGCAGTTCTCGCTAGACCCGTTGCAGGCGATCTGGGACGGGGAGATCATCGACGACCTCGCCGAGCAGGCGGGCGTCGAGCTGTATCCCATCGGTATGCGCGACCGCGGGAACCAGCACCTGGCCATGGCTGAGGACGGCGCGGTCTACGCCGGCATGGACAGCGTCTGGCTGCTGGCTCCCACACCCGACGAGGCGTTGCAGAGGCTCACCGGCAGGATCCAGCCGACGGCTTCCTGTTGATCATCGGCGGTAGGGGCGCGCCCCCGGTTTGACCTACATCACCCCCGGGGTATTCTCCTCGGCTCGATTGGCGTCGCCCCTGCCCCATATGGCAGACTGTCCGAGTTGCTCGGTCGAGTGTTGATGCTGCGCGCCTCCCGCCGGGGGGACCGGAAGCGAGTCCCACAGTACTCGTCGCCCTAACTGCCACCACGGCAGCGCTGGGGCGGACGTACGGGAATCTTCCGGGAAGCGTGTGTGCGGCACCGGCCAGGCACCCGGTGGGCCCGCGTCAGTGAATTGACGCAGTCGCCCCCGGCTCGCGGTTCCGGAAGGGCCGTGTGCAATCCCGCAGGGATGTTCGAACCATGGGACATCCATGTCAGCGAGATAGCGACACGCCCGACCGCGTGGGTCGGAGAACGAAGGTACGGAACACCGGGTTCCAGAGCGTTACGAGAGACAGGACTACTAGTAGCCATGGCGGGACAGAAGATCCGCATCCGGCTCAAGGCCTACGACCACGAGGTCATCGACTCCTCGGCGAAGAAGATCGTCGAGACGGTGACTCGCACTGGTGCGTCGGTCGCGGGCCCGGTGCCGCTGCCCACTGAGAAGAACGTGTACTGCGTCATCAAGTCGCCGCACAAGTACAAGGACTCGCGCGAGCACTTCGAGATGCGCACGCACAAGCGCCTGATCGACATTCTCGACCCGACCCCCAAGACCGTTGACTCTCTGATGCGACTCGACCTCCCGGCCGGTGTCGACATCGAGATCAAGCTCTGAAGGCCGGTGATCTGAGAATGGCTAAGCAGATCAAGGGCATCCTGGGCGAGAAGCTCGGCATGACGCAGGTGTGGGACGCGAACAACCGTGTTGTTCCGGTCACCGTCGTCAAGGCCGGCCCCAACGTCGTCACCCAGGTCCGCACGAACGACGCCGACGGCTACGAGTCCGTCCAGATCGCGTTCGGCGAGATCGACCCGCGCAAGGTGAACAAGCCCCTCAAGGGCCACTTCGCCAAGGCCGACGTCACTCCCCGCCGCCACCTCGTCGAGATCCGTACCGCTGACGCCAGCGAGTACACCCTCGGCCAGGAGATCACCGCCGAGGTGTTCGAGGCCGGCCTCAAGGTCGACGTGACCGGCAAGAGCAAGGGCAAGGGCTTCGCCGGTGTCATGAAGCGTCACAACTTCAAGGGCCTCGGCGCCGGACACGGCACCCAGCGCAAGCACCGCTCCCCCGGTTCCATCGGTGGCTGCGCCACCCCGGGCCGCGTGTTCAAGGGCCTCCGCATGGCGGGTCGCATGGGCAACGAGCGTGTCACCACCCAGAACCTGACCGTCCACGCCGTTGACGCGGAGAAGGGTCTGCTGCTCATCAAGGGCGCGGTTCCCGGTCCGAACGGCGGCCTCGTCCTGGTCCGCACCGCGGCCAAGGGGGCCTGAGGTACCGATGAGCACTGTTGACATCCTTTCGCCTGCAGGCGAGAAGACCGGTAGCGTCGAGCTCCCCGCGGAGATCTTCGGCGTGGAGAAGATCAGCATCCCGCTGATCCACCAGGTCGTCGTCGCGCAGAACGCCGCTGCCCGCCAGGGCACGCACAAGACCAAGCGTCGCGGTGAAGTCCGTGGTGGCGGCAAGAAGCCGTACCGCCAGAAGGGCACCGGTCGCGCCCGTCAGGGTTCGACCCGCGCGCCGCAGTTCGCCGGTGGTGGCGTCGTGCACGGTCCCGTGCCGCGCGACTACTCGCAGCGGACCCCGAAGAAGATGAAGGCTGCCGCTCTGCGTCACGCCCTCACCGACCGGGCCCGCCACAACCGCATCCACGTCGTCTCCGGCGTCATCGAGGGTGAGAACCCGTCGACGAAGGCCGCCAAGTCGCTGTTCGGCAAGATCTCGGAGCGCAAGAACCTGCTCCTGGTCGTCGACCGCGCCGATGAGGCCGCGTGGCTGTCCGCCCGTAACCTGCCCCAGGTCCACATCCTGGAGCCGGGCCAGCTGAACACGTACGACGTTCTCGTCTCGGACGACGTGGTCTTCACCCAGGCCGCCTTCGAGTCCTTCGTGTCCGGCCCGAAGGCCAATGACACCGAAGGGAGCGAGGCCTGATGGCTATCCGTCACCCCGCCATTGCCTCGAAGGCCGCCAAGAAGGCCAAGGAGGCGCGCGTCAAGAAGGCGCGTCGCCACGCCACCGAGGGCAAGAACACCGTCGAGACCCCGCTGAGCAAGTCCTTCACGGACCCCCGTGACGTGCTGCTCAAGCCGGTTGTCTCGGAGAAGAGCTACGCGCTCCTCGACGAGGGCAAGTACACGTTCGTCGTGGACCCGAGCGCCAACAAGACCCAGATCAAGCAGGCCGTCCAGGCGGTCTTCTCGGTCAAGGTCACCGGGGTCAACACGATCAACCGCCAGGGCAAGCGCAAGCGCACCAAGACCGGTTTCGGTCAGCGTGCCGGTTCCAAGCGCGCGATCGTGACCCTTGCCGAGGGCGACCGTATCGACATCTTCGGCGGTCCGACCGCGTAAGCGGGTCGGATCGTCCGATATCGGACGAGGACTGAGAAATGGGAATCCGCAAGTACAAGCCGACTACGCCGGGCCGTCGTGGCTCCAGCGTCGCCGACTTCGTCGAGGTCACGCGGTCCACGCCGGAGAAGTCGTTGGTCCGCCCCCTGCACAGCAAGGGTGGCCGTAACAACTCCGGTCGTGTGACCGTCCGCCACCAGGGCGGTGGCCACAAGCGCGCCTACCGCGTGATCGACTTCCGTCGTCACGACAAGGACGGCGTGCCGGCGAAGGTCGCGCACATCGAGTACGACCCCAACCGCACCGCGCGCATCGCGCTGCTGCACTACGCCGACGGCGAGAAGCGCTACATCCTCGCCCCGCGCAACCTGCAGCAGGGTGACCGCGTCGAGAACGGTCCCGGGGCCGACATCAAGCCGGGCAACAACCTTGCCCTGCGCAACATCCCGGTCGGTACCACGCTGCACGCCATCGAGCTGCGTCCGGGCGGCGGTGCGAAGTTCGCCCGCTCCGCCGGCGCCTCGGTGCAGCTG
>KL569102.1:40030-41730 GCA_000715635.1 Streptomyces violaceus | reverse complement strand
GGGCTCGATGGCCCACCTCCGCATGCCGTCCGGTGAGATCCGCCTGGTCGACCAGCGCTGCCGCGCCACGGTCGGCGAGGTGGGCAACGCCGAGCAGAGCAACATCAACTGGGGTAAGGCGGGCCGTAAGCGCTGGCTGGGCGTTCGCCCGACCGTGCGTGGTGTGGTCATGAACCCGGTGGACCACCCGCACGGTGGTGGCGAAGGCCGTACCTCGGGTGGTCGTCACCCGGTGTCCCCTTGGGGCCAGAAGGAAGGCCGTACTCGTTCGCCCAAGAAGGCGTCGAACAAGTACATCGTCCGCCGCCGCAAGACGAACAAGAAGCGCTAAGGACGGGTTGAGATGCCTCGTAGCTTGAAGAAGGGGCCCTTCGTCGACGACCACCTGATCAAGAAGGTGGACGCTCAGAACGAAGCCGGCAGCAAGAACGTCATCAAGACCTGGTCCCGTCGCTCCATGATCGTGCCGGCCATGCTCGGCCACACGCTCGCGGTGCACAACGGCAAGACCCACATTCCGGTGTTTGTCACCGAGTCGATGGTCGGCCACAAGCTCGGCGAGTTCTCGCCGACGCGCACCTTCCGGGGTCACGTCAAGGACGACCGGAAGTCGAAGCGCCGCTAAGCGCGGGGTGGAATGACCATGACAGACACTGGAAGGACAACCATGGACGCCAGGGCCCAGGCGCGGTACATCCGCGTCACGCCCATGAAGGCCCGCCGAGTGGTGGACCTCATCCGTGGCCTGAACGCCACGGAGGCTCAGGCGGTCCTGCGTTTCGCCCCGCAGGCCGCGAGCGTGCCGGTCGGCAAGGTGCTGGACAGCGCCATTGCCAACGCCGCGCACAACTACGACCACACCGATGTCGACAGCCTCTTCATCTCCGAGGCCTACGTCGACGAGGGCCCGACCCTGAAGCGGTTCCGTCCGCGTGCCCAGGGCCGTGCCTACCGGATCCGCAAGCGGACCAGCCACATCACCGTGGTCGTCAGCAGCAAGGAAGGAACCCGGTAATGGGCCAGAAGGTAAACCCGCACGGGTTCCGGCTCGGTGTCACGACCGACTTCAAGTCGCGTTGGTACGCCGACAAGCTGTACAAGGACTACGTCAAGGAAGACGTCGCCATCCGTCGGATGATGACGTCCGGCATGGAGCGCGCCGGCATCTCGAAGGTGGAGATCGAGCGCACCCGTGACCGTGTGCGTGTGGACATCCACACCGCGCGTCCGGGCATCGTCATCGGCCGCCGTGGCGCCGAGGCCGACCGCATCCGCGGTGACCTCGAGAAGCTCACGGGCAAGCAGGTCCAGCTGAACATCCTCGAGGTCAAGAGCCCCGAGACGGACGCTCAGCTGGTTGCCCAGGCCGTCGCCGAGCAGCTCTCCTCCCGCGTCTCCTTCCGTCGCGCCATGCGCAAGAGCATGCAGGGCACGATGAAGGCCGGCGCCAAGGGCATCAAGATCCAGTGCGGTGGCCGCCTCGGTGGCGCCGAGATGTCCCGCTCGGAGTTCTACCGCGAGGGCCGCGTGCCCCTGCACACGCTCCGCGCGAACGTGGACTACGGCTTCTTCGAGGCCAAGACGACCTTCGGCCGCATCGGTGTGAAGGTCTGGATCTACAAGGGCGATGTCAAGAACATCGCCGAGGTCCGCGCCGAGAACGCTGCAGCCCGTGCGGGTAACCGCCCGGCCCGCGGCGG
>KL569102.1:35911-39786 GCA_000715635.1 Streptomyces violaceus | reverse complement strand
GTCGCAAGCCGCAGCAGGCTGCCGGTGCCGAGGCCCCCAAGGCCGAGGCTCCCGCGTCCGCCGCTCCGGCTGAGAGCACCGGAACGGAGGCCTGACCGAAATGCTGATCCCCCGTAGGGTCAAGCACCGCAAGCAGCACCACCCCAAGCGCAACGGCATGTCCAAGGGTGGCACGCAGGTTGCGTTCGGCGAGTACGGCATTCAGGCCCTGACCCCGGCGTACGTGACGAACCGGCAGATCGAGGCAGCTCGTATCGCCATGACGCGTCACATCAAGCGTGGCGGCAAGGTCTGGATCAACATCTACCCGGACCGCCCGCTCACGAAGAAGCCCGCCGAGACCCGCATGGGTTCCGGTAAGGGTTCTCCGGAGTGGTGGATCGCCAACGTGAAGCCCGGACGCGTGATGTTCGAGCTGTCGTACCCCAACGAGAAGATCGCGCGCGAGGCCCTGACCCGTGCGGCCCACAAGCTGCCGATGAAGTGCAAGATCGTCAAGCGCGAGGCAGGTGAAGCGTGATGTCGGCCGGTACCAAGGCGTCCGAGCTGCGCGAACTGGGCAACGAGGAGCTTCTCGCGAAGCTCCGCGAGGCCAAGGAAGAGCTGTTCAACCTCCGCTTCCAGGCGGCGACGGGCCAGCTCGAGAACCACGGCCGGCTGAAGGCCGTCCGTAAGGACATCGCGCGGATCTACACCCTGATGCGTGAGCGCGAGCTGGGCATCGAGACGGTGGAGAGCGCCTGATGAGTGAGAGCAACGTGACTGAGCAGACTGCAGAGGCCCGCGGCTTCCGCAAGACCCGTGAGGGTCTCGTCGTCAGCGACAAGATGGACAAGACCGTCGTCGTCGCCGTCGAGGACCGCGTCAAGCACGCGCTGTACGGCAAGGTCATCCGCCGTACCAACAAGCTCAAGGCGCACGACGAGCAGAACGCCGCGGGTGTCGGCGACCGTGTCCTCCTCATGGAGACCCGGCCGCTGTCCGCGACGAAGCGCTGGCGCGTCGTCGAGATCCTCGAGAAGGCCAAGTAATCCCGCCTAGGGGGACCCCCTAGGCATCGTTCCGCCAGGCTCGGCAGGGGCCGACCTCGCAAGAGGAGAGCCCCTGCCGGGAACCGGCAGACAACCAGGAGATAGACGTGATCCAGCAGGAGTCGCGGCTGCGTGTCGCCGACAACACGGGTGCTAAGGAGATCCTCTGCATCCGTGTGCTCGGTGGCTCCGGTCGCCGCTACGCGGGTATCGGTGACGTCATCGTCGCCACCGTCAAGGACGCGATCCCCGGCGGCAACGTGAAGAAGGGTGACGTCATCAAGGCGGTCATCGTTCGCACCGTCAAGGAGCGCCGCCGTCCGGACGGCTCGTACATCCGCTTCGACGAGAACGCCGCTGTCATTCTGAAGAACGACGGCGACCCTCGTGGCACCCGTATCTTCGGCCCGGTCGGCCGTGAGCTGCGCGAGAAGAAGTTCATGAAGATCATCTCCCTCGCGCCGGAGGTGCTGTGAGCATGAAGATCAAGAAGGGCGACCTGGTCCAGGTCATCACCGGTAAGGACAAGGGCAAGCAGGGCAAGGTCATTGCCGCTTACCCGCGCGACGAGCGTGTCCTGGTCGAGGGTGTCAACCGGGTCAAGAAGCACACCAAGGCAGGTCCGACGGCTCGCGGTTCGCAGGCCGGCGGCATCGTCACCACCGAGGCGCCGATCCACGTCTCCAACGTCCAGCTGGTCGTGGAGAAGGACGGCAACAAGGTCGTGACCCGCGTCGGTTACCGCTTCGACGACGAAGGCAACAAGATCCGCGTTGCCAAGCGGACGGGTGAGGACATCTGATGACGACCACCACCAGCCCGCGTCTGAAGCAGAAGTACCGTGAGGAGATCACGGGCAAGCTGCGTGACGAGTTCAAGTACGAGAACGTCATGCAGATCCCCGGTCTCGTCAAGATCGTGGTCAACATGGGTGTGGGCGACGCCGCCCGCGACTCCAAGCTGATCGAGGGTGCCATCAAGGACCTCACCACGATCACCGGTCAGAAGCCGGCCGTCACCAAGGCCCGCAAGTCCATCGCGCAGTTCAAGCTGCGTGAGGGCCAGCCGATCGGTGCCCACGTCACGCTTCGTGGCGACCGCATGTGGGAGTTCCTGGACCGCACCCTGTCGCTCGCGCTGCCGCGCATCCGCGACTTCCGCGGCCTGTCCCCCAAGCAGTTCGACGGCCGTGGCAACTACACCTTCGGTCTCACGGAGCAGGTCATGTTCCACGAGATCGACCAGGACAAGATCGACCGCACCCGGGGTATGGACATCACCGTGGTGACCACGGCGACCAACGACGCTGAGGGCCGTGCGCTCCTTCGTCACCTCGGCTTCCCCTTCAAGGAGGCGTGAGCGAGATGGCGAAGAAGGCTCTGATCGCTAAGGCTGCTCGCAAGCCCAAGTTCGGTGTGCGTGGCTACACCCGCTGCCAGCGCTGTGGCCGCCCGCACTCCGTGTACCGCAAGTTCGGCCTGTGCCGCGTGTGCCTTCGTGAGATGGCTCACCGTGGCGAGCTGCCGGGCGTGACCAAGAGCTCCTGGTAATCCCCCTTATAAGGGATTAGCAGGGCTCTCGGTAAGCAATGGGCGTGTCAGGCGCCCTCCCCTTCATGGCTTAGGCTTGGAGGGTTGGGCGCCTGACGGTCGCCCGTACGACTTACTACGCCGTAGGTCCACCGCGCCGCACCCGTCCCGTCTCGGATCGGGGAGAGGGATGGCGCACCAGGAAACCCCGGCGAGAGAGGCCGAAGGCCAATTCATGACCATGACTGATCCGATCGCAGACATGCTGACGCGTCTGCGGAACGCGAACTCGGCATACCACGACTCCGTGACGATGCCGGCGTCGAAGATCAAGTCGCACATCGCGGAGATCCTCCAGCAGGAGGGCTTCATCACGGGCTGGAAGGTCGAGGACGCCGAGGTCGGCAAGAACCTCGTCCTGGAGCTGAAGTTCGGCCCCAACCGTGAGCGCTCCATCGCGGGCATCAAGCGGATCTCCAAGCCCGGTCTCCGGGTGTACGCGAAGTCCACCAACCTGCCGAAGGTTCTGGGCGGCCTGGGCGTGGCCATCATCTCCACGTCCCACGGTCTCCTGACCGACAAGCAGGCGCAGAAGAAGGGCGTGGGTGGGGAAGTCCTCGCCTACGTCTGGTAGTTCGGGAACGGAGGAGAGACAGCAATGTCGCGTATCGGCAAGCTCCCCATCCCGGTTCCCGCCGGCGTGGACGTCACCATCGACGGCCGTACGGTCGCGGTCAAGGGCCCCAAGGGCGAACTGACCCACACCGTCATCGCGCCGATCGACATCGCCAGGGCCGAGGACGGCACCCTTCAGGTGCTCCGGCCCAACGACGAGCGGCAGAGCAAGGCCCTGCACGGCCTGTCCCGCACGCTGGTGGCGAACATGATCACCGGTGTGACCCAGGGATACGTCAAGAAGCTCGAAATCAGCGGTGTCGGTTACCGCGTCCAGGCCAAGGGCTCCAACCTGGAGTTCTCCCTGGGCTACAGCCACCCGATCCTGGTCGAGGCCCCCGAGGGCATCACCTTCAAGGTGGAGTCCCCGACCCGATTCTCGGTCGAGGGCATCGACAAGCAGAAGGTCGGCGAGGTTGCGGCCAACATCCGCAAGCTGCGCAGGCCCGACCCGTACAAGGCCAAGGGCGTCAAGTACGAGGGCGAAGTCATCCGCCGCAAGGTCGGAAAGGCGGGTAAGTAAGCCATGGCATACGGACAGAAGATCCTTAAGGGCGACGCCTACAAGCGCGCCGCGATCAAGCGCCGCCACATCCGGATCCGTAAGCACATCAACGGAACGGCGGAGCGTCCGCGTCTG
>KL569102.1:35293-35652 GCA_000715635.1 Streptomyces violaceus | reverse complement strand
CATCGTGGCCCAGGTGATCGACGACATCAAGGGTCACACCCTTGCGTCGGCGTCCACCCTGGACACCTCGATCCGCGGTGGCGAGGGCGACAAGTCCGCGCAGGCCAAGCAGGTCGGCGCCCTGGTCGCCGAGCGCGCCAAGGCAGCCGGTGTCGAGGCCGTCGTGTTCGACCGTGGTGGTAACCAGTACGCGGGGCGCATCGCCGCCCTGGCGGACGCCGCCCGCGAGGCCGGACTCAAGTTCTGAGTCCTGGTTCCGTAGCTAGCGGAGACAGAGAGAGGTAATTCCAATGGCTGGACCCCAGCGCCGCGGTGGCGGTGCCGGTGGCGGCGAGCGGCGGGACCGGAAGGGCCGGGAC
>KL569102.1:34917-35079 GCA_000715635.1 Streptomyces violaceus | reverse complement strand
CGGCGCAGCTGCCGCCGAGAAGACCGCGTACGTTGAGCGCGTTGTCGCGATCAACCGCGTCGCCAAGGTTGTGAAGGGTGGTCGTCGCTTCAGCTTCACCGCGCTGGTCGTGGTGGGCGACGGTGACGGCACCGTGGGTGTCGGTTACGGCAAGGCCAAGGA
>KL569102.1:32874-34647 GCA_000715635.1 Streptomyces violaceus | reverse complement strand
GGCCAAGGAGGTGCCGGCCGCCATCGCCAAGGGTGTTGAGGAGGCCAAGAAGCACTTCTTCAAGGTCCCCCGTATCCAGGGCACCATCCCCCACCCCATCCAGGGTGAGAAGGCTGCCGGCGTCGTGCTGCTCAAGCCCGCGTCGCCCGGTACCGGTGTTATCGCCGGTGGTCCGGTGCGCGCCGTGCTCGAGTGCGCCGGTATCCACGACATCCTGTCGAAGTCGCTCGGCTCCGACAACGCGATCAACATCGTGCACGCGACCGTGGCGGCCCTGAAGGGCCTGCAGCGTCCCGAGGAGGTCGCGGCCCGCCGTGGTCTGCCGCTCGAGGACATCGCCCCCGCGGCGCTTCTCCGTGCACGTGCCGGGGCGGGTGCGTAATCATGGCGCAGCTCAAGATTACGCAGGTCAAGTCCTACATCGGCAGCAAGCAGAACCACCGTGACACCCTGCGCTCCCTTGGTCTCAAGGGGATCAACACGCAGGTCGTCAAGGAGGACCGCCCCGAGTTCCGCGGCATGGTGCACACCGTCCGCCACCTCGTGACGGTCGAGGAGGTCGACTGATCATGGCGGAGAACAACCCGCTCAAGATCCACAACCTCCGTCCCGCCCCGGGCGCCAAGACCGCCAAGACCCGTGTCGGTCGTGGTGAGGCGTCGAAGGGTAAGACGGCCGGTCGTGGTACCAAGGGTACGAAGGCCCGCTACCAGGTTCCGGAGCGCTTCGAGGGTGGCCAGATGCCCCTCCACATGCGTCTTCCGAAGCTGAAGGGCTTCAAGAACCCGTTCAAGACGGAGTTCCAGGTCGTGAACCTGGACAAGCTCGCCGCCCTCTACCCCGAGGGTGGGGAGGTCACCGTTGCCGACCTGGTCGCCAAGGGTGCCGTCCGCAAGAACAGCCTCGTCAAGGTCCTCGGCCAGGGCGAGCTCTCCGTGGCGCTGCAGGTGACGGTCGACGCCGTCTCCGGCTCCGCCAAGGAGAAGATCACCGCCGCCGGCGGTACCGTCACCGAGCTCGTCTGAACACCACAGGCGTCTTGATGACCTGAGCGATCCCGACCGGGGATACCCCACATATGGGGTATCCCCGGTTGGTCGTTCCTAGGGCGGCAGTCACGCCGGTAAGGTGGCCTGCACTGCCCTCTTTTCACAGGGTGCTTTACTTCGGGCACTCTGAGCGGCAGTTGACCGTTACCTATTCGTCGAACCTCAAGACCGTCACCCTTGACGCAGTTGCGCGGGGGTCGCAGGAGGCACCGTGCTCACCGCGTTCGCCCGGGCGTTCAAGACGCCCGACCTGCGCAAGAAGCTGCTCTTCACGCTCGGCATCATCGTGGTCTATCGGGTGGGTACACACGTCCCGATTCCAGGTGTCGATTACAAGAACGTCCAGACCTGTATCGATAGCGCCGAGGCCAACCAGGGTCTCTTCGGTCTGGTCAACATGTTCAGTGGCGGCGCGCTGCTGCAGATCACCATCTTCGCGCTGGGCATCATGCCGTACATCACGGCGAGCATCATCCTCCAGCTGCTGACCGTGGTGATCCCCCGCCTGGAAGCCCTGAAGAAGGAGGGCCAGGCCGGTACGGCGAAGATCACGCAGTACACCCGTTACCTGACGATCGCCCTCGCCATCCTTCAGGGCACCGGCCTCGTCGCCACCGCCCGCAGCGGCGCCCTGTTCCAGGGCTGCCCGGTGGCCAGCCAGATCGTCCCGGACCAGTCGATCTTCGTCACCATCACCATGGTCATCACGATGACCGCCGGTACG
>KL569102.1:31187-32690 GCA_000715635.1 Streptomyces violaceus | reverse complement strand
ACGGCGGCCGTGATGTGGCTCGGTGAGCTGATCACCGACCGCGGCATCGGCAACGGCATGTCGATCCTGATGTTCATCTCGATCGCCGCCACCTTCCCGTCCGCCCTGTGGGCCATCAAGACGCAGGGCTCCCTGGCCGGCGGCTGGATCGAGTTCGGCACCGTCATCGTGGTCGGTCTCGTCGTGATCGGCTTGGTGGTCTTCGTCGAGCAGGCTCAGCGCCGCATCCCGGTCCAGTACGCGAAGCGCATGATCGGCCGCCGGTCCTACGGCGGTACGTCGACGTACATTCCGCTGAAGGTCAACCAGGCCGGCATCATCCCTGTGATCTTCGCCTCGTCTCTGCTGTACATCCCGGCGCTGGTCGCGCAGTTCGCCGGTGGAAGCTCCGGCTGGAAGACCTGGATCGAAAAGAATCTTGCGCTGCCGGACGCCCCGATGCACATCGTCCTCTACTTCTTCCTGATCATTTTCTTCGCCTTCTTCTACGTGGCCATCTCGTTCAACCCCGAGGAAGTCGCGGACAACATGAAGAAGTATGGTGGCTTCATCCCGGGCATCCGGGCTGGCCGACCGACCGCTGAGTACCTGTCGTACGTGCTCAACCGGATCACCTGGCCGGGTTCGCTGTACCTGGGTCTGATCGCTCTCGTGCCGACGATGGCGTTGGCTGGTTTCGGGGCAAACCAGAACTTCCCGTTCGGCGGGACCAGCATCCTGATCATCGTGGGTGTGGGCCTCGAGACCGTGAAGCAGATCGAGAGCCAGCTCCAGCAGCGCAATTACGAAGGGTTCCTCCGCTGATGCGTATCGTCCTCGTCGGGCCGCCGGGCGCCGGTAAGGGAACGCAGGCCGCGTTCCTGGCCAAGAACCTGTCGATCCCGCACATCTCCACGGGCGACCTGTTCCGGGCCAACATCAGCCAGCAGACGGAACTCGGCAAACTGGCGAAGTCCTACATGGACGCGGGCAACCTGGTGCCCGACGAGGTCACCATCGCCATGGCGAAGGACCGCATGGAGCAGCCGGACGCCGAGAACGGTTTCCTGCTGGACGGCTTCCCCCGCAATGTCTCGCAGGCCGAGGCGCTCGACGAGCTGCTCGAGACCGAGAGCATGCAGCTGGACGCGGTGCTGGACCTGGAGGTCCCGGAGGACGAGGTCGTCAAGCGGATCGCCGGCCGCCGCATCTGCCGCAACGAGTCGGCGCATGTCTTCCACGTGACGTACAAGCAGCCGGCCAAGGCGGGCGTCTGTGACGTCTGCGGCGGCGAGCTGTACCAGCGGGACGACGACTCCGAGGAGACCGTCCGCACGCGGCTGGAGGTTTACCACACGCAGACCGAGCCGATCATCGACTACTACAAGGCGCAGGGCCTGGTGGTCACGATCTCCGCGCTCGGCAAGGTGGAGGACGTCACGACGCGCGCCATGGAGGCGCTGAAGCGTGGCGAGGACGGCAAGTAGTCGTTCGTGCGCAGCTACGGCCGCGGTCCCCTCGGGG
>KL569102.1:29104-30963 GCA_000715635.1 Streptomyces violaceus | reverse complement strand
GTTCCCCTCGGGGAGCCGCGGCTGCTGCGTGGGGCGGGGTCGCTCGCGCGGCCCCTTATCGTTGAAGACGTTCATTCTCTCTCCGGTCCAGAAAGGCCGTAGTCCCCATGGTGCAGATCAAGACCTCCGAGCAGATCGCCAAGATGCGCGAGGCGGGCCTGGTCGTCGCCGCCATCCACGCGGCGACCCGTGAAGCCGCCGTGCCGGGGGCCACGACGAAGGATCTGGACCAGGTCGCCCGCAAGGTGCTCGCCGAGCACAACGCCAAGCCGAACTTCCTCGGCTACGGCGGCTTCCCGGCGACGATCTGCACGTCCGTGAACGAGGTCGTCGTCCACGGCATCCCGTCCGACGACGTCGTCCTCAAGGACGGGGACGTCATCTCCATCGACTGCGGCGCGATCATCGACGGCTGGCACGGCGACGCCGCGTACACGGCCTTCGTGGGCTCAGGCCACGCCCCGGAGCTGGTCGAGCTCTCCCGGGTGACGGAGGAGTCGATGTGGGCCGGTATCGCGGCCATGAAGCAGGGCAACCGGCTGGTCGACGTCTCCCGGGCCATCGAGACGTACATCCGCCGCCAGCCCAAGCCGGGCGGCGGCCGCTACGGGATCATCGAGGACTACGGCGGCCACGGCATCGGCACCGAGATGCACATGGACCCGCACCTGCTGAACTACGTCGAGCGGCGACGCGGCAAGGGCCCGAAGCTGGTGCCGGGCTTCTGCCTCGCCATCGAGCCGATGGTCTCCCTGGGCACGCCGAAGACCGAGGTCCTCCAGGACGACTGGACGGTCATCACCACCGACGGCACCTGGTCCTCGCACTGGGAGCACTCGGTCGCCCTGACCGAGGAAGGGCCGCTGGTGCTGACGTCTCCCGACGCGGGGAAGGCGAAGCTCGCCGAGCTGGGCATCACCGCGGCTCCCGATCCGCTGGGCTGAGCGCGTTCCGGGGTGGGCCTTCCTGACGGTCGGCGGCTGCGGGTTCGTCGTGGCTTGTCGCGCAGTTCCCCGCGCCCCTTTCGGGGCGCTTAAAGATCTGTCCGCTGGGGCAGACTTCCCCGATTCGTCTTTCCGGGTGCCCTGACGTAGACTGACTCGTCGGCTCTGGTGCACTCGCATGCCTGCATGCGCTCGCTCGGAGTCGATCAAGGTAGTCGATTCGAAGGGCGAAGCGTGGCCAAGAAGCAAGGTGCCATCGAGATCGAGGGCACTGTCGTCGAGTCTCTTCCGAACGCCATGTTCAAGGTCGAGCTCCAGAACGGCCACCAGGTCCTGGCACACATCAGCGGCAAGATGCGCATGCACTACATCCGCATCCTCCCTGACGACCGGGTCGTGGTGGAGCTGTCTCCGTACGACCTGACGCGTGGCCGGATCGTCTACCGCTACAAGTAGATCTTGCCCCGCATCTCGCTTCGGCGAGGTGGTGGCACTGACCCGGAGAACCTCACCTAATGAAGGTCAAGCCGAGCGTCAAGAAGATCTGCGACAAGTGCAGGGTGATCCGCCGTCACGGCCGGGTCATGATCATCTGCGACAACCCGCGCCACAAGCAGCGCCAGGGCTGATCGACAGCGGATCGCACCCTCTGCATCCATCGCAGGGATTCGCGCGACGCGAGCTGAATATGTTCATACGCAGGACCCGGCGGACGATGTTCGCCTGACACCCCTGGTTCGGAGGCCGGGGACCCAGTTCGTACCTCATACGGCGGCTGGGAGTCGGTTCTGTGGAAGACCTCCGACAAGTAACTGGAGCCATTGAATGGCACGCGTTTCCGGTGTCGACATCCCGCGCGAAAAGCGCGTGGAGGTCGCCCTCACCTACGTGTTCGGTATCGGCCGGACCCTCGCG
>KL569102.1:25708-28924 GCA_000715635.1 Streptomyces violaceus | reverse complement strand
TGTGTATAAGAGACAGGCGTCGACCCGAACACCCGCGTCCGCGACCTCTCCGAGGAGCAGCTCGTCGCGATCCGCGAGTTCGTGGACAACAACATCAGGACCGAGGGTGACCTCCGTCGTGAGATCCAGGCCGACATCCGCCGCAAGGTCGAGATCGGCTGCTACCAGGGTCTGCGTCACCGCCGCGGCCTGCCCGTCCGCGGTCAGCGCACCAGCACCAACGCCCGCACCCGCAAGGGCCCGCGTCGCGCCATCGCCGGCAAGAAGAAGCCGGGCAAGAAGTAGTCCGCAGCGGACGCCTGTCCACGGTCTTCGCTGTAGGACCGACCACCTCCCGTAGGAGTTAAGAGATGCCCCCCAAGGGACGTCAGGGCGCTGCCAAGAAGGTGCGCCGCAAGGAAAAGAAGAACGTCGCTCACGGCCACGCGCACATCAAGAGCACGTTCAACAACACGATCGTCTCGATCACGGACCCGTCCGGCAACGTGATCTCCTGGGCCTCCGCCGGCCACGTCGGCTTCAAGGGCTCGCGCAAGTCCACGCCGTTCGCCGCGCAGATGGCCGCCGAGTCGGCTGCCCGCCGCGCCCAGGAGCACGGCATGCGCAAGGTCGACGTCTTCGTCAAGGGCCCGGGCTCCGGTCGTGAGACCGCGATCCGCTCCCTGCAGGCGACCGGCCTCGAGGTCGGCTCCATCCAGGACGTCACGCCGACCCCGCACAACGGCTGCCGTCCGCCCAAGCGCCGTCGCGTCTGATCTTGGACGCAGGCCGCTTGGTCTGAGGTTTTCGGGCGGTACGACTCTTTCGGGTCGTATCGCCCGTACCCTTGTCCGTAGCACCATCAGGCTCTGCCTGGTGACTCAGGGCGTCAAATAGCGGGCGCCCCTGACAGAAGGATCGCAATATGCTGATCGCTCAGCGTCCCTCGTTGACCGAAGAGGTCGTCGACGAGTTCCGCTCCCGGTTCGTGATCGAGCCGCTGGAGCCGGGCTTCGGTTACACCCTCGGCAACTCCCTCCGCCGGACCCTGCTGTCCTCGATCCCGGGTGCGGCGGTCACGTCCATCCGTATCGACGGTGTCCTGCACGAGTTCACCACCGTGCCGGGCGTCAAGGAGGACGTCACCGACCTGATCCTCAACATCAAGCAGCTGGTCGTCTCCTCGGAGCACGACGAGCCGGTCGTGATGTACCTGCGCAAGCAGGGCCCGGGTCTGGTCACCGCCGCCGACATCGCGCCTCCGGCCGGTGTCGAGGTGCACAACCCCGACCTCGTGCTCGCCACGCTCAACGGCAAGGGCAAGCTGGAGATGGAGCTGACGGTCGAGCGTGGCCGTGGCTATGTCTCCGCCGTGCAGAACAAGCAGGTCGGCCAGGAGATCGGCCGGATCCCGGTCGACTCGATCTACTCGCCGGTGCTCAAGGTCACGTACAAGGTCGAGGCCACGCGTGTCGAGCAGCGGACCGACTTCGACAAGCTGATCGTCGACGTCGAGACCAAGCAGGCCATGCGTCCG
Organism: Streptomyces violaceus; assembly: GCA_000715635.1. Lineage (GTDB taxonomy): Bacteria > Actinomycetota > Actinomycetes > Streptomycetales > Streptomycetaceae > Streptomyces > Streptomyces violaceus. The sequence goes on along the minus strand of KL569102.1, from coordinate 27,408 downwards.
CGTGACGCGATGGCGTCGGCCGGCAAGACCCTGGTCGAGCTGTTCGGTCTGGCCCGTGAGCTCAACATCGACGCCGAGGGCATCGACATGGGTCCGTCCCCGACGGACGCCGCCCTCGCCGCCGATCTGGCCCTGCCGATCGAGGAGCTGGAGCTCACCGTTCGGTCGTACAACTGCCTCAAGCGTGAGGGCATCCACTCCGTGGGTGAGCTCGTCGCGCGTTCCGAGGCGGACCTGCTCGACATCCGCAACTTCGGTGCGAAGTCGATCGACGAGGTCAAGGCGAAGCTGGCCGGCATGGGCCTGGCCCTGAAGGACAGCCCGCCCGGATTCGACCCGACGGCCGCAGCGGACGCCTTCGGCGCGGACGACGACGCGGACGCGGGCTTCGTGGAGACCGAGCAGTACTGAGGGCTCGGGCCTTCCGGTCCGTACTCGGGTGCGGGTGCGCTGTGCTTGATCGCGCCCACGCGACGGAGTCGCATATCGACACCGCCCCGCGCCCCTTCCGGACGACAGCCCCTCCGGGGCTTGTCGTCCGGATCTCTGACAGACAACCGTCTGCTCAGATACTGACCCCGGTACCTGATACGGCCGGGGCAGACACCTAGGAGAAACACCATGCCGAAGCCCACCAAGGGTGCCCGTATGGGCGGCAGCGCCGCGCACGAGAAGCTCCTCCTCGCGAACCTCGCGAAGGCGCTGTTCGAGCACGGTCGCATCACCACCACCGAGGCGAAGGCGCGCAAGCTGCGTCCGTACGCCGAGCGTCTGGTCACCAAGGCGAAGAAGGGCGACCTTCACAACCGCCGTCAGGTGCTCCAGGTCATCACGGACAAGAGCATCGTCCACACGCTCTTCACCGAGATCGGCCCGCGCTACGAGAACCGTCCGGGTGGCTACACCCGCATCACCAAGATCGGTAACCGTCGTGGCGACAACGCGCCCATGGCTGTCATCGAGCTGGTCGAGGCGCTGACGGTGGCGCAGGAGGCGACCGGCGAGGCCGAGGCCGCGACGAAGCGCGCGGTCAAGGAAGACGCCCTCAAGAAGGACGAGGCCGTTGAGGCCAAGTCCGACGAGGCCGCCGAGGCTCCCGCCGAGGAGTCGAAGGACGCGTAAGCGTTCTGCCGGGGGCTGTGCGCTTGCGGCCGCGGCGGCGTCGTGGCCTGTCGCGCAGTTCCCCGCGCCCCTTCAGGGCGTTGGCGGGTCCGTTCCTCTTTGAGGGGCGGGCCCGCTTTTTTGTTGCTGAGAGGATCTGTGCGTGAGTGATGAAGCAGCTGCCGGGTTCGTTCGTGTTCGGCTTGATCTGTCGTACGACGGGAGTGAGTTCTCCGGGTGGGCCAAGCAGGCCGGGGGGCGGCGGACCGTACAGGGGGAGATCGAGGACGCGCTGCGGACCGTGACGCGGTCGCGGGAGACGTACGAGCTGACCGTGGCGGGGCGTACCGATGCCGGGGTGCATGCCCGGGGACAGGTCGCGCATGTCGATCTGCCGCGGGAGGTCTGGGCCGAGCACCATCAGAAGCTGCTGAAGCGGCTCGCCGGGCGGCTGCCCCGGGACGTGCGGGTCTGGGCTCTCAGGGAGGCGCCCAGTGGCTTCAACGCGCGGTTCTCGGCCGTGTGGCGGCGGTACGCGTACCGGGTCACCGACAATCCCGGCGGGGTCGACCCGCTGCTGCGCAGCCATGTGCTGTGGC
>KL569102.1:21691-25538 GCA_000715635.1 Streptomyces violaceus | reverse complement strand
GCAGCCATGTGCTGTGGCACGACTGGCCGCTGGACGTGGACGCCATGAACGAGGCCGCGCGCCGGCTGCTCGGGGAGCACGACTTCGCCGCCTACTGCAAGAAGCGTGAGGGCGCGACGACGATCCGTACGCTCCAGGAGCTGAGTCTCGTGAAGGGTGACGACGGGATCATCACCGCGACCGTGCGGGCCGACGCCTTCTGCCACAACATGGTGCGCTCGCTCATCGGGGCGCTGCTGTTCGTGGGCGACGGGCACCGGCCGCCGGACTGGCCGGGGAAGGTGCTGGCGGCCGGCGTCCGGGACTCGGCCGTGCACGTCGTACGGCCGCACGGACTGACGCTGGAGGAGGTCGGCTACCCGGCCGACGAACTGCTGGCCGCGCGCAACAAGGAAGCGCGGAACAAGCGGTCGTTGCCGTCGGCTGGGTGCTGCTGAGGCTTGTGCCGTTGCTCACCGGCGGGCGGAGTTCCAGGTCGTGACCAGCCCTGAGAGAGCCGTGGCGGCGGCGTCGGCGTCCTTGCCGTCGCCGCGTGCCTTGGGGGAGAGCTCCACGTGGAGGAACTTGGCGTGGTGGCGCTCAGCGGCCTTGCCCTGGACGTTCGTGGTGCCTTCCAGGGGGCAGCGGGCCGACCAGCCCCGGCAGACCCGCAGACCGTCGGCCTCCATGCCGTCGGCCAGGGCGGCGGCCTCGGTGAGGGTGCTCCGCGCGGCTCCGGTGGAGAGGACGGCCTCGTAGGGGCGGTCCGAGTCCTTGGCGAAGCCGTGCAGTTGCACGCCCGGGACGTCGCGTTTCTGGAGCTCCACGACGATGGCGTGGAAGACGCTGTCCGCCCGGTGGGCGACGTCGGCGGCGTCGCCCCGGCCCGCCTCCCGGTGCGCGCCGGCCAGGACCAGCGAGCCGCCGGGGTTGTCCTCCAGGAGCCGTATGCCCAGGCGTTCGGTGTCCCGGTCGGAGACCGGGTGCGGCACCTGAGCGTGCCAGCGGACGTCGGAGTCGGCGGTCAGGTAGAGGCGCCCCCAGCGTTCGGCCCGGCCCGGGCGGGCGGCGGCGATCTCGTCGTATCTGCGGCCGGACTCGGTGTCGGTGAGGCGGGTGAGCTTGAGGCCGAGCGGGGCGAGCAGGCGCTCGGCCTGTGTGGCGTCGCCGTCCAGGAGGTGGCCGACGCTTTCGGCGACGCGCTCGCGCTGCGTGTCGACCGGTGGGGCGTACGCGGTGCCGGGTTCCAGTTCGGCCGTATACGTGAGGATCCTGCTGCGGAGGTCCACCAGCTCCCGGGCGTGCGGAGTTGAGTTGTCCGTTGACCGGTCTGTTGGCGACTGACAGCCGAACAGGGCGAGAACGAGTCCGATTTGGACCATAATACGAGTCAAATGTGACTGTCTTGTGACGGTAACTTCCGTGGTGCTTGTGTGCTTCATGTGAATATGATGCGGTGACACTTCGTAATCCTCTCCGGATCGCTCGTGCGGCAAGCGCTTTCCTGGCCACCGTCGCCGTGACGACCGCGTGCACCTCCGCGGCCTCCGCACCGCAGGTGAAGCCGGGCGGCCGTTCGTTCACCGTCGCCGCCGCGGGTGACGTGCTGATCCACCCCGAGCTGGTCGACCAGGCAGCCAAGGACGCCAAGAAGACCGGTGGGGGAGAGGCCGGGCTGGACTTCGAGCCGCTGCTCGCCGGGGTGAAGCCGGTCATCAGCAAGGCCGATCTGGCCATCTGTCACATGGAGACGCCGGTCGGAAAGCCGCGGGGGCCCTTCGAGGGGTATCCGGAGTTCCTCGTGCCGCCGCAGATTCTGACGTCCCTCAAGGACGTGGGTTACGACACCTGCTCGACGGCCTCCAACCACACGTACGACCATGGCCTCGGGGCCGTGCGGCGCACCTTGAACGCGATGGACAAGGCCGGCCTCGGGCACACCGGCTCCGCTCGCACACCCGCGGAAGCAGAAAAGATCAACATCCGTGACGTCAACGGCGTCAAGGTCGCCCACCTCTCGTTCTCCTGGATGTCGTTCCGCCACCCGACGCCGGAGAAGGAGAAATGGGCGTTCAACGAGCTCGACGCGGACGCGATCCAGGACGCCGAGACCCGGGCCCGCGAGAAGGGCGCCGAGGTGGTCATCCTCTCGCTCCACTGGGGGGCCGAGCACTACAACGAACCGAGCGTCCCCCAGCTGCGGTTGGCGGAGCGGCTCACCGCGGAGACCGGGATCGACCTGGTGATCGGGCACCACTCGCACGCGGTGCAGCCGATCCAGAAGGTGAACGGCACCTGGGTCGCCTACAGCCTGGGCAACCAGGTCGCCCGTCACTCCTCGCCCAACGGGCTCACCGAGGAGGGCGCGATCGGCTGGTTCGAGTTCCGCGAGACGACCGACGGCTGGGACGTCTCGGCCCGCTACGCCACGACGCTGGTGGACATCCCGCCCGAGGTGGAGACCGGTGAGAAGCCGCCCGCCGGCGCGGTAGAGGACCACCGGGTGGTGGACGTGCGGCGGGCGCTCGACGCGCCGGGCGAACTCTCCGAGGAGCGGCTGGCCCGTTACCGGCTGGCGGCCGACCGCACGCGTGGCTTCCTGTACAACCGCGGGGCGCCGGGCGGCGACGGCCTGAAGGAGCTCGCGCTGGGGCGTGACTAGCGCCACAGCGCACAGGGGGCGAGCGACACAACCTCGGCCCTCCCCAACAGTCTTGTAAACGGCGGTCCGTTGCCTCTCCCCCGGGAGCGGTGTTCTGTGCGGCCGTCCTTCACCCAGAGAGGCCGGAGGAGACCACCGGTGACACCCACCCGCGCCGCGCGCCCCGTGAAGGGAGGACGGCGGCGCAGCCGGAGACGCGCGGACATGCCGTTGCTGGGCGGCGTTCGTCCCCCGATCGCCCTGCTGTGCGTGCTGGTGCTCGCTCTCGCGGGCCTGACCGCCCAGGTGCTCGGCCCCGCCGGCGAGCAGGCCGTACCGGAGGCGGTGCTCTCCTCGCAGCAGCACTTCGCGGAGGACGGCGCCATCGCCTTGCGTGCCTCGATCGACGAGCGGGTCACCGACCTGAACCGCACCGCCGCCGCGCTGAACGCGGGGTCACCGGTGAAGCCCGAGCGCGTCCTGTCCGACCTGGGGAAGACCTACCAGAAGTGGACCGGCACCACGGTCCTGGACCTGGAGAGCGGCAAGGTGCTGGCCGCCAGGGGTGAAACGATTCCCCTCGGGTGGCTGGACAAGGACGCCCTCACCGGGGACACGGCTCTCAAGCCCCGCATGGTGCGACTGGAGACCGGTGACGTACGCCTGATGACCATGGCGGTACTCGGCTCAGAGGACCGGTCGCAGCAGCTGCTGATCGCCTCCAACAGCCTGTCCGTGCCCGCCATCAACCTGGGCCAGTTCCGCTCCATGGCGGTCGTCGCCACCGGCGGGGAGATCCTCGCCACGGCCGGCTTCGAACAGTCCGAGGCGCTCAACACCGACCAGGAGCGCAAGGAGCTGGCCTTCCTCCAGAAGCAGATGAGCGGGCTGTCCGCCCAGGCGGCACGGGAGACCGAGCAGGACCCGGTCAGCGCCAGGGAACCGGGCTCCCGCGGCTACCCCGGGGTCAGCGGGACCCTGGTCGGCGGGAGCTACAAGGGCCGTGTCACCACGGCCGGTTACGCCTCCCTCTCGTCCTCCGACCCGGAGGAGAAGAAGAGCGTCGGCGCGGGCCTCGGGCTCACCGTCGTCGCCCTGCTGCCCGTCATCCGGCAGCAGGCCGCCGGGCCGGACCGGGAGCTGTACGGGCTGCTGGCGGCCGGAGCGCTGGTGGTGCTCGGACTGCTCGCAGCGGCCGTGCTGTGGGCGACCGTGCAGCGGCCGTTG
>KL569102.1:20281-21497 GCA_000715635.1 Streptomyces violaceus | reverse complement strand
GTCCCGCCGGCTGGCCCGGGGCGACCTGACCCGCCCGGTGGACGTGCCCCGCTGGGGTGAGGCCGCGCGCATCGGCTCCGCCCTGGAGAGGCTGCGCGCGCAGCTGGGCGGCCCGGCCGGTGATCCCGGTGGGCGCCAGCGCGTCAAGGGGCGGTTCGGGGTGCGCGGGCCGCTCGCGCTGACCGCCGTACTGCTGCTGCTGTGGTGTCTGCCCGTCGGCCTCCTGCTGAACCGCACCGACGACTCCGTCAGCATCCCCGCCAGCATGGTCGCGGACCAGCGTGACCGTACCGACCTGGTCGCAGACCGGGTACGCCGGGCACTCAACGAGGCGCAGGCGGACCTGGTCTCCACGTCCCGGCTGATCGACCCGGACGACGCCGACGCCGGGCGCGCACTGCTCGAGGAGACCCTGCGCGAGCACACCCGCTACCAGGCGCTGTACCTCCTCGACGAGGACGGCGAGGTCGTCGCCCGCGCGGGCGAGGAGCCGCGCGCCGGTTTCGCCGACGCGGACGAGCTGCCGCTGGTCCGGGTGGCCGGCAAGGGCGGGAAGAAGCCGGTCGTCCAGGCCGGGGCGCCCCTGCCGGGCGACAAGGGCATGACCCTGGTCGGCGAGGTCCGGGTCGAGTTCCTCAACTCGCTGCTGAAGCGGCCCGGGCTCGGCGAGGTCCGCGTGGTGGACTCCAAGGCGGAGACCATCGCCGCCAGCGACGGCTTCCTGGCCTTCGAGGACCTGCCGCGCGACGCGCTCGCCGACCTCGTCCGGGCCGGCAGTGTCCACGTCGGCGCCAGTCCCGTCGAGAACGGCCTGCTGATCCGCGAAGGACGCGGGACCACCGTCGCCGCGGCCGCCCCGTTCTCCGGCGGCGGCGTGGCGGCCGACATCGGCTGGACCGTGGTCAGCTGGCAGAACGCCAAGGACTTCCAGATCACCCCGTACCAGCGCGAGGACCGCAGCGTCCTGGCCGGACTGCTCGGCCTGGCCCTGATCGTCGTCTGCCTCGGCTGGGTGCACCTCGTCGTGGCCCGGCCGATGCGGGCCCTGGCGGCCGGCGCGGAGAAGCTGGCCGACGGCGACCTCAAGTCCGTGCTGTACCCCCGCTACCAGGACGAGGTCGGCGCCGTCGTACGCAGCCTCGAACTGCTGCGCCAGCAACTCCAGGCCCGTAAACAGACCCAGGCACGCCCTGTCTCTTATACACATCTCTGAGCG
>KL569102.1:1519-20108 GCA_000715635.1 Streptomyces violaceus | reverse complement strand
AGAGATGTGTATAAGAGACAGGCCGTGCTCTATCTGTACTTCGTCCTGCTCACCGGCAGTGTGCTGCTGCTGGTGGCGGGCATCGTGGAACAGCGCCGGCACTACGCCAGCCTGCACAGCATCCCGTCGCGCGTGCTCGTGAACGGCATCCGCGGCAAGTCCTCCATCACCCGGCTGTGTGCCGGGGCGCTGCGCGGCGGCGACCTGGTCACCGTGGCGAAGACCACGGGCACGGCGGCCCGGTTCATCCACCCGGACGCCACCGAGGAGCCCGTCTACCGCAAGTTCGGCATCGCCAACGTGGTGGAGCAGATCGGCATCGTGCGCCGGGCCGCCACCTACCGGCCCGACGCCCTCGTCATCGAGTGCATGGCCGTCATGCCGGCCCTGCAAGAGGTGAACCAGAGCAAGCTGATCCGCTCCACCATCGGCGTGCTGTGCAACGTCCGCGAGGACCACCTCGCCGAGATGGGGCCCACCCTCGACGACGTGGCGCGGTCGCTGTGCCGCTCCATGCCGGAGGACGGCATCTGCGTCACCGCCGAGAAGGAACGCTTCCACATCCTCCAGGAGGAGGCCGACGCCCGTAACTGCAAGCTGGTCTACGCCGACCCGGAGACCGTCACCGACGAGGAGCTGCGCGGCTTCAGCTGGTTCACCTTCAAGGAGAACGTCGCGATCGCCCTCGTCGTGGCCGACCTGCTCGGCGTGGAACGGCAGGTCGCCCTGCAGGGCATGTACGACGCCCCGCCGGACCCCGGCGTGCTGTCCGTCGAGCGCTACGCGGCGCCCGAGGGCAAGCGGCTCGCCTTCGCCAACGTCTTCGCGGCCAACGACCCCGAGTCGACGCTGATGAACATCAACCAGCTGCTCGACCTCGGAGCCATCCACCGGCCGCTGAACGTCGTGATCAACTGCCGGCCCGACCGCGTGGAGCGCAACGGGCAGATGGGCGAGATCATCCCCGACCTCCAGCCGGACCACGTCTTCGTCATCGGGCACCCCGCCAAGAGCGCGATCGACGCCATCCCCGCCGAGTGGCGCGACCGCGCGGTCGACCTCGGGGGCGAACGGCGGTCCGCCGAGGAGTTCATGCCCGCCCTGCTGGAGCGCCTGTCCGCCGACTCCTCCCTGGTCGCCATCGGCAACATCCACGGCCAGGGCGAGGAACTGCTGGAGTACCTGGCCGAACTCCCGGCGGACGAGTCCGCCACCGCCGACGCCGCGCCGCCCTCGGCCACGGCCGTGCCGGCCCAGCCGGCGCGCCTGGACCCCTACGCCTCGTACCCCATGGCCTACGAGGAGCGCTACCAGGCCTCCCAGACCCAGGAGATCCCGGTGGTCCGCATCCCCGCCCAGCCGTCGGGTTCGTACGCCGACGCCGGATACCCCGGCCAAGCCCACTACCAGCAGGGTCCGTACGCCGCTGAGCCCCAGCAGGCATGGCAGTACGCCGACGAGCCCTACGGGTACGTCCCGACCGACGACGGGGGACAGCCTCCCCGTTCCTGACGTCCACGGGCGGGGTGAGCGCCTCGCGCAGGACCGCCGATCGCCCCGTACCGAACCCGCACCCGTACCCGTGCCCGGAGACCCCGTTGACCACCGCCGCCCTGACCCCCGAGATGGCCGCCCTCGGCATCGCCATCGGCCTGTTCTTCTCGTTGCTGTGCTACCTGACCACCAACCTGTCGCCCGGGGGCATGATCACGCCGGGCTGGCTCGCCCTGACCCTCATCGAGGACCTCCAGCGGGCGGCCATGGTGGTCGGCGTCACCGCCCTCACCTATGCCGGCACCAAGGTCATGCAGCGGCTGGTGATCCTCTACGGCAAGCGGCTGTTCGCCGCGGTGGTCCTGCTGGGCGTGCTGCTCCAGGCCACCGTGATGATCGTGCTCTCGATCGAGTTCCCGCTGCTGTACGGCAACCAGACCCTCGGCTTCATCGTGCCCGGCCTGATCGCGTACCAGATGGTCCGCCAGCCCAAGGGGGCGACGCTGCTGGCGACCGGCACCGTCTCGCTCATGGCCTACATCGTCGTCGCCGCCGGGCTGCTGCTCGGCATCATGCCCACCGTCTGAGAACCGGCGTCACGGCGACCGAGAACCCAGGAGAGAACACATGGCAGGGAAGAAGAAATCGCGGCCGGTCCTCTCCGGCCTCGTGGTGCTGGCGCTCGTCGCGACGTCCGGCTACCTCACCGTGGAGCTGCGCAAGCAGGAGGACAAGGGCGTCCCGGAGATCACGAACGTCGGCGTGCTGGACGGCTCGGACCGGGCAGGCGGCGCGGCGAAGACCCGCGACAAGGGCGGGGAGAGCTGGTCCCGGCTGGAGAACCCCGCCCGCTCCGTGCTGCGCGGAGCCGACGGCCAGGTCAAGGCGGTGTTCACCGACGGGGCACGCACCGCGACCCTGACCGGACCGGCCCGCACCTTCGCCGAGCCCTCGTCGACGAGTTCCAAGGTCTCCTCGACGGACTGGGTCCGCCTCATGCCCGAGTCCTGGAAGAAGGGCGCGGACAAGCAGAAGTGGTTCAAGGACTGGTACGCGGAGTACGAGTCCAGCAAGGAGGACGACCTCCTGGCCATCGCCTTCCAGTACGTCGCGGGCGCCAAACAGAAGAAGGACGAGCAGGGCACCGTCTACGCCGGTGACGCCAACTTCGGGCCCCTCAACGCGAGCGGGGCGGAGGGTGGCGACCTGCGCCTGGAGCAGTCCGACTTCTACGACTACCTCGGCGTCCCGTACCCCTTCCGGGACGGCGTGATCGGGCAACCGGAAGCCGCGCGCGCCCGGTCGACGGACTGCTCGGGATACATGCGGATGGTGTTCGGGTACCGCGCCCGCTACCCGCTCATGTCCTCGGACGACTCGGGCGACGGCCTGCCGCGCACCGCCAACGGCATGGCCCGCTCCGAGCAGGGCGCCGATGTCCTGCCGCTCACCGGCGTCTCGCCCAAGGACCGGCCCACCGGCATCGACCAGCTCCAGCCCGGCGACCTCGTCTTCTTCAAGCTCGACACCCGGACGAAACAGCGCCTGGACCACGTCGGCATGGTGCTCGGCTACGACACCGAGGGCCACCTGCTCTTCGTCTCCAGCCGCGAGGAGGTCAACGGACCGACCATCGGCGATGTCGGCGGAGTGTCCCGGCTGGACGGCAACGGCTACTACGCCAAGACGCTGCGCAGCGCGAAGAGGCTGTGACCGGGCGCGCGGCGGCGGCCCGTCACTCGTTGGCCGCTGCCGACGCCTGGGCCTCGCCGCGGCGGCGGATCTGGTTGAACGTGAACTGGGCCAGGTCGTTGCCGGTCTTGAAGACAGCGGTGTCCTCGGGCGTCACATCCTTGCCGTTGGTGAAGCCTGCGTTGGTGAAGTAGGCGTAACGGCCGTAGGAGTTGCTGGTCGTGCGGCAGAACCCGGACTCGCAGAAGCCCTTCACACCGCCGCCGGAGAGCGACTTGACGAAGCTCCTCTTGTTGGCCTGGCCCTTGGCCTTGACCGCCTGGGCCTCGGTGTCGAAGACCGCCACACCGACCGTCACGGCGATGCCGTCCTTGGAGTAGGTGACTCGTATCAGGCGTGTGCAGTCGTTCGCCTTGAGGACCTTGGGGAGCGTGCCTCCCGCCGCCGTGGCACAGCTCTTCGTGTCGGCCGTGGGGCCCTTCTTGTAAACCGTCTCGCCCATGGTCAGCTGGGTGCCGGGGAAGAGGGTGTCCGGGCCGAGCGGAGCCTTGTCCTTCTTCGCGCTGGCGACGAAGTCCTTCGGGTCCAGCGGGGGCGGTGCGCTGGTCGGGGCGAACGACGGGCCGGAGGGCGACCCGCTCGGGATGTCCGCCGAGGGCAGGGCGGCCGGGTTGTTCCCCTGGTTGTCGCCGTTGGCCGAGACCACGGCCACGGCGACGGCCGCACCGATAGCGACGGTGGCGACCGCGCCGCCGCCGACCAGCAGCAGCCGGCGTCGTTTGTTACGCGACTCGGACGCCTCGGCGAGCGCGGCCCAGTCCGGAGACTGGCCGCCGCCCCCGCTGTTCCAGGGCTGCTGCGACTGCGGTTTCCAGGGATCCCACTGGGACTGGGGTCCCCCCTGCCCATAGCTCATGTGGCGCATCTTAGACGGGACATGGGGTGTGCTGGTCCGCCCGGATCGGCCTCGTGGCCCTTAGCGTTCCTCCCATGCGGACGGGCAAAGGCGACATCTCCGGGTGGTTGGGGCGACTCGTGAGCGGGAGCCTGTGGGTGGGGTCCTCGCGGGTACTGGTGGCCGTGGCGCTGCTGGTGTGCCTGCTGTCGTGGCCGACGGTCGGGCTGCCGGCCGGGCTGGCGGTACTGAGGGCGTGCCGTCGCCCGCGCGGTGGCGGATCCGTGCTGCGGTGGGGCGTCGCGGTGGCCGTCGATGTGTTGCTGTCGCCGGTGTTTCCGTATGTGCGGCCGGTCCGGCGCCGGACGCTGAGGAGGGCGGTCACGCTGTGTGCCGGCCTGTGCGTCTGCGTGTTCGATCGTCGACGGTGAGCCCGCGTTTTGACCCTTGTGGTGAGCCCCGGTACTCTGCTTGTTCGTTGTGTATTGGCTTGCTCATTCTCACGGGACGGGCCCTTACACCGGTCCGCCGGGCCGATGACCAGCGACCAGCACGCGGTTTGCGTCACCGCAGTGCGGTCAAGGCTGTCGTGATCGTTTCGGTGACCTGTTCAGGACCATTCACTCGAAGCGAAGGCTACGAACCGTGCGTACGTACAGCCCCAAGCCCGGCGATGTGACGCGCCAGTGGCACGTCATCGATGCCCAGGACGTTGTCCTGGGTCGTCTCGCCACCACCGCAGCGACCCTCCTCCGGGGCAAGCACAAGCCGATCTACGCCCCCCACGTCGACGCTGGTGACTTCGTCATCATCATCAACGCGGACAAGGTGCACCTGTCCGGCAACAAGCGGACCCAGAAGATGGCGTACCGCCACTCCGGTTACCCGGGTGGTCTGCGTTCCGTCCGCTACGACGAGCTGCTGGACAAGAACCCCGAGAAGGCCGTCGAGAAGGCCGTCAAGGGCATGCTCCCCAAGAACTCCCTGGGCCGTCAGATGCTCTCGAAGCTGAAGGTCTACAAGGGTGACCAGCACCCGCACGGCGCGCAGCAGCCGCAGCCGTACGAGATCACCCAGGTCGCGCAGTAAGTCCGGCCACACCCCCTAAGACTGAACAGAATCTGAGGAGCATCGTGGCCGAGACCACTGCCGAGCAGCCGCTCGAAGAAGTTGACATCGACAGCTACACCACCGAGTCCGAGGTTCCGGTGGAGGGTGAGTACACCTCCGAGTCCCTCGCCTCGCGTTTCGGTGAGCCCCAGCCGGCCGCCGGCCTGGGCCGTCGCAAGAACGCCATCGCCCGTGTCCGGATCGTCCCGGGCACCGGCAAGTGGAAGATCAACGGGCGCACCCTCGAGGACTACTTCCCGAACAAGGTGCACCAGCAGGAAGTCAACGAGCCCTTCAAGGTGCTCGAGCTGGACGACCGCTACGACGTCGTCGCCCGCATCTCCGGCGGCGGTGTCTCCGGCCAGGCCGGTGCGCTCCGTCTCGGTGTCGCCCGTGCGCTGAACGAGGCGGACGTCGACAACAACCGCGGCCCGCTGAAGAAGGCCGGCTTCCTCAAGCGCGACGACCGTGCGGTCGAGCGCAAGAAGGCCGGTCTGAAGAAGGCCCGCAAGGCCCCGCAGTACAGCAAGCGCTAATCGCGTCCGCTGTCTTTGCAACGATCGCCCCGGCGGCACGAATGGTGCCGCCGGGGCGGTTCGTTTACACAACCCCTACCGCCCCCGGACAGTCTCAGGGATGTACTACGGATGTACTCGGGGATGCGCCTGGGGATGTGAGCCGCACTCTCACAGCAAATTCGGAGGACACCACAGTGGGACGACTCTTCGGTACCGACGGCGTGCGCGGTGTCGCCAACGCGGATCTGACGGCGGAGATGGCCCTGGGCCTCTCCGTGGCCGCGGCGCACGTACTGGCCGAGGCGGGCACCTTCGAGGGGCACCGCCCGACCGCGGTCGTCGGGCGTGACCCGCGCGCGTCCGGGGAGTTCCTGGAAGCCGCCGTGGTCGCGGGCCTCGCCAGCGCCGGTGTGGACGTCCTGCGGGTCGGCGTGCTGCCGACGCCGGCGGTGGCGTTCCTGACCGGAGAGCTCGGCGCCGACCTCGGTGTGATGCTCTCCGCGAGCCACAACGCCATGCCCGACAACGGCATCAAGTTCTTCGCCCGCGGCGGGCACAAGCTCGCCGACGAGCTGGAGAACCGGATCGAGTCCGTCTACGAGGAGCACCGCACCGGCGCCCCGTGGGAGCGGCCGACCGGGGCCGGTGTGGGCCGCGTCCGGGAGTACGGGGAGGGCTTCGACCGGTATGTCGAGCATCTGCTGGGTGCCCTGCCGAACCGGCTCGACGGGCTGAAGGTCGTCCTCGACGAGGCGCACGGCGCCGCCGCCCGGGTCTCGCCGGAGGCGTTCCAGCGGGCCGGTGCCGAGGTCGTCACGATCGGGGCCGAGCCGGACGGGCTCAACATCAACGACGGGTGCGGCTCCACGCACCTGGACAAGATCAAGGCCGCCGTCGTCGAGCACGGGGCGGACCTGGGCATCGCGCACGACGGCGACGCCGACCGGTGCCTCGCCGTGGACCACACCGGCGCGGAGGTGGACGGCGACCAGATCCTGGCCGTGCTCGCGCTCGCGATGCGGGAGCGATCCGCTCTGCGGGCCGAGACGGTGGTCGCCACGGTGATGTCCAACCTCGGGTTCAAGCTGGCCATGGAGCGTGAGGGCATCCGGCTGGTGCAGACCGCTGTCGGTGACCGGTATGTGCTGGAGGAGATGAAGGAGCACGGGTTCGCCCTCGGGGGCGAGCAGTCCGGGCATGTGATCATCCTCGACCATGCGACGACCGGGGACGGGACGCTGACGGGGCTGCTGCTGGGGGCCCGGGTGGCCGGGAGCGGGCGTTCGTTGCGGGAGCTGGCCTCTGTCATGGAGCGGCTGCCGCAGGTGCTGATCAATGTGCCGGATGTCGACAGGACGCGGGTGGGGACGTCCGCGGAGTTGTCGGCGGCCGTTGCCGATGCGGAGCGGGAGCTCGGGGCAACCGGGCGGGTGCTGCTTCGGCCCTCCGGGACCGAGCCGTTGGTCCGGGTGATGGTGGAGGCGGCCGATATCGAGCAGGCTCGGTCTGTCGCGGGGCGGTTGGCTGATGCCGTGAAGTCTGCCCTGGGGTAAGGAACGGGCTGCGGGTGGCGGGTTCTGTTGTGGTCGGGCTGCGGCTGCGGCTGCGTCGTGGCTTGTCGCGCAGTTCCCCGCACCCCTGGGGACGCTGCCCCTAGAGGACGTTTGCCTGCTTGCGTTGTTTCGACCAGAGCCATTTCTGGGTCAGCAACGTTGCCGTGCCGGCGACGATGATGCCCAGGAGGTTCAGCAGGAGTTGCTCGGTGGAGCCCCAGGTCTGGGTGGTGTCGCCGTAGCTCAGGGCCACCGCGGCGTTCGCCGCAGCCGGGACCGTGGTGACCGAGATGGCCACGCCGACCAGGGCGCCGGACTTCGCGGAGGTCAGGGAGAGCGTGCCGGCGATGCCGGCCAGGACCGCCACCACGAAGGAGAACCAGTCGGGGGCGTAGATGAAGCCGGTGTTGGGGCGGTCGGCCTCCAGCTGGGCCTCGCTGAACAGGTCGACCGCGTCCATGAAGAGGCTGAAGGCCACCGTCACCGCCATCGCCACCGCGAAGCCCGCCAGCAGCGCGATCAGCGAGCGCAGGGCCGGGCGCGCTCTGCGCCGGACGATCGCGGTGCAGACGCCGGCGAGGGGGCCGAACTCCGGGCCCACCGCCATGGCGCCCACGATCAGGATCGCGTTGTCCAGGACCACACCGCAGGCCGCGATCATCGTGGCCAGCGTGATGAAGGCCAGGTAGGTGACGGAGAGCGTCGACTCCTCGTGCGTCGCGTCGCTCAGGTGCTCCCACAGGACCGCGTCCGCGCCCTCGCCCGGCGCGTCGGCCTCGGCCTTCTCGGCCCGCTCGGACAGCGACAGGTCGATGGTCTCGACGGCGATGGAGCCACTGGTGTCGATGCCCAGTTCCCGCAGGCCCTTCAGCAGATCGTCGCCCGCCTCGCGTGCCACGTCGCACATGACGACGTCCCCGGAAGGGTCGCGGGCCGCGTCCGGCAGCACGACGAGGTGGGTGGTGCCGACCGTCTTCTCGATCAGCAGCACCACTTCGCCGGTCTTCTCGGACGGTGTGATCAAGCGCAGATGGAGCATGGCGACCATCTAACCGGTCTTTTCCCCGGGCGTCACAGCTTGCGCAGGCTGAGCCGCTGCACCTTGTGGTCGGGGCCCTTGCGCACGACGAGGGTGGCCCGGCCGCGGGTGGGGGCGATGTTCTCGACCAGGTTGGGCCGGTTGATCGTGCGCCACATCGTCTGCGCGTAGTCGAGGGCCTCCTCCTCCGAGACCTGGGTGTACTTGCGGAAGTACGAGGACGGGTTCTGGAAGGCGGTCGCGCGCAGCTTGCGGAAGCGGTTGAGGTACCAGCGCTCGACGTCCTCGACGCGGGCGTCGACGTACACGCTGAAGTCGAAGTAGTCGGCGAGGCCGACCCGGGTGCGGCCGTCCTTGCCGGGCAGGGCGGGCTGGAGGACGTTCAGGCCCTCGACGATCAGGATGTCGGGGCGGCGGACCGTGAGCTTCTGGTCCGGGACGATGTCGTAGATGAGGTGGGAGTAGACCGGGGCTGTGACCTCGTCCTTGCCGGCCTTGATGTCGGCGACGAAGCGGGTCAGCGCACGGCGGTCGTAGGACTCGGGGAAGCCCTTGCGTGACATCAGGCCGCGGTCCTGGAGCTCCTTGGTGGGCAGCAGGAAGCCGTCGGTGGTGACCAGCTCGACGCGCGGGTGTTCCGGCCAGCGTGAGAGCAGGGCCTGGAGGAGGCGGGCGACCGTGGACTTGCCGACCGCGACCGAGCCGGCGACTCCTATGACGAACGGAGTGCCGGACTGGGAGCCCTGTTCGCCCAGGAACGTGTTCAGGGCGCCTCTGAGGCCGTCCGTGGCGCCGACGTAGAGGTTGAGGAGTCTGGACAGCGGGAGGTAGATGTCCCGCACCTCGTCGAGGTCGATGACATCACCGAGACCGCGCAGCTTCTCGACCTCCTCGGCCGTCAGGGGCAGCGGCGTCTTGTCACGCAACGCGCTCCACTCGGCTCGGGTGAGGTCGACGTAGGGAGTCGCCTCCGGCCGCTGCCGGTGGGCGCTCCGGGGTATCGAGGAGACCGGAGAGATCACAGTCCATTGTTACGGGCGTACGAACGGACCGTGAGGTGGGATCCGTCACGCGAGGTGTTCATCCCTCATGTGAGACATTCGCCCTCTTGGTACCGAGAAATTCTGAGACGAGCGGAATGTCAGTGGCGTGCGTCACAGTTGTGGGAGGGGTGGGCCCGTCCGGGGTCCATGACTGCCTGGGGGTACCCATGACGTATGCGATAGAGGCGGAAGGCCTGGTCAAACGGTTCAAGGAGACCGAGGCGCTGGCCGGCGTCGACCTGGCGGCCCGCAAGGGCACGGTGCTCGGGCTGCTGGGGCCCAACGGTGCCGGGAAGACGACCGCGGTGCGGATCTTCGCGACACTGCTGCGCCCGGACGGAGGCAGAGCCCGGGTGGCCGGCCACGACGTGGTCCGGGAGGCCGGGGTCGTACGCTCGGTCGTCGGGCTGACCGGGCAGTACGCGGCGGTGGACGAGAACCTGACCGGCACGGAGAACCTCCTGCTCATCGGCCGGCTGCTGGGTCTGCCGCGGCGGGAGGCGAAGGCGCGGGCGGGTGAGCTGCTGGAGCGGTTCCAGCTGACGCACGCGGCCGGGCGGGCCGCCAAGACCTTCTCGGGAGGCATGCGCAGGCGCCTGGACCTCGCGGCCAGTCTGGTGGGGCGGCCCAGCATCCTCTTCCTGGACGAGCCGACCACGGGTCTTGATCCACACAGCCGCGGTGAGCTGTGGGATCTGCTGCGCGGCCTGGTCGCGGACGGGGCCACCGCCCTGCTGACCACGCAGTATCTGAACGAGGCCGATGTGCTCGCCGACGACATCGTGGTGATCGACAAGGGCCGGGTGATCGCCGAGGGCACGCCGGACCGGCTGAAGGCGCAGGTCGGCGGGCAGGTGCTGGAGCTGCGGCCGATCGTCGGGAAGGACCTCGCGCGGGCACACACGCTGGTGGCCGGGGCCGCCGGGCCGGAGGCCCGGATCGAGGGCGAGATGGTCACCGCCCCGGTGAAGGACCCCGAGCTGATGCCGGCCGTGGTGCGCGCGCTGGACCGGGAGGGGATCGCGGTGGGGGAGCTGGCCCTGCGCCGATCCTCGCTCGACGAGGTCTTCCTCGCCCTGACCGGACACCGCGCCGAGCCGGGCGAGCCCGAGGGGAACGGCGGGGCTGCCGTCCATGACGACGGCGAGACGGCCCGTGACGACGACGGGCTGGAGAAGGCGGTGAGCCGGTCATGACCGCGACCACGCTGACCGCGCCGGTCACCGCGTCGGGCCGGGTGCCGCCGCTCGCCGGGATGCGGCAGACCTTCACGATGGCCTGGCGGAGTCTGGTCGCCGTCAAGCACAACCCGCTCGAACTGGTCGACTACAGCATCACGCCGATCATGTTCGTGTTCCTCTTCACCTATGTGCTGGGCGGGCAGATGGCCGGATCGCCCGACGCGTATCTGAAGTACGCGCTGCCCGGGATCATCGTGCAGAACACCCTGTTCATGACGATGTACACGGCGATGGCGCTCAACACCGACCTCACCAAGGGCGTCTTCGACCGGCTGCGCAGTCTGCCGATCGCGCGTTCCGCACCGCTCATCGGGCGGATCACCGCGGACCTCGCCAAGCACCTGTGGGCGCTGCTGCTGATGATCGGCCTCGGCCTGGCGCTCGGCTTCCGCATCACCGGCGGATTCGGCGGGTTCCTGCTCGGCACGCTGCTGGTGGTGGTGTTCGCCGCGGCCGTGTCCTGGAGCGCGGTGCTGATCGGGATGCTGGCGGGCGACGCGGAGAAGGTGCAGGCGTTCGCCTTCACGCTCATCTTCCCGATCACCTTCACCAGCAGCGCGTTCGTCGTCGTGGACACCATGCCCGGCTGGCTGCAGGCGTGGAGTGACGTCAATCCGGTCACGCATCTGTCCGACGCGTTCCGGGGGCTGCTGCTGGGTGGGGCGGTGGCGGAGCCGGTGCTGTGGTCGTTGGTGTGGGCCGCGGGGATCGCGGTGGTGTTCTACCCGCTGGCCATGCGGGCTTATCGGGCGAAGGTGTGAGACGGGGCTTCGTACCTCGGTGGGAATTTCCGATTTCGGGCACGCAACAGCCCGTTCGGCACGGGAATCGACCCTAAGCTGCCGCCCATGTGTGGAATCGTGGGATACGTGGGGCCGCAGTCCGCGCTCGAGGTTGTGATGGCCGGGCTGAAGCGGCTGGAGTACCGGGGGTACGACTCGGCGGGCGTCGCCGTGCTGGCCGATGGCGGGCTGGCGGCGGCCAAGAAGGCCGGCAAGCTCCTCAATCTGGAGAAGGAACTGGACGGCAGGCCGCTGCCGACCGGCACGACGGGCATCGGGCACACCCGGTGGGCCACGCACGGCGGGCCGACGGACTCCAACGCCCACCCGCACCTCGACAACGCGGGCCGGGTCGCTGTCGTGCACAACGGCATCATCGAGAACTTCGCCCTGCTGCGGGCCGAGTTGGAGGAGCGAGGCCACGCGCTGGGCTCCGAGACGGACACCGAGGTCGTCGCGCATCTGCTCGCCGAGGAGTTCTCGTCGTGCGCGGATCTCGCCGAGGCGATGCGGCTGGTGTGCCGACGGCTGGAGGGCGCGTTCACGCTGGTCGCGGTGCATGCCGACGAGCCGGACGTGGTGGTGGGCGCCCGGCGGAACTCGCCGCTGGTGGTGGGCGTGGGAGAGGGCGAGGCCTTTCTCGCCTCGGACGTCGCCGCGTTCATCGCCCATACGCGGTCGGCGATCGAGCTGGGACAGGACCAGGTGGTGGAGCTGCGCCGGGACGGGGTGACGGTGACCGGCTTCGACGGACGGTCCGCTGACGTCCGGTCGTATCACGTCGACTGGGACGCGTCGGCCGCGGAAAAGGGGGGCTATGACTACTTCATGCTCAAGGAGATCGCCGAGCAGCCCAAGGCGGTCGCCGATACGCTGCTGGGCCGGATCGACGGCTCCGGGTCGCTGACCCTGGACGAGGTGCGGATCCCCCAGGGGGTGCTGCGGGAGATCGACAAGGTCGTCATCGTCGCGTGCGGTACGGCCTTCCACGCAGGGATGATCGCCAAGTACGCCATCGAGCACTGGACGCGCATTCCGTGCGAGGTGGAGCTGGCCAGTGAGTTCCGGTACCGGGATCCGATCCTGGACGCGCAGACCCTGGTCATCGCCATCTCCCAGTCCGGCGAGACCATGGACACGCTCATGGCGCTGCGCCACGCCCGTGAGCAGGGCGCCAAGGTCCTGGCGATCTGCAACACCAACGGGTCGACGATCCCGCGCGAGTCCGACGCGGTGCTGTACACGCACGCCGGTCCGGAGGTCGCCGTGGCCTCGACGAAGGCGTTCCTCACGCAGCTCGTGGCGTGCTACCTCGTCGCCCTGTACCTGGGGCAGGTGCGGGGCACCAAGTGGGGCGACGAGATCCGGGCCGTGATCCGCGACCTGTCCTCGATCGCCGGTGCGGTGGAGCAGGTGCTGGGGACGATGGAGCCGGTCCGCGAGCTCGCCCGCTCGCTCGCCGCCAAGAACACGGTGCTGTTCCTGGGGCGGCATGTCGGCTACCCCGTGGCGCTCGAGGGCGCGCTGAAGCTCAAGGAACTGGCGTACATGCACGCCGAGGGGTTCGCGGCGGGGGAGTTGAAGCACGGCCCGATCGCCCTGATCGAGGAGGACCTGCCGGTGGTCGTCGTGGTGCCGTCGCCGCGAGGGCGGTCCGTGCTGTACGACAAGATCGTCTCCAACATCCAGGAGATCCGGGCGCGGGGCGCGCGGACGATCGTGATCGCGGAGGAAGGGGACGAGGCGGTGGTGCCGTACGCCGATCACCTGATCCGGATTCCCGTCACGCCGACTTTGCTGCAGCCGCTCGTCGCGACGGTGCCGCTCCAGGTGTTCGCGTGTGAGCTGGCGACGGCCCGGGGGAACGAGGTGGATCAGCCTCGGAACCTGGCCAAGTCGGTGACGGTGGAGTGAGGACGAGGGGCGAACGGCACGCGGCCGTTCGCCCCTCGGTCAGCCGGTCAGGCCGTCAGTGCTCAGCCTCAGATGGGCAGGCAGGTCGCCGGGACCCAGCCTTCCTTGCTGGTGCTGTTGGGGCCGCCGAAGTACCACTTGTTGCTCGTCTTGCCGCAGGCCGTGTAGCTGCCACCCTTGGTGGGCTTGCGGTCGCCGAAGCAGACTCCGCCCTTCTGGCCCTTGCCCCAGGTGCCGAGAGCCGTGGCGCTCGTCTTGGGAGAGCTGCGGAGGTTGACGGTTGCCTTGGGCTTCACGTTGACCAGCGCGCTGCTGCAGTCCGGCTTCGTCGCCGCGGCGGCGGTGCCGGCGGTGGCGACGGCGCCGGTGAGGGCCGTGCCTATGAGGGCCGCAGTGGTCAGTGCGGTGCCCAGAGACTTCAACTTCAAAGCTGTGTCCTCCCGTTTGTCGCGATGCCGTTTGCTCATCGCGGTCATCGCGAACTGTACAAGGGGGAGGGGGAGTTCAGGCTTGGGGGGTGTCCGCTGGGGGTTCGGTGCGGAGGGCTTCCATGAAGCGGGTGAAGGTTGCTGCCGGGAACCTCTGTGCATGTGGTGTGAACTGGCCGCTGCGTGAGGGGCGTCAGTACGGGAAGGTCCAGGGCCACGGCGGTTTGGGGCTGTACGGAAGCTTGGTCCAGCCCTCGGGGGTCACCTGGTAGAAGTCCCCGTGGTCGCCGTCCATCCGCGAGCTGCCGTGCACGTGCACGATGTCCGAGTCGAGGCGGTAGTGGAAGCCGCCCATCATGCCGACCACACGGAAGAAGATCTGCCCGCTCAGACTCTCCGTCAGCGGAGACAGCGGCGGCAGCAGGTGCTCGATCTCGTCGAAGCAACTGCCGGTCCGCTCCCGCAGCATCGCGTGGAAGTGGTCCTCCAGCGCATCGGAAGGGGAGGGGAGCTGTCGCACCGCGACCGGCTCCAGGAGCTCGAGCAGATGCGTGTGGCCCCGCTCCCGCGCGATGTCCACGGGGAGCCGTCCGTCCCGGGTGCGCTGCGTGCGCCAGGCGCCGTGCGCGATCAGCCGGGAGACGACGGCCACGCCGGCGCCGTGCCAGGCGGCCTGGTGCAGCGGGGCGAATCCGCTGCGGTTCCCGGGCCGGGCGAGATTGACGTACCCGGGATTCTTCTCCAGCTCCCCGAACAGACCGTCCCAGCCCGCATCCCGGGCCAGGTCCGAGAACCGGTCCCGAGCCTTCAGGTACCAGTCCCCGTAGCGGTCACGGTCAGTGATGCCGTCCCATTCCATGCTGATCATGCTAGTCACCGCGAGGAAAGCGCCGTGGGGTCACCGTAGGGTGCTGTGCATGAGCATCATCGGGGTCGGGATCGACGTCGCCGAGATCGAGCGGTTCGCGGCGTCCTTGGAGCGTACGCCCGCGCTGGCCGAGCGGCTGTTCGTGGAGCGGGAGTTGTCGCTGCCCAGTGGGGAACGCCGGGGTGTCGCCTCCCTGGCCGCCCGCTTCGCCGCCAAGGAGGCCCTGGCCAAGGCGCTCGGTGCCCCGGCCGGGCTGCTCTGGACCGACGCCGAGGTGTGCGTCGAGGACAGCGGGCAGCCCCGGCTGCGTGTGACCGGGACCGTGGCCGCGCGGGCCGCCGAGCTCGGGGTGCGGTCCTGGCACGTGTCCCTGAGCCATGACGCCGGGGTGGCCTCGGCGGTCGTCATCGCGGAGGGGTTGTGAACTGCTGGCGGTTGACTGCGCACGAGTGTGTTCTGGTGTGCATGAGTGAGTGTCCGGGGTGCGGCATGTCCGGCGCCCCGGAGGGGAACAGGGGTTTGCCTGTCGAATGGGTGACCTTTGCCGGTGGTGGTCGTTGGATGCGGTGACGGGTTCTTCGGCCGACGCGGGGACAGGGGTGAGGGGATGGGCGGGCTGCGGGAGATGGCGGCGCCGTTCGTCGTCCTGGGGCCGTCCGGTGTGGCGGTCCGCGACCGGCTCAAGCACCTGACCGCCGAGGACGAGCACGTGCTGCGTCTGGTCGGCGACCACCTGGGTACGCTCGCCTCCCGTGACCTGAAGTCCCGCTGCGCTGCCGGGCTGGAGCATGACAGCGAGCAGTGGGCCGGGCGCAAGCGCGTCCTGACGCAGGAGTCCTCCTCCCGCTGGGCCGGGTCGCTCACCAAAGCCACCCACGATCAGTGGGCGCTCGCCCGGCGCGGGCAGCTCGCGCACATCGCGAGCCTGGAAGCGGGTATGCGCATGATCGCGCACCGGCTCTCCCTCCCGGTCGGGCACAAGGGCACCAAACGTGCTCCGGGCGGCTACCGCAGCAGGCGGGAGTGGCATGCCAAGACCCGCCGCCTGCATGTGCTGGCCGACCGGCTCAAGGCGGCACGCGCCGACCGTGACGCCGGTCGCGTGCGTGTGGTGCGCGGCGGCAAGCGGCTGCTGAACACCCGCCACCACCTCCAGGCAGTGCAGCTCACCGAGGAGCGGTGGCGCACCCGGTGGGAGGCCGGCCGGCGGTTCCTGCAGGCGGACGGAGAGTCCGGCAAGCGGTTCGGCAACGAGACCATCCGCGTCACCCCTGGCGGCGAGGTCTCCCTCAAACTCCCCGCCCCGTTGGCCCACCTGGCCAACGCCCCGCACGGCCGGTACGTCCTCACCGCCCGTGTGAGCTTCGGGCACCGGGGCGAACAGTGGGCCGACCGCGTCACCGCGAACCGGGCCGTGGCCTACCGCATCCAGGAAGACACGGCGCGCGCACGCTGGTACCTCACCGCGTCATGGACCATCCCCCCGGTCAAGACCGTGCCCCTGGCTGCGGCCCGCGCACACGGCCTGGTGGGTGTCGACACCAACGCCGACCACCTCGCTGCCTGGCGCCTCGACGCCCACGGCAACCCCCTCGGCGAGCCCCGCCGCTTCGGCTACGACCTCACCGGCACCGCCGCCCACCGTGACGCGCAGGTCCGCCACGCCCTGATCCGCCTGCTGCACTGGGCCAAACGCCACGGCCTGGCGATCGCGATCGAGGACCTCGACTTCACCGCCGAGAAGTCCCGCGAGAAGCACGGCCGCCGCAAGAAATTCCGCAACCTGATCTCCGGCATGCCGGTCGCCAGGCTGCGGGCCCGGCTCGTGAGCATGGCAGCCGAACTCGGCATCACCATCGTCGCCGTCGACCCGGCCTACACCAGCAAATGGGGCGCCCAGCACTGGCAGAAGCCCCTCACCAGCACAACCAGGAAGACCACCCGCCACGACACGGCCGCCGTGGCGATCGGCAGGCGCGCCCTGGGGTATGCGATCCGGCGACGGACGGCACCGCCCCCACAGCACCGGAGTGATGCTGTGGGGCATCGGACCGTCCAGGCCCGACCGGACACCCCAAGGCGTGAGGGAAACCGCCCCCGCATCCCCGGATCACGGGCACGATCCGTGCATGCCGGACGCGGAGCGAACGCGGTGGACCAGGACGCCCAACACCGTTCGGGGCATCCGGCTGAGCACAAGTCCTGGAAACAGGACTCACTCCCGCTCAGTCTCTAGGAACGGTGACATGCGCCGGTGGGTCAGTACATCGCCCACAGGAGGGTGACGGTGCCGATGAAGCCCGCCGTGCCCAGCGCCGTGCCCGTCGCCGCCGCCCACAGCCGGCCCGTGCCCTTGCGGGCGTAGTGGATGCCCATCGCGCCGAACGTCATGGCCAGCGCACCGGCTATCACCGTCCAGGGGATCAGGAACGCCCACGTGCCCACGGCGGAGAAGGTGCCGAGGACGAGTGCCGTGGGACCAAGGGCGGTGGCGGGTGTGTCGGTTGCCGTGGGCGCGGTGGTTCCGGCCATGGTCTGGCCTCCCGTCGGAGAACGTCTTTTTGAACGAGTTCAAATCGTACGCTGATCGTAGCTGACGTCCCAGGAGGCTCGGCATGGGCATGGTGGAAGGCATCGACACCCGCGGTGCGCAGCACTGCGAGACGACGGCGCTGGGAGTGCTGCTGCGGCACCAGGGCGTCGATCTGTCCGAGCCCATGCTCTTCGGCCTCGGCTCCGGCCTGTCCTTCGTCTACTGGGACAGCAAGAACCTGGACTTTCCGTTTCTCGGGGGGCGGGTCAAGCCCTTCGAGCTCACCAGGAACCTGGCCGACAGACTGGGGCTGGGGCTCGTGGTGCAGGAGACCGGATCCGCCCGCAAGGGATGGGAGAACGTGGCGGCGGTCATCGACGCCGGTCGCCCCGTCGGGCTGCAGCTCGACAGCTACCACCTGGACTACTTCACCTCCAAGGTGCACTTCGGCGGCCATGTCGTCGCGATGTACGGCTATGACGAGCAGGACGCCTACCTGGTGGACACCGTTCAGCAGGGCGGCGCCGTGTCCTCCAGCCTGGCCGGCCTTGCCCGGGCCAGGGCCGCACGCGGGCCGATGACCGCCCGGCACCGGTCCTTCACCCTCACCGCTCCGGGGCAGCCGCCCGCCCCGCGGGACCGGATCGTTCCCGCCATCACCGCCTGCGCGGACGCCTTTCTCCATCCGCCCATCGCCAACCTCGGTCACCGGGGTGTCGAGAAGGCCGGGAAGCTCGTACCCGGCTGGCTCCGGCGCACCGACACCCCCCAGCGGGACCTGCCGCAGGCTGCCCGCCTGATGGAGAAGGCCGGCACCGGTGGTGCCCTGTTCCGCAACCTCTACCGCGACTTCCTCGCCGAATGCGCCGAGTGGCTCGACGGCGGGCATCTCCGAACCGGTCACAGGCTGTACTCCGAGGCGGCCGTTCTGTGGACGGAGGTCGCGGCACTGATCTCGAAAGCCGGGGAGTCGGGTGATGAGCAGTGCCTCGTGCGGGCGGGCACCGTCCTGTCCGACATCGCGCGCATCGAGCGCGACGCCATGCTGGCGCTGAGCCGCCTGCGCGGTGAAGCCCCCGCCGGGTGAGGGCGAGGGCTCCGCGGGCGGGCGTCAGCAGATCGACTGGCTGCTGTTGACCCGCGTGATGTTGCGGAACGTCGTGTTCTCGCCGCACGGGCTTTCCCTGATGGCCGAGTTGGTGACCGTCAGGTTCTGGACGGTGATGTCCTTGTTGTTCGGGAACTCCGAGCGGGCGGCCAGGCGTAGTTCGCCGCCGCCGGTGATCGTGCCGCTCTGGGCCGCCAGATTGACGTTGTAGCAGTTCTCGATCAGCACCGAGTTGTTGCCGGTGTTGGAGAGCGTCACCTTGTTGATCGTCGCGCCGCCGCTCTCCGAGACGCAGAACACGCCGCGTCCGCCGCCCCGGGCGATGACCTCGCCGACGCGGATGTTGGTGGGGTAGCCGCTGCCGACCCGGC
>KL569102.1:639-1322 GCA_000715635.1 Streptomyces violaceus | reverse complement strand
TTGCGGTTGGCCATGCGGAAGGCGGCGTAGCCGGTACCGGTGCCGGCGTTCTCCGCGTCGACCTTGGTGACGTCGGCGTTGATGGTCTGGTTGAGCAGCAGGCCGGACTCGCCCACATTGCGGGCGGTGACCGTGCCGATGGTGATGCCGTCGACACCGTAGGTCTCGACCGCGTGGCTGGACGCGCCGGAGACGTAGACGTTGTCGATGCGGACGTTGCGCGTCCACTGGCTGGTGTCGCCGCGGTTGTCGATGCGGACGCCCAGGCCGCGGGAGAGGCGCATGTCGATCTGGCCGAGCACCACGTTCTGGACGTTGCGCAGGAAGATGCCGTAGAGCGGGGTGCCGGTGAGCTTGAGGTTCTGCACCTCGATGTCGCGCGTGCCGCGGGAGTAGACCGGCGCCTGGTCGCCCGAGCCGCTGCCGGTGACGTTGATGGTGCCGCAGACGTCGAGGACGGTGTAGCTCGGGAGCGAAATGCGGGAGCCGGCCGCTATCGAACCCGAGCCGCGGACCACGACCCGCTCCTTCGAAGTCCGGCCCGACGTGAGGCTGTTCACGGCGGCCTGGACGGCGGCGCGCATGTCGGTGCCGGTGTAGACCGTGCTGCTGCCGCGCCGGGCGGTCCAGTTGCCGCCGTTCTGCACGGCCTCGGCCTGGTAGGAGCCGTCTCCGCAGGCCGC
>KL569102.1:0-435 GCA_000715635.1 Streptomyces violaceus | reverse complement strand
GGCGGTCAGGGTGCCGGCGGCGGTGAGGAGGGCGGCGGCACCGGCGGCGGCGAGGAATGCGGCTCTGCGTCCCATGAGGGCCTCGATTTCGTCGGACGTGGGGGGTGTGCAAGCGCTTTCTGCGCCTGCGGGCGGTGAGTCTGGCAAAGGGCAGGCAAAGCGTCAATGGATGCGGCACGGCGCCGAGTTGGCCGCGATTCGGCGCGGTCCGGGGTGCGCGGGGTGCGCCACGGTTCGCGGTTGCGCGAGATGTGCGACGGTTCGTGGTTCGTGAGATGCGCGACGGTTCGCGGTTGCGCGAGTTGTGCGGGAATGGCCGGGCGGTCGTACGGGAAACTCGACCGCATGCGGAGTGCGTACAGCGTGGAGACGGTCAGGACCGCCGAACGGGAGCTGATGGCGCGGCTGCCGGAGGGGGCGCTGATGCAACGCGCC
>KL569101.1:197381-197979 GCA_000715635.1 Streptomyces violaceus | reverse complement strand
GTGCCGCAGCACCCGCTGGCGCAGCACGCCGACGGCCGCGAACAGGAGGACGGAGCCGGACAGCAGCCGGGCCGCCCAGGAGGTCGCGATCGCTCCGGTGCCGGTCGGGGTGGCGCCGTACCCCGTCTCGACGTTGGCGCCGACGTCGCCGATGGAGCGGATCATGTCCGGCATCGCGGCGGACAGGAAGGGCAGCGCAGCCGTGAGACACCAGGCCAGGAAGATCACGACGGTCGTGACCACCGGGACCCAGTCGCGGTAGCGGCGGCTGAGGCACAGGGCGAGCAGGCAGACGACCAGCATGCCCGGGGTGAGCTGGTGGGAGATGACGATCGCCACGAGCATGACGGTGATCACCACCGTCCACACGGCCTGCCGGGGCTGCCCGCGCCGCACGGCGGACCGGCCGAAGCGGCGCAGGACGACGGCTAGGACGCCGACATGCAGCGCGTAGGCCACGGACTGGGGCGAGAAGTAGTCCTGCCCGACCCAGTTGGCGACGTAGAAGAGCCAGACCGCCGTCCAGATCAGCCGCCGGTCCTCGGTGAAGGTGCGGTAGATCAGCAGCAGTGGGAGCAGCAGCATCAGGCTGCTGGCC
>KL569101.1:196150-197165 GCA_000715635.1 Streptomyces violaceus | reverse complement strand
CCATGAACATCGCCGCCGAGTCCACGCCCAGCAGCCGCACCAGGGCGGCCTGGGCAGCGAAGAAGCCCGGCCACTGGTCATACACCGCCATGTCGCCGACCTGGTCGGCCGTTTGCAGGCCGCCGGCCGTCAGCAGATGGTCGATGACCGCCTCGTGCTTCCACGCCCAGGCGTACAGCGGGGTCGGATAGACCACGGCCTGGGTGGCCCGCTCCATGACCAGCAGACCGAGGACGTACGCCGCCGCCCAGCCGCCCCGCCGGCGCGGATCGCGGACGGTGAACCAGAAGCCGGTGGTGAGCACCGCGAGGCCGGCCCAGAAGGTGGGGTGCAGCGCGGTGACCAGGCCGTAGTCGTCGAGCCGCGAGACGTCGGTGTGCCGCACGGCGTACACCCAGAGGGCGAGCGCGACGAACAGCGGAACGCCGGGCCAGGCGAGGGCGCGGCGCCCGGGCCAGACGGGAGGCAGATCGGACAGGTCCGTCACGGGCTCATGGGCGGGGCTCGACGACTCCGAGGAAGAAGGGCTGGAGGACTGGCTGGAGGTCTCGGGGTGGGCAGCCGACGAGTCCGCTTCATCCCGGGCAGGTGTGGGTTCTGGCGTGGATCTCTCCCGTGGAGTTGCTGGCGGACGCACGGTGGTTCCCCCCTGGCGATTCGACTCTGTTCGAATCTGTTCGGCGCTGGATCGTGATCAGTCGCTGGGCCGGCCACCCGGTGGTCCGTCGGCCGTTCGGTCGCGTATGGAGCGGGAGAGCGTCCACGCCGACGCGGCGCGGCGGAGCAGCAGGAGCAGGACGAGGACGACGAGCAGGGGCGGCGCGACGGGTGCGAGCGCCTCGCGCCACACCCAGCCGCCGACCGCGACGAGATACAGAACCCCCCAGCGCCCCGGCCACGTCAGCCGCCCGCCCGCGCTCGCGAGCAGCAGCCACAGCGGCACGAGGCACAGCAGCTGGCAGACCGGCGGCGCCCAGCGCAGCAGCGGCTCGGGCCCGTCGAGCCCCAGCGTGTC
>KL569101.1:195737-195924 GCA_000715635.1 Streptomyces violaceus | reverse complement strand
CCCCAGCGTGTCCGCGAGGAAGCCGGCCGTCTTCTCATACAACGCCCCGTCCACCGGCCGCGGTTCCCGCCCGAGGGCGACCGGTGCGGTGTACAGGGCGAGCAGGGCCGCGTACAGCGCCGTGCCGGGCAGCCACGGGTCGCGCCGGGTGCACAGCGTGAGGGCGGCGACGAACACCACGAGCAGC
>KL569101.1:189944-195435 GCA_000715635.1 Streptomyces violaceus | reverse complement strand
CGCCCGCTCAGCGCCGCTTCGGAGGCGTCACCGAGCCAGGGCAGATCACGCAGCGGTGCCAGGAAGAAGACGGTGGCGACACCGAGCAGGCTCCAGAGGGAGCCTCTCAGCCGCCGCTCCTGTGGCTCCTGGTCCGTGAGCGGCTCTCCGGGCTCGTGCGGTGGTGCCCCGGAATCGTGCGGTGGTGCTCCTGGCTCGTGCGGTGATGCCCGGGACGGCCCCTCCGGCCGCACGATCAGCGCGAGCGTGTCCGCCTGCAACGCCTCGCGCTCGTACCCCGGCCGTCCGATGAACAGCGTGACCGTGTCCTCGTCACCGTCCTTGGGCTGGTACGCGGCCCGGCGCGCCCAGGTCGTGCCGTACCCGGCGGTGGCGTTGAGTTTGGCCCAGCGGGTGCCGTAGGAGGGGTCGGCGGGCGGGCGGACGGCGGGCGCGCTGTCGTCGTGGCGCAGTGCCGCCCGGAGCCCGACCGTGGAGACTACGGCGATCAGCGTCATGCTCAGCAGCACCGCCCAGCCGGCGCCCGCGATCCCCGCCGGGGTGAACAGCACGGCCGCGCTGCCCAGCACCAGGGCGCACATGGCGCCTTGGAGCGCGGCCAGCACACCCGTACGCCCCTGGACGCGCAGCACGCCGATGTACAGCTCCACCACGACCCGCGGCAGCGCGCCGAGGGCGAGCAGCCGCAGCACGGTCGAGCCGTGCTCGGCGTAGTCCGGGCTGAAGGGCGTGAGGATGTAGGGGGCGAAGAGGACCAGCACCAGCACGACCGGGACCAGCAGCAGCGTCATGCGCCGCAGTGCTCCCCGGACGCCGTCGGCGAGCTGGCGCGGGTCGTGCGAGGCGTGCGCGGTGAGGGACGAGGCCATGTTGATGGCCATGAACTCCATCGTGCCGCCGACGGTGTACGCCACGTAGAAGTAGCCGTTCTCCGCGGCGCTGAAGCGGACCGCGACCATCACCGGCAACAGGTTGATCATGGCCAGGCTGAACAGCGCGCCCAGCGAGTCGCCGGCCAGGAAGCGGCCCATGTCGCGGAGTTTCGGAGGCTCCTTCTCGCGCTCGTGTGCCGCCTGGCCCGGGATGAGCCTGCGGAAGATCAGCCAGCCCAGCGGCAGGGTGGAGAAGGCGATCGCCACCGCCCAGGACACGAAGATGCCGAGGACGGGCAGCGTGCCGGCGAAGACGGCAAGCAGGGCCAGTTTCCCGACCGAGAACACCGCGTTCCCGGCCGGCACCCACTCCGCCTTGCGCAGTCCGGTGAGCACGCCGTCCTGGAGGGTGAGCAGCGCCCAGGCCACGCACGCCGCGACGAACACCGCCCCCGCCATGGGGGTGCCCAGGGGGGCGTACGACGCTCCCCAGGCGTCGAGCGTGAGCAGGAAGACGGCGGCGGCCAGCGCCACGACCAGCGAACTGGCCGCGTACGTGCCCCACACCAGGCGCCCGGTCTCCCGTCCCGCGCGCGGGACGAAGCGCACGACGGCTCCGATCATCGTCGTCGCCGTGATGCTGGCGAGCAGCCGCATCGCGGCGATCGCGGCGGAGCCCTGGCCGACGGCCTCCTCGGAGTAGTAGCGGGCGGCGACCAGCCAGAATCCCAGGCCCAGCACGGCGGACACGCCGGTGCTGAGCATGAGGAAGTAGGCGTTCTTGAACAGCGAGTCGTGCGTGTGCTCGCTGTCGGCAGGCCGCGGCCCGCCCCCGTCGGCGCGCGTGGGGGCGGGCTCGTGCACCTGGATCTCAGCCACGGGACTAACCCAGCCCTCCCGGTGTCGGCCTGCTCCTGGACAGCTCCCCCGGCGCTTCGACCGGTTGTGCCCCGGACCGCTCCAGCACCTCGACGACCGTCCGCGCCCGCAGCGGGTCCACGGGCAGCGCGTGCCGCGCGAACCAGCGGGCCGCCTCGGGGGCTGGTGAGGGGTCGGTGAACTCCGCTCCGGCGTAGTCGTCCAGGGGCGGGTCGTAGAGGTAGCCGACGACGATGCCCCGTTGCGCCAGTGCCGCGATCGCCGCGTCCCGGTCCGCCACGAACAGCGGGACGCGGAACAACGGCTGTGTGCCGTACGCGTCGCGCGGCTTGGCCCAGGGCGTGGACAGCAGCAGCTCCGTGCCCGCCCGGCAGGCGTCGAGCACGTCGTCGAGCCGGTCGAGCCTGCGCCCGATGCGCCGCAGCCGCAGCAGGCCGGACTCCTGGCGGTAGTCGTGCATGTCGACCCGTACCCAGGGGTGGTGCGCCTCCAGCCCGGGCGCCCGGCGCTCGGCCTGGGCGAGTTCGTCCGGGCGCAGCGGCATCCGGATCTCCTCGCGGTCCGCCAGCCCCAGCAGCCGGATCGCGGCCCAGGCGGCGCGCCGCAGCCGCAGCCCGCGCACCGTCGCCTCCGCGAACGGCCGGACCGCATAAGCCAGTTCGGAGCTCATTCGGCGCGGGACGAGCAGCCCGGCGCAGGTCTTCTCCACCGCGTCCCGCAGCCCCGGATCGGCGAGCGAGAGCATGCCTCCGGCCTTGGCGCCCACATGCTTGGACAGGCTGAACGCGGAGGCCTCCCCCCACGCCCCGACCGGCCGGTCGCCCACCCTGCTGCCGATGGCGTGCGCCGCGTCCTCGAACAGCGGGATCCCGAGCGCGTCGCACTTCTGCCTGAGGCGCGGCGCCGGGTCCGGGTTCCCGTACAGGTTCGTCGTGAGCACGGCCGACACCGAGCGCCACGTCTCCGCGGGCACGGCATCGAGGTCGATGGACGCGTCGAGCGGGTTCAACGGCGCCTGCACCGGACGCAGTCCGGCCGCGAGCACGACGAAGAAGATGACGTCGTCGTTGACCGGCGACATCAACACCCGTCCGCCGGGCGGGCACCAGTGGCGCAGCGCCACGTACAGCCCGAAACGGCACGACGGTACATACACACATTCCCGGCCGAGCCGGACGCGCATGGTCTCTTCCAGCCGCTTCGGCTGTAGACCACGCCGCACCGAGCCCGGGCCGGCCTCCCCTATGGCCATCCGCCCCCCTGGTGTGCCATGGGAACGCCCCCTCCCCGAGGCCTTCCGGCACCCGCCCAGAGTCGCCCCGTTCGCACCGCTCCGTCAAGATTGCGTCGCGTCCTGTGGATAACTTCCGGCACGTACGAAAGGTGCGTCACGTCCGCCGCGCCGTAGTCGCGCCGTCCGGTCACCCCCGCACCCACCTGCCCCGTTCGCCCGTGTCCGCCTCCTCGGACTCTGCCCACGACCGGCGTGCCACCCGTAACGTGTGGCACGACCACGAACACGTGGCGACGACATGGCGCACCCGAAAGCGAGGCAGCACCAGATGCCCCCCTTCGATGTCCCCGAGGGCGACCCCTTCGGCCCGCACAATCTGCCGTACGGCGTGTTCTCCCTCCCCGGCTCGTCCCAGCGGTCCGTGGGTGTCCGGCTCGGCGACCATGTGCTGGACGCAGGTGCCGCGGCCCACGCGCTCGGCTCCCCGTACGCCGCCCTGCTCGCCCGGCCGACCCTCAACCCGCTGCTGGCGGCGGGCCGCACGGCCTGGTCGGACGTGCGCCGGGCGCTGACCGCCTGGGTGACCGTGCCGTCCCACCGCGAGACCGTCGAACCGCTGTTCCATCCCCTGTCCTCGGTGACCCTGCACCTGCCCTTCGAGGTCGCGGACTACGTCGACTTCTATGCCTCCGAGAACCACGCCCGGAATGTCGGCCAGATCTTCCGTCCCGACGCCGCCGACTCCCTGACCCCCAACTGGAAGCATCTGCCGATCGGCTACCACGGCCGCTCCGGCACGGTCGTCGTCTCCGGCACGGACGTCGTACGCCCCTCCGGCCAGCGCAAGGCGCCCACCGACGCCGCTCCCCTGTTCGGCCCGTCCGTCCGCCTGGACATCGAGGCGGAGGTCGGCTTCGTGGTCGGCGCGCCGTCCCGGATGGGCGAGCCGGTGTCCCTCGACGGCTTCCGCGAGCACGTCTTCGGTCTCTGCCTCCTCAACGACTGGTCCGCGCGCGACATCCAGGCCTGGGAGTACGTCCCCCTCGGCCCGTTCCTCGGCAAGTCCTTCGCCACGTCGGTGTCGGCGTGGATCACCCCGCTGGACGCCCTGGAGGAGGCCCGGGTGGCGCCGCCGGCCCGGACGCACGAGCTGCTGCCGTACCTGGACGACAGCGACGAGGAACCCGGCGGCTACGACCTGCGGATCACCGTCGCCGTCAACGGCCACGTCGTCTCCGAGCCGCCCTTCTCCACGATGTACTGGACGGCCGCCCAGCAGCTGGCCCACATGACCGTGAACGGCGCCTCCCTGCGCACCGGCGACCTGTACGGCTCGGGCACGGTCAGCGGCCCGGCGGACCGGGAGCGCGGCTCCCTGCTGGAGCTGACCTGGAACGGCCGCGACGCCCTCGAACTCCCCGACGGCAAGCGGACGTTCCTGGAGGACGGTGACGTGGTGACCCTCTCGGCCTGGGCCCCGGGGCCGGACGGCGTGCGGGTGGGGCTCGGCGAGGTGACGGGCCGGGTGGCACCGGGAGCACAGTGAGCCCTCCCGGGCGACGCCCCGGGCGATCCGGATCTGGCCGACAGTCGCCCCTGCCGGCTCTTCCGATGGCGTTCGCCCCCTGACTCACACCGCCCGGCCCGTCATACTGGGCGTCGGGCGGTGTGTCCGCCCGCGCGCGGTACACGGCCCGTTCGGCGAGCACTTCGGCCGTGGCACCCGTGCGCACAGCAGCCGCTCTCCCTCGCACCACCCGTAGCCGCCCCTCTTCCGACCAGGAACCGGAGCCCGTGGCAATGACCGTCTGCCTGCTCCTGCTGAGCGTTGTCGCCGTGACGGCCGCCGTGCCCGTGCCCCGGGCGCTGACCCGGTCCGCGTGGCCCGAGCGGGAACCGGTGGTTGCGCTGTGGGTGTGGCAGTGCCTGGTCGCCACCGTCCTGCTGTGCTGCGTGACAGCCCTCGCCCTGGGCGCCGCCGCCGTGTTCGGCACGGTCCGCGCCCAGCTCTTCGCCCCGGCGCCGCCGGCCGTGACCGCGGCGTACGACCTCTCCACCGCCCCGCCGTGGGCCGCCACCCTCACTCTGCTGCTGGCCTGCGGCGCCGCCTGGACGACCGCGATGCTCGCGCGCGAACTCGTCGAGGCACGCCGGCGCCGCGCCCAGGCCCGCGCCCATCTGCGCGAACGCGCCCCCGATCTGCCGGCCGGCCTGCCCGCCGCCCGCGGTCCCCTCCTGGTCCTCGAGGACGAGTACCCCGACGCCTGGTGGATGCCCGGCAGTCCGTCCCAGCTGATCGTCACCACGGGTGCCCTGCACCGTCTCACCGGCCACCAGCTCGACGCCGTCCTCACCCACGAGCGCGGCCACGCCCGTGCCCGCCACGACTGGCTGCTGCATCTGTCCACGGCCCTGGCCACCGGTTTCCCCCGCATCCCGCTGTTCGCCCACTTCTGCGACCAGACCCACCGCCTGGTCGAACTGGCCGCCGACGACACGGCTTCCC
>KL569101.1:189290-189700 GCA_000715635.1 Streptomyces violaceus | reverse complement strand
TCCCGCCGCTGCGGTCACCTGACCACCGCACTGGCCCTGATCGAGCTCAACCAGCACCGCGGCGTCCTGTCCTGCGCCTCCAGCCACCGCCTGCTGGGCGAACGGGTCGACCGGCTCCTGGAACCGCCGCCCCGGCTGGGCCGCAGGCACCGGGCCCTGACGACCACCACGGCCGCGCTGGTACCGCTGCTGCCCCTGCTGATCGCGTTCGCCCCGGGCCTGACGGCGCTGTCGTAGCCGTACCGGCCGGGAGCCCGGGGGGGGCAGGTCTCGCCACGGACCGGTCGCAGCCGTGGTGGCGGATCTCCCCGCAGGCCCGCCGAAACCGCAGCTCAACCGTCGAACCGGTCACATTCCCGGTGGCGCAACACTCCCGCAACACTACTTTTCCTATCGGATAGGTATGGTCC
>KL569101.1:182822-189118 GCA_000715635.1 Streptomyces violaceus | reverse complement strand
GGATAGGTATGGTCCGAGCCATGCCCATCGACCGCAGCCGAGACCACGCCGGACCGGGAGCCGCGACCACCGTCGCCGCCCACCGCGCGCGGCGACGGCTGCGCGCCGACCGGGCCAGGCAACTGGCGGACCTGCTCCGCCAGCAGCTGCTCACCGGCGCCTTCCCCGGCGGCACCCTCCCCCACGAGTCGACCCTCGCCACCGACTACGGCGCCAGCCGCAACACGGTCCGTGAGGCACTCGACCTGCTGCGGGCCGAGGGCCTCGTGGAACGCCAGCCCGGCGTCGGCACCGTGGTCGTGGCCCACAAGTACCCCCACGGTCTCGACCGCCTGATGGGCCTCGCGGAAACCCTCCGCGAACACGGCCGGGTCACCAACGAGGTCCGCACCATGGGCCCCGCCCCGGCACCCGCGCCGGTCGCCGAACGCCTCCACCTCGCGCCCGGCACCGACGTCCTCTACATCGAACGCCTGCGCCGTCTGAACGGCCTCCCCCTGTCCCTCGATCTCACCTACGTCCCTCTCGACATCGGCACCGGACTGCTCGGCGCCGACCTGGAGAACACCGACGTCTTCCGCCTCCTGGAAGCCGTCACCGGCCAGCCTCTCGGCCACGCCGAGATCACCCTGGAAGCGGTCAGCGCGGACACCCACTCGGCCGCCGTGCTCGAGGCCCCGCGCGGCACCGCCGTCCTCATGCTGGAACGCCTCACCCACCTCGCGGACGGCCGCCCGGTCGACCTGGAGTTCATCCGCTTCCGCGGCGACCGCATCACCATGAGCGGCCTGCTGCACCGGTCCTAGTAACCACCCCGCTCGCGCAGATCCCTGGAGACAGCCATGCCCTTGGCGCCCCAGCGGGCCGACGTGCCCGTGACCATCGACGAGTCGAAGTGCATCGACGGCTGCACGCTCTGCGTGGACATGTGCCCGCTGGACTCCCTCGCCATCGACGAGAGCAACGGCAAGGCGTACATGCATGTCGACGAGTGCTGGTACTGCGGCCCGTGCGCGGCCCGATGCCCCACCGGAGCCGTCACGGTCAACATGCCCTATCTGCTCCGGTGAGAGGCCCGAACCGCCATGTCCCGAACCATCACGTCCCGCACCACACTGAAACGCACCGCAGTCGCGGTATCCGCCGTCGTCCTCCTGCTCCCGCTCAGCGCCTGCGGCGGTGACGCCGAGGCCGGCAGCGGCTCCACGGTCACCGTCACCGTCGGCTACCAGTCCAGGACGATCAACACCGTCACGGCGGGCACCCTGCTCCGCTCCCTCGGCTACTTCGAGAAGCAGCTGAACGCCCGCCCCGACGGCATCACCTACAAGGTCGACTGGCAGGACTACGCCACGGGCGCGCCGATCACCGCCCAGATGACCGCCGGGAAGATCGACATCGGCTCGATGGGCGACTTCCCGCTGCTCATCAACGCGGCCCGCGGCAAGCAGCTGAACAGCCCCACCCGCCTGGTCTCGGTCACCGGCTACAACCTCCGCGGCGGCCTCAACACCATCGTCACCGCGCCCGGTTCCAAGCTTGCCTCCCTGAAGGACCTGAAGGGCCAGAAGGTCTCCACGAGCGTCGGCTCGGCCGCCGACGGCACCCTCGTACGGGCCCTGCAGCGCGCCGGCATCGACCCGAACAGCGGCATCGAGAAGCTCAACCAGCAGCCCTCCGTCGGCGCCTCCGCTCTCACCGCGGGCAGCGCGGACGCGCTGTCCCAGTTCGTCGCCTGGCCGGGCCTGCTCGCCTATCAGGGCAAGGCGAAGGCCCTGTACGACGGGGCCCGGCTGAATCTGCCCACCTTCCACGGCGTCACCGCCCGCGAGGACTTCGCCAAGGAGCGGCCCGCCGTGCTGGACGCCTTCCTGAAGGCACAGGCGGAGGCGACGGACTATCTGAACGACCACCCGGTGGACTCCGCCGAGAAGGTCGCGAAGGCGACGGGCCTGCCCGCCGAGGTCGTCTACCTCTACAACGGCGCTCACGGCATCGCCACCTTCGACCCGGCGATCAAGCCCCAGCTCGTCTCCGCCTTGAAGAAGGACGTCTCGATCCTCAAGTCGGCGAAGCTCACCGGCGATGTGGACGTCGACTCCTTCGTCGACGACCAGTACGTGAAGAAGGCCCTCGGCCCGACGGCGTACACCAAGCACCTCGCCACGAAGCCCGCACCGGCCGCGAGCGAGGCCTGGCCCAAGGGCGCCTCGAAGACCACCACCTTCAACTCCCCCTCCCTGCTGCTGCGTTACGTGGCCGGGCACCGTGACGCCGTCCGCGCCGCCTACGTCCCCGACACCACCACTGGCACCCTGTGGTTCGCCGACAAGGCCGTGTGGGTGGCCGACGGCTCCGAGTTGCTGCCCTTCGTCGCACCCGAGACCGCGCAGGCGTACATCGCCGGGCACGGCGGGGCGCGGGTCGTCTCCTACGCCGACGCTCTGGAGCAGGCGTCGTGACGCGTTATGCGCTCCGCGTGGCCTCCCTGGCCGTCGCCCTCGGCCTGTGGCAGGCGCTGACCAGCCTGAACGTCGACCTGTGGCTGCGCTTCTCGCAGTTCCCGACGGTCACCGACGTGGCCCGGGCGTTCGCCGCCCGGCTGTCCGGGCCGGACTACTGGACGGACCTGACCGACAGCCTCACCCGGATCCTCACGGGCTTCCTGCTGGCCGCCGTCCTGGGCGTCGCCACGGGCGTGCTCGTGGCGCGCTCGCGGCTCGCCGAGGACCTGCTCGGCCCGGTGCTGGAAGTGATCCGCCCGATCCCGGCCATCGCGCTCGTCCCTGTCGCGATCCTGCTCTTCCCCTCCAACGAACAGGGCATCGTCTTCATCACCTGCACCGCCGCCTTCTTCCCGGTCCTGGTCTCCACCCGGCACGCGGTGCGCGCCCTGACGCCCATGTGGGAGGAGGCGGTGCGCACCATGGGCGGCGGCCGGTGGCGGATCCTGGGCTCCGTCGTCCTGCCGGGCGCGCTGCCCGGCGTGTTCGGCGGCCTGTCCGTCGGCATCGGCGTGTCCTGGATCTGCGTGATCTCCGCCGAGATGATCTCCGGCCAGTACGGGGTCGGCTACCGCACCTGGCAGGACTACACCGTCGTCGACTACCCGGGCGTGTTCGTCGGCATGGTCACCATCGGCGTGCTCGGCTGGCTCACCTCCACCGCCGTGGAACTGCTGGGCCGCCGCCTCACCCGCTGGCTGCCCCGCACCGCCTACGTCCCCGGAGCCCGGCCGCCCCGGCCCGCCCGGTCCGTGAAGTCCGCGCCGGCCGCCCCCGCCGCCGCATCCGGCGGCCCCGCATCCGAGGAGGCACGCGATGAGCACCTCGTCTGAGACCGTCGGCACCTCGCCCGAGACCGGTGTGAGCGCGTCGAAGGAGTCCGCCCCGAGCGCCTCGTCCGAGGCCGTCGCCGGCCCGCCGGTGCGCGGCACCCGGCTCACCCTGTCGGGCGCCTCCCTCGGCCGCCCCGGCGCACCCGCCCTGGACGACGTCGGCCTGGACATCGCCCCCGGCGAGATCCTCACCGTCGTCGGCCCGTCCGGCTGCGGCAAGTCGACCCTCCTGCGCACCCTGGCCGGCCTGCTGTCGCCGCTGGCCGGTGAGATCACCCAGGATGGACACCCGCTGACCGGCCCCGCGGCCGACCGCGCCCTGGTCTTCCAGGAGGACGCCCTGCTCCCCTGGCGCACCCTGCGCGCCAACGTCGAACTGCCCCTCGCCATCCGCGGTGTGCCCCGATCCGAGCGCCGGGACCAGTCCCAGGCCTGGCTGGAGCGGGTCGGACTCGGCACACAGGCACGGCAGTTGCCGCACCGGGTCTCCGGCGGGCAGCGCCAGCGCGTCCAGCTGGCCCGCGCCCTGGCCGCCCGCCCGCGCGCCGTCCTGATGGACGAGCCGTTCGGCGCGCTCGACGCCCAGACCCGGGCGGGCATGCAGGACCTGCTGGTGGAGGTGCTGCACGGCACGGGCGCGACCGTCGTCTTCGTCACCCACGACGTGGACGAGGCCCTCTTCCTCGGCGACCGTGTCGCACTGCTCGGCGCGGGCGGCCTCGTCGCAGTACGGGACGTGCCCCATCCGCGTGACCGGGGCGCGCACGACCACCCGGCGCGCGTGGCCCTGCGGCGCGACGTCCTCACCTCGCTCGGTACGTGAAAGGCACCCCGGTGACCACCTCCGTGAACCCCCCTGCGGACACCTCCCTGGCCGTCCCGTCCCTCGCCGACGCCGAGGAACTGACCTGCGACGTCCTCGTCATCGGCGGCGGCACCGCCGGCACCATGGCGGCACTGACCGCAGCGGAGCACGGCGCGAACGTACTGCTGCTGGAGAAGGCCCACGTCCGCCACTCCGGCGCGCTCGCCATGGGCATGGACGGCGTCAACAACGCGGTCATCCCGGGCCGCGCCGAACCCGACGACTACGTCGCGGAGATCACCCGCGCCAACGACGGAATCGTCGACCAGTCCACCGTCCGCCAGACCGCCACCCGAGGCTTCGGCATGGTGCAGCGGCTGGAGTCGTACGGTGTGAAGTTCGAGAAGGACGAGCACGGCGACTACGCGGTCCGCCAGGTCCATCGCTCCGGCTCCTACGTGCTGCCCATGCCGGAGGGCAAGGACGTCAAGAAGGTCCTGTACCGGCAGCTGCGGCGCCGCGAGATGCGGGAGCGGATCCGCATCGAGAACCGGGTGATGCCGGTGCGTGTCCTCACCGCCGAGGGGCGCGCCGTCGGCGCGGCGGGCTTCAACACCCGTACGGGGCAGTTCGTCCAGGTCCGTGCGGGCGCGGTGATCCTCGCGACCGGCGCCTGCGGCCGCCTCGGCCTGCCCGCCTCCGGCTACCTGTACGGCACCTACGAGAACCCCACCAACGCGGGCGACGGCTACGCCATGGCCTACCACGCGGGCGCCGAACTCACCGGCATCGAGTGCTTCCAGATCAACCCGCTGATCAAGGACTACAACGGCCCGGCCTGCGCCTATGTCGCCAACCCCTTCGGCGGCTACCAGGTCAACCGGCACGGCGAGCGCTTCGTCGACTCCGACTACTGGTCGGGCCAGATGATGGCCGAGTTCGCGGCGGAGGTCGCGTCCGACCGGGGCCCGGTCTACCTGAAGCTGAGCCACCTCCCCGAGGAGTCGGTCTCGGCCCTGGAGACGATCCTCCACTCGACCGAACGCCCGACCCGCGGCACCTTCCACTCCGGCCGCGGCCACGACTACCGCACCCACGACATCGAGATGCACATCTCCGAGATCGGCCTGTGCGGCGGCCACTCCGCCTCCGGCGTCCGGGTCGACGATCACGCCCGTACGACCGTGCCCCGGCTGTACGCGGCCGGCGACCTGGCCTGCGTGCCGCACAACTACATGATCGGCGCGTTCGTCTACGGCGACCTCGCGGGTGCGGACGCCTCCCAGTACCAGGCCTACGCGGGCGACTTGCCGGAGCGGCAGCTCCGGGAGGCGCACGAGCTGATCTACCGCCCGCTGCGCAACCCCGACGGCCCGCCGCAGCCCCAGGTCGAGTACAAGCTGCGCCGCTTCGTGAACGACTACGTGGCCCCTCCGAAGTCCGGCGCCCGCCTGTCGCTCGCCCTGGAATCGTTCGAGCGGATGCACGCCGACATCGCCGAGATGGGCGCCCACACCGCGCACGAACTGATGCGCTGCGCGGAGGTCACCTTCATCCGCGACTGCGCGGAGATGGCCGCCCGGTCCTCCCTGGCCCGCACGGAGTCCCGCTGGGGCCTCTACCACGACCGACTCGACCACCCCCAGCGCGACGACACGTCCTGGTTCCACCACCTCGATCTGCACAAGTCCCCCTCTGGTGCGATGGAGTTCACGGCCCGTCCCGTGGCTCCCTATCTCGTTCCGGTCGACGGCTTCACCCCCGTCGGCGGCCCCTCCCGTGTGATCGGCGAGGTCCACGCCGAGGACGTGGCGATGGCCGGGCCCCGGGATGTGGCTCCGGTGGCTGCCCAGGTGGGGGCAGCCGGAGCTGAGCAGCCGCTGCAGACCGCGCCGTCCGCGTCCCCCGCTCCCGCCCCCGAGCAGTCCTCCGCCCGCCTACTCGAACTCGTCGCCCTGGCCGATGAGGAACCCGAACTCGACGCCCTCCAGCCCTACCTGACCGACCCCGCGTCCGCCGTCCGGCGCGAGGCGGTCGCCGTGCTCACCGAGACGCTGCCGCCCGGGACAGGCCGCGCCCTCGCCTCCGCCCTGCGCGACACCGCCGCCGAGGTACGGGCAGCCGCGGCCGCTGTCTCTTATACACATCTCTGAT
>KL569101.1:179411-182688 GCA_000715635.1 Streptomyces violaceus | reverse complement strand
CCCGAGCCCGACCTGCGCGACGGCCTCGCCGCCGCCCTGGCCGAGCCCGACCCGGTGGTCCGCGCCGCCGCGCTGGACGTCCTGCGTGCCCTGCGCCTCGGGGACGCCGTCCTGTTCGCGGGCGCCGTGGCCGACGCCGACATCGCCGTCCGTATCGAGGCCGTACGCGCGCTGGTGTCGGTCGACGCCGCCGAGGAACTGGCCCGCGCGGCGGTCGCCGACCCGTCCCGCGAGGTCCGGGTGGCGATCGCCAAGGGGCTGGCCACCGTGGGTGCCGAGCGACTGTCCGGTGGCCTTCCGGCCGGCTCGGATTCCGCCGCCGCCTCGATCGAAGCGGCCCTCACGGGCCTTCTCGACGACCCCGACGCCCTGGTGCGTGCGGCGGCCTACGGGGCACTGGGCACCACCGGCTGCCCGGCGTCCCTCACCACGCGTGCCGTGGCCGCCCTGTCCGAGTCGGCCTGGCAGGTGCGGGGCGGTGCCGCCACGGCCCTGTCCGTCGCCGACCCGGCGGTGGCGGTCCCCGCCCTGGCCAAGGCCCTCGCGGACGCCAACGCCGATGTCCGCAAGGCGGCCGTCCTGGCACTGACCCGGCACCGCAGCACCGAGGAGGCCCGCGCGGCCCTCGCCACGGCGACGACGGACTCCGACGCGGACGTCAGGGCGTACGCGGCACGGGCGCTGTGACCGGTCCGTATCCCGGAGCTACGTGACCTGGCCGGAGCCCGGCCTCATATCCAGTCGGGTTCCGGCTCCGTCATCTCGGGCCAGTCGTCCGGCTCACCCATTTGCGGGCCGGGCGCCTGGGCCGGAGCCCGGTCGGGCACCTGGTCCGGGGTCGAGCCGGGCTGCCCGCCCAGTGACGCAAGCACCTCCAGCACGCCCTCCCCGTACGTCGCGAGCTTCTTCTCGCCCACCCCGCCGATCCCACCGAGCTCGGCCACCGACGCCGGCCACACCGTGGCGATCTCCCGCAGCGTGGCGTCGTGGAAGATGACGTAGGCCGGTACGCCCTGTTCGCGTGCCTGGTCGGCCCGCCAGGCGCGCAACGCCTCGAAGGCAGGCAGCAGCGTCTCGGGCAGCTCGGCGGCTGCCGCCCTGCCCTTGCGCTCGCCCCGTCCGGAGCCCGACGACGCCGAGGACCCCGACCGGGACGTCACCGGCTTCTTCGGCTCCTTGCGCAGCGGCACCTCCTGCTCCCGCCGCAGCACCGTCCCACTGCCCTCGGTCAGCACCAGCGTGCCGTACTCGCCCTCCACGGCGAGCAGTCCCTGGGCCAGCAGCTGCCGGATGACACCCCGCCATTCGGCCTCGGCCAGCTCCTCGCCGATGCCGAACACCGACAGCTGGTCGTGGTCGAACTGGATCACCTTGCCGGTCCGCTTCCCCAGCAGGATGTCGACGATCTGCACCGCGCCGAACTTCTGGCCGCGCTCGCGCTGCAGCCGTACCACCGTCGACAGCACCTTCTGTGCCGCGACCGTGCCGTCCCAGGTCTCCGGCGGGGTGAGGCAGGTGTCGCAGTTGCCGCAGCCGGCCGGGTCCGGGTCCTGGCCGAAGTAGGCGAGCAGCTGGCCCCGGCGGCACTGGACGGTCTCGCACAGCGCCAGCATCGAGTCCAGATGGGCCTGGGCCCGCCGCCGGAAGGCCTCGTCGCCCTCGCCGGACTGGATCAGCTTGCGCTGCTGAATGACGTCGTTGAGCCCGTAGGCCATCCAGGCCGTCGACGGCAGCCCGTCACGGCCGGCCCGGCCGGTCTCCTGGTAGTAGCCCTCGACCGACTTGGGCAGATCGAGATGGGCGACGAAGCGGACGTCCGGCTTGTCGATGCCCATGCCGAAGGCGATGGTCGCCACCACGACCAGGCCGTCCTCCCGCAGGAAGCGGGACTGGTGGGCCGCGCGCGTGCCCGCGTCCAGGCCCGCGTGGTACGGCACCGCCTCGACGCCGTTGCGGCTCAGGAACTCGGCGGTCTTCTCGACGGAGTTGCGCGACAGGCAGTAGACGATTCCCGCGTCGCCCGCGTGCTCCTCACGCAGGAAGCTCAGCAGCTGCTTCTTCGGGTCCGCCTTCGGCACGACCCGGTACTGGATGTTGGGCCGGTCGAAGCTCGCCACGAAGTGGCGGGCCGTCGGCATGTTCAGCCGCTCGGTGATCTCCTGGTGCGTCGCGTGCGTGGCCGTCGCGGTGAGCGCGATCCGCGGCACGTCCGGCCAGCGCTCGCCGAGCAGCGACAGCGTCAGGTAGTCGGGCCGGAAGTCGTGACCCCACTGGGAGACGCAGTGCGCCTCGTCGATCGCGAACACGGAGATCTTCCCGCGCGAGAGCAGATCGAGCGTGTTCTCCAGCCGCAGCCGCTCCGGCGCCAGGTACAG
This sequence comes from Streptomyces violaceus, assembly GCA_000715635.1. GTDB lineage: Bacteria > Actinomycetota > Actinomycetes > Streptomycetales > Streptomycetaceae > Streptomyces > Streptomyces violaceus. The sequence continues at coordinate 180,313 of KL569101.1, read as the reverse complement.
CAGGTCCAGCTCGCCAGCGAGGAACTCGGCCTCCACCAGCCGCCGCTCGTCGAAGTCCTGCGTGGAGTTCATGAACCCGGCCCGCACGCCCAGCGCCCGCAGCGCGTCCACCTGGTCCTGCATCAGGGCGATGAGCGGGGAGACGACGACCCCCGTACCGGGCCTGACCAGGGCCGGAACCTGGTAGCACAGGGACTTGCCGGCGCCGGTCGGCATGAGCACGACGGAGTCACCGCCCGCGACCACGTGCTCGATGACCGCTTCCTGCTCGCCCCGGAAGGCCTCATACCCGAAGACCCGGTGCAGCGTGGCCAGCGCCTCGCTCTGCGTCACTGACATCTCAGCGATACCGCCCGTCCCACCCATCGTCCTGTCCCCCGTACGTCGTCCCTCGACCACTGCCCCCACGATAGGGGTCGCCACCGACAGCCCCGAAGTTATCCACAGGCTGGGCGACCACCCCCTTCAAGGCCGACCTCAAGGCCGACGGCCCGGCACCCCGAGAAGGGACGCCGGGCCGCCGCCCACCGGCAAGCGCATGGTCAGCGCACGAACACCCCCGCCTGCCCGGCCAGATCCAGGAAGTACTGCGGCGCCACACCGAGCACCAGCGTGACCGCCACGCCCACCCCGATCGCCGTCATCGTCAGCGGCGACGGCACGGCCACCGTCGGGCCCTCCGGCCGCGGCTCGCTGAAGAACATCAGCACGATGACGCGGATGTAGAAGAACGCCGCGATCGCCGACGAGATCACACCGACCACGACCAGCGGGGCGGCCCCGCCCTCCGCCGCCGCCTTGAACACGGCGAACTTCCCGGCGAAGCCGGACGTCAGCGGAATGCCCGCGAAGGCCAGCAGGAACACCGCGAACACGGCTGCCACCAGCGGCGAGCGCCGGCC
>KL569101.1:176470-179252 GCA_000715635.1 Streptomyces violaceus | reverse complement strand
CACCAGCGGCGAGCGCCGGCCGAGCCCCGCCCACTTGGACAGGTGCGTCGCCTCGCCGCCCGCGTCCCTCACGAGCGTGACCACCGCGAAGGCGCCGATCGTCACGAACGAGTACGCCGCCAGGTAGAACAGCACCGACGACACACCGTCCGGCGTGGTCGCGATGACACCCGCGAGGATGAACCCGGCGTGCGCGATCGAGGAGTACGCCAGCAGCCTCTTGATGTCGGTCTGCGTGATCGCGACGATCGCACCGCCCAGCATGGTGATGATCGCCACGGCCCACATGACCGGGCGCCAGTCCCAGCGCAGGCCCGGCAGGACGACGTACAGCACGCGCAGCAGCGCGCCGAACGCCGCGACCTTCGTCGCCGCCGCCATGAAACCGGTCACCGGCGTCGGCGCGCCCTGGTACACGTCCGGCGTCCACATGTGGAACGGCACCGCGCCCACCTTGAACAGCAGGCCCATGACCAGCAGCGCGGCGCCGACCAGCAGCAGCGCGTCGTTGCCCATGGTGCCGGCGAGCGCCGGGTTGACGTCCTGCACCGTGCCGTCGACGACCTGCGCGATCGTCGCGTACGACATCGAGCCCGCGTAGCCGTACAGCAGCGCGATGCCGAACAGGGTGAACGCGGAGGCGAAGGCGCCGAGCAGGAAGTACTTGACCGCCGCCTCCTGCGACATCAGCCGCTTGCGGCGGGCCAGCGCGCACAGCAGGTACAGCGGGAGCGAGAAGACCTCCAGCGCCACGAACAGCGTCAGCAGGTCGTTGGCCGCCGGGAAGATCAGCATGCCGGCGACGGCGAACAGCAGCAGCGGGAACACCTCGGTGGTGGTGAACCCGGCCTTGACCGCCGCCTTCTCGCTCTCGCTGCCCGGCACGGACGCGGCCTGTGCGGCGAAGGAGTCCACGCGGTTGCCGTGCACCACAGGGTCGAGGCGCCGCTCGGCGAAGGTGAACAGGCCGACCAGGGCCGCCAGCAGGATCGTGCCCTGCAGGAAGAGGGCCGGTCCGTCCACCGCGATGGCGCCCATCGCCGCGATGTGCGCCTTGGTCGTGCCGTACCCGTCGGCCGCGAGGGCCACGACCGCCGCGAAGGCCGCCGCGATCGCGACGACGGACACGAACATCTGGACGTAGTAACGGGACTTGCGCGGTACGAACGCCTCGACCAGGATCCCGACGATCGCCGCACCGACGATGATCAGGGTGGGGGCGAGCTGCCCGTATTCGATCTTCGGCGCGTCGATCTTCGAGATCGGTTCGGCCGCCGTTGTCCACAGGCTGTGGACGGCTGTTGCGCTCACTTGGCCGCCTCCACCTCGGGCTTGGGGTCCTTCTGCTGTACGTCGGACATGGTCTGTTTGACCGCCGGGTCGATGACCTGCGTGAGGGGCTTCGGGTAGACGCCCAGGAAGATCAGCAGCACGACCAGCGGGGCGACGACCACGAGTTCACGCACCCTGAGGTCCGGCATCTTCGCGATCTCGGGTTTCACCGGGCCCGTCATCGTCCTCTGGTAGAGGACGAGGGTGTAGAGCGCGGCCAGGACGATGCCGAAGGTGGCGATGATGCCGACCGCCGGGTACCGCGTGAACGTGCCGACCAAGACCAGGAACTCACTGACGAACGGTGCCAGGCCGGGCAGCGACAGGGTCGCCAGGCCGCCGATCAGGAAGGTGCCGGCAAGCACCGGCGCGACCTTCTGCACTCCGCCGTAGTCGGCGATGAGCCGCGAGCCGCGCCGGGAGATCAGGAAGCCCGCCACCAGCATCAGCGCGGCGGTCGAGATGCCGTGGTTGACCATGTAGAGCGTCGCCCCGGACTGGCCCTGGCTGGTCATCGCGAAGATGCCCATGATGATGAAGCCGAAGTGGGAGATCGACGCGTAGGCCACAAGCCGCTTGATGTCGCGCTGGCCGACCGCGAGCAGCGCCCCGTAGATGATGCTGATCAGGGCGAGGACGAGGATCGCGGGCGTCGCCCACTTGCTCGCCTCCGGGAAGAGCTGGAGGCAGAAGCGGAGCATCGCGAAGGTGCCGACCTTGTCGACGACGGCCGTGATGAGCACGGCGACCGGGGCGGTGGACTCCTGCATCGCGTTGGGCAGCCAGGTGTGCAGCGGCCACAGGGGCGCCTTCACCGCGAAGGCGAAGAAGAAGCCCAGGAACAGCCACCGTTCGGTGTTGGTCGCCATGTCGAGCGAGCCGTTGGCCCGGGCCTCGGCGATCTCCGTGAGTGAGAAGTTCCCGGCGACCACGTACAGGCCGATCACCGCGGCCAGCATGATCAAGCCGCCGGCCAGGTTGTAGAGCAGGAACTTGACCGCCGCGTACGACCGTTGCGTCGCCGCCGCCTTCTCGCCGTGCTCGTGGGCACGGTCCCCGAAGCCGCCGATGAGGAAGTACATCGGGATCAGCATGGCTTCGAAGAAGATGTAGAAGAGGAAGACGTCGGTGGCCTCGAAGGAGATGATCACCATCGCCTCGACTGCCAGGATCAGGGCGAAGAAGCCCTGCGTCGGCCGCCACCGAGTGCTCCCGGTCTCCAGGGGGTCGGCGTCGTGCCAGCCCGCGAGGATGATGAACGGGATCAGCAGCGCCGTGAGCGCGATCAGCGCCACCGCGATGCCGTCCACGCCCAGTTCGTAGCGGACGCCGAAGTCCGCGATCCAGGAGTGGGACTCGGTGAGCTGGTAGCGGTCGCCGTCCGGGTCGAAGCGCACCAGGACGACGATCGCCAGGACGAGCGTGGCGAGCGAGAAGAGCAGCGCCAGCC
>KL569101.1:175753-176242 GCA_000715635.1 Streptomyces violaceus | reverse complement strand
GTGGCGATCGCCCCGACGGCCGGGAGCGCCGCTGTCGCTGTCAGCAGAGGAAAGGACATCGGTATCAGACCGCCCTCATCAGCAGGGTCACGGCGACCAGGACCGCCGCACCGCCGAACATCGAGACCGCGTAGGAGCGGGCGAAGCCGTTCTGCAGCTTGCGCATCCGCCCGGAGAGGCCGCCGACCGAGGCCGCCGTGCCGTTGACGACGCCGTCGACCAGGGTGTGGTCGACGTAGACCAGGGACCGCGTGAGGTGTTCGCCGCCGCGGACCAGGACGACGTGGTTGAAGTCGTCCTGGAGCAGGTCGCGCCGGGCGGCCCGGGTGAGCAGCGATCCGCGCGGGGCGACGGCCGGGACCGGGCGGCGGCCGTACTGCCCCCATGCCAAGGCGACACCGACGACCATCACGGCGACCGTGGACAGCGTGACCGTGAGGGCGCTGATCGGCGGGTTGCCGTGGCTGTGCCCGGTGACGGGCTCCAGCC
>KL569101.1:174040-175506 GCA_000715635.1 Streptomyces violaceus | reverse complement strand
CCCCAGCCAGTGCACGAAGCGGTCGCCGATGCTGAAGAACGCGCCGCCGAACACCGACCCGACGGCCAGCACGATCATCGGGATCGTCATGACCTTGGGCGACTCGTGCGGATGCGGCGGGGTGTACTCGCCGCGGGTCTCGGCGGCGGGCTCCGCGCTCGGCTCGGCCGGGGACGGCGTCGGGGCGTTGCGCCAGCGCTCCTCGCCGAAGAACGTCATCAGCATCACTCGCGTCATGTAGTACGCCGTGATGGCCGCGCCCAGCAGGGCGCAGGCGCCGAGGATCCAGCCCTCGGTGCCGCCCTTGGCGAACGCCGACTCGATGATCATGTCCTTGGAGAAGAAGCCGGACAGGCCCGGGAAGCCGATGATGGCCAGGTAGCCGAGGCCGAAGGTGACGAAGGTGATCGGCATGTACTTGCGCAGTCCGCCGTAGCGGCGCATGTCGACCTCGTCGTTCATGCCGTGCATGACCGAACCGGCGCCGAGGAACAGCCCCGCCTTGAAGAAGCCGTGCGTCACCAGGTGCATGATCGCGAAGACGTAGCCGATGGGGCCGAGGCCCGCGGCGAGCACCATGTAGCCGATCTGCGACATGGTCGAGCCGGCCAGCGCCTTCTTGATGTCGTCCTTCGCGCAACCGACGATCGCACCGAAGAGGAGCGTGACGGCACCTACGACGGTGACGACCAGCTGGGCGTCCGGGGCGCCGTTGAAGACGGCTCCGGAGCGGACGATCAGGTACACGCCCGCCGTCACCATCGTCGCGGCGTGGATGAGGGCCGAGACCGGGGTCGGGCCCTCCATCGCGTCCCCGAGCCAGGACTGCAGCGGCACCTGGGCGGACTTGCCGCAGGCCGCGAGCAGCAGCATCAGGGCGATGGCGGTCAACTTGTCCTCACCGGCGGCACCGGCGAGCCCGGCCTCCTCGTGGCTGCCGAGCACCGGCCCGAAGGCGAAGGTGCCGAACCAGAGGAACATCAGCATGATCGCGACGGACAGGCCCATGTCGCCGACGCGGTTGACCAGGAAGGCCTTCTTCGCGGCCGTGGCGGCGCTGGGCTTGTGCTGCCAGAAGCCGATCAGCAGGTAGGAGGCGAGACCGACGCCCTCCCAGCCGACGTACAGCAGCAGGTAGTTGTCGGCGAGGACGAGCAGCAGCATCGCCGCGAGGAACAGGTTCAGATAGCCGAAGAAGCGGCGGCGCCGCTCGTCGTGCTCCATGTACCCCACGGAGTAGAGGTGGATCAGCGAGCCGACGCCCGAGATCAGCAGGACGAACGTCATCGACAGCTGGTCGAGCTGGAAGGCGACGTCCGCCTGGAAGCCCTCGACCGGGATCCAGCTGAACAGGTACTGGCCCATCTCGCGGTGGTCCGCGTCCTTGCCCAGCATGTCGGTGAACAGGACCAGGCCGAGCACGAAGGAGGAGGCGGCGAGGGCCGTGCCGATCCAGTGGCCGGCGG
>KL569101.1:172926-173849 GCA_000715635.1 Streptomyces violaceus | reverse complement strand
TGCCGATCCAGTGGCCGACGGCGTCCAGCCGGCGGCCGCCGCACAGCAGGACCACCGCTCCGAGCAGGGGCGCCGCCACCAGCAGCGCAATCAGGTTCTCCACGATTCTTCCGACCCCTTACAGCTTCATCAGGCTGGCGTCGTCGACCGAGGCCGAGTGACGGGCACGGAACAGGGACACGATGATCGCGAGCCCGACCACGACCTCGGCGGCGGCGACGACCATCGTGAAGAACGCGATGATCTGGCCGTCGAGGTTGCCGTGCATGCGGGAGAAGGCGACGAACGCGAGGTTGCAGGCGTTGAGCATGAGCTCGATGCACATGAACACGACGATCGCGTTGCGCCTGATCAGCACGCCGGTGGCGCCGATCGTGAACAGCAGGGCCGCGAGATAGAGGTAGTTGACGGGGTTCACTTCGACGCCTCCTCGGACCGCTTGGGCTTCGCAGGCCCGATCACCCTGCGCTCCAGGCGCTCCTCGGACCGCTGTTCCAGGGCCTTGAGGTCGTTGAGCGCCTCCTGCGACACGTCGCGGATCTGGCCGCGCTCGCGCAGCGTCTTGCTGACGGTGAGGTCGGACGGGGTGCCGTCGGGCAGCAGGCCCGCGATGTCGACCGCGTTGTGCCGGGCGTACACACCGGGGGCCGGCAGCGGCGGCAGTTGCCTGCCATCGCGGACCCGCTCCTCGGAGAGTTCGCGCTGCGTCTTGGCGCGCTCGGTGCGCTCGCGGTGGGTGAGCACCATGGCGCCGACGGCGGCCGTGATGAGCAGGGCGCCGGTGATCTCGAACGCGAAGACGTACTTGGTGAAGATGAGGGCGGCGATGCCCTCCACGTTGCCCCCGGCGTTCGCCTGGCCGATGCCGTTGAACTCCGTGAGGGAGGCGTTGCCGATGCCGCCGATCAGCAGGATGCCGAAGC
>KL569101.1:170220-172696 GCA_000715635.1 Streptomyces violaceus | reverse complement strand
GATCAGCAGGATGCCGAAGCCGAGACCGCACAGCAGGGCCAGCCAGCGCTGGCCCTTGATGGTCTCCTTCAGGGAGTCCGCCGCGGTCACGCCGACGAGCATCACCACGAACAGGAACAGCATCATGATCGCGCCGGTGTAGACGACGATCTGCACGACGCCCAGGAAGTAGGCGCCGTTGGCGAGGTAGAACACCGCCAGAATGATCATGGTCCCGGCGAGGCAGAGGGCGCTGTGCACGGCCCTCTTCATGAGGATGGTGCCCAGGGCGCCGATCACCGCGATCGTGCCGAGGATCCAGAACTGGACGGCCTCTCCGGTGGAGGTGGAGTAGGCGGCGAGCTGGGCGGTCATCGGTCGATCACCTTCTCCGACGCCGGCTCGGTCCCGCCGAAGGTGGAGTCGGCCTCCTGCACGACCTCGCCCTTGGAGTGAGCGACCTGCTGCTCCGTGCCGGGCGCGGCCTCGGTGACCAGGCCCCGGTAGTAGTCCTGTTCGTCCGTCCCCGGGTAGATGGCGTGGGGCGAGTCGACCATGCCGTCCTCGAGACCGGCGAGCAACTGCTCCTTGGTGTAGATGAGGTTGGCCCGGCTGGAGTCGGCCAGCTCGAACTCGTTCGTCATCGTGAGCGCGCGGGTGGGGCACGCCTCGATGCACAGGCCGCACAGGATGCAGCGGGCGTAGTTGATCTGGTAGACGCGGCCGTAGCGCTCGCCCGGCGAGTAGCGCTCCTCGTCGGTGTTGTCCGCGCCCTCCACATAGATCGCGTCCGCGGGGCAGGCCCACGCGCACAGTTCACAGCCGACGCATTTCTCCAGGCCGTCCGGATGGCGGTTGAGCTGGTGCCGTCCGTGGAAGCGCGGAGCCGTGGTCTTCTGCTGCTCCGGGTACTGCTCGGTCAGCCGCTTCTTGAACATGGCCTTGAAGGTCACGCCGAAGCCGGCCACGGGGTTCTGGAAACCGGGCTTGGTGTCCTTCGGTTCCTCAGTCATCGGACGCCTCCTTTCCATCCGTAGATCCGCCCAGAGATTTGTCACTCTGAGTATCGGGCCCACCACTGACAATCAGCTCCCGCTCCCGGCGCGAGGGGCGTCGCGGAGCCGGCGGAAGCTCCTGTCCGGGCAGCGGCGGTACGGGGTATCCGCCCGCCATGGGGTCGAAGGCCGCCGGGGCCTCGGCCGGCAACCCGGCCTGCTTCGACTTATCGCGGAACATGTCGACGACGAAGGAGAGCAGCAACAGGGCCAGCACGCCGCCGCCGACGTAGAGCACGATGTCGGCGAAGTCGTAGTTCTCGTTCCGCAGCGCCCGGACGGTGGCGACGAGCATCAGCCACACCAGCGAGACCGGGATGAGGACCTTCCAGCCGAGCTTCATCAGCTGGTCGTAGCGGACGCGCGGGAGCGTGCCGCGGATCCAGATGAACATGAACAGCAGCAGCTGGACCTTGACGGTGAACCAGAGCATCGGCCACCAGCCGTGGTTCGCGCCCTCCCAGAAGGTGCTGATCGGCCACGGGGCCCGCCAGCCGCCGAGGAACAGCGTGGTGGCGACGGCCGAGACGGTCACCATGTTGACGTACTCGGCGAGCATGAACATCGCGAACTTGATCGACGAGTACTCGGTGTTGAAGCCGCCGACCAGGTCGCCCTCGGACTCCGGCATGTCGAAGGGGGCGCGGTTGGTCTCGCCGACCATCGTGACGATGTAGAGGATGAAGGAGAGCGGCAGCAGCAGGATGTACCAGCGGTCGGCCTGCTGCTCGACGATCGTCGACGTCGACATCGACCCCGAGTAGAGGAACACGGAGGCGAAGGCGGCGCCCATCGCGATCTCGTAGGAGATCATCTGCGCGCAGGAGCGAAGGCCGCCCAGCAGCGGGTACGTCGAGCCGGAGCTCCAGCCCGCGAGGACGATGCCGTAGATGCCGACCGAGGCGACCGCGAGGATGTAGAGCATCGCGATCGGCAGGTCGGTGAGCTGCATCGTGGTGCGCTGGCCGAAGATCGAGATCTCGTTGCCGGCCGGGCCGAAGGGGATCACCGCGATCGCCATGAAGGCCGGGATGGCCGCGATGATCGGCGCGAGGACGTACACCGCCTTGTCCGCGCGCTTGACGACGACGTCCTCCTTGAGCATCAGTTTGATGCCGTCGGCGAGCGACTGGAGCATGCCCCAGGGGCCGTGCCGGTTGGGGCCGACGCGCAGCTGCATCCAGGCGACGACCTTGCGCTCCATGACGATGGAGACCAGCACGGTCACCATCAGGAAGGCGAAGCAGAACACCGCCTTGATGACGACCAGCCACCACGGGTCCTGGCCGAACATCGAGAGGTCTTCAGCGGCGAGGTACGGGCTCATGCCTCCACCTCCTTGGGGGCCTCGCCGGCGAGCGTCGCCGGGCCGATGCGGACGAGGGAGCCGGGCCGCGCGCCGGTGTCGGAGGCGACGCCGCCACCGCTGGAGTTCAGCGGCA
>KL569101.1:169413-169943 GCA_000715635.1 Streptomyces violaceus | reverse complement strand
GCGCGCGCGTGCGGCGTGCCGGGTTCCGGCGAGTGCCTCGTCGCCCTGCTGGAGGAGGCCCTGGTCGAGCAGCAGCCTGTGCCCGGCGAGTACGGCCTCGCCGACGGCCGGGCGGGGCAGCGCGGCCGCGGTCTCCAGGGGTTCGCCGGCCCGCGGGCCGTCCCAGGCGCCGAGCCGGTCGATCTCCGCGCGCACGGTGCGCAGATCGGGCAGCCCGAGGTGGACGTCCATGGCGTCGGCGAGCATCTGCAGCACGCGCGCGTCGGTGGGCGCGAGGGGGCGGGTCATCTGGTCGGGCTTGAGCGCAGCCTCGAAGGAGCGGACCCGGCCTTCCCAGTTGAGGAAGGTGCCGGCCTTCTCGGCGACCGCTCCGACGGGCAGGACGACATCGGCCTCGCGGCTGATCTCGCTGGGCCGCAGTTCGAGGGAGACCAGGAAGCCGACCTCGTCGAGTGCGGCACGCGCGCGTGCCGGGTCGGGCAGGTCGGCGATCTCCACGCCCGCCACCAGCAGGGCCTGCAGCTCGCCGG
>KL569101.1:163624-169219 GCA_000715635.1 Streptomyces violaceus | reverse complement strand
GGTGAGTCCGCCGGCCACCGCGGCCAGGCGCTCGCCGACGACGATCACAGCGCCCTCGGCGCGCAGCGCCTCGGCGGCCGTGGCGCCGTCGTCCTCCAGGCCGACGCCGCTCCCGAGCGCGTCCAGCCACTCGGTCTCGGTGCCGGGGGCCGCCGGCAGCAGCGTGCCACCGGCCTTCTCCAGACCACGCGTGGCGTGCGTGGCCAGCGAGAAGACCCGCTGTCCGTGCTTGCGCCAGGCCTTGCGCAGCCGCAGGAAGACGCCGGGCGCCTCCTCCTCCGCCTCGAATCCGACCAGCAGGACGGCGGGCGCCTTCTCCAGTGCGGTGTAGGTGACGCCCGTACCGTCGAGGTCCCGGCCGCGCCCGGCGACCTGGGCGGCGAGGAAGTCGGCCTCCTCACTGCTGTGCACGCGCGCGCGGAAGTCGATGTCGTTGGTGTCGAGCGCCACGCGCGCGAACTTGCTGTACGCGTAGGCGTCCTCGATGGTGAGCCGGCCGCCGGTCAGGACACCGGTGCGGCCCCGGGAGGCCAGCAGCCCCTGGGCCGCGATCTGCAGGGCCTCGGGCCAGGAGGCCGGTTCCAGCTCGCCCTCGGCGTTGCGCACGAGCGGCGTCTCGAGCCGGTCACGCTGCTGCGCGTACCGGAACCCGAAGCGCCCCTTGTCGCAGATCCACTCCTCGTTGACCTCGGGGTCGTCGGCCGCGAGCCGCCGCATGACCTTGCCGCGCCGGTGGTCGGAGCGCGTGGCGCAGCCGCCGGAGCAGTGCTCGCAGACCGACGGGGAGGAGACCAGGTCGAAGGGGCGGGAGCGGAATCGGTACGCCGCCGAGGTCAGCGCGCCGACCGGGCAGATCTGGATGGTGTTGCCGGAGAAGTACGACTCGAACGGGTCGCCCTCGCCGGTTCCGACCTGCTGGAGCGCGCCCCGCTCGACCAGCTCGATCATCGGGTCGCCCGCGACCTGGTTGGAGAACCGGGTGCAGCGGGCGCACAGCACGCACCGCTCACGGTCGAGCAGCACCTGCGTGGAGATCGGCACGGGCTTCTCGTACGTGCGCTTGCGGCCCTCGAAGCGGGAGTCGGCGTCGCCGTGCGACATGGCCTGGTTCTGCAGCGGGCACTCGCCGCCCTTGTCGCAGACCGGGCAGTCCAGCGGGTGGTTGATGAGCAGGAGCTCCATCACACCCTTCTGCGCCTTCTCCGCGACCGGCGAGGTGAGATGGGTCTTCACCACCATCCCGTCGGTGCAGGTGATGGTGCAGGACGCCATGGGCTTGCGCTGGCCCTCGACCTCGACGATGCACTGGCGGCAGGCGCCGGCCGGATCGAGGAGCGGGTGGTCGCAGAACCGGGGGATCTCGATGCCGAGCTGTTCGGCGGCCCGGATGACCAGAGTGCCCTTGGGCACGCTGAGCTCGACGCCGTCGATCGTCAGCGACACGAGGTCCTCCGGCGGGACCGCCGCCTCTCCCCCGCCTGCGGGAGCGTTGGTGGTCACGGTCATGCGTTCACCTCCGTGCGGTCGGCCCAAGCCGTCGACTTGGCGGGGTCGAAGGGACAGCCCCGGCCCGTGATGTGCTGCTCGTACTCCTCGCGGAAGTACTTGAGCGAGGAGAAGATCGGCGAGGCGGCGCCGTCGCCGAGGGCGCAGAAGGACTTGCCGTTGATGTTGTCGGCGATGTCGTTCAGCTTGTCGAGGTCGGACATCCGTCCCTTGCCGGCCTCGATGTCGCGCAGCAGCTGCACGAGCCAGTACGTGCCTTCGCGGCAGGGCGTGCACTTGCCGCAGGACTCGTGGGCGTAGAACTCGGTCCAGCGCGTGACGGCCCGCACCACGCAGGTCGTCTCGTCGAAGCACTGGAGAGCTTTTGTGCCGAGCATGGAACCCGCGGCGCCCACTCCTTCGTAATCAAGAGGGACGTCGAGGTGCTCGTCGGTGAACATCGGGGTCGAGGAGCCGCCCGGCGTCCAGAACTTGAGGCGGTGCCCGGGGCGCATCCCGCCGCTCATGTCGAGGAGCTGGCGGAGCGTGATCCCGAGCGGCGCCTCGTACTGGCCGGGGCTGGCGACGTGGCCGCTGAGGGAGTAGAGCGTGAAGCCGGGCGACTTCTCACTCCCCATCGACCGGAACCAGTCCTTGCCCCGGGTCATGATCGCGGGAACCGACGCGATCGACTCGACGTTGTTCACAACAGTCGGGCACGCGTAGAGGCCCGCGACAGCAGGGAAGGGGGGACGAAGCCGCGGTTGGCCCCGGCGGCCTTCGAGCGAGTCCAGCAGTGCGGTCTCCTCACCGCAGATGTACGCGCCCGCGCCCGCGTGCACGGTGATGTCGAGGTCGAGTCCGCTGCCCTGGATGTTCTCGCCCAGGAAACCCGCCTCGTACGCCTCGCGCACGGCCGAGTGCAACCGCCGCAGAACCGGGACCACTTCACCACGCAGATAGATGAAGGCATGCGAAGACCTGATGGCGTAACACGCGATGATCATGCCCTCGATGAGGCTGTGCGGGTTCGCGAAGAGGAGCGGGATGTCCTTGCACGTCCCCGGCTCCGACTCGTCGGCGTTGACAACTAGATAGTGCGGCTTTCCATCCCCCTGGGGAATGAACTGCCACTTCATCCCCGTCGGGAATCCCGCGCCGCCGCGCCCGCGCAGACCGGACTCCTTGACGTACGCGATCAGGTCGTCCGGCGACATCGCGAGCGCCTTGCGAAGCCCTTCGTACCCCTCGTGCCTCCGGTACACGTCCAGCGTCCAGGACTTGTCCTCGTCCCAGAAGGCCGACAGCACCGGTGCGAGCAGCTTCTCGGGGCTCATGTCTTTCAGCTCGGGTGCCAAGGTCATCACTCCCCCTCCTCGGCGGCGGGCCCGGCCGGGTGGGCCGGGTCGGAGGCCGACGTGTCCTGCGGCGCGTCGTGCGAGCTCAAGTGCTCCGTCGGTGACGGGTCGTGGGGTGCCTCGGTCCGGGCCGCCTCACCGCGGGGATGCACCACGCGCGCGGGTGCGGCCTCCCCCTTGGCGAGCTTCAGGCCGACCAGGGAAGCGTGTCCGGCGCTTCCTCCGGACTCGACGGCCCCGTCCCGCTCGTCGGGGAAACCGGCCAGGACCCGGGCGGTCTCCTTGAACGTGCACAGGGGAGCGCCGCGCGTGGGCGTGACCGGCCGTCCCGCGCGCAGGTCGTCGACGAGGCGCTTGGCGCTGCCCGGGGTCTGGTTGTCGAAGAACTCCCAGTTGACCATCACGACCGGCGCGAAGTCGCAGGCCGCGTTGCACTCGATGTGCTCCAGGGTGACCTTGCCGTCGTCGGTGGTCTCGCCGTTGCCGACGCCGAGGTGCTCCTGGAGCTCCTCGAAGATCGCGTCCCCGCCCATCACGGCACACAGGGTGTTGGTGCACACCCCCACCTGGTAGTCACCGCTCGGCCGGCGCCGGTACATGGTGTAGAAGGTGGCGACCGCGGTGACCTCGGCCGTGGTCAGGCCGAGCATGTCCGCGCAGAACCGCATTCCCGTGCGCGTGACGTGCCCCTCCTCCGACTGCACGAGGTGCAGCAGCGGCAGGAGGGCGGACCGGGAGTCCGGGTAGCGGGCGATGACCTCGCGCGCGTCCGTCTCCAGACGGGCCCGGACGTCGTCCGGGTAGGCGGGCGCGGGCAGTTCGGGCATGCCCAGGCTGACGCCCCGCTCGGAAGATGAGGTGGTCACCGGTCGACGCCTCCCATCACGGGGTCGATGGACGCGACGGCGACGATGACGTCGGCGACCTGGCCGCCTTCGCACATCGCCGCCATGGCCTGCAGGTTGGTGAAGGACGGGTCGCGGAAGTGGACCCGGTAGGGGCGGGTGCCGCCGTCGGACACGACGTGCACGCCGAGTTCGCCCTTGGGCGACTCGACCGCCGCGTACGCCTGACCCGGCGGGACACGGAAGCCCTCGGTGACCAGCTTGAAGTGGTGGATCAGGGCCTCCATGGAGGTGCCCATGATCTTCTTGATGTGGTCGAGGGAGTTGCCGAGGCCGTCGGGCCCGAGGGCGAGCTGGGCGGGCCAGGCGATCTTCTTGTCGGCGACCATGACCGGTCCGGGCTTGAGCCGGTCCAGGCACTGCTCGACGATCCTGAGCGACTGGCGCATCTCCTCGAGCCGGATGAGGAAGCGGCCGTAGGAGTCGCAGGTGTCGGCGGTCGGGACGTCGAAGTCGTACGTCTCGTAGCCGCAGTACGGCTGGGTCTTGCGCAGGTCGTGCGGCAGGCCGGTGGAGCGCAGGACCGGGCCCGTCGCACCGAGGGCCATGCAGCCGGCCAGGTCCAGGTAGCCGACGTCCTGCATGCGGGCCTTGAAGATGGGGTTCCCGGTGGCGAGCTTGTCGTACTCCGGGAGGTTCTTCTTCATCTTCTTCACGAACTCGCGGATCTGGTCCACCGCGCCGGGCGGCAGGTCCTGGGCGAGTCCGCCGGGGCGGATGTACGCGTGGTTCATCCGCAGGCCGGTGATCAGCTCGTAGATATCGAGAATGAGTTCACGATCACGGAATCCGTAGATCATGACCGTGGTGGCGCCGAGCTCCATGCCGCCGGTGGCGATGCACACCAGGTGCGACGACAGCCGGTTCAGCTCCATGAGCAGCACGCGGATGATCGAGGCGCGGTCCGGGATCTGCTCCTCGATGCCGAGGAGCTTCTCGACGCCGAGGCAGTACGCCGTCTCGTTGAAGAACGGCGTCAGGTAGTCCATGCGCGTCACGAACGTCGTGCCCTGCGTCCACGTCCGGTACTCGAGGTTCTTCTCGATGCCGGTGTGCAGGTAGCCGATGCCGCAGCGGGCCTCGGTGACGGTCTCGCCCTCGATCTCCAGGATCAGGCGGAGCACGCCGTGCGTGGACGGGTGCTGCGGGCCCATGTTGACGACGATGCGCTCGTCGTCGGCGCGGGCCGCCGACTCGACGACCTCGTCCCAGTCGCCGCCGGTGACGGTGTAGACGGTGCCCTCGGTGGTGTCGCGAGGGGAGGCGTGCGAAGTGCTCATGAGTACGACCTCCGCTGGTCCGGAGCCGGGATCTGGGCGCCCTTGTACTCGACGGGGATGCCGCCGAGGGGGTAGTCCTTGCGCTGCGGGAAGCCCTGCCAGTCGTCCGGCATCATGATCCGCGTCAGGGCCGGGTGACCGTCGAAGACGATGCCGAAGAAGTCGTACGTCTCGCGCTCGTGCCAGTCGTTCGTCGGATAGACGGAGAACAGCGACGGGATGTGCGGGTCGCTGTCGGGGGCGCTGACCTCCAGGCGGATCAGCCGGTTGTGGGTGATCGAGCGCAGGTGGTAGACGGCGTGCAGCTCGCGGCCCTTGTCGTTCGGGTAGTGGACGCCGCTGACGCCGGTGCACAGCTCGAAGCGCAGGGCCGGGTCGTCGCGCAGGGTGCGGGCGACGCGGACCAGGTGCTCGCGCTCGATGTGGAAGGTCAGTTCGTCACGGTCGACGACCGTCTTCTCGATGGCGTTCCCGGGGAGCAGGTCCTGTTCCTCCAGGGCTCCCTCGAGCTCGTCGGCGACCTCGTCGAACCAGCCGCCGTAGGGGCGGGTCGCCGGTCCCGGAGCC
>KL569101.1:161459-163425 GCA_000715635.1 Streptomyces violaceus | reverse complement strand
GAGCCGGACCGAGCGGACCAGGCCGCCGTAGCCGGAGGTGTCGCCGCCGTTATTGGCGCCGAACATGCCGCGCTGGACGCGGATCTCCTCGCCGCCCTCGCCGCGCCGGCCGGGGAGGTTGGAGGCCGACAGGTCCTTCTCGGGGTTGGCGCCGCCCGTACCGTTCGCGTCGCTCATCGCAGCAGCCCCTTCATCTCGATCGTGGGCAGGGCCTTGAGCGCCGCCTCCTCCGCCTCGCGGGCCGCCTCCTCGGCGTTCACGCCGAGCTTGGAGCTCTGGATCTTCTGGTGGAGCTTGAGGATGGCGTCCATCAGCATCTCCGGCCGTGGCGGGCAGCCGGGGAGATAGATGTCGACCGGCACGATGTGGTCGACACCCTGGACGATGGCGTAGTTGTTGAACATGCCGCCCGAGGAGGCGCAGACCCCCATGGAGATCACCCACTTGGGGTTCGGCATCTGGTCGTAGACCTGCCGGAGCACCGGCGCCATCTTCTGGCTGACCCGGCCGGCGACGATCATCAGGTCCGCCTGGCGCGGCGAGCCCCGGAAGACCTCCATGCCGAAGCGCGCCAGGTCGTAGCGGCCGGCGCCGGTGGTCATCATCTCGATGGCGCAGCAGGCGAGGCCGAACGTGGCGGGGAAGACCGACGACTTGCGCACCCAGCCCGCGGCCTGCTCGACGGTGGTCAGCAGGAAGCCGCTCGGCAGTTTTTCTTCGAGTCCCATGACTAAAGGCCCCTCAGTCCCATTCCAGGCCGCCGCGCCGCCATACGTACGCGTACGCGACGAAGACGGTGAGCACGAAGAGCAGCATCTCCACGAGCCCGAAGATCCCCAGGGCGTCGAAGGTGACGGCCCAGGGGTAGAGGAAGACGATCTCGATATCGAAGATGATGAAGAGCATCGCCGTCAGGTAGTACTTGATCGGGAAGCGCCCGCCGCCGGCCGGCGTGGGGGTCGGCTCGATGCCGCACTCGTAGGCCTCGAGCTTTGCGCGGTTGTACCGCTTGGGCCCGATCAACGTGGCCATGACCACGGAGAAGATCGCAAAGCCTGCCCCGAGGGCTCCCAGTACGAGGATGGGCGCATACGCGTTCACCGCTCCTCGCTCCTCTCAGTCGGCACTGACTGCTGGCGGTTTGCATCGGGCCCACATCCGCCCCGTCCGTCCCGCGAACCTCGCCTGTCCCGGCGAAGATCGGGAACATGTGAAGCAGGTCACAAGCCCAACCGCGTGCATCTTATGCCTGTCGCTCTGTGATCTGCGACACGGGGTATTGCACAAGCTTTGTGATCTCCACCACCTAACGAAGGATCATGAAGTCGGATGAGCGGTGATCTTCACACGCGAAGCGTCCGGGTGATCACCAGACGTGACATTTTGCCTAGTCAGCGCAGGCCAGAGGGTCCGTCTCAATATCAAGAGGGTTCCCTTGCATGCAAATTGGCGATGGACTCGATCTCTTGGTAGAGGCCGCGTTCACACATCAGAGGGCGTGTGGAGCGGAGTGTGGACGCGTGCACGCGTTCACGATCTTCGCGAGGCCGTGACCGGGTCGTGATCTACGGCGCGCGACGCGACCACCGGGGCGAGCGTTCCGTGACCTCCGTCACACCGATGAGAGGGTCATGAGAACGGGGCTTGGCCAATCAACCCAACCGGTGGTAGGTGCGGGGCAATTCGGGCGTATTGATCAAAGACCGTGATCACAGCCTGGTCACGGTGCGCCCGCAATGTCCGTTACGGCGTCAATAAAGGGCCTCACGAGGGGGTTTTGAGGGCCCGATTGAACAACTGTGGCGCAGCACACGTTTCTTGAAGATATGAAGGAGCCCCTGGTACCGGTTGTTCCCATGTCCCACACCGCTCACATACGCAGCCACCGGAAACCCCGCCGCAGTGCGACCTCGACGATCGCCATGCGTGCCGGAGTCACCGGTGGCATTCTCAGCATGGCAGCGGC
>KL569101.1:160442-161242 GCA_000715635.1 Streptomyces violaceus | reverse complement strand
GAGCCGGTGACGCAGACCATCGAACTGCCCACCCTGACGGCCGATATGGCCACTCAGGTCGCCCAGTCCGCGGACGCCACCCAGCAGGCGGCCGCGAACTACGAGCTGCGCGCCGAGCGTGACGCCGCCGCCGCCAAGGCCGCCACGGAGGCCAAGAAGGACCTCGCCGAGGCGAAGAAGAAGGCTGAGGCCAAGAAGAAGGCCGCCGAGGCCGCCCGCAAGGCCGCCGCCGAGCGTGCCACGCGCAGCGCCGAGCGAGCCACCCTCTCCGCCTCCGCGTCGACGTCGACCTCGACGACCGCGCCTGCCAGCGGCAGCGTCGCGACCGTCGTCGCCTTCCTCAAGGCACAGGTGGGTGACGCCTACGTCATGGGCGCCACCGGTCCCAGCGCCTGGGACTGCTCCTCCCTCGTGCAGGCCGCGTACAAGCAGGTTGGTGTGGACCTGCCGCGCGTCTCGCAGGACCAGTCGATGGCCGGCACGGACGTGCCGCTGTCCGACGTCCAGGTCGGCGACATCCTCTACTGGGGCGGCAAGGGCTCCGCGTACCACGTGGGTGTCTACATCGGAGACGGCCAGTACCTGGACGCGGCCAACCCGTCCAAGGGCGTCGTCATCCAGGACCTGTCGGGTTACCCGGCGTCGGGCGCCGTACGCGTCCTCTGACTCCTTCGATCTCCCCTACGGGCTGAGGGCCGCCGCCGATCCGGCAGCGGCCCTCCCGGTCCGTTCACCCCTCACAAGCCGCCCAGGCGGCTCTCTCCCGGCCTGCCCGAGGCCGGATGTGTCGGGCAACAGCC
>KL569101.1:159470-160237 GCA_000715635.1 Streptomyces violaceus | reverse complement strand
CCCCAGCCGGTAGCGCGGCTCGTACACGCGCTGCAGAGGCTCCCTGTCTCGTCTCTCCGTCGCGCGTTTGTGGCCGGAGTCCGTCTGGGACGGCCGTGCGCGTTCTGTTGTCATGAGTCCCGGCGGGAAGGGCGCGGCTTTCGATGCCGCGTGGCCCGGTTCCCGCCCACAGGAACCTCACCGACACAGAGGGAGAGACAGCAGATGCCAAGCGTCTTCGTACAGGGACGGCCCGTCGACTCGTACCCCCGGCTCGCGCCCGAGGCCCGGCACGGGAAGGTCAGGCGGATCACCGAGGCCGGCGAGGAGGTCCTGCACAAGCCGTGCCGGGACGTCACCGAGTTCGGCCCGGACCTCGCCGCGCTCATCGACGACATGTTCCTGACCATGTACCTCGCGGACGGGGCCGGGCTCGCGGCGAACCAGGTCGGTGTCGACCTGCGGCTGTTCGTGTACGACTGCCCGGACGACGACGGGGTGCGGCACGTCGGGCACATCGTCAACCCGGTCCTGGAGCCGCTCGACGCCGCTCACAGGAGGCTGCTCGACGAGGGCGAGGGGTGCCTGTCGGTGCCGGGCGCCACCATGGACGTACCGCGGCCGGACCGGGCCGTCGTGCGCGGGTTCGACAGGGACGGCCAGCCGGTCGTGATCGAGGGCACGGGATACTTCGCCCGCTGCCTCGCCCACGAGGCCGACCACTGCGCCGGGCAGCTCTATCTGGACCGACTCTCCCAGCGGGAGCGGAAGGACGCGCTGCGGCAGGT
>KL569101.1:155611-159248 GCA_000715635.1 Streptomyces violaceus | reverse complement strand
GGACGAGGTGCTCGCGCGCCGGGCCGCCAACGCCGAGGCGCTGAGTGCCTGATCAGGCCCGGCGCCGCGTGCGTGATCAGGCCTTCGGGGCCACCTTGCTCAGCCCGTTGATGATGCGGTCCATCGCGTCGCCGCCGGTCGGGTCCGTGAGGTTCGCGAGGAGCTTCAGCGTGAACTTCATCAGCATCGGGTGCGTGAGACCGCGCTGCGTGGCGATCTGCATGACCTTCGGGTTGCCGATGAGCTTCACGAAGGCGCGGCCGAGCGTGTAGTAGCCGCCGTAGGTGTCCTTGAGCACGCGCGGGTAGTGCTGGAGCGCCAGCTCGCGCCGGGCCGGGGTGGAGCGGGCGTGGGCCTGGACGATGACGTCGGCGGCGATCTGGCCGGACTCCATGGCGTAGGCGATGCCCTCGCCGTTGAAGGGGTTCACCAGGCCGCCGGCGTCACCGACGAGCAGCAGGCCCTTGGTGTAGTGCGGCTGGCGGTTGAAGGCCATCGGGAGCGCCGCCCCGCGGATCGGGCCGGTCATGTGGTCGGGGGTGTAGCCCCAGTCCTCCGGCATGGACGCGCACCAGGCCTTCAGGACCTCGCGCCAGTCCAGCTCCTTGAAGGAGTCGGAGGTGTTGAGCACGCCCAGGCCGACGTTCGAGGTGCCGTCGCCCATGCCGAAGATCCAGCCGTAGCCGGGCAGGAGCCGGTCCTCCCCCGGGCCCCGGCGGTCCCAGAGCTCCAGCCAGGACTCCAGGTAGTCGTCCTCGTGGCGGGGACTCTCGAAATACGTCCGTACGGCCACGCCCATCGGGCGGTCCTCACGGCGGTGCAGGCCCATCGCCAGGGAAAGGCGCGTGGAGTTGCCGTCGGCTGCCCCGACCAGCGGCGCGTGGAAGGTGACTTCGCGCTTCTCCTCGCCGAGCTTGGCGTGCACGCCGGTGATCCGGCCGGTGCGGTCGTCGATGACCGGGGCGCCGACGTTGCAGCGCTCGAACAGCCGGGCGCCCGCCTTCTGGGCCTGCCGGGCGAGCTGATCGTCGAAGTCGTCGCGCTTGCGGACGAGGCCGTAGTCGGGGAAGGAGGCGAGATCCGGCCAGTCGAGCTGGAGGCGCACTCCGCCGCCGATGATCCGCAGGCCCTTGTTGCGCAGCCAGCCGGCCTCCTCCGAGATGTCGATGCCCATCGCCACGAGCTGTTTGACGGCGCGCGGGGTGAGGCCGTCGCCGCAGACCTTCTCGCGCGGGAACGCGGTCTTCTCCAGCAGGAGGACGTCGAGTCCCGCCTTGGCGAGGTGATAGGCGGTCGTGGAGCCGGCCGGCCCCGCGCCCACGACGATCACATCGGCGGTGTTCTCGGAGAGAGGCTCGGTCACGACGGTCACGGCGGGATCTCCCCAAGCTTCGGAATCTGTGTGCCGGCCGGCACAGGACATGGGCAGTCTATGCAGCGGTATCGATCACCTGCTGAAGGGATCCTCCGTGAACCGAGCCCTCCCCGCTGTGCGGCTTCGTGTGCCCACCCACGAGGACGCGTTCGTCTGGCACCGGATCTTCGACGACCCGGACGTCATGGAGTTCCACGGCGGAAAGGCCGCCGAACTGTCGGTCTACGAGGAACTCACCGCCCGCCAGCGCCGGCACGACGCCGAGCGCGGCTACTGCCTGTGGACCATGCTCGACGAGTCCGGGCAGGTCGTCGGCTTCACGGGCGCCCAGCCCTGGGAGCGGGACTGGGGGCCCAAGGGGGAGATCGAGATCGGCTGGCGCCTGGGCCGGGAGCACTGGGGCAGGGGGTATGTCACCGCGGCCGCGCGGCAGACGCTGGAGCGGATGCGGGCGGCCGGCGTACCGGGCGTGGTGGCGATGGTCGACGCCCGCAACAGCCGGTCCATCGCGGTCACACGGCGGCTGGGAATGCGCCTCGCCGAGACGTTCACGACGTCGGCCTCGGAGCGCGCGGGGCACTGCTACCGACTCGACCTCTGAGACGACGGCATCACACTGCGTAGTCGACTGTCACAGAAAGACATCTGTCGCTTCCGGCCGGTACGGGACCGGAGTTACCCTTCCTGTACCGCTGGGGGTGACATCTGTGCAGATATCCCGCAAAGCACCCGAAGTGCGCGTACCGCGTCTGGTCGGTCTGATGGCCGTGGACGCGCGCGAGACGGCCCGGGCGCGGGGCCTGTCCCTCAACGCGCCGGACCGGCCCGACTTCCATCTCGCCGTCGTCGACTACGTCGTACGCCAGTACCCGCAGCCCGAGGCCGAGGTGCCGCGGGACTCGATGGTCTACGTGTGGTTCGACTTCGGCCCCGGCGAGGGCGGCGGAGGCGTGCACGAGCCGCGCATCCCGAGACCGCCCAGCGGCGGCCTGCGACGGGAGCTGGACGAGCCGGGCGACCCGTACATGGTCCTCAGCTCGCCGTAGAAATCAGCTGCCTGGGGGGAGTCAGCCGCCCAGGGGGCTCAGCTCTCCTTGAAGCCCCGGTGCAGGGCCACGATCCCGCCGCTCAGGTTGCGCCAGGCCACCCGCGACCAGCCGGCCTTGCCCAGCCGCTCCGCCAGCGCGGGCTGGTCGGGCCAGGCGCGGATGGACTCGGCGAGGTAGACGTAGGCGTCGGGGTTGGAGGACACGGCCCGGGCGACCGGCGGCAGGGCGCGCATCAGGTACTCGGTGTAGACGGTGCGGAACGGCGCCCACGTCGGGTGCGAGAACTCGCAGATCACGATCCGCCCACCGGGCCGGGTCACCCGCTGCATCTCCCGCAGCGCCGCGTCGGTGTCCTGCACGTTGCGCAGCCCGAAGGAGATGGTGACGGCGTCGAAGGTGTCGTCCTTGAAGGGGAGCCGCGTCGCGTCGCCGGCGGTGTACGGCAGCCAGGGCCGGCGCTCCTTGCCGACCTGGAGCATGCCCTGGGAGAAGTCGCACGGGACGACGTAGGCACCGGTCTGTGCGAAGGGCAGCGAGGAGGTGCCCGTGCCCGCCGCCAGGTCGAGGACCTTCTGCGCGGGGCGCGCGTCGACCGCCTTGGCGACCTCCTTGCGCCATCGCCGGTCCTGGCCGAGGGACAGCACGTCGTTGGTCAGGTCGTACCGTTCCGCCACGTCGTCGAACATCGAGGCGACTTCGTGCGGTTGCTTGTCCAGGGATGCGCGGGTCACGCGCCCATTCTTGCAGCACCCCCTCAAGGGGCCTCCGAGGGTCCTCACGGCAGGAGCCTGGGCTTCTTCCGCGCCGCCACGTCCTCCACCCACCCGCACAGCAGCACGAACGCCGTGATCAGCACCCAGCCGACACCGAACAGGAACCACTGGCTGTCCAGCGGCAGGTACGCCTCGAAGGCGGGCACGTCCCAGAGCCGGTCGATCAGCGGTACGGCGAGCGGGAGGGGGCGCGGCGGCGGCCGCGGGAGGGGGTGGTCGTGGTCATACGGCGGCCCCCGGTCAGTTGGCGCCCGCGGCAGCGGAGGCCGAGGCGGACGGGGACGCGGTGGACGGGGACGTGCCGGACGGGGACGTGCCGGAACCGGCGACGCCCTCCTCGGTGACCTGGGGCGGAGCCGACGGGACACCGCTCGGCGGGGCGGCGCCCGGGCCGCCGGGTCCCCTCTCCTGCGGTCGGCCCCCGCCGGGCCCGCCGCCCG
>KL569101.1:149677-155368 GCA_000715635.1 Streptomyces violaceus | reverse complement strand
GCAGCTGCGACGGCGTCAGCGAGGTGCCCCAGCCCATGAAGGCCGCGCCGAGTACGGCCGCGTACCCGAGGCAGACGACGCCCAGGAGGAGGCCGATCCGGCGCAGCAGCCGGGCCCGGCGTCCGGAGTTGTCAACGAACACGGGCCCTTCGGCGGACTCGTTGCCGCGTTTGCGGCGGCGACCGCGGGTGACGCGGCGTTCGATGGCAGGCTCGGAATGCATTCCCCGGACATTAGGCGGCCTTTATGTGCCATAAACTTGGGTTCTGATGTGAGAGACCCATGAGAAACGACGGAAGCTGTCCTTTCTCTGAGAGTTATCGGGAACGCCTGCGGAACTCGATCTGAGCGCCCATCATCGTGAGACGTTTGCTGCCGGGAAACGTACTAGGGGTTTGGACCTTTATGACCCCACGAGAACGGGAGCGTGCGCTATGAGGAGTCACCGGAAGCGGGCGGCGGTCGGACTGGGCTGTCTGCTCGCCCTGGCCACCGCGGCCTGCTCCGAGCAGGGCGAGGCGGCCCGCCCGGCACCCCCGGCGTCAGCGGCAGCGCCCAGCACGTCGTCCCCCGCCGAGTCCGGCACCTCGAAGGCGACCTCGTACGCCCCCTACGTCAGTGCCACGGACGCCTCCGGCACCGATTCCGCGGGCTCTCCCACGACGTACAACCTGGCCTTCGTGCTGGCCGGCGGCAGCGGCTGCACCCCGCGCTGGGACGGCACGGACGCCCTCGGCGATGCCGCGGTGAAGTCCCGTATCGCCAAGCTCAAGAAGGACGGCGGTCAGGTCCGGGTCTCCTTCGGCGGCGCCTCCGGCAAGGAACTGGCGGCGGCCTGCGACAGCGCGCCGGAGCTGGCGGCGGCCTACGGCAAGGCCCTCGACGCGGCCGGTGCCACCCGGGCCGACTTCGACATCGAGGGCGACGAGTTGGCCGACTCCGCCTCCATCGCCCTGCGTTCGAAGGCGATCGCCCAGTTGCAGCAGGAGCGCGGCGACCTGGAGGTCTCCTTCACACTGCCCGTCATGCCCTCCGGACTGGGCAAGGACAGCCTGGCGCTCCTCGCCTCCGCCAACGACAACGGCGTACAGGTCGCCACGGTCAATCTGATGACGATGAACTACGGCTCGTCGTTCGACGGCGACATGGGCGGCTACGCCCTCGCGGCCGCCAAGGCCTCGCACACTCAGTTGAAGAGGGTCTTCGGCACGTCGGACGCGGCCGCCTGGCGGGGCATGGCGCTCACCTCGATGATCGGTGTCAACGACGTCGACGGCGAGACCTTCACGCTCGCCGACGCCGCCGAGGTCCGCGCCTTCGCCGAGGACAAGGGCATCGGATGGGTGTCGATGTGGTCGGCGGCCCGGGACCGGCAGTGCGCGGACGGGGCGAAGACCGATCAGCCGGCGACCGACTGCAGTGGGGTGAAGCAGAGTTCGGGGGCGTTCGCGGAGGAGTTCGCGGGCTGACGCGGTGGCTTCGCGGGCTGACGCGGCACCAGGCGCCGCGCCAAGGGCCGTCGGCTCAGCGCCGCCGGTGCACCAGCCGCCCCGCACACACCGTCGCGACGCACTCCCCCGCCTCGTCGAAGACTGCGAGGTCGGCCCGGCCGGTCGGGACCAGAGCGGTGCGGCGGGTACGCGGCAGGACGACGACGTCGTTGCGCTCGGCGGCGGCCCGGAGTTCCGCCGAGTCGACGTACTCCTCCAGGACCGCCACCGCACCGAGCTTCAGCACCGCGTGGACGCGTTCGCGCGGGCTCGGGGCGTCCGGGAGCGGGCCCTCGTGGACGCGGGCGGGGCCCAGGGTCCCGGGCCAGCTGCGCACCCGGGCCTTCGGGAACGCCCCGCGCACGTCGCCGAGTTTCCCGACGGCACCGATCCGGTCCCGTCCGACGACCACGGCGCCGTTCTTGACGGGATCGGAGTCCCAGGTGACACGGACCGCGTCCGCCGTGTGGATCGTCTCCAACTCTTCCCCGCCGCCGACTAGTTGGGGGCGAGCAGCTTGAGCTCGGGGTGAGCCGTGCCGCCCTCGATGGCCGTGGACGAGAAGTGCGAGACCACACGGTCGTCGGCGGGGTCGTTCGCCGGGTCGTCGTGCACGACGAGGTGCTCGTACGTGGTCGCCCGCTGGGCCGGCACCCGCCCGGCCTTGCGGATCAGGTCGATGATCTCCAGCCGGTTGGAGCGGTGCTTGGCACCGGCCGACGACACCACGTTCTCCTCCAGCATGATCGAGCCGAGGTCGTCGGCGCCGTAGTGCAGGGAGAGCTGGCCGACCTCCTTGCCCGTCGTCAGCCAGGAGCCCTGGATGTGGGCGATGTTGTCCATGAACAGCCGCGCGATCGCGATCATCCGCAGATACTCGAAGAGCGTGGCCTGCGTACGGCCCTTCAGGTGGTTGTTCTCGGGCTGGTAGGTGTACGGGATGAAGGCACGGAAGCCGCCCGTGCGGTCCTGTACGTCCCGGATCATGCGCAGGTGCTCGATGCGCTCGGCGTTGGTCTCGCCGGTGCCCATCAGCATGGTGGACGTCGACTCCACGCCCAGCCCGTGCGCGATCTCCATAATCTCCAGCCAGCGCTCGCCCGACTCCTTCAGCGGGGCGATGGCCTTGCGGGGCCGCTCGGGCAGCAGCTCGGCACCGGCACCGGCGAAGGAGTCGAGCCCGGCGGCGTGGATGCGCTGGATCGCCTCCTCGACGCTCACCTTGGAGATCCGGGCCATGTGCTCGACCTCGGACGCCCCCAGGCTGTGGATGACCAGCTGCGGGAAGGCCTGCTTGATGGCGGAGAAGTGCTTCTCGTAGTACTCGACGCCGTAGTCCGGGTGGTGGCCGCCCTGGAACATGATCTGGGTGCCGCCCAGCTCGACGGTCTCCGCGCACCGGCGCAGGATGTCGTCCAGGTCACGCGTCCAGCCCTTGGCGGTGTCCTTGGGGGCGGCGTAGAAGGCGCAGAACTTGCACGCCGTGACGCACACGTTCGTGTAGTTGATGTTGCGCTCGATGATGTACGTCGCGATGTGCTCGGTGCCCGCGTACCGGCGGCGGCGTACGGCGTCGGCGGCGGCGCCCAGCGCGTGCAGCGGGGCGTCCCGGTACAGCACGAGCGTCTCGTCCGGGGTGATCCGCCCACCGGCGGCTGCACGGTCGAGGATGGGCTGAAGGTCGGCCTTCTCGGTCACCGGGCGTCCCTTTCGTAAGGGTTGTGGACGGACCAGCCCAGCGTACGCCAGGGGTTGCGGGGACCGGACGTCAGGCCGTCGCCGGGGGTTGCGGGGGACCGGACGTCAGGCCGTGTACGCGCCCACGAGCAGTCCCAGCAAGGCACCCGTGATCAGGAACGGCCCGAACGCGATCGCCGTCTTGCGCGAGGCCCGCCGGGCGACAACGAGGGCGCCGCCGTACAGTGCGCCCAGCAGGAACCCGGCGAAGGTGCCGAGCATCACGGTCGGCCACCCGTACCAGCCGAGGACGGCCCCCGTGCCCAGGGCGAGCTTGACGTCGCCGAAGCCCATGCCGGCGGGGTTGATGAGGAACAGCACGAAGTAGCCGCCGCCCAGCGCGAGCGAGCCGAGCAGGGCGGTCGTCCACTCCCCCGCGTGCTCGGGCACGAGCGCGGTGAGGCCGAGCAGGGCGAGCGCGGCCCCGGCGAACGGGAGCGTGAGCGGGTCGGGCAGCCGCCGCACCCGGAAGTCGACGGCCGTCAGCAGGACCCCGACGGGGGCGAGCAGCAGCCAGACGCCGAGCTCGGGGCGGGTGCCGGTGGCGGCGGCGAGGGCTGCGCAGACGAGGGCGGTGACGATCACCAGAGGTGCCGTGCGCGGCCCGTATCCGGCCGCTTCAGCCCCCTCGACCCCCTCCGCCGCCTCCGCGCACTCCGGGCACGAGGCACGTCCCAGCCAGCCCTTGAGGGCATGCCCGCCGGGGCACTCCTCCCGCCACGGCTCCCCCGCGGGGGCCGAGAAACGATAGGCCGCGCGCGGCAGGAACGACCCTGCCGCCGCGCCCCAGAGCGCGGCGGCGATGATCAGCAGCCCGGTGTTCATCCCACCGCGGCGATCGCGTCACGCCACGTCGGCAGCAGCTCGTCGAGCAGTGCCTCGGTGCGCGGCGGCAGGCCCCGGGCCCCGCTGCGACCGATGAGATCGGTGGCGAGGGCGGTCAGCTGGGACGTGTCGCCCGTGGCGTGGGTGGCGCGCAGCAGCTCGTGCCACAGGCGCTCGTCGGCCGGGGCGGTGCGCAGGGCCGCGTTGAGGGCCTCGATGGCCTTCTCCGCGCGGTTCTTCTCCATGTGGAACTCGCACAGCGCGAGCCCGGTGTCCGCGACCAGCAGCGGCAGCTGGGCGTCGACGATCTCGTGGGTGAGCCACCGGTAGCGGCCCTCGGGGCGGTCGGCGAGCAGCGGCCCGCGCACCAGCACGAGCGCGTCGGTGAGCAGCCGCCCGCGCACGGCCCGGCTGTCGACACCCTTGCCCTGCGTGGCCTCGTGGTAGAGGGAGCGCAGCACGTCCAGGTCGGAGACGACGGACTTGGCGAGCGTGAGCCGCCCGGTCGCGTCCCTGCCGAGGCGGGGCGTGCCGTCCGGGTCGGCGCCGAGCCACACCCGCAGCCGGTCCAGGAGCGCGTCCCGTACGTCGTCGGTGACGCCGCGCGGCCACAGCGCGGAGGCCAGCACCCGCGGGTGCACGCCCTCGCGGTGCAGAAGCAGCAGGGCGAGCGCCTCGTGCAGCAGCGCGCTGCGCTCCCCGTCCGGGTTGTCCAAGCCGATGATCTCGTACGACCCGACGAGCCTGGCGTAGACGGCCGGCCGCCCGTGCTCGCTGATGTCGACGAGGAACGGCGGGGTGGTCACGGGCCCGTTCGACTCGCGCTCGGGGTCGGCGTCGGTGAACAGCTCGACCACGGCACGCTGTTGGGCGGCCGGCAGCAGCTGGGCGTCGAGTTCGAGCCCGAGCAGGGGCGCGAGCAGCTTGCCCTGGCCGGTGATCTCCATCTCCCAGGCGGCGCCCGGCAGATCGCCGGTCTCGGTGCCGACGAGGTAGCCGATGCCGAGGCGTCCGGCGTCGGCGGCGAGTTCGGCGAGCTTGACGGCGTCCTCGGCAGACGGCTGGGCGGCGAGGAGGACGAGGTGCGGGGCCCAGCGGGTGTGCTGGGCGGGCCCGGTGCGGCCGGTGAGCACGGAGTCGTGCCCGGCCGCGCCCAGCGCGCCCCGCCGCTGTCGTGTCTCGGCCTCCATGGTCTCGACGAGCGCCTCGATGTCCTCGAGGTGCCGGATCCGGTTCGGGGCGAGCGGCGTCAGGTCCTCCCCGAAGCCGACGAGCGTGATGGTCATGCGGTCGGACCAGCCGTTGGTCGCCAACTCGGCGGCGACGGACGCGAAGACGGCGGCCCGGTCGGCCTCCCGGCCGCTCAGCGAGACGATGCCGGGCACCGCCTCCAGGTTGAGCAGCAGCCGCGAGTCGTCCATGGTGCCGAGGCTGACGAGCCCCGGGTACGGAGCAGCCGTGTCGGTGTCCTCGTAGCGCTCGGCGTCGGTCCTGGCCAGCATCCAGAAGGTCTGGTCCTGCCCCTGCTGCCAGGGGGCGGGCGGCTTCCCGGCGGGCTGGGCGAGCTGGAGGTGCAGGTCGCCGTTGCTCAGCCAGGCCGCGTACACGACCGGCAGCGCCCGCGACTCCTCGGCGAGGG
>KL569101.1:144175-149456 GCA_000715635.1 Streptomyces violaceus | reverse complement strand
GGGAGGCGGCGAGCCCCCGCAGACTCCGGTCGAGCAGTCGTACGCCCTCGGGGTCGGCGCCGACGAGCAGCGCGTCCTGGACGTCCTGGGCATCCCCGCTCGGCGTGGGCGGCTCCATACCGCGCCGTCCGCCGACGGCCCCGAACGCCGACTGCCACAGCGCCTGCCGGCGCCGCCGCCCCAGGGCCCCGAGGAGACCGGCGGCGAGAAGGGGGGCGGTGAGAAGGGCCTCGGGGAGGCCGAAGGAGCTGTCGGACTCGGCGTCGACGCTGGTGGCCTGCTGGTGACCGGTGTCCGGGGCGGGCCGCTGCTCGGGCAGGGACACCTGGGAGGCACCGCCGCCGGCACCGCCCGCGTGCTCGTGGCCACCGCCCTGGGCCCCGGCGCCCCCTCCGCCTTGGGCGTGATCGCCGCTCTGGGCGTAGTCGCTGATCTGCTGCTGCACATCGGGCGACACGTCGGGAGCCTCGTCGGGCATCTCGACGAGGTCGCCGCCGCGCGCGTCGCCCGGCATCTCCATGATCCAGCCGGGCCGGATGAGACTGGCCTCGGAGAGCTTGGACCCGTCCGGCTGGACGCGGTCCTTGTTGAGGTCGAAGATCTCCTTGTAGCGACGCCCGTCACCGAGGTGCCGGTCCGCTATCTCCCACAGGGAGTCGTGGTGACGCCCCTCGGGCGGCTGGATCCGGTAGTACTTCGTGTCGCCCTGCTTGGCTGTGCTGCCGCCGGCCTCGGCGTGCGAGGCGGCGTGCGAGGCCTGCTCGGCGAGGGCGGACGCGGTGTCGGCGGCCTGCTCCTGCTGCTGGGCGAAGAGACCGCCCGGGGTCTGCTGGGCCGCGGCCACGGTGGGCTTCTGGTTGGCGTCGTAGCTCTGCCCGAGCTGCGAAAGACCGGGCGCGAAGCTGGCGGCCGTGGCGCCGACGAGCAGCAGCGCGGCGACGAGCTGCCGCGCGAGCAACTGACTGGGCCCGGCGCCCGGTACGCGCCCCGGCACGCCGACACCGGACAGCGCGGCCTTCATCTCGACGAGTACGCAGGCGGTGAACTGCGCCCAGGCCAGCCACACCACGACGGTGAGGATGTTCAGGAACGTCTGAACGGTGATCTCTTGCTGCAGCCAGTCGAGGCTCGGCACCCCGTTCGGCAACGGCCACCCGATCTGCGTGGCCAGCGCGCCCGGCACGCCGACGAGCAGAACGGCCAGGGCGACGAAGGCGAAGAACGCCTTGACGAAGTCCCCGAACGACCGCCGCCGGATCCTCACCGGCTGCGGCGTCCGATTCCTCGGGGCCGTCGTCGGGCCGGTCGCAGGGCCCGTCGCTCCCGTCGTACTTCCCGTCGAGCTTGACGAGCTTGAGGTGCGGCGTCGCGGCATGGCGGGTGTCCTGGGGTCGTGTGTGGAGTGCGGTGAAGCCGAGCTGTGAAGTAAGGGGTGTGCTGAGCCTACAGAGATCTTATGGACTCTTATTGAGGTCGTCGAAGGACGGAGCGATGGAACCTCGTTGACGTCCGATTTGCCCCTGTGCTGCTTGCGCTCGCGCGGCCGGCCGGGCCGCCCGAATCACCCTCTTCGCAACTGCCACGCACACCCCTCACGCACTCCACACAATCCACCATGGCCACTCATAGGGGCACGCACAGCCCCTGATAACTTCGTTCCCTGTCGCACACGCCAACCTCGGGGGAGAAACAGTGGCCCGCCGCGCTCTGACCACCACAGCTGCCGTGTTCGCCACGACGGCAGCACTTCTGCTCACCGCATGCGGCGGGGGCGGCGATGACACGTCGTCGGACGACATCAAGGGGGCGGACGGGGCAGCGAAGAGCCCGTCGGCCTCGGCGTCCGGCGCCGCCGACGCCGACCGCCCGGACGTCAGCGTGCCGAAGGACTTGAAGCTGGTCTTCGACTTCGACCAGCCGTCCGACGCGAAGCAGGCGGCAGCGCTTGCCGACGCCGAGAACTACATCCGTGCGCTGAAGCACGGCATTGCCCAGCAGGATGCGAACGACCCGGCGTACCGGTTCTATTCGGGCGCACAGGCCTCGCAGTACGCCAAGTCGCAGATCGAGTCCTGGGTCAAGGGCGGATGGACCGTCACAGGGACGGACAAGTACTACGACGAGGACGTCACCACCCTGAGCGACGGCAAGCGCGTACTCGTCTCGTTCTGCAGGAACCAGGCCAAGTTCTACGGCAGGGAGATCAAGTCCAAGAAGGTCCTCTACACCGAGGAGAGCTTGGACAGTTACCAGTCGTGGAAGCTGCTCATGATCCCGCCGTCCGGCTCCTCACCGGTCTGGAAGACCGGAAACGTCGAGGTCTTCGGCAAGGCGAAGCAGTGCCGATGATGACACCTGCACGGCGGGCAATGGGCTGGAGTGCCGTCCTGGGCGCAGCTGCGGTGCTGTGGACCGGAGGCATCGCACATGCCGACGGACCTGCGGAAGACACCACAGCCTCGACTCCCCCTCCTTCGGGAAACGCGAACGACCAGGAAGTCTCCGCTTCCGTCGCGTCGTCCCGGATCAAGGTCAGTCAGGTGAGCGGCCCCACCGGCGGCAACAGCGGCACCATCTCGTCGACGGACGTGACCTGGGAGCCCCCGCCCTGCTGGTACGAGCCCGTCTACACGCCGGAGCAGCTCAAGAAGTTCTCGGAGACGGGCGTCGCTCTCGGACAGGTAAGCCCCCACACGTCCTGGGGCGGCCAGAAACTATGGACGGACCACTACCGGGACGGCAAGGACGCCTACAACTACGAGGACGAGTCACTCGTCACCCGCAAGGGCTACGAGAACTACAACCTCGGCAAGGACGGTTACTTCTGGCGCGGCGTGGCCCGCGACGAGGACTCGTACGACTGTGAACGCGTCATGTTCTGGCAGGACGCCGGCGAAATCCCCGACGTGCCGAACGCCCCCACAGCCGAGACACTCGCCGACTACGCCTACGACAAGGTCAAGGTCCCGGACACGAAGGTCGAACTGAAGCCGCAGGCCAAGTCCACGGTCAATCTGCCCACTTGGGTATGGCTGGACAAAGGCACCTTCCAGGACGTCAAGGTCCGCGCCGAACTCCCCAACACGGACCTGTGGGCCGAGACGACCGCCAAGCCGGTGGCCCTGCACCTGGAGCCGGGCACCAAGGACGCCGAAACCTTCCCCGCCTCCGGCGACTGCCAGATCAACGACGACGGCAGCATCGGTACCCCGTACACCAAGGGCAACGCGGAGAAGACCCCGCCGTGCGGCATCCGCTACCTCCGCGCCACCAACGGCACGCCCTACCAACTCTCCGCCAGCGTCACCTGGCAGATCAGCTGGGAGGGCTCGGGCGGCGCGAACGGCGACCTCCCGAACGGCACGTTCGAAACGACCCAGGACATGAACGTCCAGGAAATCCAGTCGGTCAACCGCTGACTACCGGACCCCACGTCGTTCGCAACTGCCACGCCACACTCCTCACCTTCCCCACACAATCCACCCTGCCTCTCGAGGGCCGTATCCGCTCCCCTGGTAGCTTCGTTCTCTGTCGCGTACACCGAAACTACGGGGGAGATCAACTGTGGCCCGCCGCGCACTGCCCACCACTGCCGCCGCGTTCGCCACGGCGGCGGCGCTGCTTCTGACCGCCTGTGGCGGGGGTGACGATTCGTCGTCGGACGACATCAAGGGGGCGGACAGCGGGTCGAGCAGCCCATCGGCCTCCGCCTCGGCGTCGTCCGATGTCGACCGGCCTGACGTGAGCGTGCCGGACGACCTGGACCTGGTCTTCGACTTCGAGAAGCCGTCGGACCAGGACAGCGCGGCAGCCCTTGACGACGCCGCGAACTACATCCGCGCGCTGAACCACGGCATCACGAAGCAGGATCCGGAAGACCCTGCCTTCCAGTTCTATGCGTCGGGCCAGGCCGCCCAGTACGCGCACTCGCAGATCAAGGAGTACGCGGACGGCGGCTGGACGCTCACGGGCAAGGACCGGTACTACCAGGCCGAGATCAACCCCGTCGACGAGTCGGAGAAGGTCAAGACGGTCAACGTCTCCTTCTGTGAGGACCAGTCCAAGGTCTACGGCAAGGAAGTCAAGTCGGAGAAGGTCCACCGCACGAAGGAAAGCCTCGCCAGCTACCAGAAGTTCACCATCCTCATGGCGTCCGTGCAGGGCAAGCCGGTGTGGCGCGCCCAGCAGGTCACCGTCGAGGGGAAGGCGGAGGAATGCCGAGGCTGACCGCGTCCAGGCGGACGAAGCTGATCGTGGCCCTGGCTGCGGGATCCCTCGTCTGGACCGCCGGCCCGGCTCACGCCGACAAGCCGGTCCCCGGTCAGGCGACACCCCCTCCGCAGGGCGGCTCCGACGGAAAGGGAGGCCTGTCAGCCTCGGTCTCCAATATCAAGCTCTCGTATCCGAGCGGCGGGGGCGACGGCAAAGAGGGCAACCTCGGCACGGTCGACCCCAACTGGAAGCCTCCTGCCTGCTGGTACGAGCCCGCGTTCTCTCCGGCGCAGCTGAAGAAGTTCGTGGACACGGACAGTGGCGGTGATGTGGGTATCCACGAGTCCTGGTGGGGCAAGGGGCTCTGGACCGACCACTACCGCGACGGCAAGCCTGCGGAGAACTTCGACCTGCGCGCGTCGAAGAACAGCACAGCCGAGGGGTACAAGGACTACAACCTCGGCAAGGACGGTTACTTCTGGCGCGGGGTGGCACCGGACCCCAATGCCTCCGACTCCTGGGACTGCGGCCGCATCATGTTCTGGGTCGACGCCGGCGAGATGCCGGACGACCCGAACGCGCCCACCCCGAAGACGCTCGCCGAGTACGCCTACAACAAGGTCAAGGTCCCCGAGACGAAGGTCGACCTGAAGCCGGAGGCGAAGTCCACGGTCAACCTTCCCACTTGGGTGTGGCTGGACAAGGGCACCTTCAAGGACGTCAAGGTCCGCGCCGAACTCCCGAACACGGGCCTGTGGGCGGAGACGACCGCCAAGCCGGTCGCCCTCCATCTGGAGCCGGGCACGGACGACGCCGAAACCTTCCCCGCCTCCGGCGACTGCCAGATCAACGACGACGGCAGCATCGGCACCCCGTACACCGAGGGCGACGCCAAGAAGACCCCGCCGTGCGGCATCCGCTACCTCCGCGCCACGAACGGCACACCGTACGAACTCTCCGCCAGCGTCACCTGGCAGATCACCTGGCAGGGCTCCGACGGCTCCGACGGCGACCTCCCCGACGGCACCTTCGAGACCACCCAGGACATGAACTGTCTCTTATACACATC
>KL569101.1:139315-144029 GCA_000715635.1 Streptomyces violaceus | reverse complement strand
CGGCACCTTCGAGACCACCCAGGACATGAACGTCCAGGAGATCCAGTCGGTCAACCGCTGACTACCGGAGCCGATCCCCACCCCTGCTTAGCTTCGTTCTCTGTTGCGTACACCGAAAACTACGGGGGAGACCAACTGTGGCCCGCCGCGCACTGACCACCACTGCCGCAGCGTTCGCCACGACGGCGGCGCTGCTTCTGACCGCCTGCGGCGGGAGCGACGATTCGTCGTCGGACGACACCAAGAGGGCGGACAGCCAGCCGAGCAGCCCATCGGCCTCGGCGTCGTCAGCGGCACCCGGCGACAAGCGCCCGGTGATCAAGCTCCCCAGCAGCTTCCAGCTGACCTTCGAGAACTGGACGAGCAGCGACCCTTTGGAGCAGGCGGTGCTCAACGACGGCAAGGAACAGCTCCGGGCGGGGTACGAGGCGATCATCGAGAACGATCCCGACAGCAAGGACCGTGCTTTCTACGACACGAAG
Organism: Streptomyces violaceus; assembly: GCA_000715635.1. Classification (GTDB taxonomy): domain Bacteria; phylum Actinomycetota; class Actinomycetes; order Streptomycetales; family Streptomycetaceae; genus Streptomyces; species Streptomyces violaceus. Next base: position 143,547 of record KL569101.1, on the reverse strand, counting down.
AACGGTTTCTTGCAGAGCCGGCAGTGGATCAGGACCTACACGGACAAGAACCTCACCGTCATCGGCAAGTTGCCCGTGTTCGACCCCAAGGTCACCCTCGCCAAGGACAAGGCAGCGGCGTCCCTCTCCTACTGCACCGACGAGAGCAAGGCCTCCACGAGGAACCGCAAGACCGGCGAGGTGAAGGGGAACCCGGCGGGCACGGACCCCGAGGTCCTCTACGTGATCTCCATGGGCAAGAACGCCCAGGGTGTGTGGCAGGCGGTGTCCGCCCACTCGGAGAGGGGTGGTTGCGCACAGTGAGGCCCTCACACGTCTCCCGCCCCCTCACGGTCTACTCGCTCACCCTCGCTCTCCTCGCACCCGTGCCTGCCGTCGCCCTCCACCTGGGCATCGGCACCCCGTAGACCAGGGGCAACGCCGACAAGACCCCGCCCTGGGGCATCCGCTACCTCCGCGCCACCAGTGGCACCCCTACGAACTCTCCGTCAGCGTCACTTGCCAGATCAAAGGGGAGGCTCCGACGGCTCCGGTGGCGACCTGCCTGACGGCACCTTCGAGACCACCCAGGACATGAACGTCCAGGCGATACAGTCGATCCAACCGTTGGCGGGAGCCTCAGCCGGAGCACAGGATCAGGCCTGGGCGACCACGGCTTCGAGCGCGCGATCGTAAGCCCGAAAGCCTGACTTCCCGTACTCGGGAGTGTCCGCCTCGGGGCGGAGAACGCCCGGGAGATGAGCAACTCGCCACATCCGGAAGACTGTCGCCGGGTCACTCCTTCCTGTCGCGCCCGCGAGGCCCGCCGCGGTCGCCAGAGCCTCGGCGATTTTGCCCGCTCCCTGCCGGGCTTCCGTCTCAGCCGCGACGGCGGCTGTGACCAGAGCCTGCAGGAAGTACGTCAGTTGCAGGTCGGCGGCCATGTGGCACATGCGGCGAACGACATCCGGTCGCTCGAGCTCGTCGAGCCGGGACGGAATTCCCTCGACCGCACCCGACCACAGGAGCAAGGAAGGTGCCGTCACCTCATGCTCGCGCAAATAGCCCAGTTCGTCGGCGATAGTCATCGTGGATGAAGAGAAACCGCCGACGCCTCGGACTAGCTCGAGCAGCCGATCGACCTCACCACGCCGACGGTGCACCAACTCGCCGACAGAGGCCGTGCCAACGCTCCACGTACCGGTCGCCGACACGGCTCCGATCTCCACGACCGCGCCAAGCGGGCCGAAGATCTCGCGTGCCAACACGGCTTCCGGAACGCGAACAATCTGACGCGCCATTTCCTTGTCCCTCTCCTCCGACGATAGAAGGTGGCGGTCAGGCGGACGGGTTCTCGTCGGAGACGAGCGCCGCCGTGAAATACAAGGGCAGGCCGTCCTCGGGGTCCAGTGGGACCTCCTGTGATGTCCAGCGGTTGAAGGCGATGGTCAGGTCGAGGACCACCGGCTCCTCGGGGTTGGAGTCGTCGATGCGGTAGCCCGCGTCCGAAAAGAGCTTGAGCAACTGACGAGCAGGCGTCCTGAAGACGTCGATTCCGCGCCAGAGGACCTGCGGGCCGGCGTCCGAAGGAGCCGAGATGTCCACGGCATTGACCGTTTGCTGATCCCTGAGGACGACGATGACGTCGTAGTCGTCCGCAACGGCCTGGATCTGCACAGTGGGGTTGTGTTCGACCGGCCCCATTACCCGCACATCGCCCCAGCAGGCAGCGGCCTCAACGGCGTCCTCGAAGGGCATCCCCATACTCACCGGCGGAACGCCGTTCGGCGGGTCCAGGATGATGTCCACTCCGCCTGCCTCGCTGGATCCGCCGCCGGTCCCGGCCTTGAGCCACGATAGGTTCGACACGCGTTCTGATGCAGACGAATAGGTGGTACGGGGGAACACATGTCACACAGGCCGACCGACTGGCACATACTCGGCCTGGACCAGGACCCGACGCCAGGCGACCCCCAACGCATCCGGAAACTCGCCGGCACCCTGCACGACTTCGCCGACGATGTCGCCGACGCTCTGCGCGATCTGAAGGGCATCGCCAAGGAGGACGAGATCCTCTCCTGGGCGGGGAAGACGGCCGAAGTGGGCCCGGCCGCGCGCACCTACGGTGTCGAGGACGTGCCCGTCGCCGAAGGGGACAGCCGTATGCTGCGCATGGTGCTGACCCAGACGTACGTACCCGTCCCGGGAACCACCGACCAGGTCGTACTCATCTCCGGGGCCAGCCCCGTGCTGGACCTGGCCGAAGCTTTCCATGACATCTTCGACGCTGTGACGAGTACGTTCCGTATCATCTGAGTCGTCTGACCTGCTGGGGGAATCCACATGGGCAAGGGCAAGAGCGACCTCGCGCTCCCGCTGACCGAGTTGGAGGGCTATGGGCGCCGGCTTCGTTCCATCAAGACCCGTCTGAATCACACCAAGAAGCTCTTCGAGTCCTACAAGGACGACATCGGCGACGGCAGTGTCAATGACGCGCTCGGGGATTTCGAGTCCAACTGGGAAGACGGGCGCGAGGACATCACACAGCAGCTCGATGCGCTGGCGAGTATGTCCGATGCCGTTGTTCGTGAGTTCAAGAAGCTTGATGACGAGCTCGCCAAGAAGGCGAACGACGCCATGAAGACCGAGGACAAGCGGGGCGGTAAGGGCGGTAAAGGGGATGGCGGGGGGAAGTAGCCCGCTTCCGAGAGACATGAAAAGGCCCCGGATCCGGAGATCCGGGGCCTTTCGTGTGCCTTCGTCAGGAAGCGACGGCGGCGTTGAGGTGCAGGTCCGCCGCGAGGCCCTGGGGCGAGACGGCGAGGCCCACGCCGCCGCCGACACCGGCGTTGACGCCGGCGGCCGAGGTCTCGACGTAGAGACCGGCTGCGGCACCGGCACCCGCGGCGGCGCCCGCCTGGCCGCCGGCGATGCTGTCCAGCTCGGCGTCGGACATCTGGGCGGTCTCGATCTGCGGGGTGAAGGCCATGGAGGGCGGTTCCCTTCGTTCAATAATTCGAAGTGCTCGAGCGTGACCGATCAAAGCACGTCGGGAGAAGGCGCGGCCAGTCAGTGGTTATGGGGTGCGGTGGATTTCGGGGGCCGAATTCACGGGTGTGACCATTCGGTCACCAGGCACCCCGTCCTCTTCACATCTTCCGCCACTTTGCGATACGGGAATGTATTGCGCGGCGGGGGAAATGAGCCGAGCGCGGTTCCTGCCCGGGATGCCTACGACCCCGCGGTGAACGGTGTGCAGATCCGCAGAAGGTTCCGGATCAGCGGTTCACCGACTGGATCTCCTGCACCGTCACGTCCTGTGTCGTACCGAATGTGCCGTCGGGGAGGTCTCCGCCCCCGCCGTTCGTGCTCGTCCAGTTGATCTTCCAGGTGACCGTGGCGCTCAGCGGGTAGGACTCGTTCTCGCCCGTGGAGCGCAGGTAGCTCACGCCGCAGGGCGGCGTCTTGCCGGCCTTGCCCTTCGCATACGGTTCGCCGATGCTGCCGTCCTCGTTGATCGCGCATTCGCCGGAGGCGGGATAGGTCTCGGCGTCGGCCGTGCCCGGTTCGATGTGCAGGGAGACGGGTTCTGCAGTGGTGGTCGCCGACAGGCCCGTGCCGGGGAGGCTCGCCGTCACCGAGAGCTTCTTGAACTTGGCCTTGTCGAGCCAGATCCAGGTGGGCAGGTTGACGGTCGACTTGCCCGTCGGGGCCATCTTGATCTCGGTGTCGGGGACGGGGAGTTCGTCGTAGGCGTATTCGGCGAGGACCTGGGGGGAGACGGCCAGGGGTTCCTTGGGGGGTTCGCCCTCGTCGACCCAGAAGGGTTGCTTGTCGCAGGAGTTGGCTTCGGGATCGTCCTTGCGCTTCGGGTTCTTCACCGCCGCCCAGAACATTCCCTCGCCCTGCTTGTCGAGGTTGTAGTCCTTGTAGGGATGCCCGTCTTTGTAGCGGTGGTCCATCATGTCGCCGACGACGTCTCCGACCCCTCGGAGCACGAACCCGTCGATGCTCCGCCACGCGTTCACCGCGGTCTCGATCTCCTTGGGCGAGAACGAGGGCTCGTACCAGCAGGCCGGCGGTGTCCAGTTGCTGTTCGAGGGGGTCAGGGTTCCCGTGGAGGATCGGGAACCGCCGTCGGTCGTGACCGTGACCCTGGTCCTGGCCCTGATGACACCTTTCTTCGACGATCCCCCGGCGCTGCCTTCGTAGCTGCTCTTCTCGCCGCCGCCTTTTCCGCCACCGGCTGTGGC
>KL569101.1:134873-139076 GCA_000715635.1 Streptomyces violaceus | reverse complement strand
CGCCCCGGCAGCCACGGCGACGGCCAGAGTCGACGCCGCAACGGCGCGCAGCACAGTCGTACGGCTCATCACATGCACCTCTTGGCGGCCTCCGTGGACGAGACGGTGGCGGTCTGCCACACGCCCTTCGCGTCCTTCTCCAGGCGGGTGCTGTAGAAGACGTAGTCGCTGGGCGACGCCTTGACCGACCTGTCGACCTTGTCGGTCGTCCCGTCCTTGGGGTACGTCCGGGTCGCGTCCATGCAGTACGTGACGGACGCGGCGCCGTCCTTGTGGAACGTGACCTCGCGGTCGTAGTACCGGGTCTCGCCGGTGAAGCTCCGGTTCTCGTTACGGAAGGACATGATGTAGGAGGCCGCCGACGCCAACGCGTCGTCCTTGGAGTAGAACTTCAGGGCGGGGTACTTCTTGGCGTCGACGGTGATCGCCTCGTCGATGGAGTTGATACGCCGCTCGTTGTCGGCCAGGATCGCGTCCTTCTTCGCGTCGCCGGTCTGCGTCTCCTCGAAGACGTTCTTCACATCCGCCGGCAGCTTGATCTCCGGCCGGTCGATGTCGTCGGCCGGGGCCGATGCCGACGGGTTCGCCGACCCCGCACCGGTGTCCGCGCCCGCGATCTTGTCGTCGTCCTTCTTGTCCGCCGTGTCCGAGCCTCCGCAGCCCGTCAGCAGCAGCGCCACCGCCGCGGTCAAGGCGGTCGCGGCCGCCGTGGTCGTGCGTGTGCGCATGGGGGTGTACCTCCAGTGGGGGGATCGGTGCTCAGCGAGGCCGAGAGGGCCTCACTGGACCTCGTTCTGTGCCACCGCCTGCCCGTGGACGACCACGTCGCCGCCGTAGAACATCCCCGTGAAGACCGGGGAGTAGGTGAGCTGCACGTCGACCTCCACCTGCTCGGCGGTCGCCGCCACGCAGTGGGTCGCCGCGATGTCCGCGCCCGTCATGTCCATCTCGCGGGCGAAGGCCTTCACACGGGCGTTGCAGTTCCCGAAGTTGATCGGGGCGGGGCCGCCCACGTCGTCGTAGAGGGCCTCGCGGTCGATGTCCTGGGCGGCGAAACGGGCCGCCTGTTCCGCGATGTCGGCCGCCCGTTCCCGCTTGGAGATGGACAGGCCGCCGTCGATCACGAACGCGGAGAGGGAGAGGAAGACCAGCGTGAAGATGATGACCGCGCCGGCGCCCGAGCCGCGGTCGTCCAGGTGTGCGCGACGGGCGGCCCACCAGGAACGCCGGAGCGGCGGATACGGGCGGTTGTGGCTCACGCCGACCTCCGGAACGGGTCCAGCGGAGAGCTGAAGCTCGCCGTCAGCGTCGTCGGGACGTCGAGGCCGAGCATGGCGAGGCCTCGCACCTCGCAGCTCACCTCGACCGTGAAGATGGTGTCGGGCTCGAAGCCCTCGCTCGTCTGGACGACCGACACGGGGCCCGCGCAGACGTCCGTCAGGTTCGCCTCGGCGGCCTTCTTCGCCTCGGCCATGGCGGTGGCGTGGTTCTTCTGGATCGAGCCCGCACGGGCCGCGTCCCGAGCCGCTCCGTCGAGCGCCCCGCGGCCGTCCACGAGCTGGCCGAAGGCCACCAGGACGAGGATGAACAGGATCATCACCGGGGCGAGGATCACGACCTCGATCGTGGAGAGGCCCCGGTCATCCGTGGATTGGCCGTCCTTCGAAGGGACGGCGGGAGGAGAGAGGGTCATCAGTTCTCCTCCTGAACGAACCGTTCCACCGGGCCCGCCGACTGCGCGTGCACCGTCAGATCCAGGCCCGGGAACACCGTCGGCACCCGCGCCGCGATCTCCACGCCCACCGTGTTCTGGTCCGGCTGGAGCATCGTCACGTCCGGCCCCAGCACCAGTTGCGGGCCCAGTTGGCGGATGTAGGCGTCCACCACGTTCTGCGCCTCGCCCCGCCAGGCACCCGGGCGTTCGTCGGCCGTGGCACGCGCCTTGCGGGCTCCCGCCTGGGCCGCCGCCTGGGCCACGTGGTCCGCGAAGAAGTACAGGGCGAACTGCACCGTCGCGAAGATCATGAAGAACAGCACCGGAGTGAGCAGCACGAACTCGATCGCGGTCATGCCTGAGTCACCGCGGGCGGCCGCCCTCTTCCGTGCAGCCTCCACCCTGCGGCGTACCCGTCTGCTCACGTCTGCCGGCATCCCCGTGACCCCGTCGTCCCTACGTCTGTCCTTGCGACTGTCTCTACGACGATCAGGCGATCAGCAGGTCTTGCCCGCGTCCGCGCCCTTGATGCAGTCGCCGACCTTGTTGGCGCCCTCGCTCAGCGCGGCGTTGATGATGGCGGCCACGACACCGACGATCGCCACGACGACCGCGGAGATGATGACCCACTCGACCGCGGAGGCACCGCGGTCCAGCTCGCCGGAGCGGGCACGCTCGGTGCGGGCCTGGAGGAAGGTGACGAGGAAGTCCACGGCCGGGATGCCGGTGTGGAAGGTACGTCCGTTCATGACGTCTTGTCCTTTCGAAATCGGTTCACGGAAGTTCTGGAGTTGTGAAGGTCGCTCACTGCAAGGCTCATGCACGGCTCACTGCACCTGGAACACCCGCATCGCCGCCGGAAAGATCAGGAACACCAGGAACCCGGCGCACAGCAGCAGCTGCGCCACGAGCATCGACTGGGACTTCTCGCCCGCGCTGCCCTCGATCTCGGCGAGCTCGCGGTGCCGCATGGTCTCGGCGCGGGAGGCGAGAGACTCGCGGACCTTCGCTCCGTCGTCCGCGACCAGGGCCAGGGAGGCGGAGAGGTCCTTGAGCTCCTCGACGCCGATCTCCTCGCCGAGCTGTCCGAGCGCCTGCCACTGGCTGAGGCCGGTGATGCGGGCGTCGGACAGGGCGTTGCGGATGCGCTGGTTGGCCCAGCCGTCCGACACCTCCGCCGCCGCCATCAGGGCCTCCGGCAGACCGCGTCCGCCGGCGAGGCTCATCGACACCAGGTCGAGGTACGCGCCGATCACGCGCCGCAGGTCGCGCCGCTTCTCGGCCGCGTCCCGCCGTACCTCGAGGTCGGGCAGGAAGAAGAAGACCACCGCGAACAGCAGCGCCAGCCACACCGGGATGATCGGGCTCTTGCCGACGCCCAGGGTCCAGACGATGGCGAACAGGAACGGGCCGAAGAACAGGCCCGCCACACCCAGCAGCACCTTCGTCGCCAGGAACTTCTCCCAGCTGCGCTCCAGCACCGCCAGGTCCGCGCGCAGCGAGCGCTGCTCCCAGCCCTGCTGCAGGTAGAACTCGGAGACCCGCAGGCCGACTTCGGCCCGCAGCGCGCCGAGGCGCCCCTTCTCCCGTTCGCGGCGCGCCGATTCGTACGCCGAGCCGCGCGCCCGCATCGCGTCGATCCGCGCGACCTGCGAGATCGCGCTCCGCTTGCCGGGCATGAGGGCGCGGACGAGGGCGTAGATGCCCAGGCCGAGGACGGCGCCGACGACGAGCGGCATCGTGAGGTTCATCAGCGTGCCCCCTCTTCCTGCGGCAGCTGCTGGGACTGCTGCGACTGCGTCCTGGGACGGACGAACTGGACGGCTGCCTCGTCCCGCACCAGGAAGCGCTCGGGCGTCTCGATGGTGGACAGCTTGCGCAGCCACCAGAAGCCGAGCGCGAACAGGCCGCAGACGCAGGCCAGGACGAGCTGGCCGGCGGGCGTGCCGTACGGCTCCACGAATTCACGGTTGAAGATCGACAGGCCGAGGACGAAGGAGATCGAGACCGCTACGACGATCTGCACCGACCGCCGCGTGGACGATCGCTGTGCCATCACGCGCTGCCGCATGTCGACCTCCTCGCGAGCCGACTTGGCGAGGGCGCCGAGCACTTGGCGCAGACCGGGGCCGCGCAGCCGGGCGTTGAGGATCAGGGCCGCGACGATGATGTCGGCGGAGGCGTCGTCGATCTCGTCGGCGAGCTGCTGGAGCGCCTCGGGCAGCGGGGTGCGGGAGCGCAGGCGGTCGACGAGGGCGTCGAGGTGGGGTCGCAGGACCGGGGCCGCGGCGCGGGCGGAGGCGGGGATGGCCTGCTCGAGGCCCACCGCGCCGGCGATGGTGTCGCGCAGTGACTCCGTCCAGGAGGCCAGGGCCTCCACGCGGCGCATGGCGGCCCGTTCCTCGCCGGCGCCGCCGAACAGGCGGTCCCAGAAGAAGACGAGGACGCCGGCCGCGATACCCGCGCTGTCTCTTATACACATCTCTGAT
>KL569101.1:134255-134671 GCA_000715635.1 Streptomyces violaceus | reverse complement strand
GCGAGCCGCGCCGGCCGGCGAAGCGGATCAGCTCGCTCGCCCGCTCGGCGGCCTTCTGCTTCTCGTGGTCGGGCTTGACGGGCAGGCCGCGTACGGCGACGAGGAAGAGCGCGATGCCGCCGCCGACGGCGATGCCACTGCCTATCGAGTACAGGACGGTGGTGGAGAACAGGCCGCCCATGGAGCCGAGCGAGCCGAGTGCCGCGAGAGTCGTGTTCACGCCCGTCACCCCCAGGTCCCGGTCGGCCGGTAGCCGTGTGCCATCAGTTCCTCCACGCAGGCTATGGGGGCGTGCGGTACGACGCGGCCGTCGGGAGCCTCCGCGAACACCTCGCTGGACAGGACGCGTCCGTCGACGCCGTTGACCTCGCGGACGGAGGTGACCATGCGCTGGAGGCTGTCTCTTATACACATCT
>KL569101.1:130749-134047 GCA_000715635.1 Streptomyces violaceus | reverse complement strand
GGGCGCCCGCCGTTGCCGTAGTTGTTGCGTCGCTGGATGAAGACGACGAAGTTCACCGCGCCCGCGATCAGCATCTGGCTGGCCTCGATGGGCAGCCGCTCGGAGGCCTGCAACGCGTAGGTGGAAATACGGTTGAAGACCTCGTGGGAGCTGTTGGCGTGGATCGTGGACAGCGAGCCGTCGTTGCCCTGCGACATCGCGTTGAGCATCGTGACGATCTCGTCGCCGAGGACCTCACCGACGATGACCCGGGAGGGGTTCATACGCAGGGAGCGTCGCACCAGCTCCGCCATGGAGATGGTGCCCTGGCCCTCGGAGTTGGGCAGGCGTTCCTCGAATGCGACGACGTTGGGGTGCAGGTCGGCGAAGGTGTCGAGGCCGAGCTCCAGGGCCCGCTCGACGGTGATGAGGCGCTCGTTCGGGGGGATCTCGTTGGCGAGGGCCCGGAGGAGCGTCGTCTTGCCGGCGTTGGTGGCGCCCGCGATCATGATGTTCTTGCGGGCGCGGACCGCGCAGGCCAGGAAGTGGGCGACCTCGGGCGTCACCGTGCCGTTGCCGACGAGGTCGGAGATGAACACCTTGCCCATGCGCGCGCGGCGGATGGACAGGGCGGGGCGCCGGGTGACGTCCATGACGGCCGACAGACGCGAACCGTCGGGGAGCCGGAGGTCGAGCTGGGGGTTGGCCGAGTCGAAGGGGCGGGAGGACAGACCCGAGTACGCGCCCAGCACCTGGATGAGCTCGATGAGCTCCTCGTCGGTCTCGGCGACGGGGTCGCCCTTCACCTCGCGACCGTCGGCGTACCCGACGAACACCTGGTCGAAGCCGTTGATGTCGATGTTCTCGACCTCGGGGTTGTCCAGCAGCGGCTGGAGCCGGCCGACGCCGAACAGGGCGGCGTGCACGGCGGACGCGTACTGTTCCTCGGTCTCGGCGTCCAGCGGCGTACGGCCCGCGTTGATCTCGGCGCGGGCGTACTCCTCCAGGATCTGGGCTATGACGGCACGCGCGTACTGCCGCTCGTCCTCCGTGGACATCGGAGTGACGTTGTTGACCTGGTCCTGTCGGCGCTGTTCGGCGATACGGTCGCCGGCGTCCTGGCGGAACCGCTTGACCAACTGGTGGTCGACAGCGGTCATGCGCCGGCCCCCGCGTGGCCCTGCATCTGGCCCGGGTGGTTGTGCTGGGACTGGTGGGCCTGGTTCGCCTGGGCGGAGGCGGCCCAGGCGGCGCCGTACTGCTGGTAGATGTCGGCCGCGACCTTGCGGGCCGAGCGGATCAGCAGCGACTTGTCGAGGCGGCCACGCCTGCGGCCGGCCAGCTGGTCGGCGCCGGCCGGGTCGTCGGCGATGGTGCCGACCACGCGGGCGCCGGTCTGGGCGTGCACGAGCATGTCGTTGACCTGTGAGGCGAGCTTGCCCGCCGTGCCCGTGTCGGCGACCAGGACGACGCCGATCATCGGGGTGCCGAGGCTCGCGGCGCCGCGCGATCCGCCGTGCAGCTTGCCGGCGAGGGCGGCGGCACGGTCGCGGACCCGGGCAATGGCCTCCGGCTCGGTGCGCGAGATGAGCAGCACGAGCGCGGCGTGCGGGAACAGTTCGACGGCAGGGGTGTCCCCGCTGACGCGTCCGCAGTCGGCGATGACGTCGGCGGCGGCATGCGGGGAGTCGGCGAGGGAGGCGAAGGCGTGCCCGAGGGTCGGCCACAGTCCCGCGAGCCCGGCGGCCTGCTCGGCGATGCCGAGCCCGACGAGCACCTCGAGGCCGCCGCTCAACGGCTGTACGTGGTCCCAGAGCTGGTCCGGCACGAGTCCGCGGCGCGCGGTGGCGGCGATGGACAGCATGCCGGTGTTGGGGTTGAGCGGTCCGCCGTGTGCGGCGGCACTGCGGTAGACGAGGTCACCGCCCGCCGGGTCCGCCTCGGCGAGCAGGACACGCCGCGGCCAGACCGCCGAGAGAGCGACGGCCGCGGTGGTGACGCCGGGGGAACCCTTGTCGGCGGCGAGAGCGATGAGCGCCATGGGGTGGGTGCCGCCTTCTAGTTGCCGGGGACGTGCACGATGGCGACCTGGTTCGCGGCCGCCGCGGAGGCGAGCGCGGCCGCGTCGGCCTCGTCGACGAGGACGGTGAGCGAGAGGTTGCCGGTGCTCACGGTCGCGTCATCGTCCTCGGCGACGTTGTTCACCCGCGCGTCGTCGACGATGGCGCCGCCGGAGGACGAGGTGCCGCCCGAGCCGGTGCTGTCGTCGGTGCTGTTCGAAGGGGCGCCGCTGGTGCTGACGCGGTAGGCGGCGACGATGTCACCGGCCTTGATGTCGGACGGGTACTGGCCCTCCTTGAGGGCGAGGCCGACGGAGGCCTTGCCTGCGGGGAGGCTGGCCTTCTCACTGAACATCTGGCCCATCACGACCGTGTTGGGGTAGATCGTGGTCTTGGCCTTGAGGCGCTTGAGGGAGTTCAGCTGCTCCCACGTGACGTAGTTGATGCTGTCGTCGGCGGCGACCATCACCGAGGTGACGTTGTCGCCGACGGACTCGCCGGCCTGGATCTCCTTCGTCACCTTGACGACCTCGACCCGGTTACCCACCTGCAGCACGAGCATCGTCACGCCCAGCGCACCCACCAGGATGAGCAGCACCGCGAGCGCGGCCAGTGCCGGTTTGCGCTCGCGAGGTGGGGCGGGAAGCCGGTCGCCGACCGACGGCTGAGCCGGAGAGGCGGAACGACCTGCGCCCGCCCCCGTACGCTCTTGGATCTTCACGCAACCGCTCCCCGCACACCCAAGATGATGTCTGTCAATTTGCCTTCAAAATTGGACACTTCACCCGCGCCTGCCCCGCACGGAAACTGTGGGACGGGCCGGACGCACCCGCCCGACCTGGGCGAATAGCCAGCACTGGGGGTGAGTGTCAAGCCATCGCACCGTATCAGCCGCACATAAGCCCCTCAAGGCGCGTCCTACGTCCTGAACCTCACGGCGCGCACCGTTATCCATCTGCAACTTCCGGCTTGGACAAACCCGTTGATGGCGGCACACCGACACGGCGTTCCCTGCACGGCTCCCTGTGCGGCAGCGAATCCGCCCCGGACCGACGGACGCTCGGCCACCGGCCCTTTCGTCACGCCTCGGCCATGAGGCCCACACGATTCACTCACGTGAGCGGGGATTTCGCCGTGCCATGATCTTCGGTCTGCCCCCCCAACGAGGAGTCCCCCATGAAGCGGGCCGCGCTCGCCGCCTCCACCCTGTCCCTGCTCTCCCTCGCCACGCTCACCGCGTGCGGCGGGGACGCCGACTC
>KL569101.1:126226-130595 GCA_000715635.1 Streptomyces violaceus | reverse complement strand
TCCCTGCTCTCCCTCGCCACGCTCACCGCGTGCGGCGGGGACGCCGACTCGGACGCGGCGACCGGTGAGCCAAGGCCCACCGCGTCCCGCGCGAAGCAGGTGACCCCGGCCGAGCGGCTGGCGAAGCTCATGATCACGAAGGCGGACGTGCCGGGGCTCGATGTGAAGCCCAAGTCCGCGGAGGACGACGAGTACGCCTTCGCCCAGTCCCCGGACGACGTCACGGTCGACAAGCCGGCCTGCGCCCCGCTGGCCTACGCGATGAACCAGCTGCCCCTCGGCGAGGCGCAGGGCGATCTGACCCACTCCGTCCCGCAGAACAGCCAGTTCGCGTACATCACGCTCACGACGTACGCGCCCGGCAAGGCCGAGTCCGCCTTCGCCGGACTGGCCAAGGGCGTCGACTCGTGCGGCGGTGGCTTCACGGCGAAGGCGAAGGGCACGGCCCCGTACGACTCCGTCACTTCCGAGAAGCCGGTGGCCGAGGGCGGTGACGAGTCACTGGCCTTCCGCTCCACGACGACCATCAAGGGCATCACCCACACCATGCACGCCCAGGCCGTCCGCAGCGGCGACGTCATCGCCGTCTACTTCTCCGTCGACGGCATGGCCATGGTCCAGGAGAGGCCGGGCGACGCGAAACTCCCGGCGACGGTGGTGAAGGCCCAGAACGCGAAGCTGGGCTGAAGCGCCGGAGCCCCCTACCGGTACCAGTCCTCTCCGCCGCTGCCCAGCGCCTCGCGCAGATAGGTGCCCAGGTCGGCTGCCACGTGGCGGCGTTCGTCCGTCTCGTGGTCCCAGACGTAGACGCCACCTTTAGCGTCGGGGGCCCGTACGAAGGCGAACTGGTCTCCCCCGCCGTTGTCGCCGAAGAACAGCAACGGGTCGAAGGGGCGGTAGAGGGCACGGAATTCGGGCCGGGTGCGGAAGGTGAGGTTGTCGTTCAGGACACGGTCGGCGGGCCACACGATGTCCTCGCCGTAGGGGCCCTCGATCCCGTCGGTCTCCAGGAGGAGGGAACGGAGGGCGGGTGGCAGGGAGCGGCCCAGAGACGTCTCGACGGCGTGGAGGGCGGCGTAGGGAGCGGGAGGGCGCCAGGAGCCCGTCACCAAGTCTCCGAGCGACTCGCGCCACATGCCGACCTCACTTCCTCCCGTACCAAGCCCCGGCGAACACCATCCATCCTTCCACCGGCCGGTGTTCACCGATCCTGACCGCCCCGCCCGGGAGCCCGGCAACCTGTAGCACTCGCGAAGCCCCCGGTAGAGTGCCGCCCGGACAGCGATCGGAACGCGGGGGGCATACCGGTGAGAGCAGTCGCGACAAACAGGGCATACGCAGCGCATATGCCGGTGTGGAGCAGTGACCGGCCACGTCTCCTCCGGGTGCTGCTCGCGCTCTGCGCCGTAACGGCTTTCTTCGCAACCGCCACCCCGGCCCGAGCGGCAGAGGGCACGCCCGTCACTCAGGCCGCCTACCTCGCCGACCGCCTCCGCGAGAACCCGGTCCACGTCACCGACCAGCTCCCCCGCGAGATCCCCCGCTCCACCGCCCCCGACTTCGCCAGGCTCGCGAAGAAGACCGGCGTCCCGACCTACGTCCTGGTCCTGCCTTCCCAGAGCAGCACGGACGGCAAGCAGTTGCTCGGCGCGGTGCACGACCGGCTCGGACGGGACGGGGTGTTCGTCCTGGTCGACGAGAGCGGGATCACGGAGGCCACGGCCTACGGCCTGCGCGTACCGGCCGACGCCGCCCTGACCGTCACGAGGTATGAACTGCCCTATGACGCAGGTCCGTTGCGCAGCCTCGAGAGGTTCGTCGACGTCATCGCCCAGGGCGGCCGGAAAGCCATGGCTCGGGCCGAGGCTGCGCGTGAGAAGTACCGGGACGACGAGCCCGCCGATACGTACATCGGCCCGTCCGACCGCAAGAACCAGTCGTTCGTCACGGGCGCCCTGCTCACCGGCGTGCCCCTGACGATCCTCCTGGTGGCCGGTTACGCGGGTCGCCGCCGCCGTCGCTCCGGGGCCGGCCGGCGCGTCCCCCGCTGGGTCGTCCCCGGCGCGGCCGTCGCCACCGCCGCTGCCCTCGCCCTCACCGCGCCCGTCGTCTTCGACCAGACCAGGTCGAGCGCGGCGGAGCCGCCCACCCCCGCCGACCTGTCCGCCCGGGTCGACCGCGTCGCGGCGGGCCTGAAGAAGGACCCCGTCTACGCGGACCCGGAGAGCCCGAGGGTCCTCGACTCCCGCCAACTGGACCGGCTGCACGACCGGATCCGGGACTTCCGGCGTTCCGACGGCGGCGGCCCGGTCCACGTCGCCCTCGTGCCGCAGACGCCCGCGAGCGAGTCGGCCGGCGACTCGTGGCTGTTCGCCGCCGCCGTGCACGCCGAGTCGCGCCGGGACGGGCTGTACGTCGTGGCCGACCCGGACGACGGCACGATCGACGTCTACAACTACGGCCTGCGCATCGACGCCGACCGCCTGTCTTTCGACCTGCCTGACTCGGTCACGTTCGGCGACGACAGGGCCGACGAGGCCGACGACCACCTCCTCGGCGAGCGCCTCGACACGCTCATGACCTTCCTCGACAAGGCCCCGCGCACGGACCGCCCAGACTTCGAATCCACACCGGCAGCCGCCCCGAAGGCCGACGAACACACCCTTCCGCCCCTGTTCGCCACCGACTTCTGGCCCGGCCTGTTCGTGGGCGCCTTCGCGGCACTTCTGCTGTCCGGTGTCGTGGCGGGCGTGATGTCGAGCGCCGGCCGTCTGCTGCGGCGCCGCGATCCCGCTCCCGAGCCCACCGACCGCCTGCCCTTCACGGCACCGACCGAGCCGTCGGCCTCCTACCTGCGACGCACCGCGTACACCGAACTGACCACACTCATCAGTGAGTTCACGAACCCTGACGACCGCACCCGCGCCTGGGACCACCTCGACGCGGCGATGCTCCTGGTCGACGGCGACCCCGACCGCGCCCGGGCAGCGGGCACGGATCCCGCGACCCTGGTCACCGTCATCGTGCTCGCGCGGGCGGGCCGTGCCGCACTCGCCGACGACGCAGACGACCTGCGCCACGACCTGTGCTGCGGCGTCAACCCCCTGCACGGGCCCGCCGTCAGCCGCCACCACGTCCGCGTATCGGCGCAGGGCAACAGCAGACGGCTGCTCCCGGTCTGCGAGCCCTGCCGCGACACGGCCATCGCCGAACCGGGCGGCATCCCGGGCAGGTTGCTGAGGCTGCCCGACCCCTCCCTCGGCAACAGCCGCGTGCCCTACTACGACGCGACCGACGGCCCGCTGACCGCCGTACCCCATGGAATCGCCCGGCTGATCGACAAGGTGAGGGAGACCGCAGGTGTCCACTGACGTCAAGCGCGTGACCACCGTCCTCACGGCGCTGCTGCTGGCGGCGCTGACCACCACAGCGAGCCCCGGTGCCGCATGGGCGGCGGACAGCGCCGGGCCGAGCGCCGGGCAGCGCATCGCCAACGCGTTGCGCACGTCTCCCGTCTACGTCGACGAGGCCTACGCCGATGCCGTACCGCCGTCCCGGCAGCGGCAGTTGGAGCGGCAGATCCGGCGCACGGGCCTGCCGATCAAGGTCGTGCTCAGGCCCCTCACCAAGGGCGACGCCTTCGACGGCGACTCCGATGTCCTGGCGGGGACAGTCCGTGACCGGCTCCCGGATCAGCGCGAGCTCGTCCTCATCACGACGGACGGTGACTTCGCGGACTCCCTGGACGGCTACGAGTGGCCCGCCGACACCCACCAGACCCGGGACGCCGTGGCCGCCGCCGGCTTCCTGGACGAGACGCGGGACGCGGGACTCGCCGACCTGACCGGCAAGGCCGTGGAGCTGGTCGCGGAGGGCAGGGGCACAGAGCGGTACGAGGAGGCGATCAAGGACCTGGACGGCTCGGCGGCGCCCTCCGCGACGCCGGACGACTCGGCGGCGACCTCGGCCGCGTCGTACTCGGGCGGCTCCGCATGGTGGCTGCTCATCGGCGTACCCGTCCTGGCCCTGGCGGCGGCCCTCGCGGCCCGGGGCGGGATCCGTTCCCGCAAGGCGGCCCCGGCCGTGCCGCAGCTGGTGTTCGCGACGGCCCGCGCGGCCGACGAGGCGGAGCTGCGGCGCCGGGCGGAGGCGGAGGTCCTGGCGCTCGGCGAGGCCACCCAGGCCGCCGACCTCTCCACGACGCCGGACCTCCAGCACGCCCTCGACGCGTACGCCGCCGCCGGCACGGTCCTCGACGAGGCCCGGGGCCTGCCGGACCTGGCGGGCGTCCTGGCCCTGGTCCAGGAGGGCCGTGACGCCCTGACCGGCACGGACGCGGCCCTCCCCCGCTGCTTCTTCCACCCCCTGC
>KL569101.1:123846-126042 GCA_000715635.1 Streptomyces violaceus | reverse complement strand
TCGGCCGCCGGGACCGGCTGGACGTGGCAGTGTGCCAGGAGTGCGCGGACGCCCTGCGGGACCGCCGCGCCCCCGAGGTGCTCACCGACACGGACGAGGACGGCCGTACCGTCCCCTACTTCGAGCTCCCGGCCGAGCGGAGCGTGTGGGCCGCGACGGGGTACGGCTCGCTGACGGCGCCGCTGGCCGGGATCAACTCCCGGAGGATCAGGGCCCGTTGACACCGGGTTCGAGGAAGGCCACGGTGCAGCCATGACTTCGGGCACACGAGACACCGTTCTGCCTGTACCTCCCACCGACACCGGCCTGGTCGAGCGCGTCCGCGAGCTCGGGCCCCTCATCCGCGGGCACGCCCTGCGGACCGAGCGGGAGCGGCGGGTGACGCGGGAGGTCGTCGAGGCGCTGACCGGGACCGGGATCCAGCGGATGAACGTGCCCCGGCGGTACGGCGGTTACCAGAGCAGCCTGCGGACCCAGGTCGACGCGCTGGCGGAGCTGTCCGCCGCGTGCGGTTCGGCCGGTTTCATGACGCTGATCCAGGCCGGTTGCGCGTACGTCGCCGCCCTCTTCCCCGACGAGGCGCAGGACGAGATCTTCACCGGCCCCGACGTGCGCGTCGGCGGCAGCCTGGTCCCGAGCGCGACAGCGGTCCCGACGGGCGACGGCGGCTATGTCGTCAACGGGACCTCGCCCTTCGCCACCGGCTGCCGTGACGCCGACTGGCATCTGCTGACCGCCCGGGTCGAGGGACGGCCCGAGTCGGTGTGGACCGCCGTGCCCGTGGCCGAGCTGGAGATCCTGGACGACTGGCGGGTGTCGGGTCTCGCGGGCAGCGGCAGCAACAGTGTCGTGGCGCGCGATGTCGTCGTACCCGCTCACCGCGTGCTGCCGGTCGCCCCGCTGCTCGGCGGTGAGTTCGCGTCGAAGGCCAACGCCGACGACCCGTTCTACCGGGTGCCGGTGCTGCTGATGTTCTGCGCCTGGGCGACCCCGAACGCCCTCGGCCTCGCCCGCTCGGCACTCGCGGAGTTCCGCGAGCGGATCCACCGGCGGGGCATCACGTACACCTTCTACGAGCGGCAGAACGAGGCGCCCGTCACGCATCTGCAGACGGCCGAGGCGGCATTGAAGCTCTCCTGCGCCGAGCATCTGACCGACGAGATCGTCACGCTGCTTCAGGCGCGGGCGGCGAGCGGGGAACCGTACACGACCGAGGAACGGGCCGGGGTCCGGGCGCGCAGCGGCTATGTGGCGCGGCTCTGTCTGGAGGCCGCCGACCTACTGGGCTCGGCCTCGGGTGCCTCCTCCCTCCACGAGGAGGTGCCGATCCAGCGGGCCGTGCGCGATCTGCGGGCGCTGAACCTGCACGCGTTCGTCCATCCGGCGACGAACCTGGAGCTGTACGGCAGGGTGCTGGCGGGGCTGGAGCCGGGGACGCCGTTCGTCTAGCCGCCCTCTTGTGCGCCGGGCGGGCGGTCCTCCCGTATCGCCGCGAACAGGGCTCGGGCCCGCCGGTCGTCCCACTTCACCGCGCTGCCCTTGGAGGTCCGCAGGTCGGGGTCGGCCACGGGCACGTTGAGCTGTCTGCCGCCGTCGGCCGTGGCCTTCTTCAGGGCCTCGAACAGTTTCATGAGGTCGGGCAGTTCCGTGCCCTCGTCCACGATGAGCGTGTCGAGGCCGGCGCTCAGGGTCGGGAAGGACTTGGACGGGTCGGCGAGGGTGGACGGGGTGGCCGCCTTGTCGGCCAGGGCGGCGAGGAACTTCTGCTGGTTGCGGGTACGTCCCAGGTCGCCCTGGGCCTCCTGCTTTCGCTGCCGTACGAAGGCCAGCGCCTCGGCGCCGTCGAGGGTCTGGCAGCCCGCGGGCAGATCGGCGCCGGAGTCCTTGTCCCGTACGGCCTTGTCCAAGCACATGTCCACGCCGCCGACCGCGTCCACCACCCCTACGAAGCCGGCGAAGCCGATCTCCGCGTAGTGGTCGATGTGCACGCCGGTGTTGCGTTCCACGGTCTGCACGAGCAGGTCGGGGCCGCCCAGCGAGAACGCGGCGTTCAGTTTGTCCGGCGTGGCCCGGTAGCTCCTGCCGGTGTCGGGATCGACGTAGGGCGGGACGGTCACCCAGGAGTCGCGCGGCAGGCTGAGCATCGTGGTGCCGTTCGCCCCGGTGTGCAGCAGGATCACCGAGTCGGTACGGCGG
>KL569101.1:123409-123602 GCA_000715635.1 Streptomyces violaceus | reverse complement strand
GTGTATAAGAGACAGTTCTTGTCCTTCTCCGACAGGCCGTCGCGGCTGTCGGAGCCCACGACCAGGTAGTTGGTGCCCTCGCCCGGCGGCACCCGGCCGCTGAGGGTGCCGAGGTCGACCTGCTGGTTGAGCCGGGTGTCGGCCCAGACGTACGTACCGGCGCCGGCGAGCACCAGGACGGTCGACAGCACGC
>KL569101.1:120409-123121 GCA_000715635.1 Streptomyces violaceus | reverse complement strand
GCGCCGCGGGGTCCTGCTGCCGCGGCTTCCGCCGCCGGGGATTCCGCCGCTTGGGTTTCTGCCGCCGGGGTTTCTGCTGCCCGGGGTCCTGCTGCCCGGGTTTCCGCTGTCGTCTCTTCGGTCAGGCTCCTGGACGCCGATGTCGTAGCGGCCGGGCGCGGCCGACGAGGACATGCCGGGCAGCGGGGCGGTACGGGTCGACGGCGGGGGCACCATCGGGGACGAGGGCGGGACCCTTCTCGGGTCCCGCCCCGCCCGGTGGTGTCCCGGATGGTCGGTCCAGTCGCTCATCGGCCCCTCGAAGGTGCTGTGGGTGTCAGGGCATCGGCACGCTCTTATACGGAGCGGGCCCACCGATCTGTTCAGCGGCCGTGCCCGAGCGCTGCATCCGCTGCCACCTGAGCCGGCTGCCGACCAGCAGCGCGACCAGCGACTGGATGACGACGAGATACATCAACTGCCGGTAGACGACGATCTGGAACGGCATCGACCACAGGGCGCGCACCGGCTCGCCGTCGAGTCTGAGCGCGTAGCCGGAGCAGACGATCTGCACGCCGAAGAAGGCGAACCACACCGCGGCCGACTCCACCGGGTCGCGGAACAGCACGCCGTACAGGGCGTAGACGTCGATGACGGGCGCGAGCAGTGGCAGGGCGACCTGGAAGAGCGCGAGGTAGGTCAGCCCGCGCCGCCCGAACCGCCCCGCGGGCCCCCTGCCGAAGACCGCCCCGCGGTGCTTCCACATCGCCTGGAGCGTCCCGTAGCACCACCGGTACCGCTGCCGCCACAACTGCCGGACGCTGGTGGGCACTTCGGTCCAGGCGACGGCGGACTCCTCGTACAGCACCCGCCAGCCCGCCCGCCACAGGGCCATCGTCAGGTCGGTGTCCTCGGCGAGGGTGTCCTCACTGACCCCGCCGACGCCGATCACCGCGTCCCGGCGGAAGGCGCCGATGGCACCCGGGACGGTCGGCATGCACTCCAGCACCTCGAACATGCGCCGGTCGAGGTTGAAGCCGAAGACGTACTCGAGGTGCTGCCATCTGCCCAGCAGGGTGCGCCGGTTGCCGACCTTGGTGTTGCCGCTGACGGCGCCCACGGCGGGATGCGCGAGCGGCTGGACGATCCGCTCGATGGCGTCGGGTTCGAAGACGGTGTCGGCGTCGACCATCACGACGATGTCGTACCGGGCGTGGGCGAGCCCGGTGTTGAGGGCGGCGGCCTTGCCGGAGTTGGGCTGCCGCACCACCTCCACCCTCGCGTCACCCATGTTCTCGGCGATATCGGCGGTCCGGTCGCTCGACCCGTCGTCGATCACGACGATCTGCAGCTCCCGGTGGCTGGAGTCGAGCAGCGACCGCAGGGTCGACCCGATCCCGGCCTCCTCGTTGTACGCCGGGACGAGCACGGTCACCGGCCCGGACGCCTCCCGCATCCAGGGCGCCCCGGTCCGGAACCGCTCCAGCCGGCGCACATGCGCCCGCGCGAACAGGGCGAGCAGCAACAGCCGCAGTATGCCGAGCCCGCCGGCGACACCGAGGATCCAGATCATGGCGGTGGAGAAGACCTGCCCGATCCGCGTGGTCCAGATCAGCGCCTCCCCCGACCACCGCTCGACGAAGGAGGCGGACTTGTACGGAACGAGCCCGAGCCCGTCGGACACGGTGGTGAACCGGTCGACCGTCCGGTTCTTCAGCAGCCTGCGCGCCTCCGCATAGGCACTCTCCGTCTGGCTCAACTGCCGGACGATCCCCTGCGCCGGCTTCCGCGCGCCCTTGTCGGCGGCGACGAGCACGTACCCGTACCCGGTGGCCCGCCGCGCCGCGTCCCACTCCCGCCCGCACAGCGTGTCGGGGGTCGTCGTTCGCGGCATCCGCAACAGGTTGGTCCGCTGCCCGGTGGTCCCGGCCAACGCACTCTGGGTCAACTCGAGTTCGGCCTCGAAACGGGGCGCGGACGACTCCCCCAGCACGGCCCCGGTGTAGGTGTTCGATCCAATCTCATGACCCTCGGCCCGGATCCGCCGTACGAGGCCCGGATGCCGGGCGGCCTGGGCCCCGTGCACGAAGAAGGTGGCACGCGCCCGGTTGGCCTTCAGCAGATCCAGCAGCCGCGGCGTCCACACGGGGTCCGGCCCACCGTCGAAGGTGAGCGCCACGGTCCGGGCGGGCATCCCCCCGGTCCGTATCCCGTCCCGGTTGATCCCGATCACGGGCCCGCCCTGCGCCACGGCATCGGGCACGGGCGAGGCACAGGGCGTCCGCGTCTTCGCGGCGTCGACCTCGTGCTGGGTCCAGCCTTCGAAGATCAGGAAGGCGAAGACGACGGGGAGGGTGAGGGCGAGGAGGAGCCAGTGGGCTCGGGGGTCGCGGGATTGTTTGTGACGGGCGCGGGCCTTGGATTTGGCTTTGGCCTTGGCGGGGGTCAGGGTGCGTCACCGCCCCCGGACTCTGACCACGCATAGGCTCCCGCGGGCCGTCTTCTCCACGCGCTTGAGTAGAACTCACCGGGTGAAGCGGACGTCTTCGTGCTGCGGGAGTTACGCATGGGGCGCGAGTGTAGTTTCGTAACTTCGACCGCATGGCCATAACAACGAGTTTCACAGGCTTCACAGAGCTCACGGGAGAGGCACTGGATGACCGCGGCGACGGGCGGAACGTCGAGCAAGGCAGCGACTCCCCGAGCCGGAACCTCACGCATCGCACGCATCGC
>KL569101.1:100086-120186 GCA_000715635.1 Streptomyces violaceus | reverse complement strand
CCGCCGGTACGGCGGCTGGAGTCGCCTCCCTGGCCCTGACGTTGCTGCTGACGACGGCTCCGGAACGACTCGGCCTCTCCCCGACCCCGGCACTCTTCGAGAAGGTCCAGGCCGAAGATCGCGGCTCCGAAGCCTTCGTCTTCGCGTGGGCCCTGATCGCCCTGCCCGTCGCCGGCTTGCTCCAGACCCCGCTGGCACTGGCACGGCGCGCCCGCGTCGGCGTGGGCTGGGCACTGATCGCCGGCTACTGGCTGTACGTCGCGCTCATGGCGGCAGTGGCGTGGCTGGTGCAGGGCTTCTTCCCTGCCGCGGACGCTCCGGGCAAGAACGGCGGTCTGTTCGGCGCGGCGATCCTGATGGCGGTCTGCACGCCGTTGCTCGTGGTGGGCTCGGGCGGTGTGTTCCGTGAGGTACGAAGCGACGACGAGGGCACCCTCGCCGCGCAGATCCGAGACCAGCTCACAGCGGTCACCGTGCTGTGCGCCTCCTTCATCGGCGTGGTCACGGGCCTGGTGTCCGGCCGCGCCTTCGACTTCCCCCACGACGGCTTCCCGGCCATGTTCCTGCCGGGCGGCGCACTCTGGGGCCTCCTGGCGGGCGCGGCCCTCGGCATCCTCCTCGGCGCGCTCCTCCCCCGCTCCACCGACAGCCGCCGCACGATGACCGACAGCGCCAGGTCGTTCGCCCGCACGTCAGCGAGCCTGCTGACGTGCTGTTTGTGCGTGGCCCAGCTGGGCTGGCTCCTGCCGGTGTGGGTGGTGGCCATGGTGGGGCTTCCGGCCCCGTTCGTCCTGTTCGTACTGGCGGGTCGTCATGAGCGGCTGGGGCGGTGG
The DNA here is from genome assembly GCA_000715635.1 of Streptomyces violaceus. Taxonomy (GTDB): domain Bacteria; phylum Actinomycetota; class Actinomycetes; order Streptomycetales; family Streptomycetaceae; genus Streptomyces; species Streptomyces violaceus. The sequence goes on along the minus strand of KL569101.1, from coordinate 119,353 downwards.
GTGGAGTACCGGCAGATCGAGGTGCCGAAGGGGGCGCTGTACTGAGCACGTCCGTCCACTCACGCCGGGACGTACTCCCTGTCCCACCGGCTCTGGCGCACACCTCCCCAGGTGCCCATCGCGACGGCGAGGACGAAGAGAACCAAGAGGAAACCGGCGTTCGAGCTCTGCTCCACATCGCTGGTCGGACTGGCAACTCCTGCGGGGTCGTACCGGACACGCAGATTGTCGCCCGCCTCCACCCAGTCCCTGCACCCTTCGCCTTCCGAGAGTGAGGGAGAGATCTCTCGCCCGCCGACCATCCGCAGGTCGCAGTAGTTGGTCTTGGCGTCGTCCTTGCGTACGACCACGACGTCGGCCCACTCGCCCCGCTCCGCCAGGGCAACCTGATCACCGGCCCCGTTTCCGAACATGCCCAGCGCCACCCCCGCGACGACGGGAACGACGAGTTGCCAGGCGACTTTCCGCTGCTTGCGCGGAACCCTCCGCAACATCAGCAGCGGCACGAGAACCGATGCCAGCGGCAGCACGATGCAGGCGAGGAGCAGGGCCACCCCACGAACCGGGCTCCACAGCGGCACGACGGGGCCGAGCCATGCGAGTCCCAGCGAACCGCCGGCACACGCGAGGCTGAACGAGAACCACCGGACAAAGTCGGCTCGCCACCAGGCTTCTTGACCACTTCTTCCGGTCCGAACAACACCCTCAGACATGTTCTCCACCACTCGCGCGGTTCACGGCCTGTGCCTCCAGTACAGTCCTGTCTGCCCGAACATGGACAGCCCGTCGGCAGCTCCGGCGGACTGTCTCGGGTGGCCAAGTCAATCAACGTCACCTTCCAGGGTGCGCCCCAGGTCCCCACCCTCGGCATCGTCGTAGGCCCTAGGCACATCCACGGCGTACGAGTTCCGGAGGCCACCCGGCTACCCCTCCGTGCCTACAGGAGCGACACCGCGGGCGAGGTGACCGACGACCGCGCCGAGGTTGAGATCCTGGCCGGCCGACCTGACGATCCGGTGCCGCATAAGTCGGCGTTTCCGCCGTGCGAATGCCCGAGATGCAGAGCGCTGCGATCGCGAAAGCGACCCATAACAACGACGGCACCGGACCCCGCGCCCAAGGCGTCCGGTGCCTCTCCCGCTCCGGGCACGATCAGGACACAGACCGGACAAACGAGAACTCATATGCCCCGTATTGCCCCGGCTTTCAGGGAAGTTGTCTCTGGCGAAACCAGCAACCCACCGATAACGTCAGTGCCCTTGACTGAACCTTTGTCTCACGGGGAGTCCACTGTGAAGCGCCGCTCTTTGCCCGTTGCTGCCGCGCTCGCCGCTACCGCGGCCCTACTACTGACGGCATGCGGCAGCGAAGCCGACTCGTCGAAGGGCGCGGACGAGATCGCGGGTGCAGATCAGGGAGACAAGAAGGACTCCGCATCACCGGCTGCCAGTGCGCCCGGCTCGGTGAAGCGTCCGACGATCACGCTGCCGAGTGACGTCAAGAACTCCTTCGAGACCTGGAAGGCCGGAGACGAGACCAAAAACGCGATCTTGTCGGACGTCAAAGAACGGATCAACGCAACCGATGCCGCCATCACGGCTGCAGACCCCAACTCCGAAGCCCTCAAGTTCTACTACAAGGGCGAGGCCCTCGTCGGAGCTGCCGAATGGGTCCAGGGATACGTCGATGACGGCAAGTCGATCACAGGCAGCGTGCGCTTCTACAACCCCGATCTGGTGACGGTGGACAAGGACACGGCAGCCCTCGCCTACTGCGCCGACGAGAGTAAGGCCTTCGACAAGGACCGCAAGACCAAAAAGTCCGAGAAGAACGCCGTGACCAAGAACTCGTACGTCGCGTACAACACGCGCGTCGAGAGGAACGCGCAGGGCATCTGGCAGACCACGAGTCTGCTCTCGGACAGGGGGAACGCGAAGTGCACTCGGTGACGTCGCGGAGAACATGGCTCCTGGTGGGAATGACGGTCGCGGCACTGACGCTGCCTCCGAGCACAGCATTCGCAGAGCGGGGAGATGGCCGTACGCAGGGAGAGGGTGGCGCGAAGACGAGCGGCGGCCGGTCCGGCGGTGACCTCGTTTCGATGGTCCGCTTCTCCGGCAGCACCACTGGCAGCGGCGGCAGCAGCTCCGGGAACGTCGTACCGGTAGGTGACTGGACCCCGCCCGCCTGCTGGTACGAACCGCGCACAGCACAGGAGTTCTCGGATCACGTCGAGGACAACTACAACCAGACCGTCAACACACCGGGGCAGCACAGCTACGCCAAGGCGTCTGTCGGCCAGTTCCGGAACAAGTACAAGGACGGCAAGTACAAGAACTACAACCTCGACAAGGCGGATGAGGGAAGCTGGTGGGTCGCCGTCCGTGATGAGGACCGGTGGATGGAGCCGGAGGCACAGGTCTGCGACAGGGAGCCATTCTGGGTGGAGACAGGTGACGCCCCCGATGTTCCCAATGCCGTGACTCCACAGATCCTCGCCGAACTCGCTTACAACCGAGTCCAGCTGCCGACCACTGAGGTATCACTCGCACCCGCTGGCAACACCAAGGTCAATCTCCCAACCTGGGCTTGGCTGGACAAGGCCAGGTTCAAGGAGGTCTCGGTGACCGCAGCGATCAACGCAGGCGGACTCAACCTCCAAGCCACCACCACCGCCAAGCCTGTCGCCCTCAAGCTCGAAGCGGGGACAGAGGACGCCGAAACCTACCCGGCCTCTGGTGAGTGCACGATCAACGCCGACGGCTCGATCGGCGAGCCCTACGCAAAGGGGAAGGCCGACCAGGTCCCACCCTGCGGCATCAAGTACCTCCGTTCCTCCGGCGACGGCGCCTTCAAGCTCCGGGCCACCGTCACCTGGGAGATCACCTGGACCGGCACCGGCAACCCCAACCCCACACAGCTCCCCAACGGCACCTTCGGCAACGACCAGGACGTCACCGTCCAGGAAATCCAGTCCGTCAACAGGTGACAAACGAGATTCGTCGTTCCGCTCGGCCAGGAGCACCCTGACCGGGCGGACCAGGGCGGTATCGGTCTTGATCTCCTTGAAGTAAGCCTTCCGTTGGTCCTCGCAGTAACTGACCGCCGCTGTCTGGTCGTTGACGATGTCCGTGACCTCGAAGTCGTAGTAGCGGTAGGCGCCAGTGCTCGTCAGCGCCTGCTGCTTCACGGCCGCGATCTGCTTGCTCCAATAAGCAGGAGCAGGCCCCGCAAGGTAACGATCGAGGTTGGCGGCGTGATCACCGCCTTTGACGAAGCCCTCGAGGCGGGCCTGGGCCGAGTACGCCACGTCCCGCAGAATCGCATCCTTCGTCGGATCCCCCGCCGGTTCCCTCTCCACGCCCACTTCCGTGGTCAGCATGACGCTTGCCCGCAGAGGTAGTTGGCCGGCACAGCAACGGGTGATCCCATGCGGGGCAGCCGCCGGATCGAGCGCCCATCAGCAGATGCAATGGTGTGACCTTTGTGCAAATTCCTTCACGGCGGCGACCATCTGCCTCGACAAACGTTCACCTGGCCCGCCCCTGAATAGCACACACCGATCCCCGCCCACTCCGAACACCTCCATCTAGGCGCAGAAATCACCCCATTCTGTGGAGAAGTTCGCACTGGCGAACCGAGAAACCCAGCAGATACCGTCGGAGTACCTGGCTGACCATTCATGCTTCTCGGGGGAGTCACTTGAAGCGCCACCTGCCACTCTGCACGCCAGCCCGTCTGTCGCGCGTCGTCCGTGATCGCCCCCTTCGACAGGGAACGCGATCTCGCTGCCCGAGCGGCCACAGCCGCCAACCGCTGATCCGGCACAGGCCGGGGTCCGGCACTCCGCAGCCGGCGCCCACCGACAGGGACTGAATCTCAAGATGAGCGATCTGCGCCTCGAAGACACCATTTTCGAGCACCTGAAGAAGACCTTCTCCTCCATCAGCGACCGCATGGAGGATGCCCGCCGCGACCTCCGAGGCGCAGACTCCTCGGCTGTCGGCGAGAGCCAACTCATCGAGGATGTCCAGGACTTCGCCGATGACTGGGGCTACGGCATCAAGCAGCTCGGCAAACACACCCACGGCGCGGTGAAGATGATCAACAAGATCGGCGAGACGTTCGACGGGCTTGACCTTGAGCTGGCTCAGTCGCTCAAGGCCAAGAAGAAGGGCAAGTAGCGTGGCTGGTCAGCGCACCGTCCCTCCCAACATCGGCTGGGACCCCACTCCCGGAAGCGTGGAGGACACCCGGGAACTCGCCAAACGGCTGGGCAAGCTGGCGGGCGAACTGGGCACGGCAGTACGAGAGCTGGAGCGAATAGAGTGCGGCGCCTGGAAGGGCAAGACCGCTGTCGCCTTCACCGAGTACATAGGCGAGGACGTCACCCCGCTCATCCGCAAGAGCCACGAGTCCTTCGACAAGGCATCCCGCGCGCTCCACCGCTGGGCCAACGACCTCCAGGACTTCCAGGACGAGACGGACCGGCTGGAGAAGAAGGCCGGGGAGAAACTCGACGCCAAGGCCGAGGCCAAGGAAGGCACCGACGAGTACGGCAAGGCCTCCGGCGATGTCACCGGCCTCATCCAAAAGGTCCATGAGCTCGAGGACCGCTACAAGCAGGCCGCTGCGAAGATCAGCAAGGAGCTGGACAAGGCCGCGGACATCGCCCCCGACGAGCCGGGCTTCTGGGAGAAGCTGGGCAACGGCATCGCGGACGCCTGGGACGCCACCGGCGACTGGCTCAAGGAGCACGCAGACCTGATCAAGGCGATCGGTGATGTGCTGAGCGACATCACCGCGGTCCTCGGACTGCTGGCCATCGTCACCCTCCCGTTCCCGCCCCTCGCGGCCATCTTCGGCACTGCCGCACTCATCGGCGCGGGCCTGACGCTGGCGACGCACGGCGTGGCCAAGGCGGCCGGCGCGGATGTGAGCTGGGCCACGCTCGGGTTGGACGCGCTGGGCCTGATGCCGGGCATCGGCATGTTTGGCAAGGGTGTCAAGGTGGTCGGTAAGACGGCGGACGAGGCTCTGGGTGCCGCCAAGGCCACATCGAAGCTGCTCGGGGAGGGGTTCAAGTACAAGGACATCGGCCGCTCCAAGGTCCTGCTTTCCTTTGGGAAGGCCTCAGAAGGTCTCTCAGAGGGGTTTGGGAAAGCTGGCCTTATAAAGATCGGAGGCGTGTCAGAGCATGCCTATCAGGTCTCACATGCAAGCAGTAATTTGATGTCCCGTGCGGGCGGTCTCGTGAGTGCCGGATACCAAGAAGGGCAGTGGTTGGGCACAAAGGGGATCAACACACTGTTCAAGGGAAACATGGATCCGATCAGTGGCCTAGGCAGGGCGATCGATGGTGGTTTCAAGATCGCGCCGAAGGTCGGTACGCACATAGGCCAGGCACTGTCCGGTGATTAGTCGCAGAACCGAGCGCTCCACGTGAGGAAGGCCGTACCGCGATGAACATCTGGCAGCCCGGTCCCGGGGAGACACTGCTCGCCCGCGCTCCGGTCACGTTCGCCACGGGCGCTGCCGCGCCTGTCAGGGGCATGCGCTGGTTCCGTGACCTTGAGCGCAAGGACATTCAGCACGAGCTGCCGGGCTGGCCCGAGGGGCCTTCCTACACACCCCGCTCCACAAGCGGCGCGGTCGCCGACAAGTCGCTGAGAGGGGCCGCGACGGCGGCGGGCGTCGCAGTCATGGCCTTCCTCAGCGCCGCCGGCGGCAATCTCAGTGGCGGCGGCACATCTGGCGACGAGGGCTCCGACACTCCGGACGACCCGGCGGACGAGGTCGAGGACTTCCCGGTCATGTGGGCCGCGTCAGGGACAATCGCCCGCACCCTGCCGTGGCAGCTGGATCCTGGCCGAGCGGATCAGAAGCACCATTTCACGCATCTGATCGTCACCGACCGCAGGATCGTCATCGTCCACCTGCCCTTCGTCAAGAAGGACATGGAGCTCATCGACGACAACGTGATCTGGGAGTGCCCTCGCTCCGACATCGGCAGCGTTGAACTCAAGAACTTCAAGGACGGCGAAGACTTCAGGATCACCTTCGTCGACGGCTCGTGGTGCAGACTGCGCTGCAAGGCACGCCGAAAGCTCACCCGCTATCTGGCTCCCCCACGCGAGCTGATTGCTCTTGAGTCCTTGACGCCACAACAGCGAGCCACGGTATTGGAATTCGCCGCCGAGAAGGAGATGCCAGCGTCCGTGTCTCCCGTCATCACGCGAAACCCAACCGGCCGCATTCGGGTCGAGATCCTGCTCCCGAGCAGGTACACGTCCCTGTTCGGAGCCTCGGAGGTGAACATCACCATGGAACCCGACGGAACAAGGGTCGACATCGGCGACTACCTCCCCGAGGACTTCTGACCTCATCTCCTCATCTCATCCGGAACGGCCTCCGACGCAATGACACCCACTTCTGATTCCACGGCACCGCTCCTGCCACCGGCCTCGCCGAGCGCCCCACCCCCCGTCTGGTTCCTCGCCCCCGAGGGCTTCTTCACCCTCCCGCTCGCTGCCACCCCCGAAGAGCGTGCACAGCGCGCCGACTCCTTCGTACGTGATCTGTACTCGCGCGGGGACGAAACCATCTGGAGTCCCGCCTCCCCCTACTACGCGGGAGTGGCGGAGCTCTTGGTGGACACCGGGGTGTCCTACGCGGCGCTGGGCTTGTTCTCCACGTCCGAGGAGGAGCACACCCCGCAAGGCGACGTGATCAGGCACGACCTCTCCGAGGGAGCTGCCCAGTGCGCCTTCACCCTGGCCGCTGTCCCTACAGATCACACCGGCGCGAACACCGACGTCGTGGCGCAGGGCATCCTCGCGACGCTCTCGAAGGACCCGTACAACGACGTCCACTGGCTCGACCTTCCTTGTGGGCCGGCGGTCGCATGCGCCACTTGGCGTCAGTTCCAGGTCAACCCCCACATGACAGCGGACGGTGACCCGAAGGATCTCGTCACCGCGCAGCTCCAGGTGCACGTCCCTTTCCCAACCGGTCCGTTCACAGCGGTATTCACGCTCTTGACGGCATACGTCGATCACTGGCAGCAGTTCTGCGAATTGATGGAAGCAGTACTTCAAACGGTTTCCTTCATCGATCCGGCTGATGCGCTGTCCGAGACACCGTCTGCCGATTAGGAGCCCCCGTGGACTGCTATCAGGAACCCGACGAGACCCTGCTGGGGCGTTACCCGGTCTCCTTCGCGACCGGCACCGCCGCCTCCGTGGACGGCCGCCGCTCCTTCCGCGACCGCCGCCGTCACGACATCGAACCCGAGCTCCCCGGCTGGCCGAAGGGCAGCGGCACCTTCTCGGTCCGCCGCCTCCCCGGCAAGATCGGCGTGTATGCGCGCGACGCCGTCTCCGCCCCGTTCGTCATCGCCTGGGGCATCCTCTGTGACCTCCTCGGAGGCAGCACGATCGACCCCGAACCGGGCCGCGGGAAGCTGGAGGACCAGGAGAACGAAGTCGACGACTTCCCGGTCATGTGGGCCGACCCCGGCGACACCGCCCGCGCCCTGCCCTGGCAGCTCGACCCTTCCCGACGTCCGTCGCGGTGCGTCACAGAGATCGTGTTGACCCCCGGACGCCTTTGCGTCGTCGAGTCTGGCAGGACACTCTGGGAGACACCGCGCGACAACGTCGCCGAGGCGACCGTCAAACAATTCAGCCTCGGCCGCAGGGACTTCCGGCTCACCTTCCAGGACGGCTCCTGGGCACGGCTCACCACACGCGCCTCCACCCACACCACCGAGCTGGTCGAACTCCTCAACGGCGGCTCTGTTCCTGAGCGAGGCCAGTCGCCGACAGCCCAGCTCTAGCGGAGCACCGCGGTGGCCCATGCCGAAGACGCCGCCTCCTGGTGCTGGACGCAGACCGCAGCTGCTCAGACGCAGGGCACCGCACTAGCGAATCGCAACCCGTCAACAGCACGGTGTGCGCGCCGCACACGGTGGCATGCGGCGCAGTCACGCGTTTGGGCACGATCAGGACACAGCCCGCCTCCTGAGAGCCCCATACCTCCCGGATTGCATCGGTACTCGCGAAAGTTCACGCTGGTGAAACCGAAAACCTCACCGGTACCGTCAGAGCACTTACTGAACTTCTGTCTCTCACGGGGAGCCACTGTGAAGCGCCGCACATTGCCCGTTGCTGCCGCGTTGGCAGCGACGGCAGCACTGCTGTTGACGGCCTGCGGTAGCGGGGACGACAAGTCCAGCGACAACGACAAGATCGCTGGCGCCGACCAGGGAACGAAGACGCCGAAGGAGTCGGCGTCACCCTCGGGAGCCCCGGCAGGGGACAAGCCGGACGGCGTGGACGTGTCGCTGCCTGAGGACATGGACCTGGTCTTCGACTGGGACAAGCCCAAGGACAAGAACGAGGCGGCTGCGATGGATGATGCCGCGAACTTCTTCCGTGCCATCTATCGGGGCGTCGACAAGCGGACCACCAAGGACGCGGCGGTGACCGCGTACGCCACCGGCGACGGGCTGAAGTACGCGACGACGCAGATCAAAGCCAGGCTCGAAGGCGGCTGGACGGCAAACGGCACACGACGCCACTACCAGGCCACCACTCGGTCCGCGCCGAACGGCAACTCGGTAGAGGTCGCCTCCTGCGTGGACTCAAGCAAGTTCTACTCCGAAGAAGTCAGGACCGGAAAGGTCCTGAAGGGCGAGCCCAGCATCACGGACTTCGACTACTTCAAGATCATCATGGTCAAACACCCCACCGGAGACGGTCTGTGGCAGGCATCCAAGGTGTTCGTCGCAACAAAGGCGGCGAAGTGCCAGTGAACGAGTCACGGCGCACGGCCCTCAGCACCACCACGGCTGCCCTGACTCTGGCCCTGGGTGTCCTCACATTGGAGGAACCTGCCTATGCGGGAGAACTGCCGGGCAACGCCCAGGGCTCCAACGCAGAACAGTCAGGCGGGGGCGACGGCAAAGGGATCTACGCCGCCGCCCGAATCCAGTACTCCGGATCCGTCGCCAAAGGCGGCGGCACCGGAAACGTGACGTCCTCGGACGTCAACTGGACACCGCCTCCCTGCTGGTACGCCCCCTACCTCGGCGCCAAGGACTTCAAGAAGGAGATGTCCAAGCACCTTGAGGGCCAGCTGAACACACCCGGCATGACCGGGACTGCGGGTGCGGCGATCAGCGAGACGCAGCGCCACTACGAGGACGGTTACGGCTGGACCGACACTCCCGGCTACAAGGACTACAACGTCGAGAACGACGGCAAGGGAATGTTCTGGGCCGGCGTCGAGAACCCCAACGAGCCGGACTACCTCAAGCGGACCTCGTGCACGGACCTCCCGTTCTGGGTCGAAAACGGCGATGCCCCGCCGCCCCAGTACGAAGAGGCCATCACCCCGGAGATCCTCGCCGCTCTCGCCTACCAGCACATGGAGCTTCCCGACACCGAGGTCACCCTCGCCCCCGAGACCAACACCAAGGTGAACCTGCCGACCTGGGCCTGGCTCGACAAGGCCGTCTTCGACGAGGTCCAGGCCACGGCGGCCCTCAACGTCCCCGGCTTCAACATCCAGGCCACCACGACCGCCAAACCGGCATCCCTCAAGCTGGAGCCGGGCACCGAGGACGCCGAGACCTACCCGGCCTCCGGCGAATGCACCATCAACGCCGACGACTCCATCGGCGAGCCCTACGCCAAGGGCAAGGCCGACCAGACACCGCCGTGCGGAATCAAGTACCTCCGCTCCTCCGGCGACGGCACGTACAAGCTCCAGGCCACCATCACGTGGGAGATCACCTGGACCGGCACCGGCGGCGCCGGCGACGACCTCCCGAACGGCACGTTCGGCAACGAGCAGGACATCACCGTCCAGGAAATCCAGGCGATCAATCGCTGAACCCGCAATCCCGCAAACAAAAGCACTCTTCACAGGAGCCCGAGCAGCAGCCATGGCAGGCGACGCAAATCTCATTGTAAACATCGATCTCCTTGTTGAATCAGAGGCCCATCTGGGCAAGATTCAAAAAGAACTCAAGGATATCGACAACAGAAAAGATGATATGCGCCCCTACTGGGGGAGCGGGGAAATCAGCGACGCGATGGGTGACTTTGTCGATAATTGGGATGACTATCGCACCAAGATGATTGAGAGCCTCGAAGGTGTCGGTAAGCTCGTAACAAACACAATCAACGGATTCACCGGAGCAGATGCCGCGCTGGCAAAGGAACTCAAGAAGGCGAGGAAAGGCAAGTGAGCGCGTCATCCAAGCCTCGCCCGCGGGACTGGCACCCGCTTGCCGATTCCGATCCCATTCCCGGAGACGCGGAAGAGATCCGCGATGAAGTAAAGCACATGAAGGCCGTTGCCTCCTCCCTTCGGGACCAATCCGACCGACTTAAGAAAATCAAGGATGACGACGAACTCAAAGGCAAGTACGCAGGCAAGCTGCGCGATGATTCCGAGGTACTAGAAAAACATCTGCGGGAGGTCGCCAGCCGCTACGAGCGAGTTCACGTCCACCTGTCGAACTGGGCCAACGATCTCGAGCACTACCAGGGTGAGGCTGACAAGGTCCTGGCAAGCGCGAAGAAAGAGCAGGAAGAACTCGACGCGGACAAGGCCAAAAAGAACGCAGGAGACGGCAAGACCCCGAACCCCTCGGAGAGCGGCACCGAGGGGGACCCCTTGCGGGAGTTCCGGAATAAGCTCGATGGTATCGTAGGCGACCGGGACGAACGAGCCGGACACTACGCCACAAAAATCCGCAACGAGATTGACGACATCATCGAAGACAGCTTTTGGGACGACATCAAAGGCTGGATTCATGAAAACATCGACACTATTAAATGGGTCCTCGATCTTGCCGGCTGGGCAGCTACAGCTTTGGCACTTCTGGCTCCCTTCGTCGCCTTCATTCCCATCATTGGCCAGATAGCCATCGCGCTATCCGTAGCCGTGTTGCTAACGAGAATGGTCCTATTCGCCGCAGGGGAAGCTAGCCTCGCCGATGTGGCTATGGACGCCGTCGGCTTGGTGGCCTTCGGTGTGGGTGTCAAGATGTTGACCAAGCTTAAGATTGCCGATAAGGCCGTCAAGGCTGCTTCACAGGTGCAACGCACCGCGCGGCTCAAGGTAGCGTTGCGAGTCAACAGAGCCGCACGAGACGAGCTCACCCGAGTCATCGCCACGACGACAGACGACGGCCTCAGGAACTTTGCACGCCAGACCCTTAACCGCATGAGAAAAGAGATGTCACAAAATGCCGGGCGCGTGACTGACGAAGCACCCGTCACTCCAACTCGCTTGGAGCAGCTGGGGTTCGGAGACGACGGAGCTCGCTCCGCCATCGAAAATATTCGCCGGAATAGCGATTTGTTTCCTGACGCTGCGTCCGCTGTCGGCAAGTCAGAGAACTATTACAAGGGTGCAGTCGCAGCCGCAGCGACAGGTGCGACTGCAGATGCCGTCGACAAGGCATTCGGAAAGAGCGACGTCTTTTCGGATAAGCCATACAGCGAGACTTATGACAACTTCAAGGGAGACTTTATCAAAGTACCGGAAGACACGCACTGGTAGCAGTTCGATCAGAGGAGAGACGCTATGGAAGCAAATCGACGAAGTCATGCTTTTGGGCGCTTGGGTGAAGGGCCAACCGGCCTGGCCAAATTGTGCCTCATCGTGGGAATGTGCTCGATCTTCATTGCAGCCCTGGGGTCCGCGGCTCCCGACCCGGCGAAGGATGTCATTTACTGGATTCAACGCGCGATCGTAGGTGTGGCCATCGCCATACTGCTGGCCATCTTTTTCAAGCATCCACTCCCCTCGCAACGTCCCGAGGGCCTCACAGGCGTGTTGGCCGCTTCTTCCGGGCTCTTCTTCGCTGCTTGGGTCACAGGCATCTGGCCCGGCGTCTTCATAGCGCCTCTACTTCCGCTTCTTGTTGTAGGTTCATGGTGCGTGGAAAGGCTGCGTCGTGGCTGAGCCGAGTCCGACGGGGCCCCTCGCCCCTATCGGCTTCAATCTCATCACTCCACCCGGGTGGGATAAAATCGATCTTCGCGACGAGTCCATGAATGACTCAATTCTGCGGATCGTTGATAATTCCATTGGCCAACTGCCTGACGATCTCCCTAAAGATGACGTCAGCAAGCTACGGATGGAACTCTTTAAGCGACTTAAAAAGGCAGCCAGAAAAGCAGCAAAAGCGAATGGGATCCTGCTCTATCTGCCCGTGCAGCGCGTACGGAGTACCCTGGCTCCAGCATCTTTTGTCGTTTCCCAGACTTCCGGTGCAGGAGCAGGCATCCAGCCGAACGACGTACTTGGAGCGCTGACAGTCGGTCGTGGGAACAGTGAGCCTGTCGATATTGACGGCTCACGAGGCACTCGTATCGAGAGAGTCGTTCCACCTGTCGACGACTCTGAAGGAAGCTTTTCCTCGCGACGAATCGAATACGTACTCCCTCTTCCTGACAGCCCTCTTCCGCACTGGCTGACAGTTACCTTCAGCACCGTGGGTGACGGGAAACCTGACAGCGATTTCACTTCTGCTCTCGTCGACCTTTTTGATGCTGTAATGACGACTTTCCGCTGGAGCTACGCGTGATCTTCTTCGAAACCGAGGCCGATCCAACCGAGTGGTTTCTCATGCCGCTGCATTGGACGTCCGAAAACAAGCATGAAATCGAGGATTGGGCCACTACCTGTGCGGAGATCATGTATCGGCGCCATAAGAAATGGTGGCGGAGTCCCAACAAGGACGCATTGGCTAATCGCTTCCGACACCTGATCAAGGCCCACCCGATTCCGGACGTTCCAGCACATCAGGCCTTTCTCTACGGCGCTGATCCGCGGAGGCTTCCGCAGCCCTTCTATGCTCTCGTGGTGCAGCCAGAAGGCGAAGACCGCGATGCAAATCTGCGTACCGTCGTCCAGGCGACAGAGAAGAACGCCGTCCGTCCACCCGACATCGAGTCTTTCGACTCCGACCGCGTGGGGCCTGGGCTACGTTGCCTTCGTTATTTCGGCGACGAAGGGGAGTTGGGCGTATCCCTCAACTATGGTTGGTGGTCTGAGGAGCACCAAGTATACGTCTCATTGCGCACCGTGACAGCGGAAATCGGATGGCTGGCAACCAACATCGACATTTTCGATGACTTCGCCCGGAGTATCTGGCTCAACCCGAACCCTGAGTGACAATGGTTGCACCAGGACGTGGGAGTTTCTGCGTGAATCACCATCGCGACGTGTTTACCCTAGCCGGAGAGCTTCTCTGTTCTGCGGACGGAAGACCGTCGACCAGATGCGGGACGCGCAAGCTGCAGCAGCGAGAGGGCAGGGACACGACTTCCCGGTCATGCAGACCTACGTCGGCGGCACGGCTCGTGTCCTACCCTCGCAGCCGACTCTTGCCGACGCCCGCACGCGTACGTCTTGGAAGTCGTGTTGACCCCAGTCCATCTTTCCACTGTCGACTCGGTCGACGTATTGCGTCGCTGGCAAGGACCGGGACTTGGGGCTTCGTAGGGCGGTACAGGCTACCGAAGAAACCCCCGCCCGCCTGCCGGATGTCGTGACGTTCGAATCCGAACGGATGGGGCGGGGGCTGCGCTGCTTGCGGTACTTCGAGGCCGAGGGATCTCTCAGCGGCTCCCTCAATTATGGCTGGTGGCCCGAGGAGCATCAGGTCTACGGCTGACGGTGAACATGAGCCTTTTCGATGAATTCGCCCGCAGTGTCTGGCTCAATCCGAACCCGGAGTGAGTTGCGTCAGTCAACAGGCGGGCCACGTCGGGCACAGCCCCGATCTCCGGTGCCATCAGCATGCCGCAAGAACGGTTGCCGCCGTCCTATCGACCACGTGCCGCCCGGCTCCTCCCCTTGCCCTTCTTCCGAAGCCTCCGCAACCTTTCCCGCTCCCGCGCTGCCCGCATCTCGTCCCTGGCGCCGCCCCAGCGGTAGAGGAACCACCCCACCGCGCCGGCGCTGACGACGTATGCCAAGAATGCGCTGCCCGTTCCGGGCAGGTAGGAACAACTCGTGTCATAAGAGCGGCAGTTCTTGCCGGGGAGGGCGCCCAGGAGGTAGAAGAACGGGCCGAATGCCGCCGCGCAGCACGCTGCCGTGCCGATGGCCCGCAGTGCACGGGTCAGCCGTGTACCAGCCGGCGATGCGGCCGAGCACCTCAGTGCACCGAACACCCCCAGGACAGAGATCAGCCCGAGGGCGCCCCCGATTGTCCAGGAGCCACCTGGCAGGTTCACCAGTGTGGGTGCGGTCTCGCGCGCGAAGCGCTTCCAGAGGCCCATGACCAGGAGGAGTACGGCCAGGACTGCGACCAGGAGGAGAATCATCCCGGCAAGGCCAAAGCCGTCCCGCGCCCGGAATCGTTCCCCGGAGCCCCTTTCTGCTGCTTTTCCAGCCTGTTTGCCCACTTGTCCGTCCTTCTCTATACAACCCTCGTCATCAGGAGAGTCCTAACGTGACACCTAGGAGCAAGCAGCGCATGGCAACGGACCGCCTCGGCATTCAAGTCGAAGCCGGCGACTGGTGCTGGATCGGCAAGATCCCGCAACCCCCCGCGGACGTACTGCAGGCCGCGGGCAACCCCCGTCTCCGCCCTGCCATGCTGCCCCCGCTGGGCATGATCGGCGTGGTGCTCGGTGCGCCGTTCGTGCCCCTCATCATGCTGTTGAGCCTTCTGGCCGAGGCGGAAGAAGCCGTCAAGCGAGCCCTCGACACGAAGGAAGAAAAGGAGCGGCGGCGTGCCAAGAAGGAAGAGGACAGGCGCCGGGACGCCACCATCGCCCGACAAGACCTCGACAAGGTCTTCGACGGAAACTGGGACGGCAACGCCGGGCAGTTCCTGCTGCGTTGGTACAGCCACTCAACCCACCACGAGCGCATGCTGTTCGCGACCGAGGAGGGGATCGTCCTGGCGGCTCCGCCGAAGCGCGTCAGCGTGGGGCGGGAGAAGCGTCTGCAGGTCGTCGCCCGCATTCCCGCCTCGGAAGCAACCCTCGTCGACCCCTTCTCCGGTGAGTTCGAGACGAGGATTCTGCTCATACGCTTCCGTGACGGATCCTGGCTACGCGTCGATACGGAAGAGCTCCGCAGCGACCTGCACATGCACGTGCTCCGGCAGCCTCTCCCCCACAACTGACACACCCCGTCGACCGGACGCCTGCCCGGCACCGGCAGCCCCGCCGCCGGCACCGGACAAACACCTGGCCCCTACTTGCTCCGAGCCTGCTTAGCCAGCTCGTCATCAATCTGCTCGAACTTGTCCGCAGCCATGGTCAGGTAGTCACCCATGCCGTCCAGACCGTCGAGCGTGTCCTTCGTGCCCTTCACGAACTCGTCGAAGTTCTCGTCGAACGCCTTCGACGAGCTCTTCGTGACGTAGCCGCCCTGCACGAGGTTGTTGATGTACTTGCGGAGGCCCTCGAGCTTCTCCTGGAGCTTTTCCTTCTCCTTCACGACATGCTTGGCAGCATCCCGCATGTCCTGATAAGTGACATCAAGGTCCTTGGCCATGAAGCCGCTCCCTCTCACAACGCCGCAGGGCCAACCCCCGTGGCTCCCTGTTTGCGGACTCATCGACCCACAGGTCGAGTTACTGATCGCACGTGGCAACCGGTGTGATCGTCCGCTCTTGCGGTTGCAGCTTACGGGTGTGGCCTGTGGTGCCACATCCCCGCCTTGTGAACGAGCCGTCATGAAGTCGTGTACGACGTTGCCATCGGGAACGTCTCGGCGCCTCCCCATTGCCTCACCGTCGTACCGAACGGATATCGTCCCTTACGACTGTGACCCGCGTGACTGAAGCGAACAGACAGCGGACACAGCGACAGACACCACAGCGGCCACACCGGCCCAGTGGCACGGGGAGGACTAGTCGTGCGCCTGACTCTGACCGTCGTCGACCCGTACGGCGGCGGCACCGCCGACGTCGTGCTCGATGCCGATCCTGAGTCCACCGTGGGGGACATCGCCCAGGAGCTGGCCAAGCAGGTCGGGCTCAGCGGGGCGCAGGTCATCCCGCTCGGGCAGCACCGGCACGCGCCGGTCAACAACGCGCCCCTCGTGTACGTGGACGGATACGCCGTCGATCCGAACGCCACCGTCGTCGGCTCGCCCCTGCGCGAGGGCGCCGTCGTGAGCCTCCAGGATCCGTCCGGGTGTCTGCCGGGTGAGCCCACCGGACTCGTCGAACTGCGCGTCGTCGGCGGGCCCGCCGCCGGGTTCGTGCACCGGCTCGGGGTCGGGCGCTACGACATCGGCAGCGGGGCCGCCTCGTACGTCCGTGTCGACGATCCCGAGGTCGACGCCCGGGCTCTCACCCTCTCCGTCTCCACCGACGGCACCTGCCAGGTCGCCGTGCACATGGACAAGGACCACGTCACCCTCGACGGGAAGTCCTTCGGCGAGAACGACGAAGCAGAGCAGGGCAAAAAGGACCAGAACAAGAAGAGCGGCAAGAAGAAGGACAAGAAGGACCAGGAGAAGAAGGAAGAGAAGAAGGGCGGCCCCGCCGAGTGGCCCCTCGGTGGTCAGATCGCGGTCGGGAACACCCTCCTCGAACTCACCCGGTACACGCCCCCGAACGCCGCCCTCAAGTGGTCGGACGACGGCGTCGGCCTCGACTACAACCGTCCTCCGCGGCTGCGCCCGCCCGAGCGGCAGACCAACTTCCGGCTGCCGTCGCCGCCCCGCGACTACGAGGCCCGGCCGCTGCCCTGGCTGATGGCGCTGACGCCGCTCGTCGGTGCCGTCGTGTCGGTGATGATCTTCCAGCGCTGGTACTACCTGATCATGGCCGGCCTGGCTCCGATCCTGCTCTTCGCGAACTACTACAACGACAAGAAGCACGGTCGTAAGTCCCACGCCAAGCAGGTCGAGGAGTACGAGGAGCAGAAGGAGCGGATCGAGAAGGACGCGCAGGACGCGCTCGTCGCCGAGCGGACCGACCGGCGGCATGCCATACCCGATCCCGCCACTGTCCTCGCCCTTGGGACCGGGCCGCGGACCCGGCTCTGGGAGCGGCGGCGTACCGACCGTGACCATCTCCTCGTCCGCTTCGGGACCGGGCAGCTGCCCTCCGAGGTCGTGCTCGACGACCCCGAGCAGGACGACCACCGCCGGCAGGTGACCTGGAAGATCGAGGACGCCCCGGTCGCGCTGAACCTGCGCGGCCTCGGTGTCATCGGTATGGCCGGGCCCGGGGACTCCGCCCGTGCTCTCGGGCGGTGGGCCGTCGCGCAGACCGCGGCCCTGCACAGCCCGATGGACGTGCAGTTCTACGTGCTGAGCGAGAACGCCGCGCAGGAGTCGTGGGACTGGGTGCGCTGGCTGCCGCACTCCCGGCCCTCCGGTGGGCAGGACGTCAACGCGCTCATCGGGACCGACGCCGAGACCGTGGGTGCCCGCATCGGCGAGCTGACGCAGATCCTCGACGCGCGCAAGAAGGCCGCCGAGGAGAACAAGTCGCAGGCCGCGTCGTCCTTCGGTGATCCCGACATCGTCGTGGTGTGGGACGGGTCGCGGAGGCTCAGGTCTCTCCCCGGCGTGGTGCGGTTGCTGCGCGAAGGGCCCGCCGTGTCCATGTTCGCCATCTGCCTGGACGCCGAGGAGCGGTTCCTGCCCGGCGAGTGCCAGGCGTACGTCGTCGCCGAGCCGAAGGCCCAGGAGTACGAGCCCGCCCAGCAGATCCAGCAGCAGCAGACGCAGCAGGCCGCCGGAGGTTTCCCCTCCTTCCAGGCCTGGCACAACACCGCACAGCAGCCCGAACAGGCGAGCCGTACCGAGCGGTTGAGGTTGCGCGTCGAGGAGGCCGGAGCTGAGCGGCTGAAGGACGTACGGCCCGACTTCGTCTCCGCCGCCTGGTGTCTGCGGCTGGCCCGGTCGCTGTCGCCGCTGCGGGACATCAGCGGGGAGACCGAGGACTCGGCGCTTCCGGGTTCGAGCCGGCTACTGGACGTGCTGCAGCTCGAGCCGCCGACGAGCGACGCGATCGTGGCGCGGTGGCGGATGGGCGGGCAGTCGACGCTGGCCGTCATCGGTGAGTCGTACGACGGGCCGTTCGGGCTCGACATCCGCAAGGACGGCCCGCACGGTCTCATCGCCGGTACGACCGGTTCCGGTAAGTCGGAGCTGCTGCAGACCATCGTGGCGGCACTGGCCGTGGCGAACACGCCCGAGAACATGACCTTCGTGCTGGTCGACTACAAGGGTGGCGCGGCCTTCAAGGACTGTGTGCATCTGCCGCACACCGTCGGCATGGTGACCGACCTCGACGCCCACCTGGTGGAGCGCGCCCTGGAGTCGCTGGGTGCCGAGCTGCACCGGCGCGAGCACATCCTGGCCGCCGCCGACGCCAAGGACATCGAGGACTACCAGGATCTCGTGCGCCGGGATCCGTCGCACCAGCCGGTGCCCCGGCTGCTCATCGTCATCGACGAGTTCGCGTCCATGGTGCGTGATCTGCCCGACTTCGTTACGGGTCTGGTCAACATCGCCCAGCGTGGCCGGTCCCTCGGCATTCACCTGCTGCTGGCCACGCAGCGCCCGTCGGGTGTCGTGTCGCCCGAGATCCGCGCCAACACCAACCTCCGTATCGCGCTGCGCGTGACGGACGGCGGTGAGTCGTCCGACGTCATCGACTCGCCCGAGGCCGGGCACATCTCCAAGAACACCCCGGGCCGCGCCTACGCCCGGCTCGGCCACGCCTCGCTGGTCCCCTTCCAGTCGGGCCGTGTGGGTGGCCGCCGGCCCGGTGCGGCCGACCCGGCCGTGCTCATGCCCTGGGTGGGCCCGCTGACCTGGGAGGACCTTGGCCGGACCGCACTGGTCAAGCCCAAGGCGGAGGCCCGTGAGGAAGAGGAGATCACCGACCTCAAGGTCCTCGTCGACACGATCCGCGACGCCAACAGCTCGCTCGGCATCCCGCCGCAGCACAGCCCGTGGCTGCCCGCGCTCGACGAGACGCTGCTGCTGGACGACGTGGAACTCCCCGCGTTCGCGGGCGGCCCCGGCAAGCTGCCGCCGGCCCCGTACGGCATCGAGGAC
The DNA here is from genome assembly GCA_000715635.1 of Streptomyces violaceus. Lineage (GTDB taxonomy): Bacteria > Actinomycetota > Actinomycetes > Streptomycetales > Streptomycetaceae > Streptomyces > Streptomyces violaceus. The sequence continues at coordinate 100,285 of KL569101.1, read as the reverse complement.
CTGCCCGCCAGCCAGTCCCGCCGCCCGGTCGCCGTGGACTTCTCCTCCTTCGGCCACCTGATGATCGGCGGTGCCCCGCGCAGCGGCCGTTCCCAGGTGCTGCGCACCCTCGCGGGCTCGATCGCCCGTACGCACTCGATCGCCGACGTGCACCTCTACGGCATCGACTGCGGCAACGGCGCGCTCAACGCCCTGACGC
>KL569101.1:98678-99864 GCA_000715635.1 Streptomyces violaceus | reverse complement strand
AGTGAGCAGCGGTCCTCGGTCGCCGACGACGAGCGGCTGCCGCACATCGTCGTCCTGTTGGACCGCTGGGAGGGCTGGGTGCCCACGCTCGGCGAGATCGACCACGGCTCGCTCACGGACGAGCTGCAGACGATGATGCGCGAGGGCGCGAGCGTCGGCATCCACCTGGTCCTCACCGGTGACCGGACTCTGCTCGTCGGCCGTATCGCGACCCTCACGGAGGACAAGTACGGCCTGCGGCTGGCCGACCGCAGCGACTTCTCTTCGCTCGGCATTCCGGCCCGCAAGGTGCCCGAGGAGATCCCGCCGGGCCGTGCCTTCCGCAACGAGTTCGGTACGGAGACGCAGTTCGCACTGCTCGCCGAGGACACGACCGGTCAGGGGCAGGCCGCCGCGCTGGCGGCGATCGGCGAGGCGGCCGCGGCCCGCGACGCCGACGTGCCGCGTTCGCGCCGCCCGTTCCGCGTGGACAGCCTGCCGAGCCGCATCTCCTTCCCGGAGGCCTGGGAGATGCGCGACCCGGACGCGTCCCGCTCGCGGCTGTGGGGCCTGGTCGGTATCGGCGGCGACGAGATCGTCGGCTTCGGCCCGGACCTCGCGGAGGGCGTGCCGGCGTTCGTCGTCGCGGGTCCGGCCAAGTCGGGCCGCTCGACGGTGCTGTGGAACTTCGCGCAGTCCTTCCTGGCGCAGGGCACGCGCCTGGTCATCGCGGCGCCGCGCCAGTCTCCCCTGCGTCAACTCGACGGCAGGGACGGCGTCCTGAAGGTCTTCACCGGCGACGACATCGACGAGGACGAGTTCGAGGAGCTCATCGACCAGGCGTCGCTGGAGGAGCCGATCGCGGTTCTCATCGACGACGGCGAGATCCTGGAGGACTGCGACGCCGAGAGCCAGATGAAGAAGCTGGTCTCCCGCGGCGCCGAACGCGGTCTCGCCATGGTCATCGCCGGTGACGAGGAGGACGTGTGCAGCGGCTTCTCCGGCTGGCAGGTCGACGCGAAGAAGGCCCGCCGCGGCATCCTGCTCTCCCCGCAGGAGTCCTCCAGCGGCGACCTCATCGGCGTACGCCTGAACCGAGGCATGGTCGGCGGCCAGGTCGCCCCGGGCAAGGGCATGCTGCACCTCGGGGACGGGGAGCTGCGGACCGTCGTCATCCCGGGGTGAGGCGTTGAGCGGGGGATCGGCG
>KL569101.1:97782-98443 GCA_000715635.1 Streptomyces violaceus | reverse complement strand
GCGGAGGAAGGCGGCGGGGTCGGCGCTGCGGTACGAGCACCGGCCCGGCCGCCCGAGCGCCGACCAGGCGAAGAAGCGGGACTGGGGCTGCGCCGTGGGCTGCGTGGCGATCCCCAGCGTCTCCGTCCTGCTGACGCCGCTGTACTTCTTCGACCAGTACTGGGGCGACGAGCTCTGGAGCGACTTCGCTCCCGCGTGGCCCGGCGGTGGTTACGCCTTCGCCGCCACCGTCGGCGCCCTGGTGCCGCTGGTCTTCCTCGCCTGGGTGGCGCCGCTGACCCGGATGAACTGGAAGAAGAGCAAGCCGCGTTCGCTGGCCTGGGCGGCCGCCTCGCTGCCTGGGCTGGTGGCGGGGTACCTGGTCGCCGGAGTGATCATGGGGACCGTACGGCCCAAGCGGCGCCGGGACTGGGACTCCGACTGCTACAGCGAGGGCGGGCCCTGCTGGGTGCACGTGCACTACCCGTGGCTGTGGGCCGTCGGCCTGGCCGCCACCCTCGCGGTGGCCGCACTGCTGATCACCCTGCTCGTCATATACGCCGGCAGGGCCTCCGCTACCGCACCTTCGACATCCGAGCCTGAGGCCGGCCCGACTCCTCGCTCTCCGAGCGGTACTGGAGATCGTCGCCCACCGGGCTGAGACCTGTCTCTTATACACATC
>KL569101.1:97322-97573 GCA_000715635.1 Streptomyces violaceus | reverse complement strand
GGTTGCAGCCGCTGTGGTTGCTCTTCGCGCCCACGGACGTCGCGACGAGCTCCTTCTTCGTCACCTGCTTCAGGGTCAGTACGTCGACACAGACGCCGCCGATCTGGTCGGTCTGGCGGAGTCGGCCCAGCTCCTGGCCGACGGCGGCCCGTTCGACCGTGATCCGGAACGTGCCGAGGGGCAGCCTGCCGTCGAGGGCGTTGCCCTGGCCCTCCCAGGTGCCGAGGTAGGCGGCGGGCACCGAACCAGGG
>KL569101.1:94779-97084 GCA_000715635.1 Streptomyces violaceus | reverse complement strand
GTGTATAAGAGACAGAGTCATCCGTGTCGTCCTGGGCGTTCCGGCCCGGCAGCAGGTCGAACACGAACACCGACCCGATCGTCACGGCCGCCATCGCCCCGGCGACCGCCAGGGCGACCGAGCAGCTCAGCCTCCGCACCCGCCCGCCGCCCTCCGGCGTGGAAGTCGCCGCCACGGAGACCGTGACCTTGCCGGGGCGGCGCCCGGTGGTCGGCGGGGCCGTGTCCTGCGGGCCGGCGTCACGGGGTGCGGGTACGGCGGCGAAGGGCGGCGCGGCGGCGGGCGCGGGCATGACCGGCGGCGGCCCGAACACCCCCGGCTCGGCAGCCCCGGCAGTCTCAAACGCCCCAATCGCTTCAGCCGACTCCCCGGTCTCTCCCACCCCCGCCCCCACAGAAGGACTACTAAACCCCACCGGCCCCGAAGGCCCTCCAGCTCCCGGCCCCGTCGCCTCCAGGTTCAGCAGCTGCACAGCGCTCCGGCTCACCTGCTCCACCAGCGCCCCCGGCAGCCACCCACCCGTCACCAGCCGAGCCGCTCCCTCGGGAGCCAGCCGTCGGGCCACCTCCGCCGGGGCGGGTCGGGCGCCCGGGTCCTTCGTCAGGCAGGCGGCCGTCAGGGAGCGCAGCTCCCCGTCAAGCAAGCCGAGTTCCGGCTCCTCGTGGACGACCTTGTAGAGCAGGGCCGCCGAGGAGTCCCCGGGGAAGGGCGGTTCGCCGGTCGCCGCGTACGCCAGGACCGCGCCCAGCGAGAAGACGTCGGCGGCACCTGTGACGCCCTTGCCCAGGATCTGCTCGGGCGACATGTAGCCGGGCGAGCCGATCGAGACGCCCGTGGACGTCAGGGACGCCGTACCGTCCGTGGCCCGGGCGATCCCGAAGTCGATCAGCAGGGGGCCGTCGAGCGTGAGCAGGACGTTCGACGGTTTCACGTCCCGGTGCACCAGGCCCAGCTCGTGCACCGCCGCCAGCGCCTCGGCGAGTCCCGCTCCCAGGACTCGTACGGTGTGGGCCGGCAAGGGGCCGAAGTCCGCCACCGCGGCGGACAGCGACGGGCCCGCCGCGTACGCCGTGGCCACCCACGGCACCCGCGCCTCCGGGTCCGCGTCCAGGACCGACGCCGTCCACGCACCGCCCACCCTGCGCGCGGCCTCGACCTCGCGCCGGAACCGCGCCCGGAACTCCTCGTCCAGCGCGAAATGCGGGTGCACGATCTTCACGGCGACCGTGCGGCCTCCGGTGCTGCGGCCCAGGTAGACCCGGCCCATCCCGCCGGAGCCCAGCCTGCCGAGCAGCCGGTAGGGCCCCACGACGGTGGGTTCGTCGACTTCGAGCGGCCGCATGGCGTCACCCCTCCCCCGTAGGCGTCCGGAAGCCCGGGTAGGCCCCCGTCCGCCTGCACTCCCAGCAGAGTAGTGCCGGAGGAGCGCCCGCTCACGGCTGGAGCAGGTCCACCTTCACGTCCGCAGGGAACCCGGTCGTCGGGCCGACGCGCCGGGCGAACTCGGCGACCGCCGCCAGCTGCGGGCCGCCGAAGCGGAAGTCGAGCGTCGTGAAGTACTGGGCGAGGGTCTCCTCGTCGAAGTCCTCCCACCGGGCCGCCTGCTCGGCGACCTTGCCGACCTCCTCCAGGGAGAGGTTGCGGGATTCGAGGAAGGCCTCGTGCACCTTGCGCGTGAGGACCGGCTCGCGCTCCAGGTAGTCGCGGCGTGCCGCCCAAACCGCGAAGACGAACGGCAGGCCCGTCCACTCCTTCCACAGCGCGCCCAGGTCGTGCACGTCCAGGCCGAAGCGCGGCCCGTCGAGCATGTTCGCGCGCAGCGCCGCGTCACCGATGAGGACGGCCGCGTCGGCCTCCTGCATCATCAGGCTGAGGTCGGGCGGGCACGTGTAGTAGTCCGGCTGTACGCCGTAGCGCTCGGCGAGGAGCAGCTGGGCGAGGCGGACGGAGGTGCGGGAGGTCGACCCGAGGGCGACGCGGGCGCCGTCCAGCCGGTCCAGCGGGACCTGCGAGACGATCACGCACGACATCACCGGGCCGTCGCAGCCGACAGCGATGTCGGGGAAGGCGACCAGTTGGTCCGCGTGCTTGAGGAACTCGACCAGGGTGATCGGTGCGATGTCGAGTTCGCCCTGCACCAGCTTCTCGCTGAGCTTCTCCGGGGTGTCCTTCGTCAGCTCGAAGTCGAGGAGCGTGCCCGTTCTCGCGAGCCCCCAGTACAGGGGCAGGCAGTTCAGGAACTGGATGTGGCCGACGCGCGGCCGGGTGCGAGGATTGTCCACATCGTGAGGCTAGCCCTCTCGGC
>KL569101.1:91606-94591 GCA_000715635.1 Streptomyces violaceus | reverse complement strand
TCCACATCGTGAGGCTAGCCCTCTCGGCCCAGTGGCCGGCGTCCGGCCCCGCCGTGGGTCCGTGAGCGGCGACAGAGGCGTTCTCCGCCAGTCGGCGGAGGGACGTTCAAACATTCGGGTGACGTGATCTTGACCCCTATTGCATTCCGGGGCCTGCGTGCTAGGCTCATCGCAAGTTGCAGTTTGGTTTCCCTTGCAGTACAGAGCCTGCGGAGCATGTGACCGCGGGCTCTCGTCATTCTCAGACGTATGCAGTTGTGCAGAATTCATCTTCACACTTGCTGGTTCTGGAGCAGGGCAACCCTTTTGGGCCCAAGGAGGGCTTATGGCTACCGGAACCGTGAAGTGGTTCAACGCCGAAAAGGGCTTTGGTTTCATCGCCCAGGAGGGCGGCGGCCCCGACGTCTTCGTCCACTACTCCGCGATCAACGCGAGCGGCTTCCGCTCCCTCGAGGAGAACCAGCAGGTGTCTTTCGACGTCACGCAGGGCCCGAAGGGTCCGCAGGCTGAGAACGTCACGCCGGTCTGATCAGTAGTACCCAAGGAGCCCCGCGCCGTCAGGCGTCGGGGCTCCTGCCTTTCCCGGCCTCTTCCGGTTCTCCCGTTCCCGGAGAGGCCCCGGAGAGGCCGGTGAATTTCCGGCGAATTCTGCGGGTCGCTCCGCTGTGGCGGGGCAGAGCCGGGGGCCTGACCCGCGAGGGAGGCGGCCGGGAGAGGATGTCCGGATGCAGGGACATGAAGAGAACGGCGAGCAGGAAAGCGGAACTCCCGCGCACAACCATCGGGCGATCGGCTTGTCACTCGGGCTGTCGCTCGGCACGGCGCTCGGGCCGGCCCTCGGCATGACCGTCTTCGACAACATCGGGCTGGGACTGGCCCTGGGCCTGGGACTGGGCACGGCGATCGGAGCCGCGGCGGGGGCCGGAGCCTCGAGGGCGGCCAAGGGGCACGGGAACGCCCGGCCGGGCGAAGGCCAGGGAGACGAGCCGACCAGCTAGGCATCCGGGCCCAGGGGAGAGCGGGCAGGCAAGCGATCCAGGCCCAGGGGAGAGCGGGCAGGCAAGCCGGCCGCACACGCCCCGAGCAGACACGCACAGGCCAGAGGGCCGAGCACGCAGGCCGGCGGTGGAGGACGGGCCGTCCGGGACCAGCGGGCAGGCGAGCCGCACCGCCCCGCGCAGATTGGCTGCCGACACACGCCAAGGCCGAACGGACCGACGGGCAAACCGCGGGCGGGCCGACGGGTCCGCGCAGTAGGGTCTCGGGGCATGACCGACGCCGACTTCGTGACCCAGACCCGCGCTTTCTACGACACCGTGGCCGAGGACTACGCCGTCCACTTCCATGGTCTGCACGGGACCACGCCCCTGGACCGGGGGCTGCTGGCCGGTTTCGCGGAGCTCGTGGGTGAAGGGGGCGAGGTCGCCGACCTGGGGTGCGGGCCCGGGCGGGTGACGGCGTTCCTGGCGGCCCGGGGGCTGTCGATTTTCGGCCTCGACCTGTCGTCGTCGATGCTCGCGATCGCCCGCCGCGAGAACCCCGGCATGCGGTTCGAGCAGGGCTCGATCCTGGAGCTGGACCTGCCCGACAACTCGCTCGACGGGGTCGTGTCCTGGTACTCGACCATCCACACCCCCCTGGACCACCTGCCGGGCGTCTTCGCCGGGTTCCACCGCGTCCTGCGGCCCGGCGGGCATCTGCTGCTCGGCTTCCAGGTCGGCGACGAGCCCCGCCGCCACGAGGAGGCCTTCGGGCACCGGGTGGCACTGGACTTCCTGCGGCGCCGGCCGGAGCAGATGACCACCCTGCTGGAAGCCGCCGGATTCACCCTGCGCTCCCGGACCGTACGGGAGGCCGACGAGGAGCTCGGCGAGCCGGCCGCCCAGGCATGCCTCGTGGCCCGCAAGCCCCCGCGGCCCACCTCTTAGAGCACCCCGCGACTTAGAGCACCCCCGCGGCATCCCTCGCCGCGATGTACCCGAACGTCATCGCCGGGCCGATGGTCGAGCCCGCGCCCGCGTAGCTGTGGCCCATGACCGCGGCGCTCGCGTTGCCGGCGGCGTAGAGGCCCGGGATGACCGAGCCGTCCTCCCGCAGGACGCGGGCCCGGGCGTCCGTCAGCAGGCCGCCCTTGGTACCGAGGTCGCCCGGGACGATGCGGAAGGCGTGGTACGGGGGCAGCCACAGGGGGGCCAGGCAGGAGTTCGGGAGGACGGACGGGTCCGTGTAGTAGTGGTCGTAGGCGCTGTCGCCGCGGTGGAAGTCGGGGTCCTCTCCCCGCCGTGCCTGGGAGTTGAATCGGTCGACGGTCGTGCGCAGGGCCGCCGCCGGGACGCCGATCGAGGCCGCGAGCGCGTCCAGGGACCAGGCCTTGTGGGCGGCGCCCGAGTCGTACCAGGCGTCGGGGAGGGGCAGGGCCGGCAGGACGTCCTTGAAGAGGTACCGGTTGCGGTAGTTCTGGTCGGTGATCAGCCAGCACGGGATGGCCTCGCGTTCGTCGTACATGGTGTGGACGACGTCGCTGTAGGGGGCGGCCTCGTTGACGAAGCGCCGGCCGGCCCCGTTGACCAGGAGGCCGCCGGGGAGGGTGCGTTCGGCGAGGCAGAAGTACGGCTGGCCCGGGACCGGGACGGCCGGGCCCCACCAGGCGTCGTCCATCAGGTCGAGGGCCGCCCCGAGCCGCTCCCCCGCCAGGATGCCGTCGCCGGTGTTCTCCTTGGCGCCGACCGTCCAGTCCGTGCCGATGGGCTGACGCTGGAAGCGTTCGCGCATCGCCGCGTTGTGCTCGAAGCCACCGGAGCCGACGATCACGCCCCGGCGGGCTCGGACCAGGCCGGGGCTGCCGTTGCGGGTGACCACCGCTCCCTTCACGGTGCCTCCCTCGACGTACAGCTCGGTGAGCGGCGTCTCGAGCCACACCGGCACCCCGGCCGACCGCAGTCCCGCACGCAGCCCGGCCGCCAGCGACTGGCCCATGGTCAGCGG
>KL569101.1:91128-91320 GCA_000715635.1 Streptomyces violaceus | reverse complement strand
GCGCCGCCGCCGTACCCCGTGCCAGGCACTGGGCCGCCACGGCCGCTCCCTTGGCGTTCACCGCAGCCAGCGTGACCCACTTGTAGTCGGCGCTGAAGACGACCATGCCGGCGGGCACGTCCATGTACGGCGGGTTCAGACGGGCCAGCTCGGGGCCGAGGATCCGGCCGTCGAGCTGGTCGGGCTCGATGG
>KL569101.1:89509-90868 GCA_000715635.1 Streptomyces violaceus | reverse complement strand
CAGGCCGCCGGGCAGCTCCGGGTAGTAGTCGCTGTAGCCCTCCATCCAGCGGAAGCGCAGAGGGCTGTGGGCCATGACGTAGGAGATCGTGGCCGGGCCGTGGGTGAGGAAGGCGCGCTGCCGGTCGGCGGGGACGTCCGGGCCGACGACGGCGGCGAGGTAGGCGGCGGCCTTCGCGGGCGTGTCCGGGACGCCGGCCGCCAGGAGCACCGGGTTGTTCGGGATCCAGATCCCGGCGCCGGAGCGGGCGGCCGAACCGCCGAAGGTCGGGGCCTTCTCCAGGACGACACAGCTCAGCCCCTGCCCGGCGGCGGTCAGCGCGGCGGTCATCCCGGCCGCGCCGGAGCCGATGACGACGACGTCGTACGTGCCGAGCGGGGATAAGTCGGCGGCTTGGGCGCCCTGTTGCACTCCGGCGGCGACCGCGAGCCCGGCACCGGCGGCTCCGGCCAGCACTCGTCTTCGGGACGGGGCTCCGGGAGCCCCTGTGGAGTTCGTGTTCGTGGTCATGGTCACTCCAGCCCGAAGAGGAACGCGAAGGGTTTGGGGAATGTCGCGCGCGGGCCTAGCGAAGTCAAGTGCCATACCAGCAGGGGGAGTTCAGATCCGGTCCCGGGAGGCGGACCCTGCGTGGGCCGGACCTCGGGCGGGGCGAGTCGGCTCGGTGGGCGCTCCTGGCCGCCGGAGGGTGATTTCGGGCAGCAGCGTCGTCAACCCGAGGACGGCCATACCGGCACCGAGCCAGAGAGCGGCGCGCAGGCCCCAGGCGTCGATCGCGACGGCGCCGAGCGAGGAGCCGAGGATGACACCGAGGGTGATGAAGGAGGTGTGGACGGTGTTGACCAGCGGGCCGGCGTTTCCGGTCCGCTGGACGCGGGTGACCATCGCCGGATTCATGGTGACGCCGACCAGCCCGATGCCCAGCATGCAGACGACGGCGGGTACGGGCACGTCGGCGAGGAGCGCGAACCCGGTGAGGAACAACGCGTTGAGCAGGAGGCCTACGGCGAGGACAGGCACGGTACGGCGGTCGGCGAGACGGCCGACGACGGTGTTGCCGACGACGGTGGCGGCACCGTAGGCGATCAGCAGGGCGGGGACGGTGCCGGTGGAGAAGCCGGTGACCTCGGTGAGGATCGGGTTGAAGTAGCTGAAGGCGGAGAACGTCGCGCCGATGATCAGCGTGCTGGTGGAGAGCACCAGCCAGAGCTTCGGGTTTCGGAAGACGCCGAGTTCCTCGCGGAGTGTGCCGCCGCTTCCCGCGCGCTCCAGCGGGGGTATCCCGGCGAGCGTCACGGCCGCGGCGACGAGTGCCAGCGCCGAGATCGCCCAGAACGCCGCACGCCAGCCGAACCGCTC
>KL569101.1:88330-89310 GCA_000715635.1 Streptomyces violaceus | reverse complement strand
GAGATGTGTATAAGAGACAGGACCAGGGTGGACAGCGGCAGGCCGAGCAGCGTGCCGAGCATCAGCCCGTTCATGACGACCGCGATCGCCCGGCCGCGCACCTCCGGGCGGGTGAGCTGGACGCACAGCGAGACGGCGACGCCGAAGAATGCCTGGGACGCCACGCCGGTGATGATGCGGGCGGCTGTCATCACCGCGTAGCCGGGTGCGGTCGCGGCCAGGACGTTGCCCGCCAGGAAGACGGCGAACAGCGCCATCAGCGCCGTACGTGGGGGGAGTTTGGCCACCGTCATGGTCAGGAAGGGGCCGCCGGCCGCCATGGCCACGGCGAAGGCGGTGATCAGGTACCCGATCTGCGGGACGGTGACGTGCAGGCCCTCCGCCATCTGGGGCATCAGCCCGGCGACCACGAACTCGCTGGTCACCATGGCGAAGATGCCGAGCGCCAGGACGTATACGGCACGGGGCACGGGGGCTCCTTTGTTTCTCGGGCGAGGATCGGCTGTTTCTCGGGCGGGAATCGGCCGGCCGCGGAACGAATGGGTTATGTATCGAACAGTTCAAAACTGGGGCGTGAGAGAGCCCGACCACCCGCCGGGCAGCAGGGCTCAGGACTCAGGGCACCATCGCGTCCATGGCGGTCTCGGCGATCGCCTCCAGGTCGGCCCGGCCGGCGCCGCCCTGACTGGAGACACGCAGCCCGGCGACCGTCGCGTTGAGGAATCGGGCCAGTGCATCCGGGGCACGCGAGGCGGTGATACTGCCGTCGCGCCGGCCGGCCTCCATCACGACTCGGTACGCGGCGAGGCGCCGCGCGGTGTCACGCTCCAGCGTCGCGGCCGCCTCGGGGTCGCGAGCGCCCAGCTCCACGACGGTGTTGACCCCCAGGCAGCCCAGGGCTCGCCCGGAGCCGATCCGGCACTCCGCCTCGCTCTCGACGACCTGGGCGAGCAGGGCACGCACCCGATCGGCGGGCGGGC
>KL569101.1:85348-88148 GCA_000715635.1 Streptomyces violaceus | reverse complement strand
TGTGTATAAGAGACAGGTCCAGGACTGCCGTCTGAGCCAGCGTCATCGTGTCCAGGTAGCGGGCGAGGGCCCGCTCGAAGAGGTCGTGCTTGCTCTGAAAAGTGTTGTAGATGCTGCTGCGCCCCAGGCCGGTGGCGTCGCACAGATCCTGAGTGGAGGTGGCCTCGTAGCCCCTCTCCCAGAAGACACGCATCGCCGCGTCCAGGGCCCGCTCCTCGTCGAACTTCCTCGGCCGGGCCATGGACAGGACGCTAACACAGTTTTAGACCGTGGGTTCCAATATTCTGCCGGTCCGGCACCGCGCTACTCGAGGCCGATGGCCTGGCAGTCCGCCTTGTACTTCGAGGTGCAGATGTCCTTCACGGTGTAGACGCCGTCCGTGATCACCGTCTCCTTGATGTTGTCCTTGGTGAGGGCGACCACCGGCACCAGCATCGCCGGGATGTTCTTCGCCGTCGGGCTGTCGACCGTCTCCCGGGTCAGCGCGGCGAACTCGATCGCCCGGCCCTGGACCTTGGCCACCGCGATCTTCGCGGCGTTCGTCGCCTCCAGCAGAAAGGACTTGTAGACGGTCATGTACTGCTCCCCCGACACGACCCGCTGCACCGCGTCCAGGTTGGCGTCCTGCCCGGTCACCGGCGGCATCTTGGTGGCGCCCGCCTCCTGCAGCGCCTCGATGACGGCGCCCGCCATGCCGTCGTTGGCCGAGTAGACGGCGGCGATGTTGTTCAGTCCGACGGCCTGGATCGCCTTCTCCATGTTCGCCTTGGCGATGGAGGGCTTCCACTCCTTGGTGTCGTACTGCTCGACGATGTCCACCTGGCCCTGCAGCTCGCTCAGCGCGCCGCTCTTGAAGCGTGCCGTGTTCGGGTCGCCGGGGTCGCCGTTCATCATGACGACCTTGCTCTTCTCGGACTTCTCGCCGAGTTCACCCATGATGGCGCGGCCCTGCACCTGCCCGACGAGTTCGTTGTCGTGGGAGACGTAGGCGTCGATCGGGCCCTCGGCGAGCCGGTCGTAGGCGATGACCGGGATGCCGGCGTCCTTGGCCTTCCGTACGTCCGAGGCGATCTTCTTGGAGTTCAGCGCGTCCACCAGGATGACGTCGACCTTGTCGTCGATCATCTTCTGGAACTGCTCACTCTGTCTGGACACGCTCGCCTCGGCGTTGGCGTAGCGGACCTTGCCCTTGTTCTCCGTGAGGGACGCGACCTCGTCCCTGATCAGGGGGTAGTCGAACTTCTCGAAGCGAGCCGTGTCCCGGTCGGGCAGCAGCAGGCCCACCGTGATGTCGTTGCCCTTCTGCACGGCGGTGTCGTCACTCCCGTCGTCGCCGCACGCGGTGAGGGACAGGGCCGATACGGAGACCGCCAGGGCTATGGCGACAGTGCGCACAGCGGTCCGACGGGTGTTACGGGCTTTCACTGGTGGTGCCTTCCGATGGGGGGAGCATCGCGACGGGATTGCTCGAAAGCCAAAGGGGAGACGGTGTGCGGCGTCAAGAAATTCGTGTGAAGACATCGCAAAGGCCGCCTCACGCCCGGCCGCCTCAGTGTGCGTACAGCCCCTCGACTTCCTCCGTGAACGCGCGCAGTACCGCGTGGCGGCGGAGCTTCATCGAAGGGGTCAGATGGCCCGCTTCCTCGGTGAAGTCCTGGGGGAGGATGGCGAAGGCGCGGATGGATTCCGGGCGGGAGACCATCTTGTTGGCCTCGTCGACGGCGCGTTGGAGGACCGCGCGCAGATCCTCGTCGTCGACGAGGAGTTTGGCCGGTACGGGGTGTTTGCCGTTCATCTGGCGCCAGTGGGTGATGCCGTCCGGGTCGAGGGTGATCAGGGCCGAGACGAAGGGGCGGCCGTCGCCCAGGACGAGGCACTGGGAGATCAGCGGGTGGGAGCGCAGCCAGTTCTCCAGGGGGGCCGGGGCGACGCTCTTGCCGCCCGCGGTGATCAGCAGTTCCTTCTTACGGCCGGTGATCGTCAGGTAGCCCTCGTCGTCCAGTTCGCCGATGTCGCCGGTGGCGAGCCAGCCGTCGGGGGCGGCGGGGACGACGCCGCCGGCCTGGGGGTCCCAGTAGCCGCGCAGCACGTGGTCGCCGGCGAGGAGGATCTCGCCGTCGGCGGCGATGCGGACGCGGGTGCCGGGCAGCGGCCAGCCGACCGTGCCCAGGCGGGGTTTGAGGGGTGGCGTGACGGTGGCGGCGCCCGTGGTCTCCGTCAGGCCGTAGCCCTCGAAGATCTCGATGCCGGCTCCGGCGTAGAACGCGGCGAGGCGGCGGCCCAGGGGTGAGCCGCCGCAGATCGCGTAGCGGACCCGGCCGCCCATGGCGTTGCGGATACGGCGGAAGACCAGGGGGTCGTAGAAGACCCGGGCGGTCCTCAGGGCGCGGGAGGGGCCCGGGCCGGTGCCCGTCTGCTGGGCCTCCAGCGCCTCGCCGTAGCGCTGCGCCACCGACACCGCGCGGTCGAACGACGTCACCCGGCCGCCCGCCTCGGCCTTGGCACGGGCCGAGTTGAAGACCTTCTCCAGCATGTACGGGATGGCCAGCAGACAGGTCGGTCTGAAGCTCGCCAGGTCCGGCAGCAGGTGGTCCGCCTTGATGCTCGGCGCGTGGCCCAGCCGAACCCGGGCGCGGATGCAGGCGATCGCGACCATGCGGCCGAAGACGTGGGACATCGGCAGGAACAGCAGGACCGAGGCCTCTTCGCTGGTCTTCGTCTTGAAGACGGGGTAGAGGAGCTCGATGGCGTTGTCGACCTCGGCGAAGAAGTTGCCGTGGGTGAGGGCGCAGCCCTTGGG
>KL569101.1:84549-85116 GCA_000715635.1 Streptomyces violaceus | reverse complement strand
TAGACGAGGGTGGCGAGCGTGTCGGGGCCGAGCATGCCGCGCCGCACCTCCACCTCCTGGTCGGACAGGTGCGCCCCGGCTTCCGCGAGCCGGTCCACGTGGCCCTTCTCGACGATCCACATGTGCTGGAGGTCGGGGAGGCGTTCGCGCTCCGGGCCGAGGGCGGCGGCCTGTCCGGCGGTCTCGGTGACCAGGGCGACCGCGCCCGAGTCCTGGAGGATCCAGCGGGTCTGGAAGACGGAGGACGTTGGATAGACGGGGACGGTGACCAGACCGGCCGACCAGGCCGCGAAGTCCAGGACCGTCCACTCGTAGATCGTGCGGGCCATCACGGCGACCCGGTCGCCCGGCATCAGGCCCTCGGCGATCAGTCCCTTCGCCACGGCCAGCACTTGGGCGGCGAACTCGGCGGCCGTGACGTCGCTCCAGCGCCCCTCGGTGTCCTTGCGACTGAGCGCCACGGCACCCGGCTCCGCGCTCGCGTTGTCGAACGGCAGGTCGGCGAGCGACCCGTGCGTCCACGGCGGTGCCAGCGGCGGTACGGCGGCCTCCCGCACCACGCCGTCC
>KL569101.1:83353-84321 GCA_000715635.1 Streptomyces violaceus | reverse complement strand
GCCGCCGTGTCTCGGGTTCGACCAGGACCGGTCCTCCGTACACGTCGCCGTAGGCGGAGGAGGGATACGCAGTGGACACGGGCGGCTCCTGGGGCGTGCAGCTGGAAACTGCTTGCTGCATGACGTACGTGCCTCGCACGCCGAGGCGCTCAACCGGCTGAACCCGCAGAAAGGGGTTACTGCCGGTAGGAACGGGATCGTACGGCCCTCACGTGGCGGGTTTGTGCGGGTTCGGGGATGGTCCGGAGCCGGGCCTGTGCATTCTCGGAGGTTACGTGAGGGACCTTCAGTTTTGGTGCGTCCTTTACCTTCACGCCCGCTCCAGGATCGCCGTCACCCCCTGCCCGCCCGCCGCGCACACCGAGATCAGTCCGCGCGCGGGCGCGTCCCGTTCGGCGAGCAGCTTGGCCAGCGTGGCCACGATCCGGGCGCCGGTGGCGGCGAAGGGGTGCCCGGTCGCGAGGGACGAGCCCGCGACGTTCAGCCGGTCCCGGTCGACCGTGCCGAGACCCCGCTTCTCCCAGGCGGCGAGCGTCGCCAGCACCTGGGAGGCGAACGCCTCGTGGATCTCGATCAGTTCGAAATCGGCCAGATCCAGCCCGGCCCGCTCCAGCATGCGCGGGACCGCGTATGCCGGTGCCATGAGCAGGCCGTCCTCGCCGCCCGCCACATCGCCGTCCACGAAGTCCACGGCCGCCGTCTCGTACGCGGTCAGGTAGGCCAGCGGTGTCAGGCCGCGCTCCCGGGCCCACTCCTCGCTCGCCAGCAGGACGGTGGCGGCCCCGTCCGTCAGCGGGGTCGAGTTCCCGGGCGTCATGGTCGGGTCGGGGTGGCCGAGGCCGAACACCGGCTTCAGGGAGGCCAGTTTCTCCACGGTCGAGCCGGGGCGCAGGTTCTGGTCGCGGGCGAGGCCGCGGAAGGGGACCACCAGGTCCTGGAAGAAGCCCTGTCTCTTATACACATCTCTG
>KL569101.1:80565-83159 GCA_000715635.1 Streptomyces violaceus | reverse complement strand
TCGCCGCGGCCAGTTCGTCCTGGGCCGCGCGGCCGATGTTCCAGGCCCGGGCGGTGACGGCGGCGTGTTCGCCCATGGACAGGCCGGTGCGCGGCTCGGCGTTGCGCGGGATGTCGGGGACGAGGTGGGACGGGCGCACCTTCGCCAGGGCCTTCAGACGGGCGCCCGCCGACTTCGCGCGTCGGGTCTCCAGCAGGATGCGGCGCAGGGTGTCGTTGACACCGAGGGGCGCGTCGCTGGCCGTGTCGGCGCCGCCCGCGACCGCCGACTCCGTCTGGCCGAGGGCGATCTTGTTGGCGGCGGCGATGACGGCCTGGAGTCCGGTGCCGCAGGCCTGCTGGATGTCGTAGGCCGGGGTGCGCGGGTGCAGCGTCGAGCCAAGGACGGTTTCGCGGGCGAGGTTGAAGTCGCGGCCGTGCTTGAGGACCGCGCCGGCGACGAATTCGCCCACCGCGCCGGGCTCCTGGAGGCCGTACCGCTCGACGAGGCCGTCGAGGGCGGTGGTGAGCATCTGCTGGTTGGAGGCGGTGGCGTACGGGCCGTCGGCGCGGGCGAACGGGATGCGTGCTCCGCCGATGATCGCCACGCGCCGTACCGACGGCGCCAGTTGCTGGGGGCTCATCTCGACCTGCTCCTCGCCTGTGACGTAGCATTACCTCCGGTAACCTTACTCCAGAGTAAGGAAGAGTGAGCGTGCTGTGAGCCGTCATCGGGAGCTGGGAGTTGGAATGGCCGACCGCTATCTGCGCTTCACCGGTACCGCGCCCGGCCGATTCCTCACCCGCCGCCTCGGCCTGCCCCGGCCCTCTGTGCTGACCCGCTGGTCCCCTGAGCGCCCGGCCCTGGACGGCGGCCTGCGTCACCTCACCGCCGGCCGGTCCGGCCTCGGCCTCGCACCGGTCCTCGCCCGTACGGGAATCGGACCGGCCGGCTCCGACCGGGCCGCCGCCGTCGTCCTGGACGCGAGCGGGGTGCGGGACGTCGAGGGGCTGGCCGAGGTGCACGCGGCTCTGCATCCCGTCGTACGGTCGGTCACCACGAGCGGGCGCGTGCTCGTGCTCGGCGCGCCGCTCGACCCCGCCGACCATCACCAGGCCGCGGCCCAGCAGGCCCTGGAGGGCTTCACGCGCTCCCTCGGCAAGGAGATCGGGCGGGGCAGGACCGTGAACCTGGTTCGGCTCACGGACGCGTCCGCCGCGGAGTCCACGCTCCGTTTCCTGCTGTCGCCCAAGTCGGCGTATGTCAGCGGGCAGGTGATCGAGGTGGGCACGCCCCAGGAGCCGGAGGGGGCACCGGACGGGGACCGCCCCCTGACCGGCCGGACCGCCCTGGTCACCGGTGCCGCGCGCGGTATCGGTGAGGCGGTCGCCGAGACGCTCGCGCGGGACGGCGCCCGGGTCGTCGTCCTCGATGTGCCGGGGGCCGAACAGGACGCCCGGCGCGTCGCCGACCGGCTCGGCGGTACCGCCCTGCTCCTCGACATCACGGCCGCCGACGCGGGCGCGCGGATCGCCGAGGCGCTGCCGGACGGACTGGACCTGCTGGTCCACAACGCGGGCATCACCCGCGACCGGCGGCTGGTGAACATGCCGACCGAGCGCTGGATCCCAGTGCTGGAGGTGAACCTGGCGAGCGTGCTGCGCACGACGGACGCGCTGCTGAAGGCCGGGGCGCTGCGGCGGGGCGGCCGGATCGTGGCGACGGCCTCGATCGCGGGCCTCGCCGGCAACGCGGGGCAGACCAACTACGGGGCGAGCAAGGCGGGCATCGTCGGCCTGGTCCGCTCCCTCGCGCCGCGCGCGCTCGCGGAGCACGGCGTGACGGTCAACGCGGTCGCGCCGGGCTTCATCGAGACGAAGATGACGGCCGCCGTCCCGCTGTTCATCCGCGAGGCGGGCCGCCGGATGAACTCCCTCGCCCAGGGCGGCCTTCCGGTCGATGTCGCCGAGACCATCGCCTGGCTCGCGCACCCGGGCTCGGGCGCGGTCAACGGTCAGGTCGTGCGCGTCTGCGGCCAGAGCCTGCTGGGGGCGTGATGGCCGACGCCGCTCTCGTCCTCACCGGGCCCCCCTCCCTCGCGCCGCTCCTGGTCCGCGGTGCGCTGCTGTCCCCCTTCAAACGGCCCGCACCCGACGCGGAGTTCCCCCACACCCGGCTCGTCCTGCCCGGCCTGCGCGTCGACCTCGCGCGGCTGGCGGCGTACGAGCGGGTCTGCGGGTTCCCGACCGGGGAGGACGCGTTGCCGCTGACGTACCCGCATGTGCTCGGATTCCCCCTGGCCATGCGGCTGATGAGCGGCCGGGACTTCCCGCTGCCGCTGCTGGGCCTGGTCCACACGTCGATCACGGTCACCCGGCACCGGGGGATGCCGGCCACCGGCGCGTACGAACTCGCGGTGCGGGTCGAGGGGCTGGCACCGCACCGGCGCGGCACGGAGGCGACTGTCGTCTCGGAGGTGCGGGAAGGCGGGGACGTCGTCTGGGAGTCGAGCAGCACCTACCTCGCCCGGCACCGCACGCCACGGCCCGCCGGGACTCCCGGGGCTCCCGGGGAGGACGTACGCAAGCCGCTGCCCACCGTCGCCGAGTGGCGGG
>KL569101.1:74470-80342 GCA_000715635.1 Streptomyces violaceus | reverse complement strand
CGCCGAGGACGTCGGGCGTCCCTACGCCGCCACCTCCGGGGACCGCAACCCGATCCACCTCCACCCGCTCACCGCTCGCCTGTTCGGCTTCCCCCGGGCCATCGCCCACGGCATGTGGACACTCGCCCGCTGCCTCGCCGCACACGGCACACCGGACTCCTGCCACGTACGCGCGGCCTTCAAGGCACCGGTCCTGCTGCCCGGAACGGTGACGTACGCGGCGGAGGACGGCCGCTTCGAACTGCGGGACGGGGACGAGCGGGTTCACGTGGCGGGGGTTGTCCACCCGGCCTGAGCGCCCGTCTGCTCCTCCTCCGGAGGTGCCCAGGGCTGCCCCGCGATGAGGTCGCCCAGGCCTGCCCAGGCGAAGTTCATCATCGTGGCCGCGGCCTGGCGGGCCGTGATGCCCGGGGTGGCGTTGGCCCAGGCGGCGAGGGACTCGGCGGCGCCGACCAGGGCCTCGGCGAGGCCGGCGACCTCGCGCTCCGGCAGGTCGGGGTCGTGGTGCGCCTCGCGCGCACCGGTGAGGATCAGCTGTGTCACGAACGTGACGATCTCCTCGCGCATCGCGGCGACCTCGGCGGCGAACGGCTCGCCGTGCGTCCGGGCCTGGAGGTGCAGGACCGCCCAGGCGTCCGGGTTGCGCGCGGTGTGGGCGAAGAACGCCCCGAGCCCTTCCCAGAGTTGCCGGTCGGAGGGCAGATCGGGCCGGACCCCGGACCGCACCGCCTCCACGAGCGCCTTGGCCTCGCGGCGGATGCAGGCGGTGAAGAGGTCTTCCTTGGAGTTCAGGTACAGATAGACCAACGGTTTGGACACGCCCGCGAGTTCGGCTATCTCGTCCATCGACGCGGCCATGTAGCCCCGTTGGCCGAAGATCCGCACGGCGGCGTCCAGCATCTGCTGTTCGCGGACCGCACGCGGCATCCGCTTGGTCTTCACGGCACCCATACGGCTTAGCGTACGGTCCCCCTGGCCTGCCCTCGGTCGTGAACCGAAGCGGACCGGCCAGGGGACGTCACCCCGTCATGCCGCGGCAGGGACCTGCTCGCGCTCCGCGTCGCGCGGCTCGTCCAGGGAGGAGCCGTCGGCCGTGGCGTAGGCCTCGCGGTCCAGCAGGTTCTCCCGGGCGGAGACCAGGACCGGGATGAGGGCCTGGCCGGCGACGTTGGTCGCGGTGCGGATCATGTCGAGGATCGGGTCGATCGCGAGGAGCAGACCGACGCCCTCCATCGGCAGACCGAGGGTGGAGAGGGTCAGGGTCAGCATGACCGTCGCCCCGGTCAGTCCGGCCGTGGCGGCGGAGCCGACCACCGAGACGAACGCGATCAGCAGGTAGTCGCCGACACCCAGCTGGATGTCGAAGATCTGGGCGACGAAGATCGCGGCGATCGCGGGGTAGATCGCGGCGCAGCCGTCCATCTTGGTCGTCGCGCCGAACGGCACCGCGAAGGACGCGTACTCCTTCGGCACGCCGAGCCGCTCGGTGACCTTCTGCGTCAGCGGCATCGTGCCCACGGAGGAGCGGGAGACGAAGGCCAGCTGGATCGCGGGCCAGGCGCCCTTGAAGAACTGGATCGGGTTGGCCTTGGCGACGGTCGCGAGCAGCGCCGGGTAGACGCCGAACAGCACGATCAGGCAGCCGATGTAGATGTCGGCGGTGAACGTCGCGTACTTACCGATCAGATCCCAGCCGTACGTGGCGATGGCGTTGCCGATGAGGCCGACCGTGCCGAGCGGGGCGAGCCGGATGACCCACCACAGCGCCTTCTGGAGCAGTTCCAGGACGGACTCGCTCAGGTTGAGGATCGGCTGGGCCCGCTCGCCGAGCTGGAGGGCGGCGATACCGGCGACGGCGGCCATGAAGACGATCTGGAGGACGTTCAGCTGGGTGAACGGCGTGATCACGTCCGTCGGCACGATGCCGGTCAGGAAGTCGATCCAGGAGCCGGTCTCGTCGGGCTTGGCGCCGTCCTTGGGCGTGAGGTCGGTACCGGCGCCGGGGTTGGTGAGCAGGCCGATGACCAGGCCGATGCTCACCGCGATCAGCGAGGTGACCATGAACCACAGGAGGGTGCGCGAGGCCAGACGGGCCGCGTTGTTGACCTTCCGCAGGTTGGTGATCGAGACGAGGATCGCGAAGAAGACGAGCGGCGCGACGGCGAGCTTCAGCAGGCCGATGAAGGTGTCGCCGACCTTCTCCAGGGTCGTGGTCAGCCAGGACAGGTCCTGATTGCGGGCGAGCCAGCCGAGCAGCACACCCAGGACGAGACCGGCGAGTATCTGGGCCCAGAAGGGCACCTTGAAGGACTTCGTGTATGAGGACACGGACTGACTCCGTTGGGGGGACGCGTAGGGGAGCTGACGTGGGAGACGACGGGGGTTGGCGTTACGTCAGAGACGACAGTTGGCGGACGCGCACCGACAGAGATCCACGTGCAGCCGCGCGACGAGCGCAAGCCTCCGAAGCGCAACGCTCCGGGGCGGACGAGACACGGCTGCCGAGTTCATAACAGCGACACCTTAACACCTGAACTTTGAGGACCCCAAAGCCTCGCTTTGACAGGCAGAAGCGCGCAGGCACCCATACAAGGCAAAGCGCCCCGTTTCCGAGCATCTACGGAAACGGGGCGCTGCGCGCGTGTGAGGAACCTTACGAGGCCTGGCCCTGCGCCCGGCTCGTGTCGTCGGCCGAGTCCTCCTGGCTGCGGTTGGCCTCCATGTTGGCCTTCATGCGGTCGACCCGCTGCACCACCTGCACGGAGGCCCGGTCCCGCTCCTTGCGCAGCACGACGAAGCTGATCGGCGCGGAGAACAGCAGGGCGAGGGTCACGATCCACAGGCCGTTGCTGTCGCCGAGGCCGCGCGGGGCGAGGCCGGAGTAGACGAGGCCCCAGACGACCACGAGGCAGCCCACGAAGATTCCGAGGCGCATCAGTGTGTAGCGGAGCATCTCAATCCACTCTTCCGATTCCAAAACGGCCAGGTTTCAGTGAAGCACGGCGGGCGACCGATCTTGCAGGGGGGTCAGTTCAAGGGAGTCAGTTCAACGGGAGGAGCATGATCACGTCGTCCCGGTCGTCGCCCGGCGCGACCCGGATGGCGCCCGGGATCCGGCCGACCTCCTTGTAGCCGCAGGACTCGTAGAACCGCTCAAGACCGAGCCCGCCCCGGCAGGTCAGCCGGATCGCCTCGATGCCCTCGGTTCCCCGGGCCCCGGCCGCCGCCGCGTCCAGCAGGTCGCGGCCGTAGCCCTTGCCCTGGTGACGCGGATGCACCATCACCGTGTACAGCCACAGCCAGTGCGTCATCAGGTGGTGCGTGTTGAGGGTCAGGAACGCGGTCGCCGCGACCCGCCCCTCCTCGTCGTGCCCGACGAGGAGCCTGACCTTGCCCTCCGCCATCGACGCGAAGTGCTTCACCAGCGAGGGCCGGATGTCCTCCCGCGCCACGGGCGGCACGAACCCGACGGCTCCCCCGGCGTTGGAGACATCGGCCCACAGGTCGAGAATGCCGTCACGCAGGTCGGGGGTGACGGCAGGGTCGAGCGTGAAGGTAAGGGGCATGCAGGGATTGTAGCTATTACGACAACGCCCGCGCCGCCACTTCCAGATCCGACACCAGACCCCGGTACGCCGCCTCCCGGTCGTCCGCCCGCAGCACCGCCGACGGATGCACGGTCGGCACCAGCCGCTCCGCCCGCCCGTGGATCTCCTCCTCCAGCACCGTGCCGCGCACCTGCGTGACTCGGAACGAGGACCCGAGCAGGGCCTTTCCGGCGGTGGCCCCCAGCACGACGATCAGCTCCGGCTCCACGACCGCGAGCTCCGCCGCCAGCCAGGGCCCGCACGCGGTCATCTCCCGCAGGGTCGGCGCCTTGTGAATCCGCCGCTTCCGGGGCTCGGCCTGAGTGAACTTGAAGTGCTTGACCGCGTTGGTGACGTACGCCTCGGAGGGGTCGATGCCGGCCTCCTCCAGCGCACGATCCAGGAGATGACCGGCAGGCCCGACGAACGGCTTCCCCTGCCGGTCCTCCTGGTCGCCGGGCTGCTCACCGACGAGCATGACGCGAGCGTCCTTGCTTCCGGCGCCGAAGACAGTCTGGGTGGCATCCCGGTGCAAGGGACACCCCCGACAGTCGACAGCGGCCCGACGCAGCGCGGCCAACCCACCGCGACCGGGAAGGAAGGGCTCAGCGGTATAGGCGTCCTCAGGCGCCCGGGTGGCAACCACGCCCCCCGGGTACCCACCTCAGGGGCGCGGGACCCTGCCGATATGCGGCTCCGCCGCGGGGCGCGACCAGCCCCCACACACCCGCACGCAAAAACTCAAACCCGCATCGGCTGAGGCGACTCCCGACGCTCCGGGTCAGCCCCCTCGTACTCCCGGATGACCTCGTACCGCGTGTTCCGCTCCACCGGCCGGAACCCGGCATCCCGAATCAGATCCAGCAGATCCTCACGCGTCAGCTTGTTCGGCGTACCGAAGTTGTCCGCATCATGCGTGATCTTGTACTCGACCACAGACCCGTCCATGTCATCGGCACCGTGCTGCAAAGCCAACTGCGCGGTCTGCACGCCATGCATCACCCAGAAGACCTTGACGTGCGGCACGTTGTCGAACAGCAGCCGCGACACGGCGAAGGTCTTCAGCGCCTCCGCACCGGTCGCCATCTGCGTCCGCGCCTGAAGGCGATTGCGTACCTTCCCGTCCTTCACGTCGACGAAGTCGTGCTGGTAGCGCAGCGGGATGAAGACCTGGAAGCCACCGGTCTCGTCCTGCAGCTCACGCAGCCGCAGCACGTGGTCCACGCGGTGCCGCGGCTCCTCGATGTGACCGTAGAGCATGGTGGCCGGGGTCTTCAGACCCTTCTCGTGCGCGAGCCGGTGGATGCGCGACCAGTCCTCCCAGTGGGTGCGGTGGTCGACGATGTGCTGCCGGACCTCCCAGTCGAAGATCTCGGCGCCGCCGCCGGTCAGCGACTCCAGACCGGCGTCGATCAGCTCGTCCAGGATCTCGGAGGCGCTCATCCCCGAGATGGTCTCGAAGTGGTGGATCTCGGTCGCCGTGAAGGCCTTCAGCGAGACGTGCGGCAGGGCCGCCTTCAGCTCCCGCAGCGAGCGCGGGTAGTACCGCCACGGCAGGTTCGGGTGCAGCCCGTTGACGATGTGCAGCTCGGTGAGGTTCTCGCCCTCCATCGCCTTGGCGAGCTTGACGGCCTCCTCGATGCGCATCGTGTACGCGTCCTTCTCCCCCGGCTTGCGCTGGAAGGAGCAGTACGCACAGGAGGCCGTGCACACGTTGGTCATGTTGAGGTGACGGTTGACGTTGAAGTGCACGACGTCGCCGTTCTTGCGGGTGCGCACCTCGTGCGCCAGGCCGCCGAGCCAGGCCAGGTCGTCCGACTCGTACAGCGCGATGCCGTCCTCACGGGTCAGACGGACGCCCGCCCTGACCTTCTCCTCCAGCTCGCGCTTGAGCCCGAGATCCATGCCCACACCTTTCTCCGAAGACGTCCCAACCGTACGACTACTCCCCTATTCCTCTTCGGGCAGCTCCCCCACCCGGTTCTCCCACTTGGTGGAGAGCACGATGGTCGTACGCGTCCGGGAGACGCCCTCGATCCCGCTGAGCCGCCGGATCATCTTCTCCAGGCCGTCCACGTCCGCCGCCCGCACCTTGAGCATGTACGAGTCGTCGCCCGCGATGAACCAGCAGTCCTCGATCTCCGAGAGGTCCTTCAGCCGCTGCGCCACGTCCTCGTGGTCGGTGGCATCGGAGAGCGAGATGCCGATGAGGGCGGTGACGCCGAGGCCCAGCGAGGCGGCGTTGACGGTGGCCCGGTAGCCGGTGATGACACCGGCCGCCTCCA
>KL569101.1:74014-74252 GCA_000715635.1 Streptomyces violaceus | reverse complement strand
AGATGTGTATAAGAGACAGGGTCCCGACAGTCCGACGAGGCGTCCCAGCTCCGCGTAGGAGGCCCGGCCGTTCTCCCTCAGGGCCTGGATGAGCTGCCTGTCCACCGCGTCCATTGCGATCGAAGCCTTCCGCTGAAGTTGTCTGTGGGTCCGATGAGGTTCGGGGTCGTGCTCAGCCGGCGCGGTGTGATCCGCCACCGAGCTCACCTTGCCAACGGCGGTAGAGACGGTGCGGCAC
>KL569101.1:72541-73805 GCA_000715635.1 Streptomyces violaceus | reverse complement strand
GGGCGGTAGAGACGGTGCGGCACGCCCGCCGCGTCGAGTACGCGTCCGGCGACGAAGTCCACCAGGTCCTGGATGTGCGTCGCGCCCGCGTAGAAGGCGGGTGAGGCCGGTACGACGCTCGCGCCCGCGTCGTCGAGGGTGACCAGGTGCCGCAGGGTCTGGCCGTTCAGCGGGGTCTCGCGTACGGCCACGACGAGGGGGCGGCCCTCCTTCAGGGTCACGCTCGCCGCCCGCTGCAGCAGGTCCTTCGACAGCCCGAGCGCGACCCCGGCCACGCTCGCCGTCGAGGCGGGCACGATGAGCATGCCCTTGGTGGGGTACGACCCCGAGGAGGGCCCGGCGGCCAGGTCGCCGGCGCTCCAGTGCCGTACGGCGTCGAGGTCGACGGCGAAGGTGTCCGGCTTGCCGTCGGCGCCCCGGGACAGCCATTCCCGCAGGTCGTCCCGCCAGTGGGCGTCCCGGAAGGAGATCCCGGTCTCGTCGAGCAGGGTGAGCCGGGAGGCCCTGGAGACCACGAGGTCGACGCTCTCGCCGGCCGCGAGGAGGGCCCGCAGCACGGCAGCGGCATACGGGGTGCCGGAGGCCCCGGACACCCCTACGATCCAAGGCGTACGTGGCGTCTCGCCTGGCTTGACTGGGTTCACAAGACCGAGCCTATAGGGCGTCGCAGGGTGGGAACCGGTGCAGGGGTGCGGGCCGTTGCATGGAGGGGATGAGCGAGCACTGGGGGTCGCCATGTCGGGTAGGGAAGCCGGGTGGTCAGGGGGCGACCGTGCGATGGCCGCGGGCAAGCTGATGCTGGCCTGGGTCGCGCTGCTGTGGCTGCTGGAAGTGGTGGACGTGATCAGCGGTCACGCCCTGGACGGCCTGGGCATCACGCCACGCACCCCGTCCGAGCTGATCGACGTGGTCCCCTCGGCGTTCATCCACTTCGGCTTCGCCCATCTGGCCGCGAACACCGTGCCACTACTGGTCCTGGGCTTCCTCGCCGCGCTGGCGGGACCGCGCCGGTTCCTGCTGGTCTGCGCGCTGATCATCCTCGTCGACGGCGTGGGCGTCTGGCTCATATCCCCGGCCCACACCAACACCGCGGGCGCCTCCGGCCTGATCTTCGGCCTCTTCGGCTTCCTCTTGACCACCGGCTTCCTCGAACGCCGCCCCCTGGGCATCCTGACCGGCATCCTGATCGCCGCGATCTGGGGCGGCTCGATCCTGGCGGGCCTGGCCCCGACCCAGTCGGGCGTCAGCTGGCAGGGTCATCTGC
>KL569101.1:70216-72292 GCA_000715635.1 Streptomyces violaceus | reverse complement strand
GAGCTCATACGGTGAGGCCGCGCACCAGCAGATCCAGCAGCGCACACACGAACAGGGCAATCCCGATGAAGCCGTTGACGCTGAAGAACGCCCTGTTCACGCGGGACAGGTCGTGCGGTCGGACGATCGAGTGCTCGTACAGGAACGCTCCGGCGACGATCAGCAGGCCCAGCCAGAAGAAGGCGCCCGCGCCGGTGGCGAGGGCGTACCAGACGAACAGGCCCGTCGTCAGGGCGTGACAGACGCGTGCGCCCCAGACGGCCGCCGGGATGCCGAAGCGGGCCGGGACGGACATGACGCCGATCTCGCGGTCGGTCTCGACGTCCTGGCAGGCGTAGATCAGGTCGAAGCCGCCGATCCAGATGCCGACCGCGAGTCCGAGTATCACCGCGTCCCAGGACCAGGTGCCGGTGATGGCGAGCCAGCCGCCGACCGGGCCCATCGCCTGGGCAATGCCGAGGATGGCCTGCGGGAAGTTCGTGAAGCGCTTGCCGTAGGGGTAGACCACCATCGGGATCACCGCGATGGGGGCCAGGGCCAGGCAGAGGGGGTTGAGCAGGGCCGCCGCGCCGAGGAAGACGACGAGGGCGACGAGGGCGCCCGTCCAGGCGTGCTTCACGGACATCGCGCCCGTCACCAGCTCGCGCTGCGCCGTACGCGGGTTACGGGCGTCGATCTCCCGGTCGATGATCCGGTTGACCGCCATGGCGAAGGTGCGCAGCCCCACCATGCAGACGGTGACCAGCAGCAGCCGGCCCCAGTGGATGTTCCGGTCCAGCTGGAACATCGCGGAGAGCGCGGCGATGTAGGCGAAGGGCAGCGCGAAGACCGAGTGCTCGATCATCACCAAGCGCAGGAACGCCTTGGTGCGTCCCGGCTGCGGGATCGCGGCGGATGCGGAGGTCACAGCCCGTACTCCTTCCAGCGGCGGTCCACCTTCGCCGCCGTCTCCGGGTCGGACTCCACCATGTCGGGCCAGCCGCCGTCACGGGTGTAGCCCTCCTCGGGCCACTTCTTCGTCGCGTCGATGCCCGCCTTGCCGCCCCAGAACTGCTGGTAGGAGGCGTGGTCGAGGTGGTCGACGGGCCCCTCGACGATGCTCAGATCCCGGGCGTAGTCCGTGTTGCCGAGGGCCCGCCAGGCGACCTCGTGCAGGTCGTGGACGTCGCAGTCGGAGTCGACGACCACGATCAGCTTGGTCAACGACATCATGTGCGCGCCCCAGATCGCGTGCATGACCTTCTGCGCGTGCTTCGGGTACTTCTTGTCGATCGAGACGATCGCGCAGTTGTGGAAGCCGCCCGCCTCCGGCAGGTGGTAGTCCACGATGTCCGGGATGATGATCTTCAGGAGGGGGAGGAAGAAGCGTTCCGTCGCGCGGCCCAGGGGGCCGTCCTCCGTCGGGGGCCTGCCCACGACGATCGACTGGAGCAGCGGCCGCTTCCGCATCGTCACGCAGTCGATCTTCAGCGCGGGGAAGGGCTCCTGCGGGGTGTAGAAGCCGGTGTGGTCGCCGAAGGGACCTTCGGGCAGCATCTCGCCCGGCTCCAGCCAGCCCTCGATCACGACCTCCGCCTGCGCCGGCACCTGGAGCGGCACGGTCTTGCAATCGACCATCTCGATCCGCTTGCCCGCGAGGAACCCGGCGAACAGGTACTCGTCGATGTCCCCGGGCAGCGGGGCCGTGGAGGCGTACGTCACGGCGGGCGGACACCCGAAGGCGATCGCGACGGGCAGCTTCTCACCGCGCCTGGCCGCCACCTGGTAGTGGTTGCGGCTGTCCTTGTGGATCTGCCAGTGCATGCCGATCGTGCGCTTGTCGTGGCGCTGGAGGCGGTACAGCCCGAGGTTGCGGACGCCGCTCTCCGGGTCCTTGGTGTGGGTGAGCCCCAGGTTGAAGAAGGAGCCGCCGTCCTTGGGCCAGGTGAACAGGGCGGGCAGTTGGTCCAGGTCCACGTCGTCGCCGGTGAGGACGACCTCGTGCACCGGGCCGTCCTTGACCTTCTTCGGCGGGACGTGGGTCATCGAGCCGAGCTTTCCGAAGGCCTCGCGCACGCCGACGAACCCGTGCGGCAG
>KL569101.1:66687-70000 GCA_000715635.1 Streptomyces violaceus | reverse complement strand
AGCTCGGGCTTCAGCAGCCCGCCGATCCGCTCGGAGATCTCGCCGTACGACTTCAGCTCCAGGGCCTTCAGCAGCCGCCGGTCCGTGCCGAACACGTTCATCGCGAGCGGCATGGCCGACCCGCGTACGTTCTCGAAGAGCAGCGCGGGGCCGCCGGCCTTCTGCACCCGGTCGACGATCTCCCCGATCTCCAGATACGGATCCACCTCGGCCTTGATGCGCTTGAGGTCGCCCTCGCGCTCCAGCGCCCTGAGCAGGGAGCGAAGATCGTCGTAAGCCATGCGGTCCAGTATCCCCGAGCGGCTACCCTGGCCCTGAACCGCCCACCCGCTTTCGCTGAGAGGCCGCATGCTCCGGGTACTTATGTTCCTCGTGCCGCTGGCGCTGAGCGTGTACGCGTTCATCGACTGCATCAGCACGAAGGACGACGACATCCGTCACATGCCCAAGCCGATTTGGGCGCTGCTCGTCCTGGTGTTCCCGCTCGTCGGCTCGATCTCCTGGCTCATCGCCGGCAAGAAGCGCCGCCCGGCCGCAGAGGGCTGGTCCGGCGTCCGGGGCAGCCGCTCCCGGCAGTGGGTCGCGCCCGACGACAACCCCGATTTCCTCAAGTCCCTCGACGACGACAAGGACGTCGACCCGGACGACCGCAAGCGCGACGAGCCCTGACCCGATCCCCTCTCACCGCAACGCCTTGATCCGGGCGGTGGTGAGGGCCCGGTCGAAGAC
This sequence comes from Streptomyces violaceus, assembly GCA_000715635.1. Lineage (GTDB taxonomy): Bacteria > Actinomycetota > Actinomycetes > Streptomycetales > Streptomycetaceae > Streptomyces > Streptomyces violaceus. The sequence continues at coordinate 69,271 of KL569101.1, read as the reverse complement.
GCATACGTTTCTGATCGCGCCGGGGAAGAAGTCGCTGGGCCGCCCGTTGTGCGTCGCGCGGCCGATCATCAGGCCGCCGGGTGCGGGGAGCGGATGGGTGTCACCGGTCTCCGCCTGCTGCACTCCGTCGACGTACAGGCGCAGCTTGCGGCCGGGCCCGTCGCAGACGCCCACCAGGTGCGTCCAGGTGTTCACGGCCGGCACGGAGTACCCCACGGCACGCTGTCCGGGCCGGGCGAAGGCCCAGCGCTTCTCGTCGCTGGAGTACTGGAGGTAGAAGCCGCTGACGTCACCGGCCTGCTGGCTGACGGCGGTGGCGAAAGTGCCCGGCTCGGTGGCCAGCCGGACCCAGGCCGCCACCGTGAAGCTGCGTCCGGCACCGGTCCTCAGCACCGGCACCTCGGTGATGATCTGGCTGCCGCTCCCGTCGAACTCGGCAGCTCCGCCCGCACCAGCCCGCCACCTGACCCCGGTCGCGGTGCCGTCGTTGTCACCGGCGGTGTCCCGGGCGAGCGCGCCGGAGGCCTCGTCGAGCGGCCAGACGCCGACGGGCGGGGCGGGGGTGGAAGGCGGCGCACTGGCGGGCGGCTCAGCGTCCGGGCCGTCGCCCGCGGACCGGTTGAACCAGACACCGGCACCGACGCCGAGCGCGGCGACGCCACCAACGCCGGACAGCAGGAACGCGCGTCGGCTGCGGCCCGCAGGGGCCGGGGTGGGGGCGACCTGAGTGGCCGGACGTTCCGGCTGGGGCGGGGCCGCCTTACGCGTAGGCCTGGCCGGGGCGGATGTGCGGGTGTGGTCGGCGGTGTTCGGCCCCGGCTGAACGCGCGGCAGGGCCATCGTGCTCTCGGCGTCGGCGGACCCGACCCGGGTGAGGATGTCGCGCGGCGTGGGACGGTCGGCGGCGTCCTTCGCCAGGCACGCGGAGATCAGGTCCCGCAGCGCCGGGTCCTCCACGGCGTCGACATCGGGCTCGCTGTGCACGACCCGGTAGAGCAGGGCGGGCGTGGGGCCGACGCCGAACGGGTTGACGCCCGTCGCCGCGAAGGCCAGGACCGCGCCCAGGCAGAAGACGTCACTGGCGGTGGTGATCTCGTCGCCGCTGACCTGCTCCGGCGCCATGAACCCGGGCGAGCCCGCCATGTGCCCGGTCCGCGTGATCGAGTCGCCCTCGACACTGCGCACGATCCCGAAGTCGATGACGCGCGGCCCGTCCTGAGCGAGCAGCACGTTGGAGGGCTTGAGGTCACGGTGGACCAGGTTCACCGAGTGGATCGACACGAGCGCCTCGGCTAGCCCCGCCGCGAGGCGCCGTACGGCGTCCGTACCGAAGGGGCCTTGCTCCATGACCGCCTGCTCCAGCGACGGCCCCGCGATGTAGCTGGTGACCAGCCAGGGCAGGGGCGCGTTCGGGTCGGCGTCGATGACAGGGGCGGTGAACGCTCCGCTAACCAACCGGGCCGCCTCGACCTCCCGGCGGAACCGGGACCGGAACTCCGGCCGGCGCACCAGCTCCGCGTGCACGACCTTGACGGCGACGTCCCGCCCGCCCGGCGAACGCCCCAGGTAGACCCGGCCCATTCCTCCGGCGCCCAGCCGCCGCAGCAGTTGGTAGTCGCCTATGGAGCGCGGGTCGTCCGGCCTCAGCGAAGACACGAGGTGAATGCCGCCCAGGCTTCCCGGGACACCAACAGCACGGCTCTGTCAGGGGTTTTGCTGTCGCGGACGGGGACGGTGTTGGGGAAACCGGGGGCTATTTCTATGCAGTTGCCGCCGTTGTCGTCGCTGTAGCTGCTCTTGATCCAGGACGCCGCGCTGAGTCGGTAACTGTCCATGCTGCTCGTACCTCTCCATCACGTCGCTGATCAGGGCGGCGGACTGCCGAGCTGACAAGATGTCTGCCCTGAGCACATCATAGGTGTGCGAATGCCGCGCATAGAGGGCCGGATCGTTGCTGAAGTGGCCACGATCCAACGACTCCGAGTACACCCATCGCTCATCGGTCAGTTCGATCAACGACATGGAACCTCTCGGACGTACGAGCCCGAAAAGGTCGGCCGGGGCGACCTGGAGACGGATGTTGGCGCGCTGCCCGATGCTCAGCAGGTGCGCGCACTGCTGCCGCATGACCTCCGGGCTTCCCACCGCGTTGCGCAGGCAGCTTTCGTCCAGGATGGCGACGTACAGCGGGCCCCCATCAGCAAGGAAGCGTTGCTGTCGACTCATGCGCGCGTGGACGCGTGACTCGATTTCGTGCGCGTCCGCACGGCGGCGACTGAACAGCGCGTGCGCGTATTCAGGCGTCTGCAACAGCCCCGGGATCACCCGCTCCTGGTACTCCCGCAACGCCACGGCCACCGCATCCATCTCAGCCCGCCGCCGGAACCAATCAGGATGCTCCACCTGCGGATACCAGTCGATCCGCCCCCACAGCCGCGCCAACACCCCACCCGTACCGAGGAGTTCGTCGCAGGTCTTCGCGAACGTGTCCTGCGGCACCCGCGTACCGGCCTCTACCCGCGCCACGTGCGAGCGGTCGCACGGGATCTGCCCTGTCTCTTATACACATCTCTGATGGCGCGAG
>KL569101.1:64056-66458 GCA_000715635.1 Streptomyces violaceus | reverse complement strand
CAGAGATGTGTATAAGAGACAGTCCGTCGACTCACGGCTTCCCCCTCCGTGACAGTGCATCGGTGTCACACGCCAAGCATTGAACCGGACCATTCCCCTGCGCAACGCTCTATACACACAGAGTTACGGAGGTAGGGACGATGGAAAACCCCGCACGGACCCGCGTGGCCACCCTGGAAGAACGGCTCAGTGCCGGCGTACGCGAGGCCAACGACCGTTCCAGGAAGGGGATCCCGGCCGACCCGAGCCGGCCCCCCGTTCCGGTGCCCGGGTGCGCGACCTGCGAGGAGCTCGCCGCCCGGCGGGACAAGGCCCGGGCGGCGTTTGACGGAAGTGCCGTGACGGACGCGAACGTGCTGCTGCGCCAGCACCAACGCAAGGAGCACGGTGGGGAATCCGCTGGGCGCAGGATCTTCCGGTACGTCCCGTACACGATCGTCCAGGACGCGTCCGCCCAGCCGGAGTACCAGGCGTACTGCGTCTCCGGCGAGGAGACGGACTGCGGGGCGAGTTCAGGGCCCTGCTCGGCCCCCGGCGAGGTCGAGGAGTGGCAGCGCAGGCACACCCAGGAGACCCGGCCCCTGCGCTACCGCCGCAGCTTCGCCGACTACGCGGTGCTGGAGAGGCAGGGGTGAGGCCCCGGCGTCAGGAACGGTCGGTCACCTTCTTCAGTTCGGGCGGGAGTTCCTTGACGGTGTCGGCGACGACGAGGCGGTATTCGCCGGTGTCCTCGGCCACGGCGATGGCGATACCGGGGTCGACGCCCGGCACGGCGAACGCGGTCATCAGCGCCGGGCCCTCCCCGTCGTCGCCGTCGCCCGGGGTGTCGTCGCACGCCGGGCGGGTCGCACCGCCGAGCGACTTGCCCACGGGGACGTCGGTCTCCTCTCTCCCGAGGTATGTGCGGCCGTCGTACTCGACGACGTAGGCACAGGACGGCGCGGGCCGCGCGCCGTCGCCGTCGTCCGATGACGACTCCGACGTGCAGCCCGCGGACAACGGGGCGAGGGTCGCCGCCATCAGCGCCCAGGCGCGTCCGCGGCCGGCCAGCGGGAGTAAGGCCTTCATCGGTACGCCTCCTTCTGGAGCCTCGGCTCCGGCTGGGTGGATACGCAGCGAAGACGTGTGCGGGTGCGGATCGGTTCAGAGTCCGGGTGCGCCCTGCGCCACCACGTGTCCCCCGCCCGAACCGCCTCGCGGTCCCAGGTCGATCAGCCAGTCGGAGGCCTGGACGACGTCGACGTTGTGCTCGATGGTGACGACCGAGTGCCCGGCGTCGACGAGGCGCTGGAGGACGTCGAGGAGACGGGCGGTGTCGGCGGAGTGCAGGCCCGTCGTCGGTTCGTCCAGCAGGTACAGGGCGCGTCCGGTCGTCCGCCGTCCCAGTTCCTTGGCGAGCTTCAGGCGCTGGGCCTCGCCACCGGAGAGGGTGGTGGCGGGCTGGCCGAGGGGGAGGTAGCCGAGGCCGACGTCTGCCATCCGCTGCAGCCGGGTGGCCACCGGCGGGACGTCCTTGAACACCGTCAGCGCCTCGTCCACCGTCGCCTGGAGCACCTCGGCGATGTCATGGCCCTCGTGCCGGACCGACAGCACCTCCGGCCGGAAGCGGCGGCCCTTGCAGCCCGGGCAGCGCACCTCGACGGCCGGGAGGAAGTGCATGGTGACGGTGAGGACGCCCGCGCCCTCGCAGCGTTCGCAGCGTCCGCCGGGCACGTTGAAGGAGAAATGGCCCGCGGTCAGGCGGCCTTGGCTGCGCGCCGCGAAGACCTCCCGGATCGGGGTGAAGACGTCCGCGTACGTGGCCGCGTTGGAGCGCGGGACGCGACTGACCGGCTCCTGGTCGATGAGGACGGCCTTGGACAGGTGCTCCCAGCCGTCGATGCCGTCGTGCTCGGCCGGCGGCTCCCCCGCCCGGTGGAAGTGCCGACGGGCGGCCCGGCCGAGGATGTCCAGCAGCAGCGTCGACTTGCCGGAGCCGGACGGGCCCGTGACCGTCACCAGGCGGCGCAGCGGGATCCGTACGGTCAGGTCCTTGAGGTTGTGGGCCCGGGCCCCGCGGATCACGACGGCCGTCTCGCTGTCGCCGCGTCCGCGTGAGCGCGGCGCGGACAGCAGTCCGGACAGATACGCGCCGGTAACCGAGCCCTCGGTCCGGGCGACCTCCTGCGGCGTGCCCGCCGCGACGATCCGGCCGCCGTCCCGGCCCGCCCCGGGGCCGACGTCCACCACGTGGTCCGCCGCCCGCAGCACCTCCAGGTCGTGCTCGATGACCAGCACGGTGTTGCCGAGGTCGCGCAGGCGGCGCAGGACGTCGACCAGGCGGGCGGTGTCGGAGGGGTGCAGGCCGATCGTCGGCTCGTCGAGGACGTACAGCACGCCGGTCAGCCCGGAGCCGAGCAGAG
>KL569101.1:63573-63922 GCA_000715635.1 Streptomyces violaceus | reverse complement strand
TGTGTATAAGAGACAGGGCTGGGCGTGGCCTGGCCCAGGGTGAGGTAGCCGACTCCGACGTCCACCAGGCGCCGCACCCGCTCCTCCAGGTCGGCGACGACCGGTTCCACCAGCAGCCACTCGTCCCCGTCCGACCGCTCCCGCAGGCCGGCCAGCCAGGTGCCGAGGTCGGTCAGCGGGAGCCGGGCCGCCTCGACGAGGGGGAGTCCGTGCACGGTCACCGCCCGGCTCTCCGGCCGCAGCCGGGTCCCGCCGCACTCCCCGCAGGGCTGCTTCACGAGGCCCTGCTGTTCGGCCCGTTCGCGGTACTCGGGGTCGTCCGCGCGCTCGGTGTAGCGGCGCAGCAGCG
>KL569101.1:63151-63272 GCA_000715635.1 Streptomyces violaceus | reverse complement strand
TCCGGGAAGTGCCGCCGGAACTCCGGGCTTTCGACGCCGTGGAGCAGCAGATCCCGCTGCTGTATGCCCAGTTCGTTCACCGGTCGGTCCGCGTCGAAGGTGAAGCCGTAGTGAGCGGCGG
>KL569101.1:62565-62904 GCA_000715635.1 Streptomyces violaceus | reverse complement strand
AAGCCGTAGTGAGCGGCGGCGGCCCGCAGCACGGGGATGTTCCACTCGGTGAATTTGGCGTTCCAGCCCTTCACCGCGCCCTGTGCGACCGGCTTCCCGCCGTCGACCAGGCGCCGTACGTCGGGCCGGATCACCTCGCCCAGGCCGGTGCACTCCGGGCACGCGCCCGCGGGCTTGTTGAAGGAGAAGGAGCCCATCACCAGCTCGGGCACGAGGGTGCCGCAGTGCGGGCAGGGCGTCTGCCCGGGCTCGGCGTCCTCGTCGGCCGCGGTGTCGGCCTCGGCGGCGTTCGCGTGGGACGGCGGGATGTCCTTCCCGCAGCCGGGGCACGGCCGTACC
>KL569101.1:62154-62355 GCA_000715635.1 Streptomyces violaceus | reverse complement strand
CGGGATGTCCTTCCCGCAGCCGGGGCACGGCCGTACCCCGACGCGCGACCACAGCAGCCGCAGGTACGTGAACACCTCGGTGACCGTGCCGACCGTGGAGCGGGGGCTGCGGTTGGTGAGGTGCTGGTCGACGCTGATGGACGGGGACAGGCCGGTGATGGAGTCGACGGCTGGCTTGCTGACGAAGCCGGTGACCATGCT
>KL569101.1:60835-61907 GCA_000715635.1 Streptomyces violaceus | reverse complement strand
AAGCCGGTGACCATGCCCAGCGACTCCAGGTACTGCCGCTGGCCCTCCCGGTGGAGGGTGTCGAAGGCGAGGGTGGACTTGCCGGAGCCGGACAGGCCGGTCAGGACGACCAGCTTGTTCTTCGGGAGGGAGAGGGAGACGTTCCTGAGGTTGTGGAGCCGGGCGCCGGTGACGCGGATGAAGGAGTCCATTCCTTCAAGTCTTCCATTGAAGTGCGGTGTTGAGACTTTTGAGCGGTATGCCGCCTCAGCTCCTGCCGTAACCTTCAAATCGATGACGAACGAACGCCGCCTCCGGCCCGTCGACCTCGCCCGGTCGGCCGGTGTCTCGACGCAGCAGATCCGCAACTACGAGGACGCCGGTGTGCTCCCGCCGGCCGACCGGACCGCGTCCGGCTACCGCGCCTTCACCGAGGTGCACCGCGGTGCGCTGCTGGCGTACCGGACGCTGATGCGGGGGTACGGGCCGGTCGCGGCGACGCGGATCATGCGGACCCTGCACGAGGGGGATGCCGCGGGCGCGCTCGCCCTGGTCGACGCCGCGCATGCCGCCCTGCACGAGGAGCGCGTCTCGCTGCGGGCCGCGAGCGAGGCCCTGGAGCTGCTGGCGGCCGAGCCCCCCGCCCCACTCCCCCGGTCCGGCGGGCTGCGCATCGGGGAGGTGGCCGCGCTGCTGGGCGTACGGACGTCCGCGCTGCGGGTGTGGGAGGCGGCCGGGCTGCTCGCACCCCGGCGCGAGCGCGGCACGGGATACCGGGTCTACGAACCCGCCGACGTACGGGACGCCCGGCTCGTGCACACCCTGCGCCGCAGTCACTATCTGTTCGACCAGATCCGGCCGGTGCTGGAGGGGTTGAGAAGGGAGGGCAGCAGTGATGCCCTGCGCGCGGCCGTCGCGGCTCGCGGGGAGGCCCTGACCGCTCGGACCAGGGCCATGATCGAGGGCTCCGGGGCCCTCCACACCTACCTCGGCCGGCTCACCGAAGCCGGGACGACGACAGGATCGACAGCAGGTGGGCCGGGACCATCAGCCAGGTGATGACGGCCAGCGCTGTCTCTTATACACATCTCTG
>KL569101.1:60344-60643 GCA_000715635.1 Streptomyces violaceus | reverse complement strand
GCCCAGCGGGTCGGCTCGATGCCGCCGGTCACCAGGTCGGCGACGGCCGCGACGAGCAGGACCAGGGACGCCTCGATGCCGTTGGTCACGCGGTGGATCTTGAAGGCGGCGGCGACCCGACGGACCGTGGCCACGCCCTGCGAGCGCGGTCGGGTCGCCTCGTCGTCGACGACCATCAGCCCGCGCCGGGCCCGGGCGACGTCCACGAGGTCGGTGGAGGCCTTGAGGAGGACGATGCCGAGGGCGGTGGCGATGCCGATCGACAGCCAGCCGCCGACGCCCGACTCGGCCGCCCGGTA
>KL569101.1:58719-60100 GCA_000715635.1 Streptomyces violaceus | reverse complement strand
CAGAGATGTGTATAAGAGACAGGCGCCGAGGCGGTCGACGTAGATGCCGGCCGCGCTGTTCTGCCCCTTCCAGCGGGCCACTTCGCCGTCCACGCAGTCGAAGAGGAGGAACAGCTGCATCAGCACGACGGCCAGCACCGCGCCCGTCAGGCCCGGGATCATCAGCGCGGCGCCGGAGGCGACACCGCACACCACCATGGTCCAGGTGAGCTGGTCCGGGGTGACGGGCGTGCGCACCAGCTGCCGGGTCGTGTGCAGGGAGATCCGCCGCATGTAGAGCCGGCCCGCCCAGTGCTCGCCGTTGCGGCTCGCCAGCTTCGCGTGCGGCTGGCAGACCTCCCGCAGCTCCTCCAGAACCGGCGCAGCGCCCATGACCGTTCCTCCACACCCGGGGACCAACTGCCGCCCGCGCGGCAATGATCGGGCCAGGTTACAGAGCGTCCTGTTCAGGTCATGGATGAGGTCATGAACGAGGTCACGAACGACGTCTCGGACCAGGCACAGGCACGCGCGTGGCTCGCCACCGCCGTGGAGGAGGCCCGTGCCGGGCTCGCCGAGGGCGGCATCCCGATCGGCGCCGCCCTCTACGGCGCCGACGGCACCCTGCTGGGCCGCGGCCACAACCGGCGCGTGCAGGACGACGACCCCAGCCTGCACGCGGAGACGGCCGCCTTCCGCGCGGCCGGGCGGCAGCGCTCCTACCGGGGCACGACGATGGTGACGACCCTGTCCCCCTGCTGGTACTGCTCCGGCCTGGTCCGGCAGTTCGGCATCTCCCGGGTGGTGATCGGCGAGGCGGCCACCTTCCACGGGGGCCACGACTGGCTCTCCGAACACGGTGTGGAGATCGTGTTGCTGGACGACGCGGAGTGCGCCGGCCTGATGCGGGACTTCATCGCGGGCAACCCGGCGCTGTGGAACGAGGACATCGGCGTCAACTGAACGCACCGCCCAGGGCTCGTATCGCCGTTCGAGATGCCATCCGTTCCATTGAAATGCGGCGAAACCCGGTGTCGCCGAGGGCAAGTTCGGCATTCCTCTGGTCGGGTCTATCCCACCTGCGAACGGAGACGCCCTGTGCGAATGACTGACATCCAGCGTTGCGAGGTGCGACCTGGGCGACTCGTCGAATGGACACTCAGTCCGGCGACCGTCGCGACGGCGAAGGCGCTGCCGGAGGACTCCAGGCCGCCGGCGTACATCCAGGAGTCGCACCTCCGGACGGCGCGGTCCGTGCGCGAGGACGGGCTGTTCGTGCCGACCTGGCTGGGCGCGGCGTTCGACATCCCGGGTCGGGCCGATCTGGACGCGCTGGGTGAGGCGCTGCGCGGCTGGACCCTGCGGCACGAGACCCTGCGCAGCGGCTTCCGCTGGGCGGGCG
>KL569101.1:57869-58502 GCA_000715635.1 Streptomyces violaceus | reverse complement strand
GGCTTCCGCTGGGCGGGCGGTCCCGGCGACTCGATCCGCCGCTTCACGCTCGACGCCTCCTCGGTGTCCCTGCACCGTGAGGAGGTCGGCGACTTCACCGACCCGGCGGCCCTGGCCCAGCACCTCCAGGACCGCTTCGACACCACGGCGGACGCCCTGCGCTGGCCCAACCTCATCTACACGGCGGTCGTCCGCGACGACTGCACCAGCGTCTACATGGCGTTCGACCACAGCAACGTCGACGCCTACTCCATCCACCGCATCCCCGCCGAGATCCACGAGCTGTACGAGGCGGCCCGCGCGGGCGGTGAGGTGGCGGCGGCGCCGGAGCCGGAGCCGGTGGGCAGCTACGTCGACTTCTGCGAGGCCGAGCGCGCGGACGCCGACCGCATCGACGCGGACCACGACATCGTCGCCCGCTGGCGGGAGTTCATCCAGCGCTGCGACGGACGGCTGCCGAGCTTCCCGATCGACCTCGGGCTGGATCCCGAGGGCGGGCTGCCCACGCAGAAGTTCATGCGCGAGATGCTGGTGGACGCGGACGCCGCCGCCGCGTTCGAGGCGTACTGCCGCCCGTACGGCGGGAGCCTCGTCGGAGTCCTCGCGGCCAGCGCCCTGATCGTGCACGAGATC
>KL569101.1:56809-57686 GCA_000715635.1 Streptomyces violaceus | reverse complement strand
TAAGAGACAGGTCTACCGCACGGTCGTGCCGTTCCACACCCGGGTGAAGTCCCAGTGGTCGCAGTCGGTCGGCTGGTACGTGGGCGGCGCCCCGATCGAGATCCCCATGTCCGAGGCCCCCGACTTCCCGAGCGCCCTGCGCACCGTACGCGCCGCCCTCCAGGCCAACCGGCGGCTGGCGCGCATCCCCCTCGCCCGGGTCCTGCACCTCCTGGGCGCCGACTTCCGCCCCACCTCCCCCGACCTGTACTCGATCGTCTCGTTCGTCGACACCCGCGCCATCCCCGGCTCCGCCGACTGGACGGACCAGAACGCGTACGGGCTGCTCCGGGTGTCCTACGGCGACCAGGTGTGCGCCTGGATCACCCGGCTCCACGAGGGCCTGTGGTTCGCCAGCCGCTACCCGGACACGGACATCGCCCACAAGAACCTGAGGCTGTACGCGGAGCGGTTGCGGGACGTCATCACGAGTACCGTCGGCCGGCCTTAGGCAGGAGACGGCGAAGGCCGGTTCCCGTGACGTGGGGTCACGGGAACCGGCCTTCTTTGTCGTCCGGGGCGTGGTTACACGCCCGCGTAGGAGTGCTTGCCTGAGACGAAGATGTTCACGCCGTAGTAGTTGAACAGCCAGCAGCCGAAGGCGAGGAGGGCCAGGTAGGCGGCCTTGCGGCCCTTCCAGCCGGCGGTGGCGCGGGCGTGCAGGTAACAGGCGTAGGCGACCCAGGTGATGAAGGACCAGACCTCCTTGGGGTCCCAGCCCCAGTAGCGGCCCCAGGCGTCGCCGGCCCAGATGGCGCCCGCGATGATGGTGAACGTCCACAGCGGGAAGACGGCGGCGTTGACGCGGTAGGCGAACTTGTCGAGGGAGGACGAGGAC
>KL569101.1:56069-56609 GCA_000715635.1 Streptomyces violaceus | reverse complement strand
CTCCAGGACCGAGGTCGCGAAGGTGCCGGGCGTGCCGCCGCTCTGCAGCTTGCTCTCGTAGGAGTCCTTGAAGAGGTACATGATCGTGGCGACCGCGCCGACGTAGAAGACCGCGCCGCAGAAGATCGCGGTCGAGACGTGGATGTACAGCCAGTACGAGTGCAGCGCGGGAACCAGCTGGTCGCTGGCCGTGTACAGCACCGTGACCGCGAGACCCAGGTCGAGCAGGACCGTGGTGATCAGGGGCAGGCCGAGCCATCCGACGTTCTTCTTCAGGGCGAGCAGCCCGAGGTACACGCCGACGGCGACCGTGGAGAACGTGATGTTGAACTCGTACATGTTGCCCCACGGCGCCCGCTCCACCGACAGGGCGCGGGTGAGGACACCGCCGAACTCGATCAGGAAGGCGAGCACGGTGAGGGAGACGGCGATCCGGCCGTACAGGTCGCCCTGCTCGTCCCCGCCCGCGGCGCCTGGCCCGTCCGGCACGTCCCGCTGACCCGACGCGGCCCGCACCGTGACCTTCGGCCGCTCCAGGAT
>KL569101.1:54373-55842 GCA_000715635.1 Streptomyces violaceus | reverse complement strand
TGTGTATAAGAGACAGGGTGAGCGCGGCGGCGGTCCGGGCGACCTTGCTGCGGCTGCCGAAGAGCCATTCGGCGATGTGCGCGAAGAAGGCCAGGGTGTAGACGGCCATCGAGGAGTAGATCAGCACATTGCTGATGCTCGCGAGGTTTTCGTTGGTGGCGGCGGCGAGAGTCACTGCTCAGCCCCTTCGGCAGGTACGGGGGTTTCGGTGCCCGGCTCCTGGTCGGTGTCGGGGGAATCTGCGGGGTCGTCGGGATCAGGCGCGCCCGGGGCCTGGTCGTAGAGGATCCCGGCGAGGTCGCCGAGTTCCTCCGGGACCTTGGCGGACTCGCTGCGGCCGAGGCCGGCCATCTCGACGACGGTGACGCCGTCGGCGCCTCGGACCGCGCGCACCCAGACGCGGCGGCGCTGGATGAACAGGGAGGCGGCGAGGCCGCCGATCGCGGCGACGGCCCCGGTGAGGGCCCAGCCGCCACCGGGCTCCTGGACCACCTGGAAGCCGGCCCACTCCTTGACGGTCTTGCCGAAGGTGACCGAACCGGCGCCGTTCGGGAGCGTCATGGAATCGCCGGGCCGCAGCAGCCTCTTGAACAGCTTGCCCTTGGAGTCCTTGAACTCCTTCATGTTGGTCTTGTCCATCTGGTACACGCTCTGCGGGATGCCCGAGTCGGCCCCCAGGTCGCCGTGGTAGGCGGACAGCGCGAGCACCGGGGAGTCCAGCGCGGGGAACTGCGACAGCATCGTGCCGCTGGCGTGGCCGCCGTAGGTCGGGACGAAGAACGCGTTGAAGCCGAGCTGTTCCTTCTTGCCCTGGGCGTTGCGGTAGCCGTCGAGGACCTTGACGACGCCGGAGGAGGTGACGTTGGCGTCCAGCGGCAGCAGCGGTACGGCGTCGTCGTAGACGACCTTGCCCTGGGCGTCCCGGACGGTGATGACGGGGGCGTAGCCGTGGCTGACGAGGTAGACCTTGGAGTCGTCGATCTCCAGGGGGTGGTTCACCTGGACGGTGTTGTTCTCGTCCTTGCCGTAGGGGCCCGCGCTGTAGGTGAGGTCGGCCTTGTAGACGCGCGGGGTGCCCTTGTTGGGGCCGGTGCGCTCGTAGGTGCCGGTGAACTTCTTCAGGTTGAAGCTGAAGGGCACCAGGTCGTCGGACGTGAAGAGGTTGCCGGACTTGAAGTCGTCGTACTGGGTGAGGGTGTTGGAGAATCCTTGGCCCTCGACGACCAGCTTGTTGCCCTCGGACTTGTAGAGCTGGCCCCAGGCGAAGGCGACCAGCATCACGATGAGGGCGATGTGGAAGAGGAGGTTGCCCAGTTCGCGCACGTAGCCCTTCTCGGCGGCGACGGCGTCACCGGCGAGGTGGGCGCGGAAGCGGCGCTTCTTGAGCAGGGCCAGGGCGGCCTGGTGGACCTGCTCGGGTTCGGCCGTGGTGCGCCAGGTGGTGTGGGCGGGCAGCCGGTTCAGCCGCT
>KL569101.1:53397-54177 GCA_000715635.1 Streptomyces violaceus | reverse complement strand
ATGTGTATAAGAGACAGGGCCCGGCGGGCGGCCGCGCAGCTGGCCCACGAACTGCCAGGTGCGGGGCACGATGCAGCCGATGAGGGAGATGAACAGCAGGATGTAGATCGCGGAGAACCACACCGAGCCGTAGACGTGGAACAGGCCGAGCTTGTCGTAGATGTCGCCGAGGGTTTCGTGGCTCTTGCGGAAGTCGGCGACCTTCGTCTCGTCGACGCCGGACTGCGGGATGAGCGAGCCGGGGATCGCGCCGAGGGAGAGCAGCAGGAGCAGCAGCAGGGCGACCCGCATGGAGGTGAGCTGGCGCCAGAACCAGCGGGCCCAGCCGATGACGCCCAGGGCGGGCAGGTTGGGCAGGTCCTCCTTGGGGGCGGTGGACAGCTGGGAGCCGGCGGCACCCAGGTCCTGGTCCTCGGCTGGTGAGGGGGCCGGGCCGGAGGCGGTGGTCTTGCTCATCGATCAGATCCCCACAGTGAAGCCGTCGGACCAGACCTGCATCTCCTGCACGATGCGGTCCCACGCGCCGGTCAGCAGCAGCAGACCGGTCACGATCATCATGGTGCCGCCGACCCGCATCACCCAGACGTAATGGCGCTTGATCCACCCGAAGGCTCCGAGGGCCTTGCGGAAGGCGACCGCGGCGAGCACGAACGGCACGCCCAGCCCAAGACAGTACGCGACGGTCAGGAGGGCGCCGCGTCCGGCGCTGCCCTGGTTCAGGGCGAGTGTCTGCACGGCGGCCAGCGTCGGGCCGATGCAGGGCTGTCTCTTATACACATC
>KL569101.1:52207-53190 GCA_000715635.1 Streptomyces violaceus | reverse complement strand
GGCCGATGCAGGGCGTCCAGCCGATGCCGAACAGCGCGCCCAGCACGGGAGCGCCGACCAGGCCGGCCGCCGGCCTGTGGTGGAAGCGGAACTCGCGCTGGGTGAGCCAGGGCATCAGCCCCATGAAGAAGATCCCCATGAGGATCATGAAGACGCCCAGCACCTTCGACAGGACGCCGCGCTCCTCCTGGAGCGTCTGGCCGAAGTAGCCGAAGAAGGCGCCGCCGGAGACGAAGACCGCCGTGAAGCCGAGCACGAACAGCGAGGCACCGGCGACCATCCGGCCCCGCCTGGCCTCGGCCAGGTCGGTGCCGCTGACGCCGGTGACGTACGACAGATAGCCCGGCACGAGCGGCAGCACGCAGGGCGAGAAGAAGGAGACGAGGCCGCCGAGCAGGGCGAGGGGCAGGGCCGCGAGCAGGGCGCCGTTGAGCACCGTGCCGTTGGGGTCCGTGACCGCGGCGAGGGTGGTGACGTCCGTCACGTCACTTCTCCGCGACGACGGGCTTGAGCATCTTCAGCAGCCGTTCCTCGCTGAGCGCGGACAGCGAGCGGGCCGCGATCTTCCCGTCCCGGTCGAGGACGAGGGTGGAGGGGATCGCCTGCGGGTTGAGCGTGCCCTTGTCGAAGCGCAGCAGCAGCTTGCCGGTCGGGTCGTAGAGGCTGGGGTAGGTGATGTCCCAGTCCTTCTCGAAGGCGAGGGCGGCGCCGGTGGAGGTGTCCCGGGTGTTGATGCCGACGAACTGCACGCCCTTGCCGGCGTACGCCTTGGACACCTTCGCGAAGTACTTGGCCTCGGCGCGGCAGGGGTTGCACCAGGAGCCCCACACGTTGAGGACGACGACCTTGCCCTTGAAGTCGGCGACGTCGAGCGTCTTGCCGGCGATGGTCTTGCCGGACAGGTCGGGGGCCGGGGTGCGCTCGCCCTTGGCGACCGTGGCGGTGCCGTCGGAGCCGGTGACGAAGTTGGTGTTGCCGCCCCC
>KL569101.1:51195-52079 GCA_000715635.1 Streptomyces violaceus | reverse complement strand
GAGCCGGTGACGAAGTTGGTGTTGCCGCCCCCGCCGGAGGTGCCGCCCGAGCCGCACGCGGAGACGAGCAGGGCGGCCGCGGCGGCACCGGCGGTCAGGGCGGCGCGGCGACGGACCCGGGGTGAAGGGGTGGTCCGGGTCGTGCGGGGCGAGCTGTTCGAGCCCAGGGGGGCGCGGCTGGCGGCACTCATGTGAAAAGTTTCGCATGCCCGTTCCGGGGCTCTCGCGCACCCCCCTTGCGGGCGGAAAACCGCATTTCAGGCAGCGTTCCGCGAGGGCGTTCCGGACCCCTGCGGGGTCTTCTCGACGAACCCCTTCCAGCCACCGGCCGGTTGCTGCCCGACCTCGAGTGTGCGCAGCTCGGCGAGCACCTCGGGCTTCTGCACGTCCAGCCAGTCGGTGAACTGCCGGAAGGAGACGAGGCGCACATCCGCGCCCTTGTCCTTCTCGCGCGCGATGTGCTTGAAGGCCTCCTCCACGGCGTCCATGTAGATGCCGCCGTTCCACTGCTCGAAGTGGTTGCCGATGAAAAGGGGCGCGCGGTTGGACTCGTAGGCCCGCTGGAATCCCTGGATGTACGCCTGGGCCGACTGCTCCCGCCAGCCCGGGTAGTTGTGAGCGGGCGCCTTTGTGGTGCTTATGGACTGGTTTGCCAGCATGTTGTAGTCCATGGAGAGGACCTCGAAGCCCCGGCCGGGGAAAGGTATCTGCTGCAAGGGCAGGTCCCAGATCCCCTGCCGCTTCACGGGCCACACCTGGCGGCCGCCGGGCGAGGAGGCGTCGTAGCGCCAGCCGAGCTCGCGGGCGGTGGGCAGCAGGTTGTCCTGGCCGAGCAGACAGGGCGTGCGGCCGCCGACGAGCTCCCTGTCGTAGTCGAACGGCAG
>KL569101.1:50430-50992 GCA_000715635.1 Streptomyces violaceus | reverse complement strand
CGGCAGGTCGGTCCAGCCGGTGTTGGTGCGCCACTCCTTCACGAAGGACTTCGCCTGGTCGATCTCGCTGCGCCACTGCCGGGGCGTCCAGTTCTTGACGGAGCCGTAGGCCTCGCCGCAGAAGTGCCCGTTGAAGTGGGTGCCGATCTCGTGGCCCTCCAGCCAGGCCCGGCGGACGTTCTTCAGTGTGTCCTTGACGTGCCCGTCGGTGAGGTAGCCGATGTCGGAGGCGCCGCGCGGGTTGTTCGGCGGGTCGTAGAGGCGCTTCTTCGACTCGGGCAGCAGATACAGCCCGGACAGGAAGAAGGTCATGCTCGCGCCGTGCTCCTTGGCGAGGTCCAGGAAGCGCGGGAAGAGGCCGTTGCCGACCTCGCCGGCGCCGTCCCAGGAGAACACGACGAACTGCGGCGGGGTCTGGCCGGGCTCCAGCGGCTCGGGCTTGCCGGGCTGGTGGGGCTGCTTGCCGGTGTAGGCGGTGGAGCCGTCACCGATGGGGCGGGCGGCGGGCTTCGGCTTTGCGCCGCCTTGTGCCGCGTCTCCGGAACCGTCGGCATGGCTCGAC
>KL569101.1:49239-50278 GCA_000715635.1 Streptomyces violaceus | reverse complement strand
CGGCATGGCTCGACCCATCTGACCCGGTGAGGCCGCCGCATCCGGCGAGCGAGACGGCCGCCGCGGCACCCGCGCCGATTCCGAGCATTCCCCTGCGGGAGTAAGGGCGCATTGCATCCCCGTTCGTCACGTTCTCTGGTGGTCACCCAGTCAGAGGACGTGATGAACGGGGAGGTTCCTCAGATACTTGCAGATTCCGTAACAGAGGGATCAGAAGCGAACAGAAAGGGCTTACGCACTGTTCGGGCGCCGTGTGCGCCTGCTCAGGCACCTTCTCAGGCGCCGAACGCCTTGTCCTTCCCCTTCACCGGCTTGGCACCGGCGAGGAGATGCGCCGGGACGAGATCGCGGGCCGGCTCGGTGTAGCCGACGGAGACGATCCGGTCACCCCGGAACGTGAAGGTCGTCAGCGAGGCGAGCGTGCACTGCCGCTTGCGCGGGTCGTGCCACAGCCGCCGCCGCTCCACGTAGGACCGCACGATCCAGATCGGCAGCTGATGGCTGACCACGACCGCCTCGTGCCCCCGGGCCCGGTCCTTCGCGGTGCTCAGCGCGCTCATCATGCGGACGACCTGGTCGACGTACGGCTCGCCCCAGGACGGCCGGAACGGGTTGACCAGGTGCTTCCAGTTGCCGGGCTGGCGCAGCGCCCCGTCCCCGACACCGAACGTCTTGCCCTGGAAGATGTTCTCGGCCTCGATCAGCCGCTCGTCGGTGGCGAGGTCGAGACCGTGCGCCTTGGCGATCGGCTCGGCCGTCTCCCGCGCCCGCTCCAGCGGGGAGGCGACGACGTGTGTCACATCGCGGTCCGAGAGGTGCTCGGCGACCCGGTCCGCCATGCGCCGGCCCAGGTCGGAGAGGTGGTATCCGGGGAGGCGGCCGTAGAGGATGCCGTCCGGGTTGGCGACCTCGCCGTGGCGCACGACGTGGACGACGGTGATGTCGTTGTCCGTCTCCCGGCTCTTGCCGTTCTCGTCGCTCGTGCCGTTCTCGTCGCTCATGCCGTTCTCGTCGCTCATGCCGTCGCCTCCGCGGCCGC
>KL569101.1:41201-49053 GCA_000715635.1 Streptomyces violaceus | reverse complement strand
CGCCGGGAGGGCGTCGGCGATCCGCTGCACGGCACGCTCGTCGTGCGCGGTGGACACGAACCAGGACTCGAAGGACGACGGCGGCAGATAGACGCCGTCCGCGAGCAGCGAGTGGAAGAAGGCGGTGAAGCGGAAGGACTCCTGCGCCTTGGCGTCCTCGTAGTTCCTGACCGGCCGGTCGGTGAAGAACACGGAGAACATGTTGGAGGCGTTCTGGAGCGTGTGCGCGACGCCCTCCTTGGTCAGGGCGTCGGTGACGAGGCCCTGGATCCGCTTCGAGACGGCGTCGACCTTGGCGTAGGCGGCGTCGTCGAGCAGCCGCAGCTGGGCGAGGCCGGCCGCGGTCGCGACGGGGTTCCCGGACAGCGTGCCGGCCTGGTAGACGGGCCCGGCCGGAGCGAGACGCTCCATGACGTCCGCGCGCCCGCCGAAGGCCGCAGCGGGGAAGCCGCCGCCCATGACCTTGCCGAAGGTCATCAGGTCGGGGACGACGCCGTCGACCCCGAACCACCCGGCGCGGCTGGTCCGGAAGCCCGTCATGACCTCGTCGGAGATGTAGAGGGCGCCGTTCTCGGCGCAGAGGTCCTTGAGCCCCTGGTTGAACCCCGCGGCGGGCGGTACGACGCCCATGTTGCCCGGGGAGGCCTCGGTGATCAGGCAGGCGATCTCGCCGGGGTGCGCCCGGAAGGCTTCGCGCACGGCGTCGAGGTCGTTGTAGGGCAGGACGACGGTGTCGCCGGCCTGGGCGCCGGTGACGCCCGGGGTGTCGGGCAGCGCGAAGGTGGCGACGCCGCTGCCGGCCGCGGCGAGCAGCGAGTCGACGTGCCCGTGGTAGCACCCGGCGAACTTGATCACCTTGGTGCGCCGCGTGAACCCGCGCGCGAGCCGGATCGCCGACATGGTCGCCTCGGTCCCGCTGGACACGAGCCGGACCTGCTCCAGCGGTGCGACGCGGGCGACCATCTCCTCGGCGAGCGCGACCTCGCCCTCACCGGGCGTACCGAAGGACGTACCGCGGGCGACGGCGTCTTGGACGGCGGCGATGACCTCGGGGTGCGAATGCCCGAGGATCATGGGCCCCCAGGAGCACACGAGGT
Organism: Streptomyces violaceus; assembly: GCA_000715635.1. Taxonomy (GTDB): domain Bacteria; phylum Actinomycetota; class Actinomycetes; order Streptomycetales; family Streptomycetaceae; genus Streptomyces; species Streptomyces violaceus. The sequence continues at coordinate 47,956 of KL569101.1, read as the reverse complement.
CCACGTACTCGCGCCCGTCGGCGTCCGTCAGATACGGGCCGGTGCCGGACACCATGAACCGCGGCGTGCCGCCGACGGCGCGGAAGGCCCGTACCGGTGAGTTCACACCGCCGGGCGTGACGGCCGCCGCACGGTCGAACAGAGCCTGTGAGGCCGGTGCTTCATACGGATATGCCAGTTCGCTCATGACCTGCGACTTCTCCGACCTTCTCCGACGTTGTCGGGCTCCGGGTGCCAGTGACCTGTTCAGGGTAGGCCAGGGGAGATTACGGGGCGGACGGACGAGGTGATCGAACCGGCATCCAGCCCGCGATTCCCGGCCGTCTGCGAGACTGGACCTGATACACACAGATCAAACAGCCCAAGGTGGTCAGAGGCTGCGGAGATCCTGCGGGCAGATGTTTCGACGCACGTTTCGGCGGGCGGCCGCGGGGGAGGTCACTGACACGATGATCGGGTTGCGCGGCGGGGGCGACGCGTCCTAGAAAAAGCAGTCGGGTGGAGATATGCATCGCGGTGGCGGACTGGGCGAGGGGACCGATGACCTGGGTCCTCGACGTGCCCGGCGGGGCAGGCACCGGCGCGAGGCGGAGGACACCCAGGAAACTCGTCAGACGCAGAGTCCGCAGAGTGAACCGGAGCGGCCCGACGGACGTACTGAACATCGGCTGGACGATCTTCGGGCTGAACGTCGGGGTGAGCGTCGCGTGGATGAATTTCAGGCTGAACGCCGGGTGGACGATCTTCGGGCGGGGAGCAGGAATGGTGGTCGGGTGGGGGTGACGTACAAGTACTTCGGTGCGCCCGACGGCGCGACCGCGGCCCGCGTCCCGATCTCGATGCGCCCCGAGGAACTCGGCGGCGACGAACTCGGCATGAACGGCATGTTCACCAAGATCAAGCCGGAGACCATGGCGGCGATGGTCCTGACCGGCATCGAGGGCATCCCCCTGCACAAGGTTCCGCCCCTGGAACTGGTCGTCCTGCACCCCGACTACGCGGTGGTGAAGCTCCCGATGACCGTCGTCGACCCCCTGCGGGGCATCGGCGAGGAGGCGGTGGGCGCGGCGGCCTTCATCTGGTCGACGGTGCCGGACCGGGGTGGACCCCGGGACGCGTTCAACGTGTACCAACTGCTGCACGAGTGGCAGGACTTCTCACATCGGCTGCATGAGGCGGGGCATCAGCCTTATTGCCTTGTTTGGCCCTGAGCTGCCCGAGCGCCGTACATGCCTGTTCCACCGTCAAGGACCATTGCGGGCGTGGGCGCGGTGGCGTTGCGGGCTGATCCCACGGGCTCGCTTGAAGGCGGCGCTGAACGCGAACCCGCTGCCATAACCGACCTGACGGGCGACGGTGTCGATCGTGGCGTCCGACTCCACGAGCAGGTCGGCGGCAACGTCGATTCGCCATCCGGTGAGGTATGCCATGGGCGGCATGCCGACGACGTCGGTGAAGCGGCGCGCCAGCGTCGCTCGGGACACCCCGGCCTCCCGGGCGAGCGCGGCCACCGTCCAGGGACGGCCCGGCTCACCGTGGATAAGTCGTAGGACGGACCCGACGACGGGATCCCCGCCGGCTCGGAACCAGGCAGGCGCGTCCGCATCGGGCCCGGTGAGCCATTCGCGGAGGACGCCGATCAGCAGGAGGTCCAACAGCCGTTCGAGCACGAGATCTTGGCCAGGCTCGTTTCGCACGGTCTCCTTGGCGAGCAGCGACACCAGCGCGGATTCGATGTGGGCGGCCGTGGGGACGACCAGCAGCGGCGGCATCACACGGAGCAGGCGTGTGGCGATCTCGCCCGGTCCCGAGTACTTGCCGATCAGCAGCACCGACGAACCGTCCGCGCCGTTCTCGTGGGCTCGCTCGCCGTTGACCCAGGTGCGCACGCCCATGTCCGCGGCCTCGGGCAGTTCCGCGCCGGCTGCGGTCGTCCGTCGGGGACCGGGCTGTATGACCACCTGAGTCGGAGTGCGGGGATCATCGGCGAAGGTGAACGCGTCCGGGCCACGCATCAGCGCGATGTCGCCCGCGTCCAGGCGTACGGCATCGCCGGCGCTGGGCACGACCCAGGGCGTGCCTCGCAGAACGGCCACCAGGTTGAGGGGCACCCTGTCCCGCACCCGCACCGACCATGGTGGGTTCAGGATGGTTCGCAGCACGAACGTCCCCCTTGCCCTGGCTCCGTCGAGCAGGATCGAGAAGGGGTCCATCGGCACAGAGTAAGACGCACCATTATGGGCCTGCGAGCCTCGACCATGTCCCGTACCTCCGGCGTTCCGGTGGACTGGGGAGCATGACAGCGACTACAGCGACAACGTTGGTCCTCGCGGGGACGGGCAAGACCGGACGCCGGGTCGTGTCCGGGCTCCGCGCGCGTGACATGCCGGTACGGGTGGGTTCACGGAGTGCTGAGCCGCCTTTCGACTGGCAGGACGACACCACGTGGGAACCCGCGCTGCGGGGCATGGGCTCCGCTTATGTGGCCTTCTATCCCGATGCGGCCTTCCCCGGCGCGGCCAGTGCCGTGGGTTCCTTCGCAGAACTCGCGGTGGCGTGCGGCGTTCGGCATCTCGTCCTGCTTGCCGACCGTGGTGCTGCCGAGGCCGAGCGGTGTGAACAGGCGGTGCGGGACTCGGGTGCGGAGTGGACCATCGTGCGGGCGGGGTTCATCACGCAGAACTTCAGCGAGGGGTTCCTCGTCGAACTGGTCCGGGCGGGTGTGGTCGCGCTTCCGGCCGGCGACGTCGCGGAGCCGTTCACCGACGCCGAGGACATCGCGGATGTCGCCGTCGCGGCGCTGACCGAAGACGGCCATTCCGGCCGGATCCACGACGTGACCGGACCACGACTGCTCACCTTCGCCGATGCCGTCGGTGAGATAGCGAGGGTGACCCGCACGGAGGTTCGTTATCTGCCGGTCACGCCCGAGCAGTTCGTCTCGTCGCTGACCCGGCGAGGCGTGCCGGCCGGGTACGCGACGCAGCTGACCAGCCTCATGGTCGAGGTCTTCGACGGTCGCAGGGCCACCAAGACCGACACCGTCGAGCGCGTTCTCGGCCGGCCGCCCCACGACTTCACGGAGTATGTCCGCAAGACCGCTGCAACCGGAATCTGGGATGCACACCCCGAGTCCTGTGGGGAAGCCTGACCTGTCAGCGTGCTGTGGCAGAACCCGGCCCCCGTGCACTGTCGAGGCGGTCGCGCAGTGTTGCGGCGAAGTCCTCGGCGCGCTCCAGCTGGGTACGCAGGTCCTCCACACGCCGCTGCGCGGCCTGTTCGACTACGCCACGCACGCCGACAAGGTCGTCATCGACCTGTCCGCCGCCCATGTCTGGGACGCCTCCTCCGTCGCGGCTCTGGACGCCATCGAGACCAAGTACGCCAGCGCGGGAAGACCGTCGAGATCATCGGGCTGAACGAGCCCAGCGCCCGGATCCACGAAAGCCTCAGCGGCGAACTCACCGGCAGCCACTGAGCGGTGTGGCGCAATCAGGGGCGCAGGGGCAACCGGCTCGCCCCTCGATGAGGACGAGCTTGAGGGAAGGTGTTCAGCAGCCGCCGGGGCTGGTGGCCGGGGTGTCGATGCCGATCTGGAGGGTGCTCGGCGCGGAGCAACATCCACCGGCGGCCTGCTCGGCGTTCTCCGGCTCTTCGAACAGGCCCGCGCCGCCGCACACGCCGGTCTCCGGGAGGGTCAGCTCGACGCGCTCGGCGGCCTCGTGGTCGCCGGCGAGGGCGGCGGTGATGGAGCGGACCTGCTCGTAGCCGGTCATGGCGAGGAACGTCGGAGCGCGGCCGTAGCTCTTCATGCCGACCAGGTAGACGCCCTGTTCGGGGTGGGAGAGCTCGTTCACACCGTGCGGGTAGACGGTGCCGCAGGAGTGGACGTTGGGGTCGATGAGCGGAGCGAGTGCGGTCGGGGCCTGGAGGCGGTCGTCGAGGCCGAGGCGGATCTCGGCGAGGAAGGACAGGTCCGGGCGGAGGCCGGTCAGGACGATGACCTCGTCGACCGGGTCGAGGCGGCGGCCATCCTCGTCCACGAGGACGAGCCGATCGCCGTCGCGCTCCACAGCCTGTGTACGGAATCCCGTGGCCGCGCTCGCGTGGCCGGCTTCGACGGCTGCCTTGGCGCGCAGGCCCAGGGCACCGCGGGCGGGCAGCTGGTCGGCCTCGCCGCCGCCGAAGGTGGAGCCGGTGATACCGCGGCGCAGGATCCACACCGCGTGGGTGCCCGGCTGGTCCTCGGCCAGGTCGGCGAGACAGGCGAGGGCCGTGAAGGCTGAGGCACCGGAGCCGATCACGGCGGTGCGCTTGCCCGCGTACCGGGCGCGTACGGCCGGGTCGCCCAGGTCGGGTACGCGGTAGGTGATGTGCCCGGCGGAGGACTTCTCACCGAGGGCGGGCAGGCCGTCGGCGCCCATCGGGCCGGGGGTGGACCAGGTGCCGGAGGCATCGATGACCGCGCGGGCGGTGATCCGTTCCTCGCGGCCGTCGGCCAGAAGGATGTGCACGGTGAAGGGCTGCTCGTCGCGTCCTGAGTCGACGATGCGGTCGCGTCCGGCGCGGGCGACGCCGGCCACGGTGGCGCCGTAGCGGACCCTGTCGCCGAGGACGTCGGCGAGGGGCTGCAGGTACCGCTCGGCCCAGTCACCGCCGGTCGGGTAGGCGGAGCCGTCGGGGCGGGTCCAGCCGGTCGGGGCCAGGAGCTTCTCCGCGGCCGGGTCGGTGATCTCCGACCAGGGGGAGAACAGCCGCACGTGCGCCCAGTCGCGCACGGCGGAGCCGGCCGACGGTCCGGCTTCCAGGACCAGCGGTTCGATGCCGCGCTCGACGAGGTGGGCCGCTGCGGCCAGGCCGACCGGACCTGCTCCGATGACCACGACGGGCAGCTGGCCGGCGGTGGACACGCTGTTGATGGACACGGCCACGAGGTTCCCCTTTGTTTCGACATTCGTCGATGGCTTGCACTGTCAGCATGGCATCTGATTCGATGAGCGTCAACATAGACAGGCATCGAATTGAGGGTGCCTCGCGGAGCGCGTCAACGTCGTGGCGATCGAGGCCTGCCAGTCCGGGCCGTTCGCTGCGCACACTCCCGGCGCGGCATACGGTTCGCTTTGCCCGCCGGCACACCCTGGGCCGGGACCTGACCGGCGGCTGACCCACACCGGCATCGACACGCCACCCTCGGCCGGACCCCGTCGACCCGGCGTCCGCCTCGCACTCAGAGTCCGTCCGGCCGCCTGGCCCGTTTGGTTCGACGTATGTCAACATAGATGCATGTCGAATACGAAGGTGCTGCCGCTGCTGGAACCCGAGGTTCCCGAGACCGTGGCGCCGTGCTGTCCGCCGCTCACCGAGCGCCCGTTCACCGCCGAGGAGGCCGAGACGGCCGCGCGGATGTTCAAGGCCCTGGGCGACCCGGTGCGGCTGCGGCTGTTCTCTGCGGTGGCCTCGCATGAGGGCGGCGAGGCGTGCGTGTGCGACATCTCCGATGTCGGCGTCTCCCAGCCGACCGTCTCTCACCACCTGAAGAAGCTGAAGGAGGCCGGGCTGCTGACCTCCGAGCGGCGCGGCACCTGGGTCTACTACCGCGTCGAGCCGTCCGTGCTGGCCGCGATGGGCAAGCTGCTGACCATCGCGCCGGCCGCGGCCTGACCCGCTGCCGGAATCCCGAGTGAGGCCGTCTCAAGGACCTGCCCGGCGTCGTAGGCGAGGTCGGCGGTGACCTGCCCACCGGTGCCGGTGCTGGTGCCGGTGCTGGTGCCGGTGCTGGTGCCGGTGCTGGTGCCGGTACGGTCCAGGCAGTGTGTCAGCTCTCCTGCGGTGCCGCCGTCAGCTGCCGACCGGTACTGAACTTCCGCCGCCAGGCCAGGGAGACGTACACCAGAGCCACCAGCACCGGGACCTCGATGAGCGGGCCGACCACGCCCGACAGGGCCTGCCCCGAGGTGACGCCGAAGGTGGCGATGGCGACCGCGATGGCCAGCTCGAAGTTGTTGCCGGCCGCCGTGAAGGCGAGGGTCGCGGTGCGGTCGTAAGCCAGGCCGATGACCTTGCCGAGGGCGAACGTGCCGAACCACATCACGGCGAAGTACACCAGCAGCGGCAGCGCGATACGGGCGACATCGAGCGGCTGCGAGGTGATCGTCTTCCCTTGCAGGGCGAAGAGGATGACGATCGTGAAGAGCAGGCCGTACAGCGCCCACGGGCCGATCTTCGGCAGGAAGCTCGACTCGTACTTCTCGCGGCCCAGCTTCTGTTCGCCGATGCGGCGGGTGAGGAAGCCGGCGAGCAGCGGGATGCCGAGGAAGATGACGACGTTCAGGGCGATCTTCCACATGGAGATGTCGAGGTGTTCGCCGTCGCCCAGGCCCAGCCAGCCGGGCAGCAGGTCGAGGTAGAACCAGCCGAGCAGACCGAACGCCAGGACCTGGAAGACCGAGTTCAGTGCCACGAGTACGGCGGCGGCTTCGCGGTCGCCGCAGGCGAGGTCGTTCCAGATGATGACCATGGCGATGCAGCGGGCGAGGCCGACGATGATCAGGCCGGTGCGGTACTCGGGCAGGTCCGGCAGGAAGATCCAGGCCAGCGCGAACATGACCGCCGGGCCGACGATCCAGTTGATGACCAGCGACGAGGCCATGAGCTTCTTGTCGCCGGTGACGGCGTCGAGCTTGTCGTAGCGGACCTTGGCCAGCACGGGGTACATCATGATCAGCAGGCCGATGGCGATCGGCAGGGAGATGCCG
>KL569101.1:38622-40992 GCA_000715635.1 Streptomyces violaceus | reverse complement strand
GGGAGATGCCGCCGATCTCGACCTTGGCGAGGGCGTCGTCGAGGCCGGGGATGGCGCGGCCCAGGCCGAGGCCGATGGCCATGGCGAGCAGGATCCACACGGCGAGGAATCGGTCGAGCGTCGAGAGCTTCGCGACGACCGAGGGCTCCTCGGCGGTCACGGATGCTTCGGTGCGGGTCACGGGCAGGCCCTCTTGTTGTCGGCGGCATGGCGTGCGGACTCGGCCAGGTCGGCGAACCCGCCGGCGAGGCGGGCGATGACGTCCGGGCGCAGCCTGTAGTACGTGTACCGGCCGCACGGCTCCGTCTCGACGACCCCGGCCTCGCGCAGCACTCTCAGGTGGTTGGAGAGGTTGGTCTGCCGGGCACCGGTCTCCTCCACCAGGTGGGTGGTGCACAGCGTCTCTTTGGCGAGCAGGGTCACGATGTGGAGCCTGAGCGGGTCGGCCAGAACCCGGATCAGATCAGTGTCGACTGACGTCAGCATGGGCTGATACTGTCACATCACTCCGAACTGATACCAGCCGGGGCTGATGCCTGGGATCCGCATCCCGACGCCCCGAAGGGGGTTCCCGTGACCGCATCCCCGCCTCCTGTCCTGCCTGATGAGCGCCTCGCCGAGCACGCCGCATCCGCACCCGCCTGGTCGCGCCGGCCGAACACCTGGCCATAACCCGCACCACCCGCAAGAACCCCGTGTGCACTGACGAAGGAAGAACGATGCCCTCCAGCCCGCTCGCCTCCGTGCTGTTCGTCTGCGTCCACAACGCCGGACGCTCGCAGATGGCTGCCGGATTCCTCGCCCACCTCGCGGGCGACCGGATCGAGGTCCGCTCCGCCGGCTCCATCCCGGGCGACCAGGTCAACCCCTCCGCCGTCGAGGCCATGAAGGAGGTCGGCGTCGACATCGCCGACGCCGAGCCGAAGATCCTCACCACCGAGGCCGTCCAGGCATCCGACTACGTCATCACCATGGGATGCGGAGACGCCTGCCCGATCTCCCCCGGCAAGAAGTACCTCGACTGGGCCCTGGAAGACCCGGCCGGCAAGGGCGTCGAGGCCGTCCGTCCCATCCGCGACGAGATCAAGACCCGCATCGAGGCCCTGATCGCCGAGATCGACGCCAAGCGGGAGGCGTGACGTCCTTGTAGGGCACCGACATACGCAAGGTCATCGTCACCGGTTCCGGCCCCGCCGGATACACCGCCGCCCGCTGCACGGCCCACGCCCACCTCAAGCCGCTCGTCCTCGGCGGCGCCACGCGTCAGCTTGTGGACCGACTCGGCGCTACCTCACCGCGCCTGCCATGACAGGCCACCCTTCACTCTCTGGCGGTAGGGGTCTCTTGCGATGCGTCTTTCTTGATCGCCGGACGTGACCACTTGCCATCGGTCGACGATACCCGTATGGTCGTACGAACGTAAGACATACGAACGTAATTTAAAAGCAAGGGAGTCCGTGATGGCGACAACTCGGCCGGTGGCGCTCGTGACAGGTGCCTCATCGGGAATCGGCAAGGAGACGGCCCGCGCCCTCGTCGCGGCGGGTTTCGAGGTGATCGGAACCGGCCGCAAGACCTCCGGGCTCACCCCGCCCGCCGGTGTGACGTACCTCGATCTCGACGTCGGCAGTGACGAGTCGGCCAACGCCGCGGTCAGAGAGGTGATCGACCGGTTCGGACGCATCGACGTCCTGGTCAACAACGCGGGCATCGGCTCGGCGGGCGCCGTCGAGGAGAACTCCGTCACCCAGGCCCAGAACCTCCTGAACATCAACGTCCTCGGTGTCATCCGGATGACGAAGGCCGTCCTGCCGCACATGCGTGCCCAGGGTGGCGGACGCGTCATCAACATCTCGTCCGTCCTCGGGGTCGCCCCCCAGCCCTTCATGGCCCTCTACGTCGCGTCGAAGCACGCCATCGAGGGCTACTCCGAGTCACTGGACCACGAGGTCCGCGAGCACGGCGTCCGGGTCCTCCTCGTCCAGCCCGCCTACACCAAGACCAGCTTCGACACCAACGCCGCGCAGCCCGACACCCCGCTGCCTCTGTACGCGGAGCGACGGCGCGTCTTCGACGAGGTGATCGCGGACGCGATGAGGGACGGCGACGACCCCGCCGTCGTCGCCAAGGTGATCGTCACCGCGGCCACCGACAGGAAGCCGAAGCTGCGCTACACCGCCGGCCCGCTGGCCTCACGCGTCACCACGGCGCGCCGCCTCGTCCCCGCCGGAGCGTTCGACAAGCAGATCCGCAAGAACAACCGCATGCCCACCTGACATCCCGGTGACTTGACCAGTGGAGAAACACATCGTGCGGTACCCGAAAGAACACAAGCGGGAGACAAGGCAGCGGATCATCGCGACCGCCGGT
>KL569101.1:31463-38410 GCA_000715635.1 Streptomyces violaceus | reverse complement strand
GGCTCAAGCGGGACGGCATCGACGGCTCGGGGATTTCCACGCTCATGAAGGACGCGGGGCTGACCAACGGCACCTTCTACGCCTACTTCGCGTCCAAGAACGAACTCGTCGCCACCGCGGTCGCCGACCAGATGCGCGCCCAGCACGCGAACATCGTCGCGCAGGCGGCGCCCGGCCGTGCCGGCCTCGAGCAGATCGTGCGCTGGTACTTCTCCCCCGAGCAGCGCGACAGCATCGAGGACGGCTGCCCCAACGCCGCCCTGCTCGACGAGATCGCCCGCTCCACGGACCCCACCAGGCAGGCCTACACCGACGGCGCGCTGGTCCTCGTCGACGACTTCGCCGCCCGCCTGGCACCCCACGATCCGCCGTCGGCGCGTCTGAAAGCACTCAGCCTCCTCGGCATGCTGGCCGGGACGCTGCAGCTCTCCCGTGCCCTGACCGACCGGCAACTCGCCGACCAGCTCCTCGAACAGGGCATCCGCAACGCCCTCGCACTGCTGGATGCCGACCACCCCACCCACACCGCCTGACCAACCCCGGCGATACCGGTCCTGGCGGGCCGGTATGCCACATGGCCCCATGGAGATACCAGATGCGCGCGGCATCACGTCCGTACGAGGGACCCGTGTTCAGCCGCGCAACGGCTCCGTCAGCCGGGCCAGCAGGCCGGCGACCAGGGCCGTCTGGGCGGGCACCGTGTCGGGGTGGATGAACTCGCCCTGGGCGTGGGCACCGTCGCCGATCGCGCCCATGCCGCACAGGACCGGCAGGCCGAGGGCCGCGACGAAGTTGGCGTCGCTGGCACCGCCGACGGCGGCGGTGGGAAGGTCGGCGCGGCCCTGCGCGCGGGCGACTTCGCGGGCGAGGGCGAGAAGCGGGGCGGAGGCGGCGTTCAGGGTCATGGGCGGCCGGTTCCAGGCGTGGTCGACCTCGATGCGCACGCGGGGGTCGCTGACCTCGATGGCGGCGAACTCGGCGTCCACACGGTCCTGTTCGGCCTCGCTGCTGACCCGGATGTCGACGCCGGCGGTGGCCTGACCGGCGACGACGTTGGTGGCCGAACCGCCGCTGATCAGGCCGGTGTTGATGGTCGTGCCCTGCTCGGGGCGGGCGATCCTCGCCGCGGCGAGGACGAACTCGGACAGCGCGGTGATCGCGCTCGCCCCGTCCTGCGGCGCCAGCCCGGCGTGCGCCTCGACCCCGGTGGCGGTGACCTTGAAGATCCCGGAGCCCTTGCGGGCGGTCTTGACCGCGCCGTGGGCGGTGGGCTCCAGGACCAGCGTGGCGTCGACCTTCCGGGCGGTCTCCTCGATCACCGGGCGGGAGGAGAGGGAGCCGATCTCCTCGTCGCCGTTGAAGAGGAAGGTGACGGTGGGCAGGGGCGTTCCGGTCTCGCGGGCCAGCTTCAGGGCCCAGATGCCCTGGGCCAGGCCGGTCTTCATGTCGAAGATGCCCGGCCCGCTGAGCTTCCCCCGGCCGTCGGGGCCGCCCGGCGGCTGCTCCCATCCGGCGAGCGTGCCGGCCGGCCACACGGTGTCGTAGTGGCCGACGAGGGCGACGTGCCCGGGTCCGGTGCCGTGGTAGGTCAGGGTGAGGGTGTCACCGCACTCACCGCCGTCGTACCGCTGCTCGCGGTCGGGCTTCCCCAGCCTGTGGACGGCCAGCTCGCGCAGGAGGTCCAGGCCCGCCGCGAGTCCCGGCAGGTCGTAGCTTCCGGTCTCCTGACGGACGAGGGCGAGGATGTCGGTGACGATCTCCGACGAGACCTCCTGTGCGCGGGCGGTGACGGCGGCGGGTGCGGGTGACGATGTGGTCATGACCGGCTTTCTCGTGTCTGTCGCACGTCTCGTACGACGGTGTCGTATGGGCTGCTGAAGGGTCGGGTCAGCCGACGCCGAACGGGATGCCGAGCAGGTACCAGGCCACGAAGAAGGCGACCCAGACGATCCAGACGACGGCGGCGATCGGGATGGTGAAGGAGGCCAGCGTGCCGATGCCCGCGGACTTCTTGTGCTGCTGGATGAAGCCGAGGCACATGGCGAAGTAGGGGCTCATCGGGGTCACGCAGTTGGTGACCGAGTCGGCGACGCGGTAGACGGCCTGGGTGGTCGCCGGCTCGATGCCGATGAGCATCAGCATCGGGATGAGCACCGGAGCGGCCAGCGCCCACAGGGCGGAGCCGCTGGTGATGACCAGGTTCATGAAGGTGATGAGTACGGCGATGCCGACCAGCACGGTCCAGCCGCTGAGGTGCATGCCCTTCAGCGTCTCGGAGCCCTCGATGGCGATGACGTTGCCGATGTTCGTCCACTTGAAGTAGGCGAGGAACTGGGAGATCGCGAAGAACAGCACGAGGATCGGGGCGTAGCTGCGGGCACCCTCGACCAGCGCGTCGACGATGTCGTTCGGGGTGCGGAAGGTCCCGACAGCGCGCCCGTAGACCCAGCCGAGCAGGGAGAAGAACAGGAACAGCACGACCGACATGCCGGTGATCACCGGGGACTCGACCAGGGAGCCGTGCTCGCCGCGCAGCGGGGAGTCCGCCGGGAACATGGCCACCGCGACCACCGCGACGAAGGCGAGCGCGGCCACGCCCGTCCGGCGCAGGGCGCGGCGCTGCTCCGGGGTGACCTCGACCGCCTTCAGCTCCTCGGCGGTCAGCGCCTTGACCGGCTCGTCGGGGTCCAGGTCCGAGCGCCTGGCGATGACCTTCTCGACGACGACCGTGATGACCAGGGCGACCAGGACGGACGAGGCGAGGCCGAAGAAGTAGTTCGCGACCGGGGTGACGACGTGGTCCGGGTCGATGGTGTGGGCCGCGGCCGTGGAGATCGACGACAGCAGGGTGTCGGTGGTGGTGATCGCCGGTGAGGCGTCGTAGCCGGCGGAGATCGAGACGTAGGCGACGACGCAGCCGAGGACGGGGCTGCGGCCGGCCGCGCGGAAGATGAGCGCGCCGAGCGGGATGAGCGTGACGTACGCGGCGTCACCGGCGACATGCGCGACCATCGCCGTCATCGACAGCGCGAAGGTGAGGTACTTGCCCGGCACGCGCGCGACCATGCGGCGCAGCAGGGTCGTGAACAGGCCGCTGGCCTCGGCGACCGCGATGCCGAAGCCCACGATGAGGATGGTGGCCAGCGGCGGGAAGGTCGCGAAGTTGTCGACGGCCCCCTCGACCATCGTCGTCAGTCCCGCCTTGCTGAGCAGGCTCCGCACCTCGATGGTGTCGTGCGTTCCGGGGTGCACGGTGCTGACACCGGTCGCCGCCAGGATCGCGCTGAGGACGATCACGACCCCGGCGAGGATCCAGAACAGCCAGAAGGGGTTGGGCAGCTTGTTGCCGACCTTCTCGATCGCAGCGAAGGCGCGGAACGCGGCACGCAGGGCTCTCGACGGGGGCTCGGTGGGCTGGGGCTCGGTGGAGGTGGTGCTCATGGGTACCTCTTCGCGCATGGGGGGAGGTTTCGAGGTAACGCGTGGGGGACGTTCCCGCAAACCATGACAGCGAAGTGGGATATTCTCTAGCCCCTGCGTGTAACAGTGGGATTAATCGGCAGGCATTCGCGGTCTAAGGTGGGACCCCATGACGCGCCCTCTCCTCGACGAGCTCGACCGGCGCCTGATCGGGGCGCTGCACCTGGCCCCCCGGGCCACCTGGGACGACATCGGCGGGATCCTGTCCGCCGACGCCGGCACACTGAAGCGCCGCTTCGACCGGCTGCACGAGGCCCGGATGGTCCGCGTGATCGGGCAGGCCGACTGGGGCATGCATTCCACGGCGATGCCGGTCCACGTCTTTCTGGACATCACCGGCGAGACGCCGCTGGCCGTCCTGGACCGGCTGCGTGACCTCCCCCACCTCCAGCTGCTGGCGCAGATCTCCGGCGACTACCCCCTCTACGCCGTCGTCCACGCCCCCTCGGAGGCGGCCACGAGCGAAGCGATCGACCGGATGTTCTCGATCCCCGGCGTCCGCCGTGTCAACGCCCTGCCCGCGCTCAGTACCCTGCGTCGGGGCATCACCTGGGACCCGCAGTTCCTGACCGGCACCGAGCGTGCCGGTCTGCTGGAGCTGACCGGCACGCAGCCGGAAGGCACCGCGACGGCGACGCCCCCCGACAGGCCGCTGAGCGAGTCCGAGCGCGCGGTCGTCGCCCTGCTGCTGCGGGACGGCCGGGCCTCCGCCGCGAGCATCGCCCGGGCCTCGGACCTGGCCACGTCCACCGCGCACCGCGTCGTACGCCGGGTCCTGGACGAGCGCTGGGTCAAGCCCCGCCTGGAGATCGTGTCGGAGTGGCTCGGCTTCCGGACCCCGTTCATGCTGCGGCTGCGCGTCGACCCCGGCGAGACCTCCGAGGTCATGCGCCGCATCGACCTGCTCCCCCAGACCCGCCTCGCCGCGCATGTCGCCAGCGACCTGTCCGTACTCGCCACCGGCCTGGTCGCCGACCGCTCCGCCCTGGCCCGCTTCATCGACGGCGAGTTGGCGAGGATCCCCGGCGTCACCGCCGTCAGCGTGGCCGTCATGCTCGCGGAGCCGCGCCGCTACTGGCTGGACCGGGACCGGGTCACGGGGCTCGGGGAGTTCCACGCGCCGACGTTGCTGGGGCCGCAGTAAGACTGCGATCGAGGATCTGGCGCGATGCGCCGTCCGCCCGCCCTCGATAAAGTTGGCAAATAGGAAAAACCTGCGGAAAAGCAGCGCGAGGGAGACTCATGGATTCCTCCGATGGTTCCTCGTCTGCTGGTTCCTCGTCCGCTTCGGAAGGTCGCGACCCTCCGGTCGGCGGACCTCCGTTGAGCGCCACGGAACGGGAGGAGTACGCACGGCTGCGCAAGGCGGCCTCCGTTCACCACCGGCGTCTGCGCTACACGGCGACCTCCGTACTGCTGGTACTGACCTTCCTCCTGGCGCCGCTGGCCGTGGTCGCGGCCTGGGTGGACTCGGCGGTCGCCGACACCGACCGGTACGTCCAGACCGTCGCTCCCATCGCCACGGAGCCCTCCGTCCAGAACACCGTGACCGACCGGCTCACCAAGCGCGTGGTCGACAACGTCGATGTCGCCGCCTTCACCGCGGCCGTCGCGCGGACGTTGCAGCGCGAAGGCGCACCACCTCGTGTGGTCCAGGGCGCCGATGCGCTGACCGGCCCGCTGAAGAGCGCGCTCGACTCGGCCGTCCGCAGCATCGTGCACAGGGTGGTGACCAACGACCGGTTCGCCGAGGTGTGGGAGGACTCCAACAGGCGGGCCCACGCCGCCGTGGTCAAGGTCCTCACCGGCGAGGGCGGCAGCGCCGTCCAGGCCGGTGACGACAGCATCGACCTGAACATCGGCACCGTCGTCGACAACGTCGAGCAACGACTGGTGGACGCCGGGTTCGATCAAGCCTCGAAGATCCCCGACGTCGACAAGACGATCACCCTGTTCCAGACCGACAAGCTCGACGAGGCCCAGGGCGCCATGCGTCTGCTGAACGTGCTCGGCGTCTGGCTCCCGGTCCTGGTCCTGGTCCTGGCGGCACTCGCCGTCTGGAGCGGGCCCGCGCACCGCGTCACCCTGATGACCACGGCCATCGGCGTCGGGGTCATGATGATCGTGCTGCTCGTCGGCCTCGCCGTGCTGCGCCAGGTCTATCTGGACTCCGTCTCCGCGACCGCCCTGCCGCAGGACACCGCGGCCGCCATTCACGACATCTTTCTCCGCTTCCTCAAGAACACCACGGTCACGGTCCTGGTCATCGCGGTGATCACGGCGTTGGCCGCCTACCTGTACGGGCCCGGACGCGGAGCCCGGTGGATCAGACGGGCGTCGGCGGGCGGAACCGGGGCTGCGGGCCGGTCCATGGCGCGCCACGGTCTGCGCACCGGGGACACCGGCCGCCTGCTGGACGCGCACCGCAAGTGGACCACCGGCATCGCCATCGCCGGCGGAGCGCTCGCCCTGGTGCTGTGGAACTACCCCACCCCCGGGTCCGTGGCGCTCGTCCTCGGCATCGTCGTCCTCGTGCTGGTCCTCCTCGGAATCGTCGCCGCGGCCTCCGGCACAGCACCACGCGGACATACGTCGCACCCACCATCAGGGAAAGGAGCCTGAGATGGCTGAGCAAGGGACAGGGGCGGCCGGGGTCGCCGCTCTCGCCGAGGCGAACGCGCCTGTGTTCGAGACGCTCGTCCAGATGACGCTCGACACGTTCGAGCGGTCCGGGCTGGACGAGGAGACATATCTGCTGGCACGCATCGCGGCTCTGGTGGCCATGGACGCCTCCGCTCCCTCCTACCTCCTCAACATCGGCACCGCCGCGGAAGTCGGCGTGCCGCTGGAGAAGATCCAGGGAACGCTCGTGGCGATCGCCCCCGTGGTGGGCAGCGCCCGCGTCGTGTCCGCCGCACGCGCCATCGGCGACGCGTTCGGTCTTGACCTCCCCGGAGAGGAGGAGCGGTGATGGGCGGCTATGTGAACCTGGCCTACGACTACCCGATTCTCGGGGCCTTCTGGACGATCATGTGGATCTTCCTGTGGGTCATGTGGATCTTCCTGCTCTTCCGCGTCATCGTCGACATCTTCCGCGACGATTCCCTGAGCGGCTGGGCCAAGACGGGATGGCTGGTCTTCACCATCGTCCTCCCCTTCCTGGGTGTCTTCGTCTACGTCGTCGCCAGGGGCAAGGGCATGGGCAAGCGTGAACAGGACCACGTCAAGGCCAAGATGGACGAGACGGACCGCTACATCCGCGAGACCGTCGGCGCCACCGGCCCGGCCAGCGAGGCGGACCAGCTGGCCAAGCTCTCGCAGGTGCGGGCCCGCGGCGACCTCTCCGACGAGGAGTTCCGCCGGGCCAAGGAGAAGGTCCTCCACTCGTGACCGCACGCCCTGACGGGTGAGGCACGGTGAGCGGCAGCGTGTGGGCGGGGGCGGCCGTGGCCGCCGTGACGGCGGGG
>KL569101.1:27218-31213 GCA_000715635.1 Streptomyces violaceus | reverse complement strand
GTTTGGCCACGACCGTCGTCTCGGCGCCGATGGTTTTCACTGGCTGCGGGATCGCCATCGGCCCGATCGGGCTCGGTCTGCTCGACCTGAAGCACGACGCGGGCCCCGTGCTCACCCTGGTCGAAGCCGCTCTGACGCTGGTCCTGTTCACCGACGCGATGTCCGTACGGCCAAGGGATCTGCGCCTGGGCGGATTCCTCCCCGGCCGCCTTCTGGGGATCGGTCTGCCGTTGACCATCGGGGCGGGCTGGCTGCTGGCGTGGCCCCTGCTGCCGGGGCTGACCCTGTGGGAACTGGCCCTGCTCGGTGCCGTTCTCGCGCCGACCGACGCCGCTCTCGGCAAGACGGCGGTCTCCGACCGGCGTGTCCCCCCGCTGGTGCGCGGCGGCCTGAATGTCGAATCCGGCCTCAACGACGGTATGGTGCTGCCCTTCTTCGTGCTCTTCCTCGCGGCTCTGCCCGGAACCATGGCCTCGGAGGAGGGAGCCGCCGGAGTCTTCTGGCGGGCGCTCGTGCTCAGTACCGCATGGGGCCTGGCCGTGGGAGGGCTCGGCGGGTGGCTGTTGCGCTGGTCGCGCGCGAGGGGCTGGATCACTGGTGACTGGCGGCAGGCCTTCGTCCTGGCCGTGGCCGCGGGCGCGTACGCACCGGCCGTGGCCTTCGAGGGGAGCGGCTTCATCGCGGCCTGGGTGGCCGGCTTCGCCTTCGGTGTATCCCTGCGGCGGAGCGGACCGGCTAAGGCACCGGCTGAGGCGTCTGCCAAGGCCCCGGCGCAGGCACCGGCCGCCGTCGACGACACCGCCGGTCTCGCCGGGCATCTCGCCGACCTTCTCGCCTCGTTGAGCTTCCTGGTCTTCGGTGCCGTCCTGCTCGGGCCGACGCTGGATGACCTCGACTGGCGGATCATCGTCTATGCCGTGCTGAGCCTCACCGTGGTCCGGATGCTGCCGGTCGCCCTCTCCCTGGCCAGGACCGGCCTGGCCCTTCCCACGGTCGCCTACATCGGGTGGTTCGGGCCGCGCGGCCTCGCCTCCGTCGTCTTCGGGCTGCTCCTGGTGGAGGAACACGTCCCGGGCGTCCAGCTCCTCGGCCGGGTGATCGCGGTCACCGTCGCGCTCAGCATCCTCCTGCACGGCATGTCGGCCGTGGTCCTCGCGAAGCGGTACGGCACCTGGTACCGGAAGGCCGCCGACCGGCGACCGCTACTGCGCGAGGACCTGCCCGGGGACGGAGAGGCCGGGCACCCGCCCACGGCGCGGTAGGGCGGCAACGGACGTGAGGATCCCGGGTGGGCGCCCACCGGACTAGGTCTTTCGTGCCGGTTCACCCGGGCCCGAAGTCCGATTCGCCGTGGTCCCGGCAGGGGCTAGCGTCCGAGCATGCGTCTAGGACTACTTGGCACCGGCAACGTCGCCCGAGCACTCGCCCACGGCTGGAGCGCCGCGGGGCATGACGTCCTTCTCGGCTCGCGCCGGCCCGGGGAACGGACAGACCTCGGGCACCCCGTGGGGCGTCTGAGCGAAGCGGCCGCTCACGCGGAGGTACTGGTCAACGCCACCCCGGGGACGGTCTCCGTGGAGCTGCTGCACTCGATCGGGGCCCCGGCGCTGGCCGGCATCCCGCTGATCGATGTCGGGGTGGGCCTCTCCGACGACTTCGTCGAGCTCTCACACCCCAACAGCAGCCTGGGGGAACGGATCCAGGACGCGTTCCCCCTGACACCCGTCGTGAAGACGCTGTGCACCATGGACTCCACGGTGATGATCGCGCCGGGCGATCTGGACGGCCCGAGCACCGTCTTCCTCTCCGGCGACGACGCCGAGGCGAAACGGACCACCGGCCGGCTGCTCACCGACCTCGGCTGGCCGCCGTCGTCCCAGCTCGACATCGGCGGTATCCGCACCGCACGCGGACAGGAGCACTTCGCCCTGCTCTTCATGGGCATCGCGGGCGGGCTGGGCTCTCACACGTTCAACATCAACGTGGTCGCCCGACCGGCTGTCTAACGGACGCGGCTCAGCCCTCGACGCACTTGGGGTACTTCGAGCCCCGATTGCAGTCGTGGTAGTCGTACTTGCTGACCCTGAACTTCGTCTCGTCACCGGCCTTGGACGGATCAACGACCAGGTAGAACTTCTTCCCGTCCTTGACCTTCTCGGTGACCTTGCCCTCCGGGCCCTTGTCGAAGTCCTGCGCACATCCGGCGAGTGCGAGGACGCTGACTGCCACGAAAGCGGTGGCCAGGCGACGCATGTCGTGCTCCGTTCATCTTGAAAACGCAGCTCAGTGTAGGGGCGCACCTCCGACGGTTCATGATCGCGAAGGTTCCCGGGTGTGGATGGGAAAGGTCTGTGGAGGGCAGAGTGCGGAGTGCGGACAACTCCCGTGCCTCACCACCGATCTGAGGGGCATTCATAAGCGGATGGTCTCCCTGACGCGGTTCTACTCGCTCAAGGACTGATCAGCCGGTTGGGCCACCACCGGTGCCGTCGTGGAACGGGGGATCACATGGGTCGGCAGGACCAGATGCCGCCGTGTTCCCCCTCGGCGTCCTGGCCGCCCCCGGCACGTGGGTGATCGGCACCCGGTATGCCGACGGTCCCGACCGTCAACAGGCCTCAGTGGCCGAGGAGTTGGCGTCACTGGAGCCGCAGCCCGTCGGCCTGGCCGACGTCAGCTGGTTCCTGAGCACGGACGGGGAGACCGTGCTGACGCTCGCGCGGTGGGACGACGCCGCCGGAGTTCCGCCGGCCGGCCCGCCCCGCTATCGCCTCTACCGCAGCCTGGCCGAGGAGCGGGAGACACGCGTCCCGGGCTGTCTGATCACCGCCGCGTTCGATGTCGACGGGCCCGAGCGGCAGCGGTCGTTCACCGACGCGGTGATCGCGGCCCAGCCGAGCGAAGGCGGCCATCCCGGGGCGATCTCGGCCCACTTCCTGCACAGCGTCGACGGCAGCCGGGTGCTGCTGTACACGGAGTGGACCACTGCCGAGGCCCACCAGGAGGCCGCCGAGGCCGGCGATCACGACGAGGGGCACGAGCTGTTCTCGGGGACACCCGGGGTGCGGCTCACACGCGGCGGGCGGTTCCGGCTGTATCGCAAGCTGCGCTGAGACCCGCTCACCCCTCGTCCTGGCCGCCCTCTGTCCCTCCGCCCACCGTGAACCCGATCACCGTTCCGCCCCCGTCCCGCCGGAACGCGAACGGCGCTCCCCCGTGCGCGAGGGCCACCTCGCGGACGATGGACAGGCCCAGGCCGGAGCCCGGCAGGGAGCGGGCGTCGGCGGCGCGGTAGAAGCGGTCGAAGACGCGGGCGAGGTCGTGGTCGGTGATGCCGGGGCCGCGGTCGAGGACCTCGACGCGGATCGCGCCGGGCCGGGCGGGCCCGGCGACGACGATCTCGACGGGAGCCGTGCCGCGCTCGTCGAACTTCACCGCGTTCTCGACGAGGTTGGACAGCGCCCGGGTCAGCATCCCGGGCCGCCCGTCGGTCGTGGTGTCGCCGCTCGCGCGGAGTGTGATCCGCCGCCCGCTGCGGCGCCGGGCCAGGCCCGCCACCTCCTCCGCGAGATCGGCGACGTCCACCCGCCGCGGCGGCTCGGTGTCGGACTGCCCGGCCGCGAGGTCGACGAGCTCGTTGACCAGGTCGGTCAGCTCACGGGCCTCCTGGCCGAGGTCGGCGACCAGTTCCTCCCGGGTCTCGGGCGGCAGTTCGTCGATCCTGCGGAGCATCGAGATGTTCGTCCGCAGCGAGGTCAGCGGCGTCCGCAGCTCATGGCCCGCGTCCTGGACCAGCCGGCGCTGGTCCTCCTCGGACTGCGCGAGCCGGCCCAGCATGCGGTCGAAGGCCCGGCCCAGCCGGCCCACCTCGTCATGACCGGCGACCGGCACCTGGATGCCGAGACGGCGGGTCCGGGCCACGTCCTCGGCGGCGTCGGTCAGGACCACCAGGCGCCGCGTGATGCGCCGGGCGAGCCACCAGCCGAACAGGCCGG
>KL569101.1:26177-27006 GCA_000715635.1 Streptomyces violaceus | reverse complement strand
ACAGGCCGGCGGCGATCACGACGGCGGCCATCAGCAGCAGCGTCCGCCGCTGGAGCGCCCGCAGCAGGTCCTCGACGTCGCTGAACTCCTGCGCGACCTGCACCGCGCCCCGCCCGCCGCCGAGGGAGACGGTCGCGACACGGTAGACGTCGTCGCCCACGTCGACGTCCTTGTGCTCGGCCACCCGCCCGGACAAGGCCGCGGCGGCGATCCGCACATCGGCCCCGGTCACCGGCAGTCCCGGACTGCCCCGGTCGACGACCCGGCCGTCCGGGCCGAGCACCTGCACATCGGTACGGGCGGGCCGCACGAGGTCGTGGCCCGGCGCGACGGAGGAGAAGTCGCCCGGCGTCATCCGGTTGTCCCGCACCTCGTCCCGCAGGTCCTGCACGACCTCGTCGAACACCGTCTGCTGGTCCACCCGCACCAGCCGGGCCGCCGCGCTGTAGGACAGGATGCCGACCAGGACCGTCACGGCCGCCGTCACCGCCGCGAACGACACCGCGAACGTCGTGCGCAGCGAGACCAGCTTCGGCCGCCGCCCGCTCAGCAGACGGCGGAGGCGGCCCACTCAGTCCTCCCGCAGCAC
Organism: Streptomyces violaceus; assembly: GCA_000715635.1. Taxonomy (GTDB): domain Bacteria; phylum Actinomycetota; class Actinomycetes; order Streptomycetales; family Streptomycetaceae; genus Streptomyces; species Streptomyces violaceus. Next base: position 26,417 of record KL569101.1, on the reverse strand, counting down.
GTAACCCACGCCCCGCACCGTGTGGATCAGCTGCGGCCCGTCCGGTTCGTCGAGCTTGCGGCGCAGATAGCCGACGTAGACGGCGAGGTTCTTCGAACCGGGGCCGAAGTCGTAGCCCCAGATACGGTCGTAGATCGTCGAGTGGTCGAGGACGATGCCCGCGTTGCGGACCAGCAGCTCCAGCAGCTCGAACTCGGTGCGGGTCAGCTCCAGCTCGCGCGCCCCCCGCCAGGCCCGGCG
>KL569101.1:23590-26000 GCA_000715635.1 Streptomyces violaceus | reverse complement strand
TGTGTATAAGAGACAGGGCCCGGCGCGCCTGCGGGTCCATGCGGATGCCGGCGGCCTCGATGAACCGCTCGGGGAGCTGCCTGGGCGCCTCGGGCACGGACGCGCCGCTGACGGGCGTACCACCGGCGGGTGCGCCGCCGACCGGTGCGCCGCCGAGGGGGTCCCCACCCCCACCGGGCTGGTGCGGCGCAGCAGCGCGCGCAGCCGGGCGAAGACCTCCTCCACGTCGAAGGGCTTCACCACGTAGTCGTCGGCGCCCGCGTCCAGGCCGGCGATCCGGTCGGCGGTCTCCACCAGGGCCGTCAGTATCAGGACCGGCGTCCGGTCGCCCTCGGCGCGCAGCACCCGGCACACCTGGAGCCCGTCGATGCCCGGCATCATCACGTCCAGGACGAGCACGTCCGGACGGTTGCGGTGGGCCTGCGCCAGTGCCTCGACACCGTCGGCGACCGCCATGACCTGGTAGCCCTCCAGGGTCAGGGCGCGCTCCAGGGCGTTGCGGATGGCGCGGTCGTCTTCGGCGAGCAGCACGGTGTGGGGCACGCGTCCAGTGTGCCTGGCGACCGGCTCCCCGGGACCGGATGCGCTGCGCCGGAGCGTCCTTCTTACTCGCCTCTCACCAGCGCTCACGCAACCACGGGCCGGGGGCCCGCCGTCCTCTCACCCCTGAGCCCGCGCGAGCCGGGCCGCGTGCGTCGGCGCGTCCGGCACGTCCGCCGGGCGGCCCACGGCGAACTCCTTGCGCAGCACCGGGACGACCTCCTCGCCCAGCAGGTCGATCTGCTCCAGCACGGTCTTCAGCGGCAGCCCGGCATGGTCGACCAGGAACAGCTGCCGCTGGTAGTCGCCGGCGTACTCCCGGAAGGCCAGCGTCTTCTCGATGACCTGCTGCGGGCTGCCGACGGTCAGCGGCGTCTGCTCCGTGAAGTCCTCCAGCGACGGCCCGTGCCCGTACACCGGCGCGACGTCGAAGTACGGCCGGAACTCCCGGATCGCGTCCTGGGCGTTCTTGCGCATGAACACGTGCCCGCCGAGCCCGACGATCGCCTGCTCGGGCGTGCCGTGCCCGTAGTGCGCGTACCGGGCCCGGTACAGCTCGACCATGCGCTTGGTGTGATCGGCCGGCCAGAAGATGTTGTTGTGGAAGAAGCCGTCGCCGTAGAACGCGGCCTGCTCGGCGATCTCCGGCGAGCGGATCGACCCGTGCCAGACGAACGGCGGTACGCCGTCCAGCGGGCGGGGCGTGGCCGTGAACCCTTGCAGCGGCGTACGGAACTTCCCCTCCCAGTCGACGCTCTCCTCGCGCCACAGGCGGTGCAGCAGGGCGTAGTTCTCGACGGCGAGCGGGATGCCCTGCCGGATGTCCTGCCCGAACCAGGGGTACACCGGCGCGGTGTTCCCGCGGCCCAGCATCAGATCCACCCGGCCGTCGGCCAGGTGCTGGAGCATCGCGAAGTCCTCGGCGATCTTCACCGGGTCGCTGGTGGTGATGAGGGTGGTGGCCGTGGAGAGGACCAGCCGCTCGGTGCGGGCGGCGATGTAGCCGAGCATCGTGGTCGGGGAGGAGGGCACGAAGGGCGGATTGTGGTGCTCGCCGGTCGCGAAGACATCGAGCCCGGCCTCCTCGGCCTTGAGCGCGATGGCGACCATAGCCTTGATCCGCTCGCGCTCGGTCGGGGTCCGGCCGGTGGTGGGGTCGGGCGTGACGTCGCCGACGCTGAAGATCCCGAACTGCATGGTCGCTCACCCTCCAGGTTGTTTATCCTTCAACCGTACCTGGGGGAACGACAGCGGGCGCGGGGGCATTCCAGTGGGGGTCCCTGCCGGTCCGCCCGAGCAGCCGCTCCCAGGCCGACGCACCCTCCGCCACCGGCACCGGCTCCCCGAACACCCCCATCTTCCTGGCCGTCGGCGCCAGCTCGTCCACCGCACCGGACAGCTCCGCCACGACCGCCTCGTCGGCACCCGGGTACTCCTGGCCCGTCGCCCGCGCCAGGTCCCACACATGCACCGTCAGATCGAGCAGCGCCATCGAGCCGACCAGCCGCGCCGGCATGTTCATCCCGCCCGTCGTGCCCTCCTCGGCACCCGGCGCCGACCAGGCCGCCACCAGCCGCTCCGACTCTTGAGCGAGCCGCTCACGCCACTCAGGACTCCCGGCGACCCGGTCGGGCTTCTCACCGAAGTCCGACGCCTCCTTCGCGGCCAGCCGCTGGAACTGCACGATCACCTGGAACAGGTGATCGACCAGCGCCCGCACGTCGTACTCGGCACAGGGCGTGGGCGCCGCGAGCGTCGCGTCGGGAATGCCCCGGACCACCGGCACCGCCCGCTCCCGCGCCATCCCCAGCAGCTCACCGATGCGGTACGTCCTCACAGGGTTCGTGTCCGTGTCCATGCTCCGACCGTA
>KL569101.1:21406-23405 GCA_000715635.1 Streptomyces violaceus | reverse complement strand
ATGCGGTACGTCCTCACAGGGTTCGTGTCCGTGTCCATGCTCCGACCGTAGGGACGGCCACGACCGCCCATCTTGAAGAAACGCGACGTACCATCCGGCCATGGAGGCACCCCGCCACGACACCCGCGGGATCGTCGACCCGTCCGGACTGCTGAACCGCGTGCGATTCCGCCGCCACGAGCCCGCCGAACCGCTGCGCCGGTACATCGAGTGGTACTGGCTCATCGACTGGGACCTGCCCGAGCCCTACGCCTCCCACATCGTCCCCCACCCGTCCGTCAACCTCACGTTCCAGTGGGACGAGGACGAGAACCCGCCCTACGGCGAGGTCACCGGCGTCGCGCTCGGCCTCTACACCAGAAAGCTGACCGGGCGGGGCCGGGTCTGCGGAGCGAAGTTCCGCCCCGGCGGCTTCCGGCCGTACGCCCCCGGGACGCCGGTCTCCCGGTGGACGGGCCGCACCCTGCCCGCCCAGGAGGTGTTCCCGCAGGTCACCGCCGACACCGCCCGCTCGGTCGTCAGCCCCGCCGACGACCGCGCCCGGGTTACCGCCCTCGACAGCTTCCTGCTCTCCCTGCCCTGCGCCCCGGACCCGCAGACGGATCTCGCGATCGACCTCGTCGAACGCATCCGCGCGGACCGCGCCGTACGCCGCGTCGGCGACTTCGCCCACACGCACGGCCTGTCGGTCCGGGCGCTGCAACGGCTCTTCTCGGCCCAGGTCGGCGTCAGCCCCAAGTGGGTCATCCTCCGCTACCGCATCCACGAGGCCCTGGAACAGGCCGGCCACCGCGACGGCGTCGACTGGGCCGGCCTCGCCGCCGACCTCGGCTACGCCGACCAGGCCCACCTCGTACGGGACTTCACGACGACGGTGGGAGTACCCCCCACGGCGTACGCGGCGGAGACCCGAGCCGGCCGTTAGGGCCTGACAACAGGCCCTAGGGAGCATGCGAAGCTGACCGCCATGTTCGTGCTCCGCTCCGCCGCCCTCTTCGTCGTCGCCGCCCTGTTCGAGATCGGCGGCGCGTGGCTGGTCTGGCAGGGCGTGCGCGAGCACCGGGGCTGGCTGTGGGCGGCCGGCGGCGTCCTCGCGCTCGGCGCGTACGGCTTCGTCGCGACGTTCCAGCCCGACGCCCACTTCGGCCGCGTGCTCGCCGCGTACGGCGGGATCTTCGTCGCCGGTTCGATCCTCTGGGGCGTGGTCGCGGACGGCTACCGCCCGGACCGCTGGGACATCGCGGGCGCGCTGATCTGCCTCGCGGGCATGGCGGTCATCATGTACGCCCCGCGAGGAGACTGACCGGCCCCCGGCCCGGGATCTCAGAACGGATCGTCAGGCGGCAGCAACCCCAACTGCCCCAGGAAATCCATCTCGTCGAAGTACAGCCGGTAGTCGACGATCCGCCCGTCCCGCACGGTGGCGATGTCCACCCCGCGGATCCTGATCTCCTTCTGCGTCGGCGGGAGCGTCTCACCGTTGGGCAGCTCCAGCGGCCCGGTGTTGCGCCCGCTGAAGATCCCCTCGTCGATGGCCGTGTCGCCGACCTCGTAGGAGTGCAACGACTGGAACGTCGCCTCGGGGACCGCCTCCGTCATCGTCCGCCAGTACTCGACGATGTTGTCGCGCCCGCGCAGCTCACCCTCGTCAGGGGTGAAGGCGACCGCGTCCTCGGCGTACAGCTCGCCGATGACCTTCAGATCGGCGTGCGTGGTGACCGCGTCCGTGAGCCGGTCCATGACCTCACGTGCCTCGCCCATGATCCACCTCCAGGAAAGACCGGAAAACCAGGGGACCACCCGCCCCCATTCTCCCACCGCGGGCCCCGCCTATCCTGGCCGGAAGCCCTGAGGGCCTCGCCGGCCCCGCACACCGCACCCACGCCCGAGGAGCTCCCATGGCCACCGCCGCCCCGTCCGCAGCCTCCCGCATCGCCGTCGTCACCGGTGCGAGCAGCGGAATCGGCGCCGCCACCGCCCGGCAGCTCGCCGCCGCGGG
>KL569101.1:18371-21220 GCA_000715635.1 Streptomyces violaceus | reverse complement strand
GGCCGCCCCGCCGCAAGGACCGCATCGAGGCGCTGGCGGAGGAGATCAACAAGGCGGGCCACCAGGCCACGGCCTACGCCCTCGACGTCACGGACCGCGCGGCGGTCGACGAGTTCGCCACGGCCTTCAAGACGATCGGCGTCCTGGTCAACAACGCCGGCGGCGCGCTCGGCGCCGACCCGGTCGCGACCGGTGACCCGGCCGACTGGCGCCAGATGTACGAGACGAACGTCATCGGCACGCTCCACCTCACCCAGGCCCTGCTGCCCAAGCTGGACGCGAGCGGCGACGGCACGGTCGTGGTCGTCTCCTCCACCGCGGGCCACGGCACCTACGAGGGCGGCGCGGGCTACGTCGCCGCCAAGCACGGCGCCCACGTCCTCGCCGAGACCCTGCGCCTGGAGATCGTCGGCCGGCCGGTCCGCGTCATCGAGATCGCCCCCGGCATGGTCAAGACGGACGAGTTCGCCCTGACCCGCTTCTCCGGCGACACGGAAAAGGCCGAGAAGGTCTACGAGGGCGTGGCCGAGCCCCTCACGGCCGACGACGTCGCCGACACCATCACCTGGGCCATCACCCGCCCCAGCCACGTCAACGTGGACCTCCTCGTCCTCCGCCCCCGCGCCCAGGCCTCGAACACGAAGGTCCACCGGGAGCTGTGACGCCGGCGGGGACACACCCACAGCCGTGAAAGCACAGGCACCGAGCCGGGGTGGCCCATAGGGTCACCCTTCGTGGATATCGACAGACACATACCCTTCGACGCCCTCCACAACTTCCGCGACCTGGGCGGCTGTACCACCGCGGACGGCAAGCGCGTCCGCCCGGCCCGCCTCTACCGCGCCGACTCCCTGGGCAAGCTCAGCACGGGCACGGACGACTGGACCCGCTTCCTCTCCCTCGGCATCCGCACGGTCATCGACCTGCGCTACCCCTGGGAAATCGACTCGCGGGGCCGCATCCCGGACCACCCGTCCTTCACGTACCACAACCTCAGCATCGAGCACCGCCCCTACAACCAGGCGGCCCTCACCCCCGACATCGCCCCCGGCCCCTACCTGGCCGAGCGCTACATGGAAGTGGCGCAGGACGGCACCAAGGAAATCCGCCGGGCCCTTGAACTGGTGTCCCAAGCGGCGCAGGCCGACGAGCCGCTCGCCTTCCACTGCGCCTCGGGCAAGGACCGCACGGGCCTGCTGGCTGCCCTGGTCCTGGGGCTCCTCGATGTACCGCGCCCCACCATCGTGGAGGACTTCGCCCTCACGGACCTGGCGGCCCCCGCCCTCCTCGCCGACTGGACATCCCGCAACGACGGCCGCTCCCCCGCCTGGCCGTCGTTCGGCCGCGCCCCCGCCGAGGTCATGCACCTGTTCCTGACGGAACTGACGAACCGCTACGGCTCGACAGCCGGCTATGTGACCGACGCCCTGGAGCTGGACGCGTCAGCCCTCTCGGCGACCCTCCGGGACAGCCTCGTGGAGTGACGAATCGGGGTCCCCGGTTTGCGGCCGGGGCCCTCGCACCTCAACCCTTCACGCAAACAACCTGCTTCAGCTTCGCCACGACCTCCACCAGGTCCCGCTGCTGGTCGATGACCTGCTCGATGGGCTTGTAGGCGCCCGGGATCTCGTCCACGACGCCGGAGTCCTTGCGGCACTCCACGCCCCGGGTCTGCTCCTCCAGGTCCTTCGTCGAGAAGCGCCGCTTCGCCGCGTTGCGGCTCATGCGCCGGCCGGCGCCGTGCGAGGCCGAGTTGAAGGACTTGTCGTTGCCGAGGCCCTTCACGATGTACGAACCCGTGCCCATGGAGCCGGGGATGATCCCGTACTCGCCGGAGCCGGCCCGGATCGCGCCCTTGCGGGTCACGAGCAGGTCCATCCCGTCGTAGCGCTCCTCGGCCACGTAGTTGTGGTGCGCGCTGATCTCCGGCTCGAAGGCCGGCTTGGCCTTCTTGAACTCCTTGCGGATCACGTCCTTCAGGAGCGCCATCATGATCGAGCGGTTGTACTTCGCGTACTCCTGCGCCCAGAACAGGTCGTTGCGGTACGCCGCCATCTGTGGGGTGTCCGCCACGAAGACGGCGAGGTCCCGGTCGACCAGCCCCTGGTTGTGCGGGAGCTTCTGAGCAATGCCGATGTGGTGCTCGGCCAGTTCCTTGCCGATGTTCCGGGAACCGGAGTGCAGCATCAGCCAGACAGAACCGGTCGTATCCGTGCAGATTTCAACAAAGTGGTTTCCTCCGCCGAGCGTTCCCATCTGCTTGGTGGCGCGCTCGGTACGGAACTTGACCGCTTCGGCGACTCCGTCGAACCGCCCCCAGAACTCCCCCCACCCCGCCGTACCGAACCCGTGCAGCCGCCCCGGGTCCACGGCGTCGGCATGCATCCCCCGCCCCACCGGAATGACCTGCTCGATACGCGACCGCAGCCGCGACAGGTCCCCGGGCAGGTCGTTCGCCGTCAGGGACGTCTTCACCGCCGACATTCCGCAGCCGATGTCGACCCCCACCGCCGCCGGGCAGACCGCACCCTGCATGGCGATGACCGAGCCGACCGTCGCGCCCTTGCCGTAGTGGACGTCGGGCATGACGGCCAGGCCCTTGATCCACGGCAGCGTCGCGACGTTCCGGAGCTGCTGGAGCGCGCCCTCCTCGACCGAGGCGGGGTCGGCCCACATCCGGATCGGCACTTTCGCACCAGGTACCTCTACATACGACATAACGTCCTCAATCCCCCGTAAGCGAACAGAAGTCTTCAAGAGCAAATACCGGAGCCAAGGTCTACGAAAGGGAATCCGGACCGGCGTTCACGGCAGTGCGTGCGATAGACATTGTGTTCATCGGCTGCCCG
>KL569101.1:17934-18071 GCA_000715635.1 Streptomyces violaceus | reverse complement strand
AGCCAATATCCGCCCCGAGAGGAGCCACCACGTGCAACGTAAGGCGTACGCACCCGGTATCGCCGCGCTCCTCGCGGCCTTGCTGGCCGGCTGCACCGGCAGCCCGGACGACGGCGGCCCGACGGACGGCTCCAACC
>KL569101.1:15849-17733 GCA_000715635.1 Streptomyces violaceus | reverse complement strand
GAGCCGGGCCGCTACCGCACGCTCCCCGAGCCCTGCACCGCGGTCGGCCAGAGCACGCTCGACGAACTCCTGCCCGGCATCCGGCAGATCACCGACGGCGAGCAGCGCGAGAAGGCCTACGAGGGCGAGCCGACGGTCACGTTCGACACCGACCGCAAGGTCGGCTGCCAGTGGAAGGTCGACGGCCGGGAGGCCACCGACCATCTGCTCGTCGGCTTCGAACGGGTCGTCTCCTACGACAACGCCGTCAGCGACGACAACCAGGCCGAGCAACTCTTCGCGGAGAGGGAGGCCGCGGCCCACCTCCCCGAGCCGACGGCCACCGAGTCGGCCGCCACGGAGTCACCCGCCGCAGGCAGTACCCCGGCCGGCGGCTCCTCCGCCGCCCCGAGCGGTTCTCCCACCCCCACCGGCACCTCGTCCCCCTCCTCGTCCACCTCCGCGACCCCGACCGAACTCCAGCCCCGCGTGCTGGAGGATTTCGGCGACGAGGCCTTCATCGACGACGAGCTGAGCAGCTCCGGTTCGACGGCCAAGCAGCGGACGGTGACTGTGGCGTTCCGCACGTCGAATGTCATCGTGACCATCGAGTACGCCGAACAGCCGGCCACCGTCGGCGTCGTCCCGGACAGCAAGGAATTGCAGGACAGGGCCCAGAAACTGGCCTCCCAGCTGGCCGATTCGCTGAGCGACTGAGGCCCCTTCACGCCCCCTTCACCCACACCCGCAAAGCACGCGAAGGAAGACCACACCACCGCCTCACCGCGTACGGTGACCACTCGGCCCCGTTCCGACCGCAGGGAACCACGAGCGTCATGAGTGAAGGAACCATGCAGCGACGAGCACAGCGAGACCAGCAGGATCAGCGAGCGAAGCGACTCCACCGCGTCCTTGTCTGCGCGGCCGCCGTCCCCGTGATGCTGGTCGCCGCCGGCTGCTCCTCGGACTCCGGCTCCGGCGACAGCACGGACAAGGCCGCGAACGCGGCGGCCTCGGCGTCCGCGAGCCCGTCACCGACCGTCGAGGCGGCGGCGTACGGCAAGCTTCCGGAGCCCTGCAAGGCGCTGTCGAAGAAGACGCTGAAGAACCTCGTTCCGGAGAGCAAGTCCGGCAAGGAGGGCAAGTCGGACGATATCTCCACGCGCGGCAGCTGCTCCTGGAACAGCCTCGACAACAACGGCGTGAAGGGCTCGCAGTTCCGCTGGCTGAACGTGTCGATGCTGCGCTTCGAGTCGGACGCCTCGCGCGGCTCGGGCGAGAAGCTGGCCCAGCAGTACTACGAGAAGCAGGTCCAGGACGTCCAGGCCGCGGAGGGCGCCAAGGGCGTCAAGTCGGAGCCGGTGCCCGACACGGGCGACCAGGCGACGGCCGTGCGCTACGACCTGAAGAAGAAGGAAGGCACCTTCAAGCAGCAGACGATCGTGGCGCGCGTCGAGAACGTCGTCGTCACGCTCGACTACAACGGCGCGGGTCTGGCCGGCGACAAGTCCCCGAGCGCCGACGACCTGGCGAAGGACGCCAAGAAGGCCGCCAAGGAAGCGGTGGCCGCGGTGTCCGAGGCGAACGGCGCGGGCGGCGGCAAGGCGAGCGGCGACCCGTCGAAGCCGGCGTCGAAGTCCCCGTCCAAGGAGCCCTCGAAGGAAGCTTCGAAGGGAGCTTCGGAGGACTCCTCCGCTTCGCCCTCGAAGACGCCCGCGAAGAAGAGCTGAACACCACCGACCGGAACCGGCCACCCGTCCTCCGCACACATGTGCCACCCTGTTGCGCGCAACAACACGCAAGGGGAGGGGAAGACGGGTGGCCGTGCCACAACTGACTCGGACGCACCGCGTTCTCATCGGCGTGGTCGTGGCCGGTGCCGTGATCATCGCCGGTATCGGCTTT
>KL569101.1:13827-15647 GCA_000715635.1 Streptomyces violaceus | reverse complement strand
TATCGGCTTCGCCGGTTCGTACGCGGCGGTCCGCGAGTTGGCCCTGAAAAAGGGCTTCGGGAACTTCTCCTACGTCTTCCCGATCGGCATCGACGCGGGCATCTGCGTCCTGCTGGCCCTGGACCTGCTCCTCACCTGGATCAGGATCCCCTTCCCCCTGCTCCGTCAGACGGCCTGGCTCCTGACAGCGGCGACGATCGCCTTCAACGGCGCGGCCGCCTGGCCGGATCCGCTCGGCGTCGGCATGCACGGGGTGATCCCGATCCTGTTCGTGGTCTCGGTCGAGGCGGCCCGCCACGCGATCGGCCGGATCGCCGACATCACGGCCGACAAGCACATGGAGGGCGTCCGCCTCACCCGCTGGCTGCTCTCCCCCGTCCCCACGTTCCTCCTCTGGCGCCGCATGAAGCTCTGGGAGCTCCGCTCCTACGAGCAGGTCATCAAGCTGGAGCAGGAACGTCTCGTCTACCAGGCCCGCCTGCGCTCACGCTACGGCCGGAGCTGGCGCCGCAAGGCTCCCGTGGAGTCCCTGATGCCGCTGAGGCTGGCGCGCTACGGGGTGCCGCTGGCGGAGACGGCACCGGCGGGGCTGGCGGCAGCGGGGATAGAGCCTGCGCTGATCCCGCCGGCACCGCAGCCGGAGCTCGACACAGGCCCAGCTGCGGGCAATCGTGCCGCCAGGGCGGCACCCGTCCCACAGAGAGCGGCACCTCACAGCGAGCAGCGCCTGGAGCTCGACAGCAGCCCCCACGCCGAGCATCCGGACAACGAACCCGAGCCGGATCAGAGCCCTTGGTTCAACACCCAGCGGGAAGTCGCATACCAGGGCGGCTACGACCCGGCCTACAACCCCGATCAGTACGCCGAGTGGATCGCGGAACAACAAGAGGCCGAGCAGTACCAAACCCAGTACGAGCAGGACCTCACCCCGGAGGACACCGGCAGCTTCCTCATCCCGGTAGGCCCCAACCGCACCCGCGAACTCGGCGACGGCGGCGGCACCCCGCCCGTCGCCGAACCGGACGAGGAGTCGTACTACCAGGTCTTCAAGCAGTCGATCAACGGCAGTTACCCGACGCCCAACCAGCTCCTCGACAACGTGGAGGCGGAGTACGGCATCCGCCTGGACACCACGGAGGCCAAGCGCATGGTCGACCGCTTCAGCAGCCGCCACTACCAGGAAATGGAAGAAGAGCACATCGCATGACGAAGGGGCCCTGACACCAGGGCCCCTTCGTCACACCGGATCACGACGGCGGCTACTCCCCGAGCAGAGCCCGGACCCGCTCCTGTCCCACCGCCAGCAGCAGCGTGGGCAGCCGCGGCCCGGTGTCCCGCCCGACCAGCAGGTGGTAGAGCAGGGCGAAGAAGGACCGCTGCGCCGTCTTGATCTCCGGCGGCAGTTCCTTGGGCGTCGCGTCGGCGGAGAACCCGGCCTGCACCTTCGGCACGCCGTACACCAGGTGCGTCAGCCCGTCGAGCGACCAGTGCTCGGCGAGCCCGTCGAGCAGCAGCCGCAGCGACTGCCGGGAGGCCTCGTCGAGCGACTTCAGCAGCTCGCCGTCGGGCTCGTCCCGCACGATCGTCCGCTGGTCGGCGGGCACGTGCGTGTTGATCCAGGCCTCGGCCCTGTCGTACCGCGGCCGCGCCTCGTCGAGCGAGGTCAGCGGCTGCTCGGGGTCCAGCTCGCTGAGGATGCGCAGCGCCTGGTCCGCGTGACCGGCGGTGATGTCCGCGACGGACGCCAGCGTCCGGTACGGCAGCGGCCGGACGGTCCGCGGCAGCTCACCGGCGGCCGTACGCACCGCACGGGAGTGCGC
>KL569101.1:12284-13649 GCA_000715635.1 Streptomyces violaceus | reverse complement strand
CCTTGGCGTCCAGCCGGTCCCACTCGTCGTACAGCCGCTGGATCTCCTGGTCGAAGGCGACCTTGAAGGACTGGTTGGGCCGGCGCCGCGCGTACAGCCAGCGCAGCAGCTGCGGTTCCATGATCTTCAGGGCGTCGGCGGGGGTGGGCACCCCACCACGGGACGACGACATCTTCGCCATGCCGCTGATGCCCACGAACGCGTACATCGGCCCGATCGGCTGCTTCCCGCCGAAGATGCCGACGATCTGCCCGCCGACCTGGAACGACGATCCCGGGGAGGAGTGGTCGACACCGGAGGGCTCGAAGACGACCCCCTCGTAGGCCCAGCGCATCGGCCAGTCGACCTTCCAGACCAGCTTGCCGCGGTTGAACTCGTTCAGCCGGACCGTCTCCGAGAAGCCGCACGCGGTGCAGGCGTACGTCAGCTCGGTGGAGTCGTCGTCGTAGGAGGTGACGGTGGTGAGGTCCTTCTCGCAGTTGCCGCAGTACGGCTTGTACGGGAAGTAGCCGGCGGTGCCGGAGCTGCCGTCGTCCTCGCCGGCCGCGCCCGAGCCCTCGGCGGCCTCCAGCTCGGCCTCGTCGACCGGCTTCTGCCCCTGCTGCTTCTTCGCCGGGGCCTTCTTCGTGCGGTACTGGGCGAGGATCGCGTCGATGTCGCCGCGGTGCTTGATGGCGTGCAGGATCTGCTCGCGGTACACACCGGTGGTGTACTGCTCGGTCTGGCTGATCCCGTCGAACTCCACGCCCAGCTCGGCCAGCGACTCGATCATCGCCGCCTTGAAGTGCTCGGCCCAGTTCGGGTGCGAGGAGCCCTTCGGCGCCGGGACGGACGTCAGCGGCTTGCCGATGTGCTCGGCCCACGACTCGTCGACGCCCGCGATACCCGCCGGGACCTTGCGGTACCGGTCGTAGTCGTCCCAAGAGATCAGGTGCCGCACCTGGTGTCCCCGGCGGCGGATCTCGTCGGCGACGAGGTGCGGGGTCATGACCTCGCGCAGGTTCCCGAGGTGGATGGGGCCGGACGGTGAGAGTCCGGACGCGACGACGACGGGTTTGCCCGGGGCCCGACGCTCCGACTCCTCGATGACCTCATCCGCGAAACGGGAGACCCAGTCGGTGGTCTCGGTGCTCTGAGCCACGATCGGCACGTCCTTCTTTCTGCATCGGGCAGCCGGTACGGTCGCACGGCTGACCGCACCATTGTCCCAGACCCCTTGGCGCCCGGAAAAACGCTTTACCCCCATGGGATACTGGCCGGGTCTATCCATTCCCTCGAGGAGAACGGCACCCTTTCCTATGGCCTCGGTCACGTCCCTCAGCGACTCCGTCCACCAGCGCCTCGCGGCGGCCCTGTCGGCAGCTC
>KL569101.1:10074-12073 GCA_000715635.1 Streptomyces violaceus | reverse complement strand
GCTCTGCCGCAGGCCGGGTCCGCGGACCCGCTGCTGCGACGAAGCGACCGGGCCGACTTCCAGGCCAACGGGATCCTGGCCCTCGCCAAGAAGGAGAAGGCGAACCCGCGGGAGCTGGCGACGCAGGTCGTGGACCGGGTCGAGTCGGGTGAGCTGATCAAGGACGTCGAGGTCTCCGGCCCCGGCTTCCTGAACATCACGATCACCGACCGCGCGATCACCGAGAACCTCGCCGCGCGCTGGGCGGACGACACCGGCCGCCTCGGCGTGCCGCAGGCCGGGCAGCCGGGCACCACGGTCATCGACTACGCACAGCCGAACGTGGCGAAGGAGATGCACGTCGGTCACCTGCGCTCCGCGGTGATCGGTGACTCGGTGATGCGACTGCTGGAGTTCACGGGCGAGAGCGTGGTCCGGCGTCACCACATCGGCGACTGGGGGACCCAGTTCGGCATGCTCATCCAGTACCTGGAGGAGCACCCGCACGAGCTGGACCACAGGGAGGGTGAGGACCTCCAGAAGTCCGGCGAGGCGGCGATGTCGAACCTCGACCGCCTCTACAAGACCGCCCGCAAGCTGTTCGACTCCGACGAGGAGTTCAAAACGCGGGCCCGGCGCCGGGTGGTCGACCTCCAGGCGGGCGACCCGGGGACCCTCGCCACGTGGCAGAAGTTCGTGGACGAGTCGAAGATCTACTTCTTCTCCGTCTTCGAGAAGCTGGACATGGAGATCCGCGACGCGGACATCGTCGGCGAGTCGGGCTACAACGACATGCTCGCCGAGACGTGCCGCCTGCTGGAGGAGTCGGGCGTCGCGGTCCGCTCTGAGGGTGCGCTCTGTGTCTTCTTCGACGACATCAAGGGCCCGGACGGCAACCCGGTCCCGCTGATCGTGCAGAAGTCGGACGGCGGCTACGGCTACGCGGCGACCGACCTCTCGGCGATCCGCGACCGCGTCTTCGGCATCAAGGCGAACACGCTCCTGTACGTCGTGGACGCCCGCCAGTCCCTGCACTTCAAGATGGTCTTCGAGACGGCCCGCCGCGCCGGCTGGCTGAACGACGACGTCGAGGCCGTCCAGCTCGCCTTCGGCACGGTCCTCGGCAAGGACGGCAAGCCGTTCAAGACCCGTGAGGGCGAGACGGTCCGCCTGGTCGACCTGCTCGACGAGGCGATCGACCGCGCCTCGGCGGTGGTCCGGGAGAAGGCCCAGGACCTCTCCGAGGAGGAGATCGCCGAGCGGGGCACCCAGGTGGGCGTCGGCGCGGTGAAGTACGCGGACCTGTCGACGTCGGCGAACCGCGACTACAAGTTCGACCTGGACCAGATGGTCTCGCTGAACGGCGACACGTCCGTCTACCTCCAGTACGCGTACGCCCGTATCCAGTCGATCCTGCGCAAGGCCGGCGAGGCCCGCCCCGCCGCGCACCCCGAGCTGGAGCTGCACGAGGCGGAGCGCGCGCTGGGCCTGCACGCGGACGCGTTCGCGGCGACGGTGGCGGAGGCCGCGGCGGAGTACGCCCCGCACAAGCTGACGGCGTACCTGTACCAGCTGGCGTCCCTGTACACGACGTTCTACGACAAGTGCCCGGTCCTCAAGGCCGAGACGCCCGAGCAGATCGAGAACCGCCTGTTCCTGTGCGACGTCACGGCCCGCACCCTCCACCGGGGCATGGGCCTGCTGGGGATCCGGACGCCCGAGCGGCTCTGAGAACCGACCGCACCGCGGCCCGTCCTCTCCCCCGCGAGAGGACGGGCCGCGTGCGTTCATCGCTGCCGCGGGGCGAGGATCAGCTGCAGTTCACCCACGTGTTGGACTTGATGTAGTGGCTCGCGCTGTCGCTCTTCTTGTACCCCCTCGGGACCACCCCGCTGGACCCGCCGTGGTTCTTCGCCGAGAACCACTTGAAGTCGCAGGACGCGCCGTGGTTGTACCAGGACTTGAAGTTCTGGAACACGGCGTACTGGGTCAGGTCCTTGTTGGTCCCGGCGACCTTCTG
>KL569101.1:6950-9903 GCA_000715635.1 Streptomyces violaceus | reverse complement strand
TGGAACACGGCGTACTGGGTCAGGTCCTTGTTGGTCCCGGCGACCTTCTGCATACGGCCGGTGTAGTTCTGGCCGGCCCACACGCAGAACCAGCCCGACGGACAGTCCGACGCCGCCTGCGGCGAGGCCTCCGCCGCACCGGCCGTACCCCCGGTGCCGGCCAGCAGACCACCGGTCAGCGCGATGCCCCCGGCCATGACGGCGAGCTTCCTGGTCATACGCATGCATTTCCCCCTTCGTGGGCGGGCCGACCGCACCGGCCGGCTCGACAACGAGACTGCGGGTCCGGAGCCCGAAGCCACCACACTCGCCCCGGAAGTGACGTACTGAAGGGACGTCCCACCCGCTGACCTGCACCGGCATCGCCCGCCGGGACGGTACGGCGGGACGCTCGCGACCCCCGGTGGCCGAATCGGTAGGGGGCGGCAGGGGGATCGGAACCGATGTCTGGGGCACCGCGTGGATGCTGATGCAGAATGCGGCGGTAACGGGACCGCTGACCACGGTCCACGAACGCGAGTGGGGGGAACATGTCGCGTTGGAAAGGGCTGCCCGAAGAACTGGATCCGCGTGTACGGCAGTTGGTGGTGCGATTACGCCGGGTCAAGGACCACAGCGGACTGAGCCTGCGCCGGCTCGCGGCGAAGACGGGCTACAGCACGTCGTCCTGGGAGCGCTACCTGGCCGGCCGGTCGCTCCCGCCTCGGGAGGCCGTCGAGGCGATGGCCCGGCTCGGCGGTGACGACCCGACCCGGCTGCTCGCGCTGCACGAGGTCGCCGCCGAGGCATGGGGCACGGTCGCGGTGCACCGCGAACCACCGACCGGGCCCGGGTCCGGGACCGACACGCCCCGCCCCCACGGCCGGGCCCTGCGCGTCACTCTCATAGCCGGGTCGGTGGCCCTGGTGCTGGCCGTCGCCGCCGCGGTCCTGCTGGCCGTACGGCTCACGGACGGTGAGGGCGCAGCGGCGGCGGCTCCCCTCGCCCCCTCGGCATCCACGTCGGCACCCGGATCGCCGACGCCGTCGGAGCGCCCCGGGTACACCTGCCGGGCGGAGCGGATCGACGGCCGTTGGTACGCGGGCAACAGCCGCACCCGGAAGGCCATCCTGGCGGAGGGCCATGCCGGTCCCGAGGTGGCCGAGGCACAGTGCCTGCTGCGCGGAGCGGACCTGGCACCGGGAGCCGTGGACGGCATCTTCGGCCCGCACACGAAACGCGCGGTCAAGGAGCTGCAGAAGCGTTCCGGCCTGGTCGTAGACGGCATCATCGGCCCGCACACCTGGAAGGCCCTGCGGGAATGACGGGGCCCCCGCAGCACGCACTGCCGCCGGAACGCGCCCGACTGGCCGCCGCGCTACGGGAGTTGAGAACAGGCACAGGACTGAGCCTGGCGGCCCTCGCGACGAAGACCACCTTCAGCAAGTCGTCGTGGGAGCGCTACCTCAACGGCAAGACGCTCCCGCCGAGCCAGGCGGTGCAGGAGCTGTGCCGCCTGGCGGGCGAACCAGAAGGCCGGTGCCTGGCACTGTGGGAGCTCGCGGAGTCGGAATGGAGCGGCCGGGCGGCGGCCCGGCCCACGGACCCGCCTGTACCCACGGGCCCGCCTGTACCCACGGACCGTGCGGACGCGGACGCCGGAACTGCCGCCGGCGGCAGGGGCGCGGTCATGGCGATCATCGCGTCGGTCTGCGCGATCGCGGCCGGCGGTCTGTCGGTCGCCCTGGTCCTCCTCGCGGGCCACACCGGCGACAGCCGACCCTCCGCACCGCCTGCCTCCGCCCCCGCACCCCGCTGCCGGGGCGCCACCTGCGAGGGCAAGGACCCGATTCCCATGAAATGCGGCATGCACCCGCTCACCCTCGCCTCGCACCGCACGTCCACCGGAGCCCACCTCGAACTGCGCTACAGCGCCGAGTGCCGGGCGGGTTGGGCGAGGATGTGGAGCGCGCGCATCGGCGACCGTCTGGAGATCGACCCGGCCGACGGAGGCCCGAGCCGCCCGCACACCGCGGAGATCACGGACGGCATCGCCGCGCAGTCGTACGTCTACACACCCATGACCGAGGCGGGACCGGGCACGACCCTGCGGGCCTGCTTCCGCCCGGTGAGGGCAGGAAGCCGCGAATGCTTCGACGCCCGCGTCTGACGGGTCCCCGTCCCCGTCTCCACGTCTCAGCGCTGAGCCGTACTGTTCGCACCGTCCAGGGCCTCCCGGATGATGTCCGCGTGCCCGGCGTGCTGGGCCGTCTCCCGGATCAGATGCAGCAGGATCCGGCGCGCCGACCAGTATTCGGGCTCCGGCGGCGACCACGGAGTCCTCGGCAAGGGCACGCTGTGGTCCAGGTCCGGCAGCCCGGCCAGGGCCTCGTCGGTCGCCCGGGCTGCCGCCGCGTACCGCTCCAGCAGGCCGTCGAGCGTCTCGTCCTCGGCCACCTGGTACTGGCCCATGTCGAGCATGCCGTCCGGAAGTTCACCGTCGCCTTCGACCATGACCCGCGTCCATGCCGCCTCCCCCTGGGCGAGATGCTTCACGATCCCGCCCAGGGTCAGCTCACTCACGGTCGTACGCCGAGCGGCCTGCGCGTCGCCGAGTCCGCGCACGGTGATCAGCAGCAATTCCCGCTGCTCGGCGAGCGCGTACGACAGGTCGGTCTGCTCCGAGGAAGTGGTCATGGAAGGACCGTAGGGAGCAATTAGGTCAGTTTGTGTCCGCTGGTGTTCGGTTGTCAGTGGCCGGCTTTACAGTCGCCCCCATGGCGACACTTCCGAACCCGCTGCCGACGCTGGCGGCAGACCCGCGCGGCCGCGTGCTGGGGCTTCGACTCCCCGCCGGGACACTGGTCGACGCGACCGAGGAGGGCCCCTGGCACGAGCCGTTGTTGTGGTGTGGGGACGAGCGGGCCGTGCCGGGTGGCTGGGCGGCGCTGGAGCCGACGCGGCGGGTCGGGCT
>KL569101.1:6413-6661 GCA_000715635.1 Streptomyces violaceus | reverse complement strand
CGGACAGCTGGGAGTTGATGCCCGCAGAGGTGTCGTATCCCGGGGATCACGACGCCGAGGAGGTGCTGGCGGAGTACTGGGAGGAGTACGCCGCGGAAGGCGACGCATGGCCCGGCCCGGCCGCCCCGGCCGCTCGGGATCAGGACCCGGACGCGGTCGTCGCGGGCATCGCGGACGCGCTGCTCGAGGACGGCGGTCCGCTCAAGGACCCGCGCCTCGCCCTGGTCCCGGCCCGCCGCAGCGCGGAC
>KL569101.1:466-6208 GCA_000715635.1 Streptomyces violaceus | reverse complement strand
GCCCCGCCGCAGCGCGGACATCCCGACGGCGATCGGCTGGACGGGCCCGGCGAACCACGAGAGCGACACGGCCCGGGTCAGCGCGGTGCTGCGCTCCTGGGAGGACCGCTTCGGGATACGGGTCGTGGCGCTCGGCTTCGACCATCTGCTGGTGTCGGTCGCCGCCCCGCCCACCACCCTCACGGAGGCGGAAGCAGTCGCCGCCGAGCACTTCGCGTTCTGCCCGGACAACATCCGGCAGGGCACCGACCCCACCCTGCGGGCCTACGCCGAGCACCAGGTCATCGACCAGCCGACCTGGCACTTCTGGTGGGACTAGGGGTGTCCCTCAGTCGGTCAGCAGCGTCATCCCCTCCGGCACGGTGATGCCGAACTCCTCCTCCAGAAGCCGGCGCGCCTCCGCCTCACCGGTCACCTGCCGCTCGGTGACCGTCCCGTCGGCGCGGGTCTCGGTCAGAAGGCGCCCGTGGAGCAGCAGGTGCCGCGCGGCGCTGACGCTCTGGACGTAGACGCGCTGGGTGAACGGCGAGCGCGGGTTCGTGCCGATGTGCCAGTTGATGACGTCGAAATCGGGCTTCTCGAAGGGCTCCAGGGTGAAGGCGTACTGATCGGCCCAGTCGTCCTTTACCTGGTCGTGAGCCTGGAGCACCCACATCTCCAGGGGCCCGTCGTGCGGCACGTGCACCAGGCGATGCCGCCGCCCGCCCCCGGCGAACTCGACGTCCGCCACCAGCGGCACCGGCTCCAGCAGCGCGCCGATCGCCCCGAAGCCGACATCGGTGAGGTACGGCCGCGGTTCGCCGGGTATGTCGACCAGCAGCGCCATGTGTGTGCGCGGCCGGCTCGCGATGCTGTCGGCGCCCACGACGACCCGCGCGGTCAGCAGGGTCACCCGGAAGCCCAGCGCCTCCAGCGCGCAGGCGAACAGCGTGTTGTGCTCGTAGCAGTATCCGCCGCGTCGGCCGTGGACGAACTTGGCCATGAGGTCGGCCGGATCGAGGGAGGGTGCCTGGCGGCGCAGTGCGTCGAGGTTCTCGAACGGGAGGGCCCGCATGTGCGCCAGATGCACACCCCGCAGGGTCGCCGCGTCGGCCCGCCGCTCCCCCTCCCATCCGATCCGCCGGAGATACGCGTCGAGGTCGAACTGCACGGACGGCACGGAGTCAGACATGACATCACCGTAGCCAGATCCCGCTCCGCCTTGGGCCCTGGCCCCTGATCCCTGATCGGGTCAGCCCGCCGCGCCGTCGAGCAGGCGGTTGTGGCGCAGCCGCGACGCCCGCTCCGTGCTGGCCGCCGCCGTTGCGATGCCGATCGTGATGTTGAGCCATTTCGGCAGCCGAACGGGCGAGGTGAAGGTGCCGATGTGCTGGGCGACGGCGTCCATCTGGGTGACCAGCCCGAGGATCTGCGGGACGAGGAGAGCCAGGGCGACGAGGAGCACGGTCGCCGAGAGGAAGCTGATCGCGCGGCTCAGTGCGGGGTGCGCGCGGTCGAGGTGCGCGCGGCGTCCTTCGGCGGAGCGGGGGTCCGGGACGAGGGGGAACTCGGCTCCCTCGGCGGTGACGTAGTGGCAGCGTTTGAGCCCGAAGGCGCTCATGGCCACTTCGACGGTGCCGCCTCGGACGGGGAAGGCGGCGGGGAGCCGGGACTCGGCGTGATGCCTGCCGTCGAGGTACAGGTCGGCCTTGACCTTGCCGGACGACTGGTTCTGCCCGTGCCTGACGTCGACGGCGTACACCGTCTGCCGGCCGTCCTCGTGCGTCAGCCGAAGAGAGAACAGTGCGCGGAAGGGCAACTGCCACCAGCGGAACCGCTTCAGCGCCCGCCCGTCCCCGGGCCTGACCCGCTGGGCGGCCCGACGCCGCCGCACGTCCTTGAGCATGTCCCCCCCCGCTACTCGCCCGGCTCCGCCGCGCAGGCGAGGTCCCGTGCGGGGCGCTGGCCCGTGACCAGGAACGCCGTCACCGCCTCGTTCGCGCAGGTGTTGCGGCCGAACGGATAGACACCGTGCCCGCCCTGGTCGGCCGTCACCATCGTGGCCCGCTTCCCGAACTCCTGCCGCAGCTCCTTGCGCATCACCGTCGCGACCGTCAAGGCGCACGCGGGCAGCCTGTTCGCCAAGCTGGCCGTCGAGAACCGGGTGCAGATCGCACTTCTGGTCCGCGACGCGGAGGAATGACCAGCCTGGCAAGGAGGAGGCCGACGCTGTTTCCGGGCGGTGAGCTCTAAGCCCCGGCGGACGCGGCCCGCAGCCCCTTGCCCAGCCTCCCCAGCCCCTCCCCGATCTCCTCGGGCGTCTGCGTCACGAAGCACAGCCGCAGGGTCGTGCGGTCGGGGGTGCCGGCGTAGAAGGGGGCGCCGGGGACGTAGGCCACGTCGTGCCGCACCACCTGCGGCAGCAGGGCCGTCGTGTCGTACGGCTCCGGCAGGCGCGCCCACAGGAACATGCCGCCCTCGGGCCGGTTCCAGACCGACCCCTCGGGCAGCGCCCCGGCCAGCCCCGCGAGCATGGCGTCCCGGCGCTCGCGGTACACGCCGGCGACGCGCGTGACGTGGGCGTCGAGGTCGTTGTCGGCCAGGTACCGGGCCGCGGCGAGCTGGTTGACGGTCGGGGTGTGCAGGTCGGCGGCCTGCTTGGCGACGGCACAGGCACGCCGCAGCTCCCCGGGCGCGCGCAGCCAGCCCAGCCGCAGTCCGGGCGCCATGACCTTGGAGAAGCTGCCGAGCAGCACCGTACGGTCCTCGGCCCCCGGGTGGGAGGCGATCCACGGCACGCGTTCGCCCTCGTAGCGGAGCTCCCCGTAGGGGTCGTCCTCGACGATCCACAGCCCGCGCCGCGCGGCGACGGCGGCCACGGCGGCACGCCGCTCGGCGGGCAGTGTCCGGCCGGTGGGGTTCTGGAAGGTGGGCACGGTGTAGAGCAGCTTGGGCCGCTCCCGCACCACCAGCTCCTCCAGCGCCCCGGGATCGACGCCGTGCTCATCCCCGGGCACGGCCACGACCCGCGCTCCGGCGAAGCCGAAGGCCTGGAGTGCCGCCAGATAGCAAGGGTTCTCGACGAGGACGGTGTCCCCGGGTTCGAGCAGCGCGGTGGCCAGGAGGGAGAGGGCCTGCTGGGAGCCGGTGGTGACGAGCAGGTCCTCGGCGTCGGTCGGCAGGCCGCGCGCGCTGGTCCGGGCGGCGAGCGCGACCCGCAGCACGGGCTCTCCCTCGGTCGTGGAGTACTGCAACGCCCGCGCGGGCACCTCGGCGAGCACCGCCCGGTACGCGGCCGCGATGCCCTCCGCGTCGAACAGCTCCGGCGCCGGCAGCCCGCCCGCGAAGTTGATCACCTCGGGGCGGGCGGTGACCGCAAGGATGTCCCGTACCGGGGAGCCGCCGACGGACCGGGCCCGCGCGGCGAGCGGCGGCACGGGAGAGTGGGTGGGCGCGTGGTCGGCGACGGTCATGGCACGGCTCCTTGGGCTGCGGTGACGCCTCGTGCCCGGCAGCCTAGAGAAATACGTGCCGCCTACAAGAAGATTTCCGGGATCCGGACACGGGAGCACACCGGTCGGCTGCTCAGCCCTTGGCCCCGATCCCCGCGTACACGTTGATGTCCGCGTCCGTGACGTCGTTGATGTCGCGGTAGCGGACCTTCTCGATGTCGTCGAGGCCGGCGAGGAAGGACTCCTCCGGCTGCTCGGGGACGGGGGCCGCGTGGTCGGGCCGCCAGCGGTGCGCGGGGACGATCCCCGGGTCGGCGATCTCCAACTGGTTCTCCGCGAAGAACCGCTCGACGTCCGCCCGGGACCGCAGCACGAAGGTGAACCCCCGCTCGGTGTACGTCCGCTGGACCGCGCGGATGTTCTCGGGGTTGAGGTCATCGGTGAGATGGCTGAGCACCAGCCGGCTGCCGACGGGCAGCGCGTCGAGCAGCCCGCGCACCAGCGGATACGCCTCGCCGTCCTCGACGAAGTGCAGGATCGCGACCAGGCACAGCGCGACCGGTTGGTCGAAGTCCAGCGTCTTGGCGGCCTGTTCGAGGATGCGGGCCGGGTCCCGCAGATCGGCGTCGATGTAGTCGGTACGCCCCTCGGGCCCACTGGTCAGCAGGGCCCGCGCGTGCGCGAGCACGACCGGGTCGTTGTCGACGTACACGACCCGCGACTCGGGCGCGACGCGCTGCGCGATCTGGTGCACGTTCTCGGCGGTCGGCAGCCCCGTGCCGATGTCGAGGAACTGCCGGATGCCGTCCTGCTCCACCAGTGTCGTCACCGCGCGGCGCAGGAAGTCACGGTTGTGCCGGACGTCGAGGTACCCGCGCGGATTGGCGGCGAGCGCGGCGGCGGCCGCGTCCCGGTCGGCGGGGTAGTGGTCCTTGCCCCCGAGGAAGACGTCGTAGACCCGCGCCGGGTGCGCCCTGCCGCTGTCGATCCTCCTCCGCAGCTCGGCGGGATCCTGGCTGAGCGCGTCACCGGACATGGACGTCTCCCTGAAGAGTAGGTGGTTCAATAAGCAACCACTCCGACGGTCAACAACCTAACGCCTCAAGTGATTTGATGGTGCCCGTGCAGACCAGCGAGCGAGCGACGACGACCCTGTGGCGTCCCACCGGCCCCAAGGAACTCGACCTGGTGCGGGAGCTCGACTGGCGCGCCTGGCCGCCCCGGCTCCCCGAGCAGCCGATCTTCTACCCGGTCCTCAACGAGCACTACGCCGTCAAGATCGCACGCGACTGGAACGTCAAACACGACGGCGCCGGCTACGTCACCCGGTTCGAGGTCGACTCCGACTTCCTGAGCCGCTACCCGGTCCAGCAGGCGGGCGGGCGGACGATCCTCGAACTGTGGGTCCCGGCCGAGGAACTCGACGAGTTCAACGCCCACATCGTCGGGAAGATCGAGCTGGTCCACGCGTTCCACTGAGCGTCAGTCGGTCATTCAGTGGTGCCGGCCTCGACCCACTTGTCACCGCCCAGCGGGAACTCGTACGCCGGACGCCCGTTGTTCCCGCTCGTACGGAAGGGCCGGCCCTTGTCGTCCACCGTCAGCGTGCCGTGCCGGCTGCCGCTGGACCAGCGCAGCTCCAGGTACCAGCTGACGTCGTAGGCGGAGGCGTCGGCCCGGATGTAGTAGACCTCCGGGTCGGACTGGCTCACCGAGAACGGGAAGTCGTCATGGCCCGCCTCGGGGACGACGGAGGGACGCGCGGCATCGAGCGCGACCGTGAAGAAGCGCGTCGGGACGCCACCGCCGCAGCCGACGCCCGGATAGCCCATGGCGTAGTCGTTCCAGGCGAGCGGCGTCCGCTTGCCGGCCATGCGGACCGTCAGCCCGTCGACGACCACCGTCTCCTTGCCGGTGCCCTGCACGGTGAGCTTCAGGAACTGCTGCCCCGACGGAACGGCCCCGTTCGCCGCCACCCAGGCGGGCGCGTCCTGCTCCAGCGGCGGCGGCCCGACCTGCCCCGGCGGACGGTTCACCAGGTAGCGCTGGGAACAGGGGTCTTCCCAGGCGTGCGGGGTGGTGTTCACGGTGAGGGGGACGGGGCCGGCGGCGGGAGCGCTGGTACGACCGGGCCGGTCGCTGTCGCCGTCGGCAGCGGGGGCGCGCGAGGCAGGCGTCGCGGAGGCGGACTCCTTCCCCTCGCTCTTGCTCTTGTCCTTGCCCATGCCGGTGCCGGCGGAGGAACTGCGCGACGGCGACGCCGAGGCGACCGGGCCGCCGTCCGGCGTCCGGCCACCGTCGGACACGGCAG
>KL569101.1:0-202 GCA_000715635.1 Streptomyces violaceus | reverse complement strand
CAGCCGCACCGCGACGCCCGTCCTCGTCCGCCCCGCCCGAGGGAACGGCCACGGCGAGCCCGACCCCACCGAGGACGACGGCCACGGCGATACCGGCGAGGAGCGCGGGACGAGGACGTCGTGACCGGGGCGCCTCCGCAGCGCCCTCTTCCGGCTCCCCCGGAAGGCCCGCTCCCGAAGGAGCCTCCTCCCCGGGCACCGA
>KL569100.1:233877-235793 GCA_000715635.1 Streptomyces violaceus | reverse complement strand
GCCAGCCCTCGGCCGCACCTCCGCCGGACGCACGGGATCCGTCCGCGACCGCACCTCCGCCGGACGCACGGGATCCGTCCGCGACCGCACCCGCCCCGAACGCGGGTGCGCCCGCCGCCGGCCTCGCGCCGCCGAACACATCAGCCGGCCTGCCCGGGCCGGCGCCGCCGTGCGGAGCACCCGTCGGCGCCCCACCGCCGGACACCGCCGCGGCAGCCCCTGACGCCTCCCCACCACGCAGACCTCCGGCAACCCCTGGCGCCTCCTGACCACGCACACCCGCGGCTCGTCCCGAAGCCACCCCACCACGCGCACCCTCGGGTCGCCCCGAAGCCGCCCCACCACGCCCAGCCCCGGCCCCTACCCCGCTGCCGAACTCCTGCGGCGCGTCCACCGGCGCCCCCTCGCTCCTCGCACCCGGTACACCCCCCGGTCCGGCCGCGACACCTCGTCCCTCGAAGAACGCGGCTGCGCCGCGGTCGCGGCGGTCCAGGTGGGCCATGCGCCCGCGCAGCTCCGCGCAGCGCGCCCTCGCGCGTTCGTGGTCGTCGTGGGCCCAGGCGAGGTCGATGCGGAGGGCGTCGGCCTGCTCTCGGGTGGCGGCGGAGGCGAGGAGGCGGCTCAGGTCGGCCTGGCGCTCGGCGGCGTACCTCTGCTCACGGAGCATGACGTCCAGCCGGTCCCCGAGGGCGTCGCGGCCGCCCGGCCGGGCATCGTAGGCGGTGAGCGCGGCGGCATGCAGGGACCAGGCGCGTTCTGTCTCCGGGCCCGCGCCGCCGGGGCCGTACTGCCCGGCGAGGTCCTGCAGCAGCGCCTCCACCACGTCCCAGGGCGGCATCTCATGCCCGTCGAGGCAGGCCCGCATGCCCTCCGGGTCGCGCTGCCAGAACACCGCGCACCAGCCGCCGGACGGGTCAAGGCGTGCCAGCAGACCGTCCAGGTATTGTGCGAACTCCCGGACCCTGACCGGGAGTTGATCCGCTGCCATCGCTCAACTCCCGCCTGACCGGAGCGCTCCGCCCCGTAGGCAACACCAGTCGTGTTACAGGAGTGCTACGGGGAGTTTTCGCGCGCGACGCGGGAGCCTCAGCGCCAGGTCGTCAGACCGGTGCAGGCACGCACCGCTCCGCCACTTCGTCCATGGACAGGCCGAGCACGCCGGCCAGCGCGGCCACCGTGAAGAAGGCAGGGGTGGGGGCCCGCCCGGTCTCGATCTTCCGGAGGGTCTCGGCGGAGATGCCCGCGTTCGCGGCGATCTCCGTCATGCTCCGGTCGCCACGCGCCTCACGCAGCAACCGGCCCAGCCGCTCGCCGCGTTCGCGCTCTTCGGGGGTGAGAGGGGTGCGCACCATGCCCCCATTCTAATACCGGTATAGTAATTGGCATGGTGGAACTCAAGACCGACACATCTATCGACGCCATGTACGAAGCGGGCCAGGTCGTCGGCCGCGCCCTGACGGCCGCGCGAAAGGCCGCCGACGTGGGCGTCTCCCTGCTGGAACTGGACGAGGTGGCGCACGACGTGCTGCGCGAGGCGGGGGCGACCTCACCCTTCCTGGGGTACCGGCCCTCCTTCGCGCCGACCCCCTTCCCCGCCGTCCTCTGCGCCTCGGTCAACGACGCGATCGTGCACGGCGTCCCGGGCCCCTACCGCCTGCGCGACGGCGACCTCGTGTCCCTCGACTTCGGCGCCGAACTGGGCGGCTGGGTCGGCGACTCGGCCCTCAGCTTCGTCGTCGGCACCCCGCGCAAGGGCGATCTGCGCCTGGTCGAGACCGCCGAGCGGGCCCTCGCGGCGGGCATCGAGGCAGCCGTCGTGGGCAACCGCATCGGCGACATCGCCCACGCGATCGGCACGGTGTGCCGGGGCGCCGGTTACGGCATCCCGGACGGCTTCGGCGCTGTCTCTTATACAC
>KL569100.1:231546-233659 GCA_000715635.1 Streptomyces violaceus | reverse complement strand
GCATCGGCCGCCGTATGCACGAGGATCCCGGGGTGCCGAACGAGGGCCGGCCCGGACGGGGCATGCGTCTGCGGCACGGCATGGTGCTGGCGATCGAGCCCATGGTCATCGGGGGCGGTACGGACGACTACCACGCGGCTCCCGACGGCTGGACCCTGAAGACGAACGACGGCTCCCGCGCGGCCCACGCGGAACACACGGTGGCGATCACGGATTCCGGGCCGAGGATCCTGACGGCGCGCTGAACCACCCCGGCCACCCCGGCCACCCCGAGTCCTCCGGAAATGTCCCGAAGGTGCCCGCTGCCGACGATCGTGCGAAGGTGTTCTACGAGCGCGCCCCAGGTGTAACCGGCTGCCACCCGGGTTACCCGACCCCGGCACGTCGACCAGCGAGGGCGTCCCCCCGCGCGGGCGCCGGGGACGCCGGGAACGGAAGGCCCATGAGCAGCGGCTTCACCAGCCCGGAGGGCTACGGCTCGGACCCCTTCGGAGAATTCCTCGCACGCTTCTTCGGCGGACCGCGTCCGGGTCCCCGGCAGATCGACCTCGGGCGGCTGCTCAGCCAGCCGGCCCGGGAGCTCGTCCGCGGCGCCGCCCAGTACGCCGCCGAGCACGGCAGCCGGGACCTCGACACGGAGCATCTGCTGCGGGCGGCGCTCGCCACCGAGCCCACCCGGACCCTGCTCAGCAAGGCCGGGGCCAATCCCGACTCGCTGGCGTCGGAGATCGACGACCGGTCGGGCCCGGCCCAGCACGGCCCGGAGGACGCACCGCCGCCGACCGCGCTGTCCCTCACCCCGGCCGCCAAACGGGCCCTGCTGGACGCGCACGACATGGCCCGGGCCCGCGGCTACGGCTACATCGGCCCGGAGCACGTGCTCAGCGCCCTGGCCTCGAACCCCGACTCGGCCGCCGGGCACATCCTGAACGCGGCCCGCTTCGCGCCTTCCACCCCGCCCGAGGCGCCGGAGGTCCCCCAGGCCGAGCGGCCGCGCCCGACGAACACGCCGACCCTGGACAAGTACGGCCGCGACCTCACCGAACTGGCACGGCAGGGGCGCATCGACCCGGTGATCGGCCGGGACCAGGAGATCGAGCAGACCGTCGAGGTCCTCTCCCGCCGCGGCAAGAACAACCCCGTGCTGATCGGTGACGCGGGCGTCGGCAAGACCGCCATCGTGGAGGGGCTGGCGCAGCGCATCTCCGAGGGGGACGTGCCCGACATACTGAGCGGACGCCGCGTGGTCGCCCTGGACCTGACGGGCGTGGTCGCGGGCACCCGCTACCGGGGTGACTTCGAGGAGCGGATGAACAACATCGTCAGTGAGATCCGCACCCACTCCGAGCAGTTGATCATCTTCATCGACGAGCTGCACACGGTCGTGGGCGCCGGTTCCGGTGGCGGCGACGGCAGTTCGATGGACGCCGGCAACATCCTCAAGCCGGCCCTCGCCCGCGGCGAGCTGCACATCGTGGGCGCCACCACCCTGGAGGAGTACCGCCGGATCGAGAAGGACGCGGCGCTGGCCCGCCGCTTCCAGCCGATCATGGTCCCGGAGCCGACCCCCGCGGACGCGATCGAGATCCTGCGCGGCCTGCGGGACCGCTACGAGGCCCACCACCAGGTCCGCTACACCGACGAGGCGCTGGTGGCGGCCGTGGAGCTGTCCGACCGTTATCTCACCGACCGCCGCCTGCCGGACAAGGCCATCGACCTGATCGACCAGGCCGGTGCCCGGGTGCGGCTGCGGGCCCGGACCAAGGGCACGGACGTACGGGCCCTGGAGCGGGAGCTCGAGCAGCTGACCCTGGACAAGGACCAGGCGGTCGCGGACGAGCAGTACGAGCAGGCCACCCAGTTGCGCGACCGGATCCTGGATGTGAAGCAGCGGATCGCCCAGGCCGGCGGCGACAGCGAGATCGACGAGGGCCAGGACCTCGTCGTCGAGGCCGAGTCGATCGCCGAGGTGGTGTCCCGGCAGACCGGCATCCCGGTCAGCAGCCTCACCCAGGAGGAGAAGGACCGGCTGCTGGGGCTGGCAGAGCATCTGCACCAGCGGGTGGTCGGCCAGGACGAGGCCGTACGGGTCGTCTCCGACGCGGTGCTGCGC
>KL569100.1:230359-231307 GCA_000715635.1 Streptomyces violaceus | reverse complement strand
GACCGGCCGATCGGCAGCTTCCTCTTCCTCGGCCCGACCGGGGTCGGCAAGACCGAACTGGCCCGGGCGCTCGCCGAGGCGTTGTTCGGCAGCGAGGACCGCATGGTCCGCCTCGACATGAGCGAGTACCAGGAGCGGCACACCGTCAGCCGCCTGATCGGCGCCCCGCCCGGCTACGTCGGCCACGAGGAGGCCGGCCAGCTCACCGAGGTCGTCCGCCGCCACCCGTACTCGCTCCTGCTGCTGGACGAGGTCGAGAAGGCGCACCCGGACGTCTTCAACATCCTGCTGCAGGTCCTCGACGACGGCCGGCTGACCGACTCACAGGGCCGCACGGTGGACTTCACCAACACCGTCATCGTGATGACGAGCAACCTCGGCTCCGAGGCGATCACCCGCCGCGGCGCCACGCTGGGCTTCGCGTCAGGCGGCGCCGACGCGGACGAGGAGGCCAGGCGCGAGCAGATCCTGCGCCCGCTGCGCGAGCACTTCCGCCCCGAGTTCCTCAACCGCATCGACGAGATCGTCGTCTTCCGCCAGCTCACCACGGAACAGCTGCGCAGGATCACCAACCTCCTGCTGGACCGCACCCGTTCCCTCGTGCACGACAAGGGCATCACGGTGACCTTCACCGACCGAGCGGTGGAATGGCTGGCCGACCACGGCTACCAGCCGGAGTACGGCGCCCGCCCACTGCGCCGCACGATCCAGCGCGAGGTGGACAACGAACTGTCCCGGCTGCTGCTGGACGGCAGGGTGCCCGAGGGCGGCCAGGTCACGGTGGACACCGAGGACAACCATCTGACATTCCAAACGCAGAGTTCGGCAGCGCCCTCTTGAGGGGCGCGGGGAACTGCGCGACCAGCCCCCAAGCACCCGCACACGGCCCTCAACGCACAGGGCGCACCACCATGGCCGATCCTCCGCCCCGCCGCACCGTCTCAGCGG
>KL569100.1:228460-230129 GCA_000715635.1 Streptomyces violaceus | reverse complement strand
AGCCACTTCCCACCGGGCAGCCGCTGAACACCCGTAGCCGCCCCGATCTCAGGGTTCACCTTGAAGGAATGCCCGATCGCCTCGAGTTCCTTCCGCAACCCGGCGTTGTCA
Source organism: Streptomyces violaceus (assembly GCA_000715635.1). Classification (GTDB taxonomy): domain Bacteria; phylum Actinomycetota; class Actinomycetes; order Streptomycetales; family Streptomycetaceae; genus Streptomyces; species Streptomyces violaceus. The sequence goes on along the minus strand of KL569100.1, from coordinate 230,018 downwards.
TACAGCCCGGGCTCCAGCTCGGTCTGCGCCGCATTCCGCTGACTCGCCCGAGGCGCGGCAATCGCATCGACCAACGGCAACCCCCGGTCGACGAACCCGGTGAGCGTCTGCAGAACAGTCGTGATGATCGTCGCCCCACCCGGCGACCCCAGCGCCACCACGGGCCGGTCATGCCGGTCGAGCACGATCGTCGGCGAGATCGACGACCGGGGCCGCTTCCCGGGCCCGGGCAGGTTCGGGTCGTGCACGGCGGGGTTGGCCGGCGTGAAGGAGAAGTCCGTCAGCTCGTTGTTGAGGATGAACCCCCGCCCCGGCACGGTGATCCCGCTGCCACCGGTCTGCTCGATGGTGAGCGTGTAGGCGACGACGTTCCCCCACTTGTCGGCCGCCGTCAGATGCGTGGTGCTGTCGCCCTCGTACGTCGTCGGAGCGGCCTTACCGCCCGAGCCGCAGCGCGCGGGGTTGCGCGGGTCGCCCGGCGCCACCGGACTCGTGAGCACCGCGTCGTCCTTGATGAGGCACTCGCGCGAGTCGGCGAACCGCTGCGACAGCAGTTCCTTCGTCGGCACGTCCTCGAAGGCGGGGTCACCCACCCACCGCCCCCGGTCCGCGAACGCGATCCGGCTCGCCTCGATGAAGCGGTGCAGGTACTTCGCCTTGCTCGCCTTCGACAGGTCGGTCCGCTCCAGGATGTTGAGAGCCTCGCCCACCGTCGTACCGCCGGAGGACGACGGGGCCATGGAGTAGACGCCGAGGCCGCGGTAGGAGGTCCTGGTGGGTGACTGGAGTTTGGTCCGGTAGGCGGCCAGGTCCTTCGCGGACAGGTCGCCGGGGCGGGCGTTCCAGCCGGAGGCCGGGTCGACGGGCGGCTTGTTGACCGTGTCGACGATCTCCCGGCCGAGGCCGCCGCGGTAGAGCGCGCCGACGCCCTTGCTCCCCAGCTCCGCGTAGGTGCGGGCGAGGTCGGGGTTCTTGAAGGTGGAGCCGACGACGGGGAGCCGGCCGCCCGGCAGGAACAGCTCGGCGGTGTCCGGGAAGTAGCGGAAGCGGGTCTCGTTGGACGCCGTCTGCGAGCGGAAGGTCTCGTCGACCGTGAAACCGTCGCGCGCCAGCCGCTCGGCCGGCTTCAGGACACTCGCGAGCCGCTTGCTTCCCCACTGGTCCAGCGCCGTCTGCCAGGTGGCGGGCGTGCCGGGCGTGCCGACGCTCAGGCCGCTGCTGACGGCGGCGGCGAACGGGATGGGCTTGCCGTTCTCGGTGAACAGGTTCTTGTCGGCGGACAGCGGAGCGGTCTCGCGGCCGTCGATGGTGCGCACCGTACGGGACTTGGCGTCGTAGTAGACGAAGTAGCCGCCCCCGCCGATGCCGGCGGAGTAGGGCTCGGTGACGCCGAGCGCGGCGGCTGTGGCGACGGCCGCGTCGACGGCGTTGCCGCCCTTGCGCAGGACCTCGATGCCAGCGGCCGAGGCGTCCGGGTCGACGCTGGAGACGGCGCCGCCGTAGCCGACGGCCAGGGGCGTTTTCTCACCGCCGGTGGTCTGCGCGGCGGGTGGCGCCG
>KL569100.1:223698-228207 GCA_000715635.1 Streptomyces violaceus | reverse complement strand
ACCGTCAGATTCCGTGCGACAGGGCGACGCATCCGCACCTCCAGTCAAAGGCCGTCCGCGCAGCTTAATTCATCGCCATGGCCGCGTCAGGCAAGCGCGGAACACCGGTGCGTCGACGCCCGCTAGCATGCGCGCCCATGAACGACGACGTGCGCAACATAGTCCTGGGTGTGGCCGCGGCGGGCATCAGCGCCGCGCTGGGCTGGCTCGCCCGTACGTTTCTGTGGAAGCGGAAACTCCGGCGCAAGCAGGCCTTCTTCGGGCTGCCCGAGAACTCGGAGTCGCTGCTGGTCGTCAACCGTGATCCGGCCGCCACCGAGCCGGCGGTGCACCGCTTCGACGTGTACGCGCTCCTGGAACTCTCCGCGCTGATCAAGAGCTGCGGGGCGCACCTCCACGTGGTCACCCAGGACTCGGCCCATCAGGGCTTCGGCGAGCGCACCGAGTTCTGTGTGGGCGGCCCGGGGTCCAACCGGCGCATGATGGCGCACATGGCGGCCATGCTGCCCGGCGTGCGCGTCAACATCGACGCCGAACCGGGGCCCGACCGGGGCGCCTTCCAGATCGGCGACGAGCGCTACCGCATGGATCCGGGCATCACGGAGTACGTCCTGCTGGCCCGGCTCACCGCCGGCGACCGCCGTGAGGCGCGTCCGGTGTTCCTCTTCTGCGGCCAGCGGGCCATCACCAACCAGGCCGCCACCCGCTACCTCGCCCGCAACCACGAGCGGCTGGCCCGCAAGTACGGCGATTCCTTCGTGCTGCTGCTGAAGGTGATCAACTCGCAGGCATACGGCCCGGACGTCGTCGAACTGGTGGAGGACGTGACGCGGACGGCTCAGACCCCGCTGCCCGCCCCTGCCGCTCCACGCAACAGCCACCGGGCCTCCTGAAGTCCTCCATTTCTCAACAATCGTTACTGGCACGTAACTTACCGACGGGTTACCACTGGTAAGGGCGCGAGGTTACCGTCTGGTCACTTTGCACTTACACGAGTGAGGAGTGACCCGTGGGACACACCCGCAAGGCCCTGCGCACCACCGCCGTAGGCGCCGTCTCGGCAACCCTGGTCGCCGGCACAGCCCTCGGACTCGCCCCCACCGCACAGGCGGCGCCGAACCCCGTCCGCTTCGTCGACATCACCGGCGACGGTGGCACCGTCCTCAAGGCCAACGTCGTCACCCCGGCCGGGGCCGACGGCACGCACCGCTACCCGCTGCTCGTCATGCCCACGAGCTGGGGCCTGCCCCAGGTCGAATACCTGGCCCAGGCACAGAAACTCGCCGACTCCGGGTACGTCGTGGTCACGTACAACGTGCGCGGCTTCTGGCAGTCGGGCGGCGAGATAGAAGTAGCGGGCCCACCCGACATCGCCGACGCGTCGAAGGTCATCGACTGGGCGCTCGCCCACACCCCCTCGGACGCCGGGCACATCGGCATGGCGGGCGTCTCCTACGGCGCCGGCATCAGCCTGCTCACCGCCGCGCAGGACAAGCGGGTCAAGGCGGTCGCGTCACTGAGCGGCTGGGCGGACCTGATCGACTCCATCTACTCCGGACGCACCCAGCACGTCCAGGCGTCCGCCCTGCTGGACGGCGCGAGCATCGTCACGGGCCGGCAGAGCGCCGAACTCCGGCAGACCTTCGACGACTTCTACAGCTCCAACCTGGCGAAGGAGCCGGAGCTCATCGCCTGGGGAAAGAAACGTTCCGCTGCTACCTACGTCGACCAGATCAACAAGAACGGCGCGGCGATCATGCTCGCCAACGCCTGGGGCGACACGATCTTCCCGCCCAACCAGTACGCCGACTTCTACGAGAAGCTGACCGGCCCGAAGCGACTGGAGATGCGGCCCGGAGACCACGCCACGGCCGAGCTGACCGGCCTGTTCGGGCTGCCCAACGACGTGTGGAAGGACACCACGCGCTGGTTCGACCACCACCTCAGGGGCGAGGACAACGGCATCGACCGTGAGCAGCCCGTCCAGCTCAAGTCCCGTTCCTCGGGCGGCTACGAGGGCTACCCGGACTGGAAGTCGGTCGCCGCGACCAACCGGAAGATCGCCCTCGCGGGCACGACCACGATCCGCGCGAACGTGAACTCGGGGGCGGACGGCGGAGTCGTCTTCCTGTCCAGCATCCTCGACCAGGTGGCCCAGCTGCCCCCGATGGCCTCGATCCCGCTGCTCCCCCGCCGCTGGGCCGCCGTGTGGCAGTCGGAGAAGTACGGGGAAGCCCAACAGGTGCGCGGCACCGCGAAGTTGCACACGACCCTCACCCCGACCAAGGAGAGCGGCACCCTCGTCGCCTACCTCTACGACGTGGGGCCGCTCGGCCTCGGCAAGCTGGTCTCCAACGCGCCGTACACCTTCCACGGGCGCACGCCCGGAAAGCCGTTCGGCGTCGACCTGGAGCTGAACTCCACGGCCTACGACGTCCCGGCCGGGCATCGCCTCGCCCTGGTCGTCGACACGGTCGACCCGCTCTACATCGAGCACAACCCGTCCGGCGCGCAGCTGACCTTCTCCTCGCCTGCGAACGACCCGTCGTACGTGTCGGTCCCGCTGCGCGAGCAGTGATCTCCGGCTGCCGCCGGACGGGCCTGGCCGATGTGAACCGCCGCCCCCGTGGCCGGAAGGGCCGTGGGGGCCACACCCGGCTGGAACGCCCCGCGGACCGGGCGGGCGGTCTGCTCCCCCCCTGACGGGATCGGCGGATTTCGGCGAAGTCCCCCTCTCCGACAGGGATGAAGGGCACATCGTAGTCGAGGTCCGATCCGATGAGCCGTCCGGTGCCTGCCCGTTCAGTGCTTGAGGATCTTGGAGAGGAAGTCCTTGGCGCGGTCGCTGGTGGGGTTGGTGAAGAACTCGTCAGGGGTGCGGTCCTCGACGATTCCGCCGTCGGCCATGAAGACGACGCGGTTGGCGGCCGAACGGGCGAAGCCCATCTCGTGCGTGACGACGATCATGGTCATGCCGTCGCGGGCCAGTTGCTTCATGACCTCCAGCACCTCGTTGATCATCTCCGGGTCGAGGGCCGAGGTCGGCTCGTCGAAGAGCATCGCCTTGGGCTCCATGGCCAGGGCACGGGCGATGGCCACGCGCTGCTGCTGGCCGCCGGAGAGCTGTGCCGGGTACTTGTCCGCCTGGTCGGCGACGCCGACCCGGTCGAGGAGTTCCCGGGAGCGTTTGTCGGCGTCCTCCTTCTTGCGCCCGCGCACCTTGACCTGCCCCAGGGAGAGGTTCTCCAGGACGGTCTTGTGGGCGAAGAGGTTGAACGCCTGGAAGACCATGCCGACGTCGGCGCGCAGGCGGGCCAGGGGCTTGCCCTCCTCGGGCAGCGGCTGTCCGTCGAGGACGATCGTCCCCGACTCGATGGTCTCCAGCCGGTTGATCGCCCGGCACAGTGTCGACTTTCCCGACCCCGAGGGGCCGATGACCACGACCACCTCCCCCTTGCCGACGGTGAGGTTGATGTCCCGCAGGACATGCAGCTCTCCGAAGTGCTTGTTGACGTCACGCAGCTCGATCAGCGGATCTACGGCCATACTCAGCCCTACTCACTCTCAGCTGTGTGGTGGTTGCCGCAACGTATCCAGGCAAGATCGGACTTGTCGGGCGACACGCACTTTTCGATCATTAGCCGTATTTACATCGCACTTTGGCTCAAAGAGTACGACCAAGGGTACGGTCATGGGCCTCACGCCTCCGCGACTTCCGCGTACAGCTGCGACAGCTCGGGCACGCCGTACGCGGCCCACTCGTGCCCGGAGTCCACGACGTCGAACTCCCTGCCGGAGGTGAGCCGCACGACGGGCTGACCGTCGGAACGGATCTCCCAGGCGGCTCCCGGCACGGTGCGCACGATGACGGAGCCCAGGTAGAGCCCGGCGTCGTTGCCGAGCCAGGCCAGGGTCTCCTCGTCGTCCCGCCAGCGCGGCAGCAGCTGGTCCAGCGCCTCCAGCGAGGCCGCCGAGTCGTCCAGCCGGACCCCCGCCCGGGACGCCTGGGAGCGGAGCAGTTCGCACTCGGCGAGCAGGTCCGCGATGCCCGCGGGGTCGGGGAACCCGACCTTCTGGCGCCGGTTGCCCAGGAAAGGGATGTTCATACGTCCAGCGTGTCATTCGTACCCCCGTACGCACCACAGGCGCGCGGGCCTTCGGCGACGGTCGAGTTCACGCCGAGTTCGCGCATGGCTCGTTGACGAGTCCCTGATGTCTCCCTAGCTTCACCGTGCGTCGTGCGTCACGGCTTTCGTCGTGTCTTCTGTTCCGTCCCTGCGTTTGGTGTTGTCGCGTCGTGTGTCGATGAGCGGGAGGAGTCGGCCGTGCGCCGATGTGTCCGGGGGATCCTGGTCGTCCTGACCCTGTGCGGGTCCTTGATCTCGGCGGTATCGGCGCAGGCCGTCGAGGAGAGACGGGCCGCGCCGGTGCCGCTTGAGCGGCTGTTCGACAACATCGCCGTGAGCGACGACAGCCGGCCCGCGGCGGCCGACTTCGACGGCGCCGGCG
>KL569100.1:223221-223526 GCA_000715635.1 Streptomyces violaceus | reverse complement strand
GCCGCGGCGGCAGGCGGGCGAGCCGGACAACGTCCGCGCCGCCGGGCAGAACGTGCGCGTCAAGGGGCGTGGCGACGCCCTCGCCTTCCTGGTGGCGGGAACGGCCGGCACGGAGGCGGGCGGCCCGGGCACGGTCACGTACGCGAACGGCACCCGCTCCGGTTACCGGCTGACCGCGCCCGACTGGCGCACCGGGCCGCTCGCGACGAAGGCGGTGGCCCTGCCGCACGTCAACACGCCCGGCGGGCAACTCGCCGAGCAGGCCCGCCTGTACGTCGTGACGGTGCCGCTGACGCCGGGGCGCG
>KL569100.1:217241-222975 GCA_000715635.1 Streptomyces violaceus | reverse complement strand
GTGCGGCTGCCGCGCGCCGCCGGACTGCACGTCTTCGCGGTGTCGGTACGGACCGCCACGCAGGGCTGGACGGGCAGCTGGACGACGTCGACGGGCGGCTACGCGGCCGTGGGGCCCTGGACGGACCGGACGCTGCGGCTGGTGGTGCGCACGTCGGCGGGCGGGCCCCGGGTGCGGATGCGGTTCGACAACACCTTCGCGGCGGCCCCGGTACGGATCGGCGGTGCGACGGTCGCCGTGCAGGCGTCGGGCGCGGCGGCACGCGCGACGCCGGTGCCGCTGTCCTTCGGCGGTGCGGAGAGCGTGGAGATCCCGGCCGGGGCCCAGGCGTACAGCGATCCGCTGGGCTTCGCGGTACCGGCGGACGCCAACCTGCTGGTCAGCTTCCATCTGCCCGGCCCGGTGCCGGCGGCGCCCCTGCACCGGCTCGCGCAGCAGCGGTCGTACGTCAGCGAGCCCGGCGACCACGCGGCGGACGGCACCGCCAGGGCGTACACCTCGGTGATCACCAGCTGGCCGCTGCTCGCCGGGGTCGACGTGGGCGGCGGGCCCGGGTCCGTGGTGCTGCTCGGGGACTCGATCACCGACGGCGACAAGTCCACGGTGGACGCGAACCGGCGGTGGCCGAACGTGCTGGCCGGCCGGCTGCTGCGGCAGAGCGCCGTGCCGCGCTACGGAGTGCTGAACCAGGGCGTCTCCGGCAACCGTGTGGTCACCGACCGGTATCCCGGCGACGGGGTGTCCACGGACACGGCCGGGGTGAGTGCCCTGCACCGGTTCGACCGGGACGTCCTCGCCCAGCCGTCGGCCCGTACGGCGATCGTCTTCGAGGGCGTCAACGACGTGCGCTGGGGCACCTCGGCGGAGCAGGTGATCGCGGGGCTGCGGGAGCTGGCGGCACGCGGGCAGGCCCGGGGGCTCAGGATGCTCGCGGCGACGATCCTGCCGTGCGAAGGCGAGACGCGGTGCACGGCAGCCCTCGACGCCGAGCGGGTCGCGGTGAACGAGTGGATCCGCGAGGGCGGTGTCTTCGACGGGGTGCTCGACTTCGACGCCGTCGTGCGCGACCCGGCCGACCCCGCACGGATGCTGCCCGCGTACGACAGCGGCGACCACCTGCATCCCGGCGATGCGGGGCTGGCGGCGCTGGCGGACTCGGTGGATCTGCGGCTGCTGTGAGCTGGGCCGGGCTCTAGAGGTCCAGGTCGACCACGACCGGCGCGTGGTCCGACGCGCCCTTGCCCTTGCGCTCCTCGCGGTCCACGTACGCGTCCTTGACCGCCCCCGTGAACGGCGCGTTGGCATACACGAGGTCGATGCGCATGCCGCGGTTCTTCGGGAAGCAGAGCTGGCGGTAGTCCCAGTACGTGAAGGGGTGCTCGTACTTCAGGGGCCGCGGGACCACGTCCGACAGGCCCGCCTCGCGCAGGGAGGCCAGGGCCGCTCGCTCGGCGACGGTGACGTGGGTCGCGCCCTCGAAGGCCGCGCGGTCGTAGACGTCGTCGTCCGTCGGCGCCACGTTGTAGTCGCCCATCACCGCGAAGGGGCGCCTGCCGGCTGCGTCACCGGCGACGGCGGCCTTGAGGGCCTCGAACCACTGGAGCTTGTAGGCGTAGTGCGGGTGGTCCACCTCGCGGCCGTTCGGCACGTACACCGACCAGACGCGGAGCGGGCCGCAGGTAGCCGAGATGGCGCGGGGCTCCACCGAGCCGTCGAACCCGGGGTCGCCGGGCAGGCCCTTGACGACGTCCTCGATGCCGACGCGGGAGAGCACCGCCACGCCGTTCCACCGGCCGGTCGCGTGGACCGCCGACTCGTAGCCCAGCTCGCGCAGTTGCTCCACGGGGAACTGCTCCTCGGCGACCTTGGCCTCCTGGAGGCACAGCACGTCCGTACCGCTGCTCTCCAGCCAGGCCAGGAGCCTCGGCAGGCGGGCGGTGATCGAGTTCACGTTCCAGGTCGCGATGCGCATGTCCCACAACCTACCCGGAGGGTCTGACAACGCCGCCCGGGCCTCAGAGGTCGGCCGACGCCCCGGGGGTGAGCCGCAGGTGTTCCGCCCCGCCGAGGCCGCCGATCTGGCGGTCGTAGATCGGGCGCGCGAGGTCGGTGAGGAGGGCGTCGTGGATGTCGTAGGCGCGCTGCGGCTGAACCTCGCGGACGTAGTCGATGACCTCGGAGATCTTGCTCCACGGGGCCATGACCGGGAGCATCAGCGTCTCCACCGGGTGGTCGGGGACGGTGAGGGCGTCGCCGGGGTGGAAGACCTTGCCGCCGTCGACGAGGTAGCCCACGTTGGTGATGCGCGGGATGTCCGGGTGGATCACCGCGTGGAGTTCGCCGTGGACCTGGACGTCGAAGCCGGCGGCGGTGAAGCTGTCGCCGTGGCCGACGGTGTGCACACGGCCGGGGAAGGCGGACGAGATCTTCTCCGCGACCGACCGCAGGGTCCAGATCTCCGCGGCCGGGTTGTTCTCCATCGCGGCGCGCAGCCGGAGCTCGTCGAAGTGGTCGGGGTGCTCGTGGGTGACGAGGATCGCGTCCGCGCCCAGCGCGGCGTCCTCCTCGCTGAACCCGCCGGGGTCCAGAACGAGGGTCCGGCCGTCCTTCTCGAGGCGGACGCAGGCGTGCGACATCTTCGTGAGCTTCATGAGTCCATCCTGCCTCCCGGGGTCGCGCGCGCCCTCACTCGTGGGGGGTGGTCTCCTCGCGGATGACCTGCTGGGCGACCTTGAACGCGCTGTTCGCCGCCGGGACGCCGCAGTAGACGGCCGCCTGGAGCAGCACCTCCTTGATCTCGCCCGGGGTGAGGCCGTTGCGCAGGGCGGCCCGGGTGTGGAAGGCCAGCTCGTCCAGGTGGCCGCCGGCGACCAGGGCGGTGAGGGTGACGCAGCTGCGGGTGCGCCGGTCGAGCCCGGGGCGGTCCCAGATCTCGCCCCAGGCGTAGCGGGTGATGAATTCCTGGAAGTCCCCGGAGAAGTCGTCGGCCTGCGCCAGCGCCCGGTCGACGTGCGCGTCGCCGAGCACCTCGCGGCGGACCTTGATCCCGGCGTCGTACGGGTCGGGCCGCCCCTGCGCCGGGGGTGCCACGACCGGGGCGATCTCGGCGACGGGCCCGGACTGGAGGGGCTGCGGCGGTGCCGGGGACAGGACCGGCTTGAGGGCGGCCGCTGGCAGGGCCGTCTGGCCGGTGGAGGTCTCGAAGGCGGGCTGCCAGGCGGTGGAGAAGTGCCGCACCAGGAGGTCGGTGACCGCCGCGGGCTGCTCCACCGGCACCAGGTGGGAGGCGCCGGGGACGACGGCGAGGCGGGCGTCGGGGATGCCGGCGACCAGGGTGCGGGCCTCGGCGGGGCCGGTGACCTGGTCGTCCGAGCCGACGAGGACCAGGGTCGGTACGCCGACGCGGCCGAGTTCGGCGCGGACGTCGAACGAGGCGAGCGCCTCGCAGGCGGCGATGTAGCAGCCGGGGTCGGTGGTGCGGACCATCTGCACGGCCCACTCGGTGATCGCGGGCTGCGCGGCGGCGAACCCGCCGGTGAACCAGCGCTCGGGCGAGGTGCGGGCGATGGGGTCGAGGCCGTTCGTGCGGACGATCACGCCTCTCTGCCGGAACTCGTCGGCCGTGCCGAAGCGGGGAGAGGCCGCGATCAGCGCCAGGGAGGCGAGCCGCTCGGGGTGGCGCAGGGCCAGCTCGATGCCGACCGCACCGCCGAGCGCGCAGCCCGCGTAGCCGAAGCGCTGCACGCCGAGCCCCTCGAGGGTGGCCAGCAGCCGTGTGGTGAGGTCGTTGACCGAGCCCGCCGGGTACGCGGGAGCGCCGCCGTGTCCCGGCAGGTCGAACCGGAAGACGCGCCAGTGCTTGATCAGCTCGGGGATCTGGCGGTCCCACATGTGCCATGTGGTACCCAGTGAGGGACCCAGGATCAGGACGGGAGCGTCTTCTGGCCCGTCAAAGCGGTATTGCAGGGTGTTCGGTGGTGTCTCGCTCACCCGTCTGAGCCTCTCATCTGTCACGAGATGTCACATCGCCGGGGTGGACCTAGCGGGCCTTGCCCCGCTCCGGTCCTGCCAACGAGAACCCAGGTATACATTCTCCGGCATGTACTCGTGGCCATGTCGGCAGTGGGCCCTCCGGGCGCGTGCCCTCCTTCAGCCTACGAGCAACGCTTTCCTCTTTGATCACGGCCTCCAGGCGGTTCAGGAAGCAGCATCGAGTGTGGTGGCACGAACGAGGCTCGGCGCGATCCGCCTGGAAACCTTCCGAGACCCCGCCCAACAGCAACTTAAACGCCACACGGTGAACGCTTGGTAGAAGGCTTGGCCGTAGTCGGATGCTCTCAGTTACAGCCACCGGTCCAAAACCAGCAAGCGGACTCCGAAGCCCCCTCGCCCCAATCCTGCAGGCCATACGGCGCGCAAGTTGCTCGGCTCATAGTCCGCGTGGCTCACTCTTGCCCCTCTGCCGTACCCCCGTGCAGGCCATCCCAAGTGGTGGCGGCTCCGCGAAGATCTTCTACATCCGGCTTGACGTACCACCGCTTGGTCGTCTTTACGTTCGTATGTCCGGCCCATCGCGCGAGGATGTGGTCCGGGACGCCGTTGTTGGCCAGGAAGGTGAAGCACGACGAGCGTGCGTCGTAGAGCCTGACGCGACGGAGCCCGAGAAGCTCCATAAGCCGGTACGCGCGTCGGCGAAGTTGCTTGATCGTGAAGGCGTCGCCCGTCTCATGCGCCAGCACGTAGCCCGACACCGTGTACGCCTCCCCCAAAGCGAGCCTCTCCTCGGCTTGGAGAGCCCGGAATGCCTTGAGGGCTCCCAGCACCAGCGCCGGCAGCGGCAGGTCCCGCTCACCCGCAAGAGACTTGGTGTCCTTCTCCACCACGTACCGGTTGCCCATCATCGTGCGCGTGTTGGCAATGACGATCGTGGCGTTCTCCAAGTCAACGTCTTCCCACCGGAGGCCGCAGACTTCAGCTGGGCGAAGCCCCATCAGCGAAAGAAGAAGCGCAGCATAGAGACGCTCGCCCCTAATTCCATGGATGAATTTCTGAACCTCCTGGACGTTCCAGGGCGGCACCTCCTCTTTAGTCTTCCGTTCTTCCTTGCGCGCTCTCCGGGGAATGGTCACGTGCGCAGCGACATTGACGTACACCAACCGCCGGGTAACGGCTCTCCCCAGCGCTTCCTTCAGCCGAGCGAGGCTCATATCCACACTCGTGACACTGAGTGGCGTCCCGGCCCTTTTACCACGCACGCGGCCATGCGCCAGCGCCCAGTCTCTCCACTCTTCCACGTGCTCTTCAGTAAGGTCCTGGAGACGGATATTGCCGAGCCTCCCCCGAACTCGGTCCAGGGTAATCCCGTAGTTGTAGATGGTGGTTTCTTCGAGATCCTCCGCTTTCATGGCCAGCCATCGGTCGAGCCACTCATTCACGGTGATCTTGTTGGGCGGCACAAGCGACCCATCATGCCGCCGGTTAGTTATGTTTGCGTACTCAGCCCTGGCTTCCTTCAACGAGTCGAAGGTGCGCCTCAACTGCTTACGCTTACCAGTTTCGGGGTCGATTCCTGCGTCGACAACAAACCGGTATCGAACCTTCCCCTTCGAGTTCGGTGGAAGTTTCTTGATGGGATCGGACAGAGTACTCACTCTCCTTGAGGGTGTGGAAACTGCACGCGGGCGGAGGGGCCACTGCGCTTCAGCGAAGGGTGCCGCGGGTATCACCGCTGCGG
>KL569100.1:211996-217048 GCA_000715635.1 Streptomyces violaceus | reverse complement strand
GCGGTAGCCGATGCTCCTCCTCTCCCTCCCCGGTGGGTTTGGGGAGCGCTGCCTTCTTCTGTGTCCGCTACGGCTCCACTGTCAAGTACAGCCAAATGCGGACCTGCTCAATGGTCGCGAAGATCGCCGGTTTGGCTAACCGGCAATCTTGGTCTATGTTGCGCTCGCGCTCCGAAAAGAGGCTCGCCCCGACTGCCAGCCTCGACGCCAATCGATCCGCCCCCGTATGTGGATCCGGCATGAACGGTCCACCGTGTATCGCACAAAGAGTAAGCGGACAGGGGCGGCCGGCCGGACTGATCGGAGGACGCGCATCGGCGGAAATACTCCTCATCGGATCTCCAGGCGGGTCGCTTACCGACCTCGCACTTCCGAGGTGTTGTACGTTGACATACACCCGGAGAGGGTTCCAGTCCTTCGAGCCCCTTTCTCGTCTGCCATGGGCGAAATGCCGAGTCAGCCTGAGGAAACAGAAAGAATTCGCCCTATCGGCCGACCTCGTCCGGGCCGCCGCTCGCTCTCCGCTAGGCACCCGCCGACGCGCTGTCGCCCCCGGAAGTCAGGGGCTCGCCGGCCTGCCTTGCGGTCAGTACGAAGCCCAACGGACGACACAACACCCCGGTGAGGTCACGTATCTATGCGGTCCACGCGTTCAGGTCGCCAAGCGTTTGAATGGCCTGCTGCCTGTCTCAGTGGTCCAGGTCGCTGGTTGAGTCCCGCCCGCCCACACCGGTAGCTACCGACTTCGATGCGCGCTGAACGGCTGGGTAGGGTCGCGGTACCCGAGCTGGAGAGGTAGTTGCATGGCCAACGAGATTGTGATCGCGCAGACGACCAGCGACAACGAGGATCAGGCGAAGGCGCTGGCCTGGGGCGCTGTCGAGAGCAAGCTGGCAGCGGGCGTCCACATCGATGCGCCGATCACCGCCTTCTACTGGTGGAAGGGGAAGGTTGAGACGGCGCAGGAGTGGCGGATCTCGTACATGACTACGACGGACCGTCTCCCGGCACTGGAGGCGTGGATGCACGAGAAACACCCGTACGACGTCCCCCAGTGGATCACATTGCCCGTGACCGGCGGTTCGGAGGCGTACCTGTCCTGGGTAGTCGCGGAGACGGCATAGGTCTGCGGAGCGACGGACCGGCCGTACGACTGTTCGCGTCCTGGGCTTGTCCGCGTGCCGCGCAGGGACTCAGGATGCGAACTGCCGCAGATGGCGGCTGAGTTCCTGCTCGCTGTCCGGGAGCGACGCTGCGATAGTCGATGCGCGCTCCTTGCCCATCGTGTTGGGTTTGGCCTGTGCCGCTGCGGCGAACTGGCGTGACACGTAGACCCCTTGGTCGACGTCACCTCCACGCAGCAGGGCCGACGCGAGATCACCGAGGACCACGACGCCTCCGTCCGGTAGTTCGTCTCCGAGTCGGTCGACTGCGGTGTCTGCTGTAGCGGTGAGTTCGGGACGCCCCAACTGCCCGTATACAGAGAGGGCCAGCGAATCCATGCGGTACGGGGTCACGAACCGGACCCACGCCTGCTCGTTGGTGTGATCCGCGAAGTCGTAAGCGAAGCGCGCTCGCTCCAACGCCCGGAGCGCCCCCATCTCGTCGCCGGCCGCCGCAGCCTCCTCCGCGTGCCTGCCGAGGACCCAGGCGGCAGCAGTAGCGTTGCCGTGGCCTCGCACATCGCTGGCCGCCTGGGAAAGGAACTCCAACTTCGCCTTCGGCGTCGAGGCGCCGTAGCTGCTGTAGGTCAGGGCCAGGGCTCGGAGCGGAGGGTGCCCGGCGGTCGTCGCGCACTGCGACGTGACCTTGTAGTAGGCGTCGGCTTTGTCGTGCTCACCCAGGTCCCAGGCGACCCAACCCGCCAGGGCGGCGGTTTCTCCAGCGGCGATAGTGAGAGCCCGCTCGTGCTCGCCGGCACGAGGCAGAGCCGCGGTGATCGCGTCAAGATGCGACTCGACCGTCCTTTGTAGCCGCCGGGCGCTGAGATTGAGTTCCTGGACGTGTAGCTCAGCGGCCCGGTCGATGAGCGCGACGGCGGAGGGCGAATCGATCTTGGACCCCTTACTGAGGGCGAAGGCGAGGCGCCCCCAGGGCTCGGCAGCCGCGCTCACGCCGACAGCGGCGCCACCCAGCAGCGTGCGACGCTTCACGGCGTCCTGGTCCTCCTCTGCACTGGCATGCCCCTTTCTCTTCCGAGCGCGGGCAGCCTTGGCCTCCCGCTGAAGCTCCTCGAAGGGCACACCGCAGGCCGCCGCGATGTGGGCGATTGTGTGATTGGTAGGGACGTTCTCGAAGTTCTCATAGCGGCTGATCTCTCGGCGGGTCATGGTGTCCCGGCCGGAGACAGCGTTGATCGCGTCTGCCTGCTCCTCCTGCGTCCTGCCCGCCTCCTGCCGGAGCCGGAGGAGCAGGTCGGCGAACGGATCTGGCATGAGTGTGACCTCTGTTGGTGGGCGGAATCCAATCATGGCCTCAATTCCCCCTCCGACTTTCCCCCTTGACAGATATTTCCCCCTCTGGATTCCCCTGGTCGACGGCGGCGCCACGCGGTACGATAGCCCCCATGACCAGGCTCCAAGAGGAGACCCCGCCCGGCGGGGGCATCCGTAGCTTTGCCGACGTAGCAGGCGTGTCATACGCGAGGTCGGTTCACGAATACCGGCACAGCACATCGGCGAGGGCAGGCATACCGGCGGCACCCCATGGCTGTCAGGCGGCCTTTCTCCCTGATCTCGCGAAAGTTGGGGAGATGCGGCAGACAGCCGGGGCGTTCCTGCGGCGGTGCCGTGTTTCGGACCCGGTGGCGGGGGTCGTCGTACTGGCCGTCTCGGAGCTGGCCACCAACGCCGTGATTCACGGTGAGGGAGAAGTCGTGCTCCGGATCACGGTGGCCGTCGACGTGGTGCGTGTCTCGGTCACCGATCACAATCCGGCCCCAGCTGTACTCAAGGAAGCCGGACCCGACGGTGAATCCGGTCGCGGGATCCGGCTTGTCGATGCGATCTCAGACGCGTGGGAGAGCAGCGGCAAGGAGACGTGGTGTGAGTTCCGGTACGCGAGGGCTGAGGGTTGAGCCAGACTTCCAAATGGTTCCCGGCCATGCGGTTGACGAGTCGGGCAGCTCAGTCACTTCCCCTACAGGGGACGCTCGGAGGGCCGTTCGCTTGCCTTCGCCCAGTAGTTCGGTTCAAGCATCTCGCCAGGCCATGCGGGCTGACGGATCGGGCCCTGAGGCCCCATCTGTTCGAAGTACGGTGCCAGGTCGATCACGGGCGTCCCGTCGACGGCGTCGAGATCGGTGACCAGGAGGTCCCTGTCTTCGACCTTGAGCAACCGCGGGTAACTGACCGCCAGTTGGTTGGGGCGCCGGTGGTTGCGGTGGACGAACGTACCGGTCGCCGGCCAGTTCTGGTTTCCCCTTGGACTGCGGGCGTGGAGCTGGACGTCTTCGGGTCGGGCCAGATGGAAGCGCCAGGTCACGGTCAGGTGGGAGAACTCCTCGATTCCTTGCAGCGTTTCAAGGGGATACGCGTCGTCGAGCCGGATGATCGATTCGACCCCGCCTTGGTAGTCGTCCTGTACGCGAGTGTGGCCGCCGACGACCGTGGCGATCGACTTGACCTCGTAGGTCGGCATCAGCGCTCGTTCCTCTCCCTGGGCGTAGCGTGCGCGGCGGCCTCCGGTCAGCGCCGCGAAACCGTTCTGTGGTCAGCCTATGGCGCGCAACAAGCCTCGCGCGCGACGGTCCAGTTCGGCGACGTGGCGACCACCGCGCTGCCGGACGGGCGAGATGTCGCTCTGCATGCGGACGATGACGTCGCGGGCTCGCCCGGACTGGATACCGGCCATGGCGTCGAGTGCTTCGTTCCAGGTTGCGCATGCCTCGTCAAGGCGTCCCTGCTGGACTTGGACGGCGCCGAGGTAACCGAGCGTCACGCCGTGGGTACGGGCGAACTGCTGGCGCTGGCGCGTGGCCACGCTGCGCTTGAAGTGGATCTCCGCATCCCGAGGCTGGCCCATGTCACGCAGAGCGCAGGCCGTCTCGTGGGCGAGGGAGGCTTCCTGAAAAAAGCCGACGCGCGCCGGCGCCTCGTTGGTGTCGGCGCGGGCGAGGTCCCGCTCCGCGCGGCTGATGGCCGCGAGAGAGCCGGCCCGGTCGCCGTCGGCCGCGAGTGCGCGAGCGTGGACGATCGCCAGAAGTGCCTTTTCACGATGGCTGGCTTGGCCGTAGCGGTCGCGGGACATCGAGGCGTCGGCCAGGGCGAGCGCCCGGCGTGGATGCCCGAGGTCCACGGCCTGGTGGGCGAGGGCGCGCAGGACATGACCACCGAGCGGTCCGTCTCCAGCTTCCGCCGCGATGCGGGCGGCAATGGTGAGGTAGCGCTGGGCAGTGCGGTGTTCACTGGCGTCGAAGGCCATCCAACCGGCGAGGTAAGTCATCTCCGCCACGGCGGAGTACGTGTCGCGGCGGAGCTGATCTGTACGGAATCGGCCGCCAAGCAGCGGTACCGCACCGTCGAGCAGGTGGCTAGCGAGGGCCTTGCGGCCGGAAGCGCCGCCTCGCTGCTGGTCGCGCGCGGAGTAGTAGACCGTGAGGTCGCGGACGTCGTCGATGTCTGTCTGGGTCACCGGGCGCGGGGATGCCGGTCGGCGCTTCGCCGCTGCGGCGGGGGCGGCTGCCCACCACGAGGCTGTGGGCAGGGCGAGGCCGGCCGCAGAGTAGGCGGCGGTGGACAGCAGCTTGCGTCGGTGCATGTCGAGATCGTCGCTTCCCAGCTCGGCCAGTGCGGTCAGAGGGTCGACGCTCCAGTCGGATCCGGTGTCGGTCGTGCCTGTTGGCTCTTCTTCCAGCCCGAGGTCGGCCAGGGTGAGGTGGCGGCCGAGTCTGCGGGACAGCGTCTCGCGCAGGATATGCGGCGCTCTGCCACTCGGCTTCGTGCCGAGCACCCACATGGAGATGTGCGAGCGGGAGATCGCCTCCAGCTCACGCACTCCGCTCTCCGCGGCCACTCGAGCAACGGCAGCGGCTGCTTGTGGCTGGGACCAGCC
>KL569100.1:210717-211799 GCA_000715635.1 Streptomyces violaceus | reverse complement strand
GGCCCAGCCTGCTTCGCGCAGGAGTGCGGCGAGGGCGACGTTTCGTTCACGGGCCATGGACTGCCCCTCGGGTCTGAAATGATCTTTGGCGCCTTTGGCGGCCTTCCGGTCCGCACAGGCATACCCCTCAGACGGGATTCACGGTTCGCTCAACGTAGCTGCCAGATCACTCACTTCGCACGCCAGCCGTCGGTGCCAACCGGCGATTTCGGCTCACTTTGGCTTGATCCGAACAGGAGTTGTGTCATGCGCCTTTCGCTGGTCCCTCGCGGAGGAGACATCCAGAGCGTGGGCGGAGAGCGAGGGCCCGTCACCGTGAAGCGGGCGCCGCAGCGTGATCACGTGGTGGCCGCGTCGGAGACGGTGACGCTCGTACTGGGCGAGGATTCACCGCTACCCGAGAGCGCTGCTGATGTGGAGGACCTCGTTCGCCGTCTGCGCGGTCACGTTGCCCAGTTGGGAGCACGAACCGCTTCGGGCACCCCCGTCCTGCTGCGCGCGCAGCGGCTCTGCTCGGACAGCGTCCCCGAGGGCTACATGCCCAGCCGGGTGTACCTGGTCGATCTCGCCGAAGCGACGCAGGAACTCGTCACGCATGTGGAGCGCGGTGATCCCGGGTCGCTGCGCCCGGAGCGCAGGCGGCGTTCGTGGAAGCCCCGGATCAACATGCTGCGCGGGGCGGTTTTCGCAGTCGCCCTCGCCTGTTTGGTCTGGGCCGCTTCGGTGCCACGGACGTGACAGTAACCGGGGTCGTCGTCATCGGGCTGATTCTCGGGCCGATGGCCTGGCTGGTCCTCCGCGGCGAGCGCGCAGCCAGTCCTGTCGCGGCCGACGAGGACTCCCCGCCGACCCTGAACGACCCGACCTCACCCCGGTGACCACAGGTGCCCCTCCTTCTCAGTGTTCCCGGCCGCCGTAGCGGCCCCCGATACCCCCCGGCCTGCGGGGTCAATGGAGATTCACAAGCGATGGAACGTCTTCCGCGTATCGAGCAGTACGGCCTGATCGGCGACATGCAGACCAGTGCCCACGTCTGCGACGACGGTTCGATCGACTGGCTGTGCCTGCCCCGCTTCGACTCG
>KL569100.1:209178-210530 GCA_000715635.1 Streptomyces violaceus | reverse complement strand
TGGCTGTGCCTGCCCCGCTTCGACTCGCCGGCCGTTTTCGCCGGCCTGCTCGGGACGCAGAAACACGGCACCTGGCAGATCGCTCCGGCCTCGCCGCCTCCTGGCCGGTCCGGCTCCGAAGCGGAAGCCAAACGCCGGTACTGCGGTGACTCACTCGTCCTCGAATCGGTGTGGCGCATACCGACCGGTTCGGTCCGCGTCCTGGATTTCATGCCGCCACGCGACGGGGCGCCTCAGGTGATCCGGATCGTAGAGGGTCTCACCGGCGAAGTGCCGATGATCTCGGCCATGCGTCCGCGGCCGGGATACGGCAGCGTCAGCCCGTGGATCCACGAGGTCGGGGGCCGCATGGTCGCGGAGGCCGGCGCGGACGCTCTGTGGCTCGACACCTGCGTCCAGCAGGTGGAGAAGGACGGTGCCATCGTCAGCGCCTTCGCCGTCGCCGCCGGTCAGAGCGTGGCTTTCGCGCTCAGTTGGTGCCCATCCCATGCAGCCGCGCCTGACGTTCCCGACCCGGAGGCCGCGCTCACCGAGACGCTCACCTTCTGGCAGGAGTGGGCGCAGGAATGCACCTACGACGGCCCCTTCCGCGAGCCCGTGGTTCGTTCCTTGATCGCGCTGAAGGCGATGACCTATGGGCCGAGCGGCGGGATCGTCGCGGCGCCGACCACGTCGCTGCCTGAGGAGATCGGCGGCGGACGGAACTGGGACTACCGCTTCACCTGGCTGCGCGACGCCTCCACGACGCTGGCCGCGCTGCTGGGGACCGGGTACCGGCAGGAGGCGCAGGCGTGGCGGCGATGGCTGTTGCGTGCGGTGGCCGGCGATCCGGAGAACCTTCAGATCATGTACGGGATCACCGGGGAGCGCGATATGCGGGAGCGGGAGCTGGCCTGGCTTCCCGGGTACGAGGGCTCAACCCCGGTACGGGTCGGAAACGGGGCGGCGGACCAGCTCCAGCTCGACGTGTACGGCGAGGTGATCGAGACCCTGTACCTCGCGCACCAGAGCGGTGTCGCCCACTGCGCCGACACTGCGGTCCTGCACCAGCGCCTCGTCGAGCACCTGGCGCAGCGCTGGCAGGAGCCCGACGAGGGAATCTGGGAGATCCGCGGGGCACGCCGGCACTTCGTCCACTCCAAGGTGATGGCCTGGGTCGCGGTCGACCGCACCATCCGCCTGGCGGAAGTCGGTGCCCTCGACGTGGACCTGCCCCCCTTGGTCGAGTTGCGGGCCACGATCCACCATGAGGTCTGCACCAAGGGCTTCGACCCGGCGCGCAACACCTTCACCCAGTCCTACGGCTCCCAGGACCTGGACGCCGCCACGCCTGTCTCTTATACACATCTCTG
>KL569100.1:202126-208990 GCA_000715635.1 Streptomyces violaceus | reverse complement strand
GCTCATCCCCTGCGTCGGCTTCCTGCCGCCGAACGACCCGCGCGTCATCGGCACCGTGGATGCGGTACGTCGTGAACTCTCCACACCGGACGGGCTCGTGTACCGGTACCCGACCCGCGGCAAGCGCACCGGAGCGGACGGCTTGGCCGGCGATGAGGGCACCTTCCTCCTTTGCAACTTCTGGCTCGTCGATGCGCTCGCCCTGACCGGCCGCCTCGGCGAGGCCCACGCCCTGTTCGAACACCTTCTCGCGCTGCGCAGCGACCTCGGGCTCCTGGCCGAGGAGTACGACCCCGTCCAGCAGCGCCAGCTCGGTAATTTCCCGCAGGCGTTCAGCCACATGGGCCTGATCCAAAGTGCTCGGCTCCTTCATCAGCTGGCGACGCAGTCTTCCTGCCAGCGAGGCACGGTCGAGGTTCCGGCGCCTCGCTCGACCTCACGCAACACGCTCCAGACCTGCACAAGCCTGACGCCGCAGCACGCCTAGCAACCCCGCCCCCTGACGAGGATTCCCATGCCTGACAGCGCCTTCCCGGCACGGCCGGCCGCTCCCGGCCACCGCAGACGTCGGCCTCCACGGATCGACCCGATCACGCTGCACCGTGTCCGCCGCGCCGTGGCCTTGCCCGTGGTGCTTCTGGCCGCGCTGTTGGGTGCCGCCTTCGCCCTGTGGTCGATGTCTGCGGTAGGTCCCGGCTGGCTCCTGGCCGACCTCGTCTGTGGGCTGGCCGGGGTCGCGCTGGTGGCGGCTCGCGGAGTGCGCACGGCCGCAGGGGCCATGCAGGCAGCGGTGGAGGAGGCCCAGGCAGCGGCGCTGACAGCGATCGCCGAGGCAGGAGTGGCCGTCGAGAAGTCGGTGCAGTGGTCGGCGGACGAGCTGTGCCGCGGGGGACGCCCGGCGCTGCCGGACATGCAGACGCCACCGTCGGCCAGTCCGACCGTCGAGATCAACAAGGCGTTGAGTTCCCTCCAGGCGCAGGCCATCGCGTCGCTGATACGCGTGCACGACGAGTCACAGTCCGTCGTTCTCCTGGAAGTGCTGCGCCGTCTGGCGATGCGCGAGCACGCACTGGTCGGCAAGGCGCTCGAGGCACTGAGCCAGTTGGAGAAGCTGACCGACGACCCGGAGCTGCTTTCGAAGATCTTCGAGATCGATCACCTCGTGACGCGGATGCGCCGACAGGTCGAGAGCACGGCGGTGCTGGGCGGGCAGTCCCTGCGCAGCGTGCGTCGGCCCGTCCCCGTCGCGACGGCGCTGCGCGGCGCGGTCTCCGAAGTTGTGCAGTATCCGCGTGTGGCCGTCGCGGCTGGTTCCGTGGGCGCTGAGCTGGGGCTTCCGGGACATGTGGGTCCGGACCTGACCCACCTTCTGGCCGAGCTGATCGAGAACGCCTGCGAGTGCTCCGATCCGGCAACGAAGGTGACCGTGCGAGCGCAGCGGGTTTCCAACGGGCTGGCGATCGAGGTCGAGGACCGGGCCATCCCTATGCATCCGCAGACACGCGCGCAGATGAACCACCTGCTCAAGGCCCCTGACGAGGTGGACGTCAGCGGTCAGGTACGAGCGGGACAGCTCGGCTTGCTTGTCGCCGCGAAAATCGCCCAGTCGCACGGGCTGTCCGTTCTCCTCCAGGAGAACGTGACGGGAGGCACCACCGCCCTGGTCGTCATTCCGGCACGGCTCATCGTCGCGATTCCCTCGCTCGAGGACTCGGGCGCGCTCCCCAGGAGACCCCGCCCCTCCGCGCCGCCTCGGCAGAGTGCCACGGCTCCAGCCATCCCGGCGGGCCAGGTACAACGCCCGGGCACCGCAGGGGCGCCGAGAGCCGGAGAGGCAGGTCACTCGGCTCATGCGCCCGCCCTTCCCACGCGTACGCGTCAGGCCGGCTCGTTCCGTCCACCACGCGAGCGGGAGCAAGCCCCCGTGACCGCGGCGACGCCAGGGCTCGCAGCCGCCTTCCGCAAAGGCATCCAGGCCAGCGGGACCGCTGGTTCTTCGCCCGCTTCGGCAGAGCAACCCAGGCCCTGATTCTCGCCCTTCCTTTCACGTTCCCGGTGGCCTGTTACATCCGCTGGCCCTTCCCCCTTCTGGAGCGATCCCTATGAGCACCCACCCCGCGATGAACAACGTGACCAGCGACGCGCCCGCATCCGAGACGACGGCAAGCGGTCAACGGGACAACATGGCCTGGCTGCTGCGTCACTTCACCTCCGAGACTCCGGGCGTCACGCACGCCGTCCTGCTGTCGCGCGACGGACTGCGGCTGCTGGACAGCGACGTCGACAAGGACTGGGCGGACGAACTGTCGGCCGCGCTCAGCGGAGTGGCCTCCCTCGCGACGAACATCACCGGCCCCAGCCACAAGAAGAGGCCGGCCAAGCAAGTCATCATCGAGCGAGACGACTGCCTGTTCTTCGTCCAGAGCGCCGGGTGCAGCGCAGCGTTCGAGGGCCATCCCGGCAACGAACGCGGTGAGGTGGACACGATCCTCGCCGTCATCGCCACCACGGACGCCGACGCGGGCACCGTCGGGTTCGAGATGGGGCGCCTCGTCCAGAAGTTCGCCCCTTACATGCAGATCCCCGTCCGCGTCGGCACGGGTGCTGAGGTCCGGTGAGCACACACGGCCGCTCGGCCGAGGAGTTGACGTTCGTGCGGACCTACACGCTGACGCGCGGGCGCACCAAGCCGCGGCACCTGCTGGGCTTGGAGACCGTGCTGGACGCCGGGACGGGGCGGCCGGGCCCGGGGCAGGTCGCGGAGTGCGAAGAGATCCTCGCCCTGTGCCGAGAGCACCGGCGTTCCGTGACCGAGCTGGCGGGCCGACTCCGCCGCCCCGTCACCGCCGTCAAGATCCTCGTCTCGGACCTCTTGGACGCCGATGCCCTGGTCGTCTCCGTCACCGATGCCTATACCGCCTCCGACGCAGACGCGGATGAGCGTCCCACCACCCACCTATTGGCGGCCCTCTCTGTGGGCCTGAAGAGGAAGTGGCCCGATGCCGTCGGCTACCCCAAGGCCGGATGACTCGACCGTGGCGCTGCGGAGTCCGTCGCGCCCGCAGGCCGGTGCACCCACTGTGCTGAAGATCGTGATTGCCGGGGGCTTCGGCGCGGGCAAGACCACCGCCGTTGGTGCCGTCAGCGAGATCACGCCGCTGAGCACGGAGGAGTACCTGACCGAGGCGGGCGCTGACGTGGACAGCCTGGCAGGCATCGAGGCGAAGCAGACCACCACGGTCGCCTTCGACTTCGGCCGCCTCAGCCTGCCGGACGCGCCCGTGCCGCTGGAACTATTCCTGTTCGGCACGCCCGGCCAGGACCGGTTCGTCGACCTCTGGTACGACCTCTCCCGCGGAGCCGTCGGCGCGGTCGTCCTGGTCGACACCCGCCGCCTGGAAAGCAGCTTCACTCCCGTCAGCTTCTTCGAAGACATCGGCCTGCCTTTCGTCGTCGCCATCAACCAGTTCGACGGAGCACACCGCTACCACCCCGAACAGGTCCGCACCGCCCTCGAACTCCCCACCTCTGCACCGGTGGTCACCTGCGATGCCCGCGACCCGAACCACGTTGCCGGCGTCCTGCTGACCCTCGTCGGCCACGCCGTGAAGAGCGCATCGGCAGGCCCCGCTCGCCCAGCAGCCACTACCACCCTCCAGGACGCCTGATGTCATATCAGCCCAACGACCACTACCTCGTACCGCAGACCGTCCGAGCAACCCGGACACTGCCGCGACGCAACATGCGAGACAGCGGCCTTGGGCCGTCCGTCTCGGCTGACGTTGCCGTCACCGGCCCGCAGGACGAGCAGACGACCGAACTGGCGCGGCGGTATGAGCTGCTCGAGCGCCTGGGCGTGCCCACCGCTGCCAGCCGGGACTTCGACGAGCTGGCACGCGACATGGCCACGCAGGCCGGATTCCTGTACGGGTTCGTCAATCTCTTCCTGGAGGAGCAGACCTTCGTCGGGCTGCACCAGCCGCCCGCGGACAGCGGGTACGTCATCGTCGGCCGCACCATGAGCCGCGACCACGGCTGGTGCCCGGAGGTCATGGCCCGCAAGAAGGCCCTGCCGCTGCACGACGTGCACGCCAGCCCGCGCTTCAGCGGCAACCATGTGGTCGACGCGGTCGGGATCCGCTCCTACTTCGGCGCACCGCTCATCCACGACAGCGGCACCGTGCTGGGCACAGTGTGCGTCATCGACCCCGAGAAGCGGCCCCTGAGCGAGGCCCGACGGCTGAGAGACATCGTCATCAACGCCGGCGCCCAGGTGATGGACCACATCGCCCACGCGCCCGTCCGCTAGGCCGTTCCACCACCCCCACCCGGGAGCCGCAGGCGATCCCCGGCCGCTCCACTGTGCGACCTTCCCCCAGGGAGAGGGAGACGACCATGCCCGCCACACCCAACGCTCCGCCACCGGCGCTGCGTCCCTACCTCACCGCCCGCCACGAACTGCTGTGGGACGAGGCGGACGCCTTCGCGGAAGAGCACATCGCGCCGCGTGCCGCACGTATGGAGGCCGCTCCGGGCAGGGTGGAGCGCAAGGTCGCCGATCTGATGGCCGCACGGGGCTGGTTCGCCGTCACCGTCCCGGCCGCCTTCGGCGGTCTTGGCGCCGGCCATGTGGCCAAGACGGTCCTGGTCCACCGCATCGCGCGGGTCTCGGCGGCTGCCGCGGCCATCCTGCAGGCCACCCTCATCCCCGTCGGCGGGTTGTTGCACTTCGCCACTTATGAACAGAAGGGCCGCTGGCTGCCGCGGGTGGCGGACGGTTCACTTCTTTTGTCGATCGCCGTGACCGAACCGCGGGCCGGCGGACACATCGGCGGCATCGAAACCACCGCCGAACGCGCCGCCAATCAATGGGTGATCACCGGCAGCAAGGTCCACATCGGCAACAGCCATCTCGCGGGAGCCCACCTCGTCGTCGCCCGAACCGCCGAGGCCGGCGTAAGTACTTCCCAGGCGCTGACCGCGTTCATGGTCGAATCCGACCAACCCGGGGTCTCGATTTCCGACCACCGTCCCGGCCTCGGCCTGCACGGCTTCTCCGCCGGCCGCCTCGACCTCGACCACGTCCGCGTCCCCGAGGACAACGTGGTCGGAGAGATCGGCCAGGGGCTGAGCGTGGCCCAGAGCAGCAGCATCCTGTACGGCCGTCCCAACCTGGCCGCAGTCAGCCTCGGTATCCACGAGGCGGTCGTGGCCACCACGACTGCCCGCCTCAAGGCGCGCGCCCGCTACCGGGGCGCCCTGTCCGATCTGCCGGTCCTGCGGGACCGCATCGGTGACATGGAGGCCCGCCTGCGCGCCGCACGAATCCTGGCCTACCAGTCCGTGCACCTCCTCGACCAGGGCCTGCCCTGCGACGCCGACCTGATCAACGCCAAGTATCTCGGCCACCAGTGGGCCATGAAGTCAGCCCAGGACGCCATGGAACTGCACGGCGCCCACGCCCTCGACCGCGACTACGTCCTCCAGCGCCTGTGGCGCGACATCCAGCACACGTACCCACCGGCCGGAACCGGCGAAGTTCAGCGCATACGTCTGGCCGACGCCGCCTTCGACGAGGACCACATCCAGTGGTCCGAACGCCTCGCCGCCGAAGCGGCCTGGGCACGACCCGACCCCACCGCCGCATGAGCCCCCGTGCGCGGCACCCGTGAATCCAGACCGCCGCGCACGGGCCCGTGCCGCCGGCCCCCGTCCCCCGCGGGGACCGGCGGCACCCCTCCCAGTGACCATCCACCCAGCCGAGAAAGAGACACCCGTGACCCCGCCCGTGACGACCAGCGCACCCATCACACCCCTGACGCCGACCTTGCAGCGCGTCGCCCAGCACCTCGCAGGCGGCCTCACCCCCCATGAGATCGCCACCGAGACCGAACTCTCGGCCGTAACCGTCCGCCAGTACGTCCGCGACATCCGGGCGAGCCTCCACTGCCCGCCCCGCTGCAAACCACCGGTGATCGTGCACCGCCTGTTCGCTGCCCAACAGGTCGCCCCACCCACAACGGACAGGCCAACGCCCAAGCTCAGCCCGGAGCAGCAACTGCTGCTGCAGGCCGTCGCTGAGCACAGCAATCCCCACGACATCGCCGTCGCCGCCAAGATCGCCCCCGCCGACGTCCGAGCGGCACACGACGAACTGCTCGACAAGACCGGGGCGGCCAACACCACCCAGCTCGTCGTCCTTGCCCACGCGTGGGGCCTGCTGGGCACCAGGCCAGCCGCCACGACGGAGAGCGGAGCGAGCCAGTGAACGCGTCACCCGTTTCTGTCTCCACCAAGCCCTTACACGCCGTCCTGCACCGGCGCGCGACAGCGTTACCGGCCGTGTATGAGATGCGGACACTGTGCGCCGACGCCGAACGAGACGAGGCCGCCGCACTCGTCCAGGGCCGTCAACGCTGGCTCACCACGCGCGGTCTGCCTGTACCGGCCCGAGCCGACATCTCGGCTCTGTTCCGCGACCCGCAGGCAAAGCCGGCCGGACTGTTCGAGGACGGGCTGCTGCTGGCATGCATGATCCCGCAGCGCGGGCCCCACCTCCGATGGGGCGAGGGCCCGTGCCTCTTCCTGGGCTGCGTCCACACCCTGCCCGACCGCTCCGACGACACCGTCCGGCTGATCACTCTGTGGGTCTCCGACTTTGCTGCCCGGCTCGGCGTACCGCTCGTGCGGGCCGAGGTCCTGGCCCGCCTTCCTCTCGACGTTGATCCGATCGCCACATTCCTTCATCGGCTCACCGACATGGGATGGGATCTGCGGGGATCCGGCACCGGGCAGCACGATGAGCGAGTCGCTCGCCTCGAACTCACAGCAGAGCGTCGGCCTGGGCTGAGCGCGCTCATCGGC
>KL569100.1:200137-201873 GCA_000715635.1 Streptomyces violaceus | reverse complement strand
ACCGGGTCCACGCGCCGCGTTCCGCCGCAGACCAGCGGGGCATCGCGTGATGACCGCCGAACCGCTACGGCCGGACCTCGCCCGCGAACTCCTCGTCCGAGCCGCACAGTCGGCAGTGCGCCGGGCCAAGCGCGTGCGCAACCACCTCGACGCCGTCCAACTCGGCCAGGACCGTCACGCCGACCACGCCGACGCCAAAGTGCTGCGCCGCATCCTGGCCGAACATGACTGGCCCGGCCACCGCCTCGTCGGCCCCGACGCGGCACGTGCCGCCTGGAGCATCGCTCTTCACGCCGACGGCGAGCCCGACTTTCAACGGGCGGCCACCACCCTTTTGAAGCGCGCAGTCCAGGACGACGACGCGCGCATCCAGCACTGGGCCCACCTTCACGACCGTGCCCTGGTCAACAGCGGGCGACCACAAGAGTTCGGGACTCAACTGGTCGTCAACGCAGCAGGGGTTGAGCTGTGCCCGCTGGGCGCACCGGAGTCCCTGGACCAGCGAAGGGCCGCCGTCGGGCTGCCGCCGATCGCCGTCGCCCTGGAGACGGTGCGGGGCCGGTACGCCCCGGATCGCCTAGCCGGCGACTCCCCGACCGTCGTGCTCGCGGGGGCCGCATGACGCAGCGGGCCCCACAGGTTTCACAGACCCAGCGCTCGTCCGCAGACCCCTTACCTGAAAGGACCGTTGAAGTATGAAGCTCACTACCGCCGTCCTCGCTGCCGGCGCCGCCGTCTCCCTCACCACCGCCGTGGTCGGAGCCGCCCGGCTCAGGCAGGACGCGCGGCACCAGGCCGAGCGAAACGAGGTGGCCGTCGCGCGGAATCAGCTCGACTGGCTGACGCAGATGTCCACCAACCCTGACCTCGCCAAGCTCTGGACGCCCGAGGACATCGACGTCCAGGAGTACATGCAGCTGCTCCATGCCAACCAGCAGATCTGCACCCTCAGCCTGCGTGACCGGCTGGGCTTCGTTCGCCACGGACAACTGCCCTTCTACGCCTCGATGCTCATGAACAGCGACGTCTGCAGGCGGTACTGGGCCCGTTTCGGAGACCTCCGCACCCAGGAGGCCGAGGGCGACGAGCGCGCCGAGCACTTCACCGAGGTCCTGGACAGGGCTGCGAAGACCCACTCGCGGGCGCAGCCCTCAGCAGCGTGACGACACGGCTCACACCGACTCCCAGACGCCCTGGAGCAGGCGACACCGTCGCCGGCCACCGTCTGGCACCAAGTTCCGGGTCCCGACCGGGGCCCGGCATCCCGCACCACTCATCGCCACTAGGAGGCAAGCATGACCGCCGTGCAGACGGAGAGGCCGACCGCCCCCGCGCAGCCGGACCTCGCAACCATCGACGAGACCGACCCGTTCGGGCTCGACATCACCTTCATCGAGGGCACGCCGGCGACCGAGACGGTCCTGATGTGCAGCACGGGCGACACCTGCGGCAGCTCCTGCCCCAGCGCCTGCACCACCTCGTAAGCCGGTCCGATCCGGCAGCGCGGGCCGGGCGGGGCTTCCCGTCCGGCCCGCATCCCGCCCCGTCACGAAGGAAGAAGGGAGAGCGGTGATGACACGGGTACGTCCCTGCCTGTATCAGGGCGCGGGGCAGGCGATGCTGCGCGCCGCGGTGCACCTCACTGCGCCCGCCATGCCACCCTGGCCGGTATCCACGGCACCGGTGGAGCCGTGGCGTGCGTGGCTGAGCAGCGTCTGGTCCGACGATGCCTTTCG
>KL569100.1:199540-199983 GCA_000715635.1 Streptomyces violaceus | reverse complement strand
GGACAGGTGCAGGCCATCATCGACGGCCGCACGCCGAAGCCGCGCCGGGTTCGCCGTGCTGCTCTGGCCACGGCCCGCTACGCGATCCGGTACGCGCACCGCTCCACCCCGCACGGCCTGTTCGCCGGCGTCGCCCTGCTCGGCTTCGACCAGTCGACATCCGTGCGCTTCGGAGAAGACCACCAGGCCGTCGTGCGCCCCGATCCGGCCGGTCTCGACGAGATGCTCAGCGCCTGGGAGAGCGACAGCACTCGCATGGCCGACACGGAGGTCTGCGTCAACACGCTGGCCCGGCAGCGTAACGAGCACATCCACGTGCCGTCCGAGGGCGACGCCGAGTTCCGCCTCGCCCTGAACCCTGCGCTGCGCCTCGTGCTCAACCTGGCCCGCTTTCCGATCGAATATCGCCAGCTGGCCGACAAACTCGCCGCGGAGTACCCGGC
>KL569100.1:198420-199331 GCA_000715635.1 Streptomyces violaceus | reverse complement strand
CGGGTACGGCTGCTGCGCTCCTCGCTGCGCGCGCCAGCCACCGCCGTCGACCCCTCAGACGCCCTACCGCACGCGGTCCGCGCCCAGGCAGACCGGCTGCGGCCAGCATGCGACCTGCGGCTGGATGCCGACGTGCGGCTGCCCGAACAAGTGCTGACCGAGGCGGGGACGACAGCGACCGTGCTGGCCCGCCTGGCCACTCATCCGAACGGGACACCGACCTGGCGTCGGTGGATCGAGCAATTCACCGAGCGCTACGGCGAGAACGTCCCCGTTCCGGTGGAGGTGGCCACGGACTCCGACCGGGGCGTGGGCTTTCCAGAAGGGTTCGTCACCGTGAGCGAACCGCCCCGGCCGATGTCCCGGCGCGACCGACTGCTGCTGGAGCTGGCCGGCACCGCCGCCGCCGAGGGCAGGCGCACGGTGGCCCTGACGGGCGCAATGATCGAGGAGCTGGAAGCCGCAGCCGGCGAGAAGCCACACCATCCGGCGCCCCATCTCGAACTGGCCGCTCAGGTGCACGCCTCCTCCGTCCAGGCCCTCGACCGGGGGGACTTCCGGCTGCGGGTCCTGACCGTCTCCCGCTCGGCCGGTTCGATGACCGGACGGTTCTGGCACCTCTTCCCCGGCACCGAGGAGGCGTACGCACACCTGCCCACCATCGATGCGGAGGCGGAGCTGGCACAGCTGTCCTTCCACGCCGGGCGGGTGCCGGCCGACCTGCTCACCCGCGCGCCCCAGGCCCTGCCCCGCGTCGTCAGTGTCGGCGAATTCCGCCGCCCCGCCCCGCACGTCCTCTTCCCCGGCGACCTGTCGGTCACCGTCGCCGACGGCCGCCCCCAGCTGGTGGAGTCCGCGACGGGCAAGCGGCTGGAGCTGCTGGCCCCCACCGCCATCAACTTCCTGTGGAA
>KL569100.1:196036-198210 GCA_000715635.1 Streptomyces violaceus | reverse complement strand
ATCAACTTCCTGTGGAACAACTACACCCCGCCGATGGCCCGCTTCCTCGGCGAGATCAGCAGGGCCGCCTCCCCCCAGGTGACCTGGTTCGACTGGGGCGCCGCCTGGACCCTGCCCTTCACCCCGGCCCTCACCTACCGGCGCACCATCCTCACCGCCGCCCGGTGGAAGATCCGCAGCCGCACGCTGCCCGCCCGCACCGCACCACTCCAGCAGTGGGCAGACCAACTCCACGCCTGGCGTGCCCGGTTCCGGGTACCGGAGCGGGTCCTGCTCGCCGAGGACGACCAGCAGCTGCCCCTCGACCTCAGCCGCGACGTCGACCTGGACCTGCTGCGCGCGCACCTGGACGCCAGCCCCGTCGGCATCGCCACCCTGCACGACGCGCCCCCGCCGGACGCAGACGGGTGGATCGGCGGCCGGGCCCACAGCATCGTCGTCCCCCTGGCCAGGCGCTCATGACCACGACGACCGTGCTCCGTACGCAGGACCTGTCGGAGGGCGCCCTGGGGATGGCCCTGCTCGACATCGAGCGCCGGGACCTGTCCACCGCCCGCCGCCACCTCACCCAGGCCACCGTCCGAGGGGTGAGCACCGGCAGCAACGCCAGCCTCTTCCACGGCGCACCCGCCCTGGAGTTCGTCCTGGCCCGCGCCCACGGGGCCGGCGACGACGTCCGCGCGGCCGTCGACCGCGTCGTGGACGCCCGGCTCGCCGCCGCCCACCGCCGTCAGGCAGCCGGCGCGCTGCCCCACCTCGCCGAATGGGACCTCATCCGCGGCGTGACCGGACTCGCCGCACTGCTGCTGTCCCGCCGCCCGATCGCGCCCCGGCTGCCCGACGTGCTCGCCTGCCTCGTCGCGCTCGCCCACCCCCTCCGCAGTGACGACCGGATGCTGCCCGGGTGGTGGTCGGCGGCCGGCCCGGACGGGAAGGCGATGGCCGGCGGGCATGGCAACAACGGCATGGCCCACGGCATCGCAGGGCCGCTCGCCGTGCTCTCCCTCGCCCTGCGCGAAGGCATCAGCGTTCCCGGTCAGGAGGAAGCCGTCGGCACCTTCGCGACCTGGCTCGACCGGCACGGCGCCCACTACTGGTCCACTACAGCACACCTGGACGCCGAGCCGCCGCCCGCAGCGGAACCGGCCCGCCAGTCCTGGTGCTACGGCCAGCCCGGCATCGCCCGCGCCCAGCAGCTCGCCGCGCTCGCCCTCGGCGACACAGCCCGCCGCCGGGCGGCCGAGGACACCGTCGCAGTCATCCTGACTGACCCGCTGCGCCTCGCCCGGATCACCGACTCCACGCTCTGCCACGGCTGGGCCGGGCTGTTGATGCTCACCCGCGCGGTCGCGGCCGACAGTCCCGCACCCGACCGCTTCACCCCGATCATCCACGACCTGCACCGACGGCTGGCCGCCGATTGGGCGCACTTGCCCAAACCCGGCTTTATGGAAGGCCGCGCCGGAGCCCAACTCGCCCTGCACGCCACCGACACCACCGGCTGGACCCGCGTCCTCCTGCTCACCTGACCGCTGCCCTGCCGCCTCGCAAGGAGTTTTCTGCCCGTGACCTTCGACGACGAGAACCTGCCGATCCCCCCAGACGCGCCCTGGTGGCACGCCTCTGTGGCCTTCCCCGACCAGCACGCGGACGCCGCCCGGGCCCTGGCGACGGCGCTGTCCGGGCGCCGCTTCCACTTCCTGCGCAAGGACGCCGGCGTGCGTCTGCGCATCGAACGGCCCGTCGGCGGCCTGCTGGACCAGCTCGTCGCCGATCGCGTGATCACCGGCTGGACGGACGGGATCTACGAGCCGGAAACCTATGCCTTCGGCGGTCCCGAGGGCATAGAGGTCGCGCACGACGTGTTCTGCGCCGACAGCCCGGCCGCGCTCGCCGAGACCGGGTCTCCCGGCGCCCGAGAGCGCAGCGTGATGCTGCTGTCCGCCATGATTCGCGAAGCCGGGCTGGACCCGTTCGAAGCCGGAGACGTGTACGCCCGGTGGGCTGCCCTGCGGCCCCCCGTTATCCCGCCCCAGGGCCTCGCGCTGGAGCAAGCCGTCTCCGCGATGCGGCGGCTGATGAACGCGGATGCCGCCCTGCGCCCGGACGCGGAAGCAGGCTGGGTCGAGAGGGTCGCGGCGTTCGAGGACGCCGGCCGCCGCCTGCGCCGGCTC
>KL569100.1:195537-195825 GCA_000715635.1 Streptomyces violaceus | reverse complement strand
GCCGCCTGCGCCGGCTCGCCGCGGACGGCCGGCTGATACGCGGAATCCGGGGCGTCATCGCGCATCACGCGATCTTCGCGTTCAACCGCGCGGGCGTGACTGCCGACGGGCAGGCCGCCACCGCGTGGCTCGGCCGTCACGTCGCTTTCTCCACCGGAGAAGGCGCTGACGTGTCTACCCGCAAGTCCGTATCTGCGGACCCTAGCCTCCCTCGAATGGAGACCACCGTGACACCCGTATCCGACCCCCACCAGCTGCGCGCGTCCCTCGCCCTGTCTCTTATACACA
>KL569100.1:194835-195353 GCA_000715635.1 Streptomyces violaceus | reverse complement strand
GGCTCGTCGACAGCGGCCACCTGCGCAGCAAGGCGGCCATCGACGCCTTCCGCACCACCGACCGGCACGCCTTCCTGCCCGGCGTCGACCTGGAGAGCGCGTACAAGGAGGACGCGGTCCCGATCAAGCACGACGAGCACGGGGAGATGGTCTCCTGCATCTCCGCGCCGTCCATCGTCGCCACCCAGCTCGAACAGCTCGGCGCCCAGCCCGGTCACAAGATCCTGGAAGCCGGAGCCGCGACCGGATACAACGCCGCTCTCCTCGGCAAGATCGTCTCCCCCGGCGGGCAAGTGTGGACCCTCGACGTCGACCAGGACCTCGTCGCCGGCGCGAACCAGCACCTCGCCGAGGCTGGCGTCGGCAACGCCACCGCGGTGATGGCCGATGGCGCGGCCGGGCTGCCCGAGCACGCCCCCTACGACCGGATCATCTTCACCGTCGGCGCCGGCGACGTCCCCGTGAAGATCCTCGACCAGCTCGCCCCCGGCGGGCGCCTGGTCCTGCCGATGCGCATC
>KL569100.1:191724-194614 GCA_000715635.1 Streptomyces violaceus | reverse complement strand
TCGCCTGGTCCTGCCGATGCGCATCCGCGGCAGCATCTCCCGCTCCTTCGCCTTCGAACGCGACGGCGACACGTGGAAGACCGTCTCCTGCGAGATGGCCACCTTCATCCCCCTGCGCAAGGGCGTCTGCGACGACGTGTACACCCTCGTGCCGATGGCCGGCGAGGGCAACGTGCGCCTGGAGACGTTCAGCGAGCAGGACGTCGACCGCGACGCGCTCCGCTCCGTCCTCGACCAGCAGCAGACCAAGCTCTACACCGGGGTGAAGTTCCGGCAGGGCTCGGCGTGGGAGTGGCTGTACCTGTACCTGGCCTGCGTGCTGCCCAACGGCCTCTCCCGCCTGCCGGGCCAGCGCCCGGGATTCACCCCGCACTTCGGCTGGGGCTCCATGGCAGCCCTCGACGCCGGGTCGCTCGCGTACCTGACCATCCGCGAGGGCGAGGACGAGAATGGCCGGTACTGGGAGGTCGGCGTTATCGGCCACGGCGAGGTCGGCGCCGCCCTCGCCGAGCGCGTCGTGAGCGAGATCCGCGCCTGGGACGCGACCGGCGGCAACGACGCCCCCGAGCCAGGCTTCCGGATGGCCGTCGCGGACTCGCGTGACCGGCTGACGGCGGACGACGCCCGCTTCGTCGTCGACAAGCCCTACAGCCGACTGGTCGTCGACTGGGCGCGCAAGGGCTGAGCCGATGATCCCCGCGATAGCCAGCCGCATCCCCCTGGTCCGCCGCACCAAGGCGCCCGCGCTCCCCTTGGAGGAGCGCATCAACCACCTCACGGGGCTGACCGTCGCGCCCGCAGGTGCGAGCCACCATGACCTGGTGGCCCGCGCCTGCGGGGTCCTCAACTACGCCGCGCTCATCGCCTCCGACGTGGGTCTGCCCGACCTGGCCGAGGATCTGTGCTGGCGCCAGCACCAGGTCTTCGCCAACACCGGACGCCTCAGCGGACGGGTCGCCGTCATGTCGCTGATGCCGCTCGTCAACCTCTCTCGATTGCAGACTCGCGCCGGCCACGGCGAACTCGCTTACGGCTTGTTGTACTGCCTCACCGACGCTGCCCGGCATCGGAACAAGACTGAGATCGACGGCCGCACCGTCGACCTGTCTGCTCTGACCGGCACGGATGAGGACCACCGCGCGGTGTGCCAGGAGCTGTACGTCACCCTGCTCGTGGACGGCGCCCGCGCCCTCGCCCAGATCGGGCGGTGGAGCGACGCGGCCGACGCCATGGCCCGGCATCGCGGCATTGGCAACCGGCTCCTCGACGGCCGTCAGATCAAGATCATGGCCCTGATGGAGCAGGGCCTGGACCAGCAGGCCCGCGACCTGATCGACACCACCCAGCCCACGGAGCCTTGGGAGAGAGCCATCGCCCTCCTCCTGCACGCCCACTGCCGTCCCGCAGACGCCCCCGCCCGTGAACCCGACCTCGACCGCACCCTGGACGCAGCCGTCCAGCTTCTTGCCCACCCCGATCCGCCGACCGCCACCTTCCAAACGCGAACGGGCCTGTCAGCCCTGGAACTGGACCGCACCGGACGACATTCCGCCCGCGTACTCGACTCCCTCGTCAGCGTCGCCCGACTCGACGCCTACGCCGCACGAGACGCACTGCACCACCCCGTCGCCGCGTCTGCCCTGGGCGACGGGGCGGCAGACGCGCTCAACGCGGTGATCGCCGCGGCCGGACTGGGATCCGGCGTCCTGTCCGCCCACCACCATGAGGCTCTGACGGGCGCGGTCGGCCACGCCGAGACGGAGCTGGAAAGGCTGCTGCAGGCCGAACCAGATCCCGGCTAGGAGGGGACGACCGGGATGGCCCGCCGTGCTGCCCACGCTGCTTGGCGGTGTCGGCGTTTCGGCCATTTCCTGCCCGCAGCCGCTCCAAGCCAGACCAGGGATCCCACGCCCGCGGGGTTCCCTGACGCAGGAAATAGCGGGCGCCCCAGCACGACCGAATGACGTGTGTTCGATATCGCAGCCGTGTCGTTAGACCTCACGACTCTGCCGCAGCGACCGTCCTAGGGGGAACGATGACCTCGGCCATTACGCAGGACCAGCCGCCGCAACCGCCGAAAGGGACCACGCCGGACGACGAACCACAGGAGGCCGGTGTTCGAGAGGAGGAATACCTCTACCGCGACGAGTCGAGGCTCCAGGCCGGCTCCCTGCTGACCTCCCGCACCATGGCGCGGCGCCTGCCCTCGCTCGTGCGGCGCTCGGTGCAGATGGCCTGGCGCGTGGACCGCGGCGCGACCATCGGCCTGCTGGTGTGCCAGATCGGGACCGGCGTCCTCGCGGCCCTCGGCCTCCTGGCCGTCACGGGCACGATCACCGCGCTGATCTCCTCGGGCGACATCACCGAGCGGCTGTGGGACGCCGCCCCGCAGCTGGCCGTGATCACCGCCGCCACCGGGCTGCGCGCGCTGCTGGGCATCACCGTCGTCTAGCTGACCGGCCGTCTGCGCCCGGTGCTCGGCCGGGCAGCGGAGCTGACGATGATCGAGGCCGCGCTCGGCGCGGAACTGGCCGCCAACAACAAGCCCGGCTACAACGACGCCTACGACATCGCCGACCGCGGCGCCCAGGTCACCCCCGACCTCGTCGAAGAAGCGCAGGACGTTCTCGCGGCGACCGCCACGCTCGCGGCCGGCGCCACCGTCCTGACCGTCCTGCACCCCCTGCTCCTTCCCCTTCTCTTCCTTGCGTGCCTGCCGCAGGCCGCCGCCTACGTCCGTTCCGCGCGCGTGATCTACCTCGCCGGGCTGGAGACCTCCGGGCGGCGCAGGATGCTGGGCAAGCTGCGCTGGCACATGGCCTATCAGGAGTCCAGTGAGGAGATGCGCGCCTGCCTGGCAGGCCCCTTCCTGTCTCTTATACACATCTCT
>KL569100.1:189667-191509 GCA_000715635.1 Streptomyces violaceus | reverse complement strand
GGCCGATTCGGTCAACGCGGCCGAACGCAAGGCCGCGAACACCGGTGCCTGGATGGGGCTGGCCGGAGCAGTGGCCGGCGGGATCGCCTCGACCGCGGTGTGGGCGGCGCTGCTGTGGCTCCTGGCCTCCGGGCGGATCAGCCTGGCGGCCGGCGGCGGCGCCGTCTTCGCCCTCCAGACCGCCACCGGCTCGGTGCGCGGCATCATCAACGGCGGGGCACGCCTGGTGCGCACCGGCTGGTACGTGCAGGACTGGCAGAACTTCCTCGACAACGCCCACGGCCAGGCCATGACCGATTCCCGCGGCACCGCGCCCGTGACCGCGGCCCCGGAGCGTTTCGAGGTCCGCGACGTCACCTACCGCTACGACGGCGCCCCGAAGGACAGCCTGAGCAGCGTCTCCCTGCACGTGCGGCGCGGGGAGATCGTGGCGCTGGTCGGGGAGAACGGCTCCGGCAAGACGACCCTCTCGCGCCTGCTGTGCGGGCTGTTGCTGCCCACCGAGGGCGACGTGGCCTGGGACCACGCCTCCACCGCGGACCTGGACCCGTGGGGGTCGTGGGAGCACGTCGCGCTGGTGCCGCAGAAGTTCACGTACCTGCCGCTGACGATGCGTGACAACATCACGTTCGGGCAGGGCGACACCAGCGAGGCGGCGCTGCTCGCCGCATGCGAGGCGTCCGGCGCCGCGGAGATGCTGCCGGGCCTGCGCTCCGGCCTGAACACCCTGCTGACCAGCGAGTGGTTCGGCGGACAGCAGCTCTCCGGCGGGCAGTGGCAGCGCCTGGTCCTCACTCGCGCGTTCCACCGGCAGGCGGCGCTGCTGGTGATGGATGAACCCACGGCCGCCCTCGACGCCCGCGCGGAGCACCGGATCTTCGCTGGCCTGCGCGAGCTGGCCAAGGACCGCGCCATCCTGCTGATCACGCACCGGCTCACCAACGTGGCCGTCGCCGATCGGATCGTGGTCCTGGACGAAGGGCGGATCGTCCAGGAGGGCACCTACGCCCAGCTCACCCGGGAGCCAGGTCTCTTCCGGACCCTGTGGGAGCTGCAGCGCCGGATGAGCGGCGACACCCCCTGATCACCCCTAGCCGTTCCGCGCTGCCCACTCGCCCGTACACCGTCTCGGAAGGCAGAGATACGTGACCTCTCCCGTCTCCCCTTCGGATCACGTCTCACCGCGTGCCGCTCTGCCAGCAGCGCAGTACGCCGCATCCCGGCATGCGGCGTGGCTCGGCGCCGCCGCGATCATCACCGACGAGGTCGGCCGGGTCCTGCTGGTGCACCCCACCTACCGCGAGGACGACTCGTGGCTGCTGCCCGGAGGCGTCGTCGAAGCCGGCGAACACCCGCACGTCACCTGCAGGCGCGAGATCACCGAGGAACTGGGCCTGGATCTACCCCTGTCGGCCGTGCTCGCCGTCCACTCCTTCTCCCCGCACCACCCCGACCTCCAGCCCGCCACGGCATGCCCCGGCGAGATCCGGTTCGTCTTCGACGGGGGAACCCTCCGCCCCGACCAGGTGGAGGCGATCCGCCTGCCGCGCGAGGAGCTGTCCGAGTTCGCCTTCCTGGAGACCCGGGATGCGGTGCAGCGGCTGCGGCCCGTGGACGGGCAGATCATGCTCGCCGCCTACCGTGCCCGGCTCGGGAACACCGCCACCGCTCACCTCGCCGACGGTCGGCACATCCTCGGCGTCCCGGCGCTGGACGGCCATGACGTCCACGTCCGCTACCGGCCCTTGTGGGACAGCCCTCTCCACCGCGGCCCCGTCCCCGAGCGGCTGCCCGTGCAGCAAGCCTGGGCGTGGTGCTTCGTCCCCGACGGCCGGGTCTGTC
>KL569100.1:184735-189486 GCA_000715635.1 Streptomyces violaceus | reverse complement strand
GGCTCGCGGGGTGCGCTGCCGATGCTGCCCGGCGGCACCGTGGAGAAGACCGACGCGACTCCCGAGGACACCCTGCGCCGCGAAGCCGCCGAGGAAGCCCAGCTCACCCTGGCCGAACCGGTGCGACTGGGCTGGGTGCTGGACGAGACCGGCGAGGTCTACGGCGGAGTGGGGTCCAACGCCCGGCTCCGCCTGGCCGCCCGGGTCACCGGCATCGGGCGGGCGGCCGTCGACCCCGCCTCCGGCCACCCCTTCGCCCGGCTGCTCGCCACCCCCGCCCAGGCAGCCGCCCTGCTGGGATGGGGCCCGCCCGGAGCGCGGCAAGCCCAGCTCGCGGTGGAGACGGCACGAGAGCGGTGGGGCCTGCCCACCGCTCGCCCAGCCGCCATCGAGGAGATCCCGGTGGAGGGGATGCGGCTGACCTGACCCGAACGAGCACCCCGCCTCAACACGTCCCGCTCCACGCCCCTTTGAGGTAACCCCATGCCGTTGTCGCACGACCACATCCGCACCACCGTCGAGACCTACCTCGCTCGCCACCCTCACGAGCGCGAGCAGCTCGGCGGCCTCCTGGACGCCCTCGACCGGCCCACCGACATCGCTAGCCGGTCCACCTTCACCGGACACGTCACCTGCGGCGCGATCGTCGTCGACCAGCTCGGCCGCGTCCTGCACGTGCTGCACCTGGCGAGCGGAAAGGTCCTCGCCCCCGGCGGACACACCGAGCCCGCCGACGAGTCCCTGGCAACAGCGGCGCTGCGGGAGCTGCACGAGGAGACCGGGATCCCGCCCCAGGCCGTGGCACCGTGGCCCGGCTACGAGACTGTGCCGTTCGACATCGACATCCACGACATCGACGCCCACCCGGGCAAAGGCGAACCCGGCCACCAGCACTTCGACCTCCGGTTCCTCTTCCGCCTGCACACCGCGGCCGAGGCGCCGGTGGTGCTGCAGGAAGAAGAGGTCGGCGGCATCGAGTGGCGGCCCGTGGACAGGGTGACCTCCCCCTCCCTGCGCGAGAAGCTGCTCAAGCTCCCGCCGGAGACCGAACCGGAGATGGCCAACGCCTCCGCCCTGATCTACAACGACCGCGGCGAGTATCTGCTCCACCTGCGCGACTACTTCCCCGGCCGGATCTGGGAGCCGGGCATGTGGTCACTGCTGGGCGGCGGCCGAGAGCCCCAGGACGCCACCCTGGAACACACCGTGCGGCGCGAACTGGCCGAGGAAGCCGGCCTCGACATCGCCGACCTCACCCCGTTCGGCACCGAGTACGCCTCCGACGACGCCGGCGCGAGCGTGCCCATCGCCATCTACGCCGGCCACTGGAACGGCGATCCCCGCGAACTCCGCCTGACGGAAGGGGTGATGCTGGCCTGGTTCGCCCCCGACGACCTCCACCGCCTGCGCATCGCAGACACCACCAGCGACCTCGTACGGCGCCACGCCGCCAGCCGCCCGGCCAACGCGTCCAGCACTGCGTCGCAGAGCGGGCTCTCATCGCACGAGGAGCACCGCCCAGCCTCCCCGCACGGCACGGTCCTCAACGTCATCGGCGTCCACCTCTACCTGGAGCGGCCCGACGGGACGGTGCTGCTCGGGCTGCGCCACCCCGACTCCGCGTTCGCGCCGTCCACCTGGCACGTCCTGACCGGCCACTGCGAGCAGGAGAGCGCCATCACCTGCCTGATCAGAGAGGCACGGGAGGAAGCCGGCCTGCACATCGAGCGCCAGGACGTCGAACTCGTCCACGTCGTCCACCACATCGACCGCGCCGGGGACCAGCCCCGCATGGGCCTGTTCTTCCGCGCTCGCACCTGGACCGGCGAGCCGGAACTACGCGAGCCGGACAAGTGCACCCAGTGGAAATTCTGGGACCCCGCCGCGCTGCCCGACAACCTCGTTTCCTACACCCGCCAAGCCATCGCAAAGATCCAGAACGGGGACCTGTACAGCGAGACGGGCTGGCGCACATGACCGGCACACCGAGCGGCGCACACCATCGTGTGTCCACTGCAACTGCGGCCGGCCGTCAGGACACCCGTCTAGTGGTGATCCGCGGCAACTCGGCGTCAGGCAAGTCAAGCGTGGCCCAGGCCTACGAAATCACTACGGCCGCGGTATCGCGATCGTGAGCCAGGACATGATCCGCCGGAACGTGCTCAGGGAACACGACACCGAGCGCGGCGCCAACATCGCCCTGCTGGGCAGGATCGCACGCGAAGCACTGAACGCCGGCTTTCACGTGGTGCTCGAGGGGATCCTGTACGCCGATCGCTACAGCCACATGATCACGTCTCTGGTACGGGACCACCGCGGCGTCTCCTGCTGCTACTACCTGGACGTGCCGCTGGAATCGACGTTGGTCCGACACGCGTCGAAGGCGGATGCCGCGTACCTGGAGCAAGTCACCGACAGCCACCTCGCCTCCTGGTACCGCGAGCTGGATCTGCTGCCCGGCGGTCTGGAGACCGTGATCCCGGCCGACAGCACGCTGCAGGACACCATCGCGCGAATCCTGCGCGAAACCGACCTGGCCTCTGCCTCCCCAATCCCGCCGCCGCAGTGCAAGCCGTCGCAGGGAGACTCGATGAGCAGTCTGGTGTTGATGTCCGATCCGCAGGTCGCCGCGATCCCGGTGCGCGAGTGCGGGGAGCCGCTCGTCGACGTGCGTGACCACAGCTTCCGCGTCGATCCCCGCAAGCAAGATCCGCTGGGCGCGTTCGCCCACGTCCGCGAGGGCGTCCTAGCCCGGCTGGAGCACGCCCGCTCGCTCCTGCCCGCTGGCACCGACCTGCTGTTCATCGAGGGCTATCGCCCGCTGGCCCTACAGCAGCGCTACTTCACCGAGTACCGGGACGAGTTGGCCGCCGCTCACCGCGGCTGGACAGATGAGCAGCTGTACCAGGCCGCCAGCCGGTACGTATCACCACCGGAGATCGCGCCCCACTCCGCGGGCGCGGCCGTAGACGTAACCCTCGCCGACCAGGACGGCCACGAACTCGACCTCGGCACCCGCGTCAATGCCTCCCCCGAGGAGAGCGACGGTGCCTGCTTCACTCACGCCCCGAACGTCAGCGATCGTGCGCGCCACCACCGCATGCTGCTGCTCAACGCCATGGAGAACGCAGGTTTTACGAACTATGGAACCGAGTTCTGGCACTTCTCGGTAGCGGACCGGTACGACGCGTTGATGCGGCAGGAGCCGCACGCGCGCTACGGACCGATCGAACTGCCGTAATGCGCTGGCATCCTCGTCCACTTCATCGCCACCCACGCCGATCCGAAACACAGGAGCGCGGCCACCGGGCCCTGGCCCGGTTGGGATCCCAAGACCGCGACGGACGGAACGCATCGAACGGAGGCACGTGTGCCTGACGACACCCAGCAGGCGATCCCAGCCGTCCCGAGTCCGGCGACCGGAGGTGAACCACAAGAGCACCACATGCACCTGCTCGGGCGGTACTACCGCCAAGTGGAAGCAGGCCGCAAGACGATCGAAGTGAGGGTGGCCACCCCGCAGAAGCGCGCCGTCGCAGTCGGTGACACGGTCGTCTTCCACGACTGGGACACCGGGCGGGAACTCGACGTCATCGTTAAGCGGATCACGCCGTACCACTCCTTCGAGGATCTGCTCAGCTCGGAGGATACCGTGCGCATCGACCCGGACGGGCCGCCCGGAGAGCTGCTCGCCAACCTCCGCAGCATCTACCCGCCGGCCAAGGAAGCCCTCGGCGTTCTCGCCCTCGCATTCGATCACCGCCCTGCCCGGCCCGGCCGCCCCATGCCGATGACGCCCACGCAGTACGCGCAGACCGTCCCCCACCACACGGTGTACGGCTGCCTGTACATCCGCGACGAACACGACCGGCCGATCCAGCTCCGCTCGGTCTACGGCTCGAGACTCTGGCAGTTCCCGGGCGGCAACCTGGACGCCCGAGGCGAGGACCCGCTACAGACCGCACGGCGAGAGGCGGTCGAGGAGACGGGCCTCCAACTCGGTCTGGAAACACCGAAGCTGCTCCTGACGCACTTCCTGCACGCCGGGCCGCGCCTGCCGCTGAACAAGGTGGGGCTCATCTTCGACGGAGGCCAGCTGACCGCCGACCAGCTCGGCCGGATCCGACTCGATCCCGCAGAGCACGACATGTGGGCCGTCCACGACCTCGCGGCCTGGCAGGAGCTGATGGCGCCGCGCGCCTTCGCCCGCCTCGACGCCATCGAACGAGCCCGGCGCGGCGAGGGCTCCACCTACCTGATCACGCACACCTGATCCCCAGCACCTCCACCCAGGAGGCAACCGTGCCCGCCGAACTCAAGTTGGAGTCCTCCATGCCGCATCTCTCCATGCGCCGGTCGATATCCTCGGACGGCGCCGTCGGCACCGACCGCCTGCGTCATCTGGAGCAGGCTGCCTTGCGCCACGGAGTCCCCGTCGAGGACGTGCTGCTGATCGCCGTCAACCTGTACGGGATCACCTCCGACCAGGACCGTCACCGGGCCCGGGTCAACCTTCGCCTCGTGCGCCGCCCCGATGCCCCCTGGCAGATCATCGTCCCGCTGAACCAGCCGGCCAGCCCCTTCCGGCTCCGGAGCGACGAGCTGTCGCTGAACGGCGAGGTGGTCGCGCACGTCGGGCGCATCGATGCCGACGAGGCGGTCGGAGGGTACTTCCGCAACGACGGCCGCGCCGCGACCCTCAACCCCAACGCCCGCAGCCGGTGCGTCGGGTGCGGCTGGTGCCCCAACAC
>KL569100.1:180022-184516 GCA_000715635.1 Streptomyces violaceus | reverse complement strand
GGCCGCCGCCGATCCGAGGATGCAGGAAGACCAGGGGCTCGACGCCCTGCTGCACGCCCTCGGCGAGCAGCACCCCCGCCGCAGCCTGGCCGAGCTGACCGAGGTCACCGTCTCCACCGGCTGTTTCGAGCGGGAGGAGGCGGCCGTCGCGCACCTAACCGCCCTGCGGCCCGCTCTGGAGCGGGCCGGCGTCAAGGCTCGGATCGGCTTCCTCACCTCCGTGCTGCGCAGCGACGAGGCATTCGAGACCATCGCGTCGAAGGTGTCACCGTTCGTGCTCAGGCTGACAGCCGAGCACTTCACCCGGCGGGAGGCCCTGATGAAGGCGACCAAGGCCGACCTTCGGCCGGAGCAGATGCCGGACCTGCTGATGCGGGCGCGGGCGGCGGGGCTGGACACCTCATACACGTACATCGTCGGGCTGGACCCGATGGAGGACCTCGTGCGCGGGGTGAACGCACTGGCGGGCGAGGTCACCGCGTTCCCGAACTTCCAGGTCTTCCAGGCGCACACGGTGATGATGCAGGGGATGCGGACGCCGGGCGCGGAGAGCCTGGAGTGCTACCTGCAGGCGCGTACGGCGATCGAGCGGGCCATGGCACCGACCCGGCTGCGGCCGGTGGGCTGGGAGTGCTACCGGCCGCTGTGGTACTTCACCTACGCGGGAGAGGACCTCGTCGATGGGCCCCGCTGACGCGGTCATCGACCGAGTGCGGGTCGAGCGCCTCGACGATATCGGGGCGGGTCCGTGGAAGGCTGGCGACAGCCGGTTCGCGATCGTGGTCGAGGCCGGCGGAGTGACCGGGGTATTCGCCCCGGTCGACGAGCTACCCGCCGCGCTCGTCGCCACCCGGCTTGGGCGGAGCGCTCTGCGGCACGCCGTGGCCGACCACACGGGTCTGTTACGCAGGCTCTTGGCCGGCCTCGGCCCGCACGCGGCGGGGCTCGGGCGCTGGGCGGTCGGGGCGCTGGACTGCGCGGTGTGGGACCTGCACGGCCGACTCGCCGACCTCCCGGTCGCGGCCCTGCTCAGCGACCGGCCCGCACCGCGAGTGCCGGTCTACGCCTCCTGGCTCTCCCTGGACCTGGCCGCCACGTCGGCCCCCGAGTCCGTCAAGGCCACCGCCGACGGGGGCTTCGCCTTCACCAAGTGGGCCCTGCGCGGCGCTGAAGCCTCCGAGATGGCGCTGCTGGCCGAACGGGCGGCGAAGTGGGCGGGGGACAGTGTGGCGGTGGACGCCCTGGGCACATGGGGGCACCTGCGGACCATGGAGGTCGCACCGCTCCTCACTCCGGAGACGGTGCGCTGGGTGGAGGACCCGCTCCCGCGAACCGACCAGGCCGCGTACCGACAGCTGCGCCGACAGACGGAGGGGCTGAGGGTCGCATTCGGCGAGCGGCTGTCCCATGCGGAGGACGCCAGGGCCCTGCTGGAGCACTGCCAGCCGGAGGCGTTCACGTTCGACGCGGTGTGGTGCGGCGGGATCACCGAGGCGCAGGGCTGGCTCCGCGCCGCACACGACGCGAAGGTGCCCGTCCACCTGCACGGCCGGGCGTTCCTGCCCGCCGTGCACCTGGCCGCCGCGTTTCCGCACGTGTCGGGCGCGGTGGAGTACCAGGTGGTGTGGGAGCCGCGCCGCCAGCAGACACTGTGCGGCACTCTCCGGCCGGACGGCGGGCACGTCGCTCTCCCCGACCGGCCCGGTCTCGGGATGGAGGTGCGCCGGTAATGCCCAGGCACACGGGCGAGCTAGCGGTCCACGGCCGCCTGGAGCAGCGCGAGGAGAAGGTCCTGCTCGTCGTGGACGAGCGGCTGAGCGGACACGACACCTTCCTGTCTACGACCCTTCGCCTCGACCGGCCGGTGCACCTGCCCGAACTCCCGGTCCGGATCCTCACGTTCGACGACGTCACCGTCCTTGCACCCCTCGACCCTGCCCTGCCGCAGAGGCAGGCCGGAGAGGGGTGGAGCGGCACGCTGCTGTTACCGCACGGCGCGCGCCCGCCGACGATCCCCGACGACCTCGCCCGGGCCGCTGCCGACGCGGGTGTCGACACCAGCAGTTGGTCGCTGGCCGAAGCCCGGCAACTGCTGACCTTCCTCGGCGAGGCTGGCCCTGGTCCCGTGCGCACCGAACGGATCGACATGATCATCGCGGCTCTGACGGGCCGTTCGTGAGCACGGCGGCCCCGGTGCGGCTGGTGAGCCTCGACGTCGGATACACCCTGGGCGAGCCGTCCGGGACGACGCTGACGCAGCGCCTCGTGAAGCTGTCCCCGCTCCCGGCCCGGCAGGCGAAGAAGGTCGCTCAGCAGATCCTGCACGCCCTGGACCCGACCCCCCAGCGATGCGCCAGCGCCGCAGACGGTGTGTGCCGCTCTGGGGATCGCGCCGTCCGCCTTCCCCCAGGACCACTGTCCGCCCGGCTTCTCCCTGTGGCCCGGCGCGGTGGAGGCGGTGGCACGGATCGCCCGGGTCGTGCCGGTGGTCACCCTGTCGAACGTGAGCCACTGGGACGAGCAGGAGACCGACGTCGCAGCCCTCCTCGCCCCCCACCTCCGGGCCCATCACCCGTCGTGGCAGCTCGGGTTCGCCAAGCCGGACCCGCGCGCCGTGGAGACTGTCGCTCGACTGCACGGCCGCGACCCTGCGGAGGTGCTGCACGTCTGCGACAGCCTCGACTGCGACGTACGCGGGGCCCTCGCCGCCGGAGCCCACGCCCTGTGGATCACCTCGCGCCCGCCGTCGTCCGAGGCACTCCGGCTGCTGGCCAACTACCCCGGCC
This sequence comes from Streptomyces violaceus, assembly GCA_000715635.1. GTDB lineage: Bacteria > Actinomycetota > Actinomycetes > Streptomycetales > Streptomycetaceae > Streptomyces > Streptomyces violaceus. Next base: position 181,730 of record KL569100.1, on the reverse strand, counting down.
GGGTCACGGTCGTACCGGACCTCACCCGTGCGGTCGAGCACATCGAGCAGACCGTCCTTCCGTCAACCCAGGTGATCAGGAGTTCTACCCCGTGAGCCAGTTCGACACCACCGCCCCGTACTACGCCGCCTACCGGCCCGGGATCCCGAAGGAAGCCGTCGAGCTGCTCGCTCAGCGGGTGGCCAGCAAGGAGTACCGGGCCCTGCTCGACCTCGGGTCCGGCACCGGGCAAGTCCCCCTGGCCCTGGCCGGGGCGATGACGGAGATCGACGTCGTCGAGCAGGACGCGGGCATGCTCGCCGAGGCCGACAAAGTGCTCGCCGGGCTGCCGGTCACCGTCCGCCAGCACAACGCTCCGGCCGAGGCGTTCACCCCACTCGCCTCCTACCGGGCCGACCTTGTCACGGTCTGCCGCGCCTTCCACTGGATGGACCAGGACGTGGTGCTGTCGCGTCTGGAGGACATGACCGCGCCGGACGCGACCGTCGCGGTCATGGGCGACGGCAGCCTGTGGACCGCGCGCACCGCCTGGACCGACGCCCTGCGCGCCCTGATTCAGGAGTACCTGGGCAAGGAGCGGCGGGCCGGGGTGGGCAAGAAGTACGCGGCGCACAACCGGCCGTACCGCGAGATCCTCGCCGAGTCCGCGTTCGGCCACGTCGAGGAGCACACCGTCGCCGTCGAGCGGGAGTGGAGCACGGAGACGGTGATCGGCTACCTGTACTCGACCTCCTTCGCCGCCCGGCCGCTGTTCGGCGAGCGGGTCGACGACTTCGAGCGCCGCGCCCGGGCTCTGCTCGACGAGCACGCCGTCGCCGGCGGCGGCCTGATCGAGCCTGCCTCCTTCCAGATCGTCCTCGGCCGGCGCGGCTGACCCGCTCCTCCCCCTTCGGGCCGGGGCGGCCCACTTCCCGCCCCGGCCCCGTGTCCCTCCGGAAGGAGATCCACCATGCCCAGTCCTGTGACGTGGAGCGACGACGAGCGGCGCCGGTTCGTCGACGACGGCGTCCTCATACGCCGTGGCCTGGTCCACGGCGTCGTCCTGTCCAAGGCGCTCGCCCTCGTCGGCGGCTGGCTGGCTGGCTGGCCGAGGCGTACGACCCCGCGCGGCTCACCGCCTACACCGAACGCAGCTTCGCCCCCGAGCTGGAGGAGCACCCCGACCTCCTCGCCCTGTACCGGCGAAGCGGCCTGCCGGAGTTGGCCGGAGACCTGCTGCGGCCCGCTGGCCCGTCCCGGTCACCCAGGCGCAGATCCAGATCCGGCTTCCGCACGGCGCGCAGCAGCCCGTGAAGCGGATGCACGTCGACGGTGTCTCCTGCCCCCACCTGGAACCGCGCGACCTACGCACGTTCACCTTCATCGCCGGCGTCGTCCTGGACGGCAGCGCCACCGCGGACGCCGGCGCTCTGTACTACGTGCCCGGCGGGCACTACCGGATGGCCGACTACTTCGCCACGGACTGGGTCCTGGGGCAGCCGGCCCAGACTCCCGACGAGACATCGGCCAGCTCCGCCAGGCGGTGGCCGAAGCGCTCGGCGCCGCCGCGCCCTTGGGCATTCCGTGACCGTCGAGCGTCCTCGTCCTCACCCTGGACAAGGGCCACGGTGCCCCCGCTCACCTCGCCGGCACCCCGGCGGTCCACAAGACGCCTCTGCGTGACCCGGCCGGTGTGCCCGCCGAGTTCGACGCGCTAGCCGACTGGCTG
>KL569100.1:176087-179758 GCA_000715635.1 Streptomyces violaceus | reverse complement strand
CTGCTGCCCGCGCTCCCGCTGCCCCAGCCCGAGCCCGACGGCCTCCCGGCTCCGCGCGGCTGCGTCGCCGCCTCCTCCCAGGTCGCTGGCCGCGCCGCCGGCCGCCCGTTCGCGCAGGTGGTCCCCGAGGTCCTGCGGGCCCGCGCCGAGCAGGGCCCGTTCCGCGTGTTCAGCCCCGACGAGCTGCCCTCCAACCGTCTCGACCTCACCGACGAACACGGGCGCCCGGTGCCGTGGACGGTGGAAGTGCTGAGCGAGGAGCTGTGCCACGCCTGGGCCCAGTGTTACTGACTTTGTTGGCGTGATGTCGTAGCTGACGAGCGGTAGTTGCTGCGGTAGGCCCGTTGTATGAGGTATCCGCAAGGAGGCGGGCTGACCGCCGAGCGACAGGCGTTTCGTGAGCACATCCGGTTACAGGCGGCCGAGCTCTTCGCTGCCGGGCACGGCAATGCCGCGGTCGCCCGCGAGTTACGTGTCAGCGTGCGGTCCGTACAGCGCTGGCGCCGGACCTGGGAGGACGGTGGGGAGCGGGCCCTGGCGTCGAAGGGGCCGGCATCCAGGCCCAAGCTCAGTGAGGCGCTCTTTGCGGTACTGGAGCAGGAACTGGCCAAGGGGCCAGTGGCACACGGCTGGCCGGACCAGACCTGGACGCTGGCGCGGATCAAGACCGTGATCGGGCGCCGGTTCCACAAGAGCATGACCTTGTCGGCGATCGCGCAGATGCTGCACCGGCACGGCTTCAGCCACCAGGTCCCGGCCAGACGCGCGGTGGAACGCGACCAGGAAGCCGTGACCGGCTGGGTGAAGGAGACCTGGCCCCCGGTGGAAACACCGCGGCGGCGCTCGGAGCCTGGATCTGCTTCGAAGACGAGGCAGGCTTCTCGATGACGCCGCCCACGATCCGGACCTGGGCCAGGCGCGGGCGGACCCCCGTCATCCGGGTGCGGGGACGTTCTCAGCGCCGGTTCTCCATCGCCGCTCTGACCTGCTACAAGCAGGGCGAACGCTCGCGGCTGATCTTCAGGCCCAAGCGGCATGTCGACCACAAACGGGGCGGCAGACGCAGTTTCACCTGGACCGAGTACCGCGACCTGCTGATCGCCGCCCACCAGCAGCTCGGCGCCCCGATCATGCTCATCTGGGACAACTTGAACGTGCACAAGGACGCTCGGCTGCGGGAGTTCATCGACTCCCACGACTGGATCAGCTGCCATTTCCTGCCGGCCTACGCGCCTCACCTCAACCCTGTCGAGGGCATCTGGTCACTGCTGAGGCGCAGCAGCCAGGCCAACACGGCTTTCACCGACCCCGACCACTTGATGCGCACCCTCAGACAGGGCCTCCGCCAGATCCAGTACCGCAGCGACGTCATTGATGGCTGCCTCGCCGGAACCGGCCTCACCTTGACGACACCACGCCAACAAAGTCAGTAGATGGTCGACGACCTCGGCCAGAGACCGCAGCCGCACGTCGGGGCTGACGGTGCATCCTCTCTCGGCGAGCAGGGGCCGCACCTCACCGACGGCCCGGGTGATGGTGGAGCGGTCCACTCCGAACCAGCAGGCCAGCACGTCATGGGTGACCCCGTGACGAAGATGGACGAGCGTGGCCAGGAGCCGGTCGACGAACACCAGCCGGTGCTTCGCGCCGGCGCCCACGGCCCGCTTCCGCGGTCGAGCGGCAAGCCTCGCTTGGTGACGCTCCTGCCACAACGGGCCGACCTCCTCGACGAGTTCAGCAATCACTCCGGCAGTCAGGCCCGTGATCCGTCGACTGCTGATGATCGCCGCACGCGTCGAGTTCCCCACCACCTGACCATGATCAACCATCCAGGCTCGACCACCGCCTACCGTGCACGAGCTCGTTAGGACTTCTTGTCCGTGAGCGTTCGGGTCTCGAATGCCGCGTACTGGAGCCTGTCCGGCCCTTCCCTGCCGAGCCGGGAGCCAAGCCATCCGAGGATGAAGGAGAGCGGAATGGAAACCACACCGGGGTTCTGCAGGGGGAAGTAGGCGAAGTCCATGCCGGGCACCATCGCGCTGGGGCGTCCCGAGACGGCCGGGGAAAGAATGGTCAGACCGACTGAAGAGATCAGTCCACCATAGACACTCCACGTGGCTCCGGTGGTGGTGAAGTCCCGCCAATAGAACGTGAAGAGGATGGTCGGCAGGTGCGCGGAGGCGGCCACGGCGAAGGAGAGACCGATCAGCACGGATGGGTTGATGTTCTGGGCGAGCATTGACAGGCCGATGGCAATGACACCGATAACAACCACGGAAGCCCTGGCGACGAACAGTTCCTTCTCGTCGGATGCCTGGCCGGATTTGATCACAGAGCTGTACAGGTCGTGGGCGACGGAAGTCGCCGCGGTGAGCATGACGCCGGCCACGACAGCCAGAATCGTGGCAAACACCACACAGCAGATCACCGCCAGGAGAAGTGAGCCTCCCAGGGATTCGGCGAGGAGGAGCGTGGCCGTGTTGCCGGGGGGTGCGATGGCGCCGAAGCCCAGGACGGCGATGGCGCCGAAGCCCAGTACCGCGGCGGTCATACAGAAGAGAAAGGTCAGGACCGTTGCTCCTTCGACGGACGCCCGCGCCTTGCGCGCTGTGGGGACCGCGCACAGGCGCATGAGCAGGTGGGGCAGTCCGGCCGCGCCCAGGACGAGCCCGACCTGGAGGCTGAACATGTTCAGACTGCCGGTCATGCCATCGCCGAACCGTAGGCCAGGCCTGAGGAATTCCTCCCCCGCACTGTGCATGCGTGCTGAGGCGGCGAGCAGGTCATCGAGGCCGAAGCTGAACTTCGAAAGCACCAGGACCGCCAGGCAGCTGCTTGCAGCCAGCAGAACGACGGCCTTGATGGACTGCATCAGCGTCGCCGCCTTCATACCCCCCATGACGACGTAGATAATCATCAGGAAGCCCAGGGAAGCAGCAAGAAGGCGCTGCGCCGTGGATCCGGAAATTCCGAGCATGGGGGCAGCCAGCGCTCCTGCACCGACCAGTTGGGCGATCAGGTAGAGCAGTGAGACCGCGAGGGTGGAGATGCCCAGAGCCTTGTGGATGGGCCGTGGACGCAGGCGGCGCGCCATGGAATCGGCGATGGTGAACCGTCCGGAGGCGTGGAATGGTTCGGCGATCAGAACGAGGATCAAGGGGAGCGCGACTATCGGGCCAAGCAGGTACAGCAGGCCGTCGTAGCCGTTCAGGGCGATGAGTCCGGGCACCCCGAGAAGCGCCGCCGCCGATATGTAGTCACCGAAGAGGGCGAGGCCGTTCTGCCCCGCCGACAGGCGGCGATTGCTGACGAAAAACTCGTCCGTCGTATCCCGCTGGGGGCTGCACCACAGAGCCATGAGGAGGGCACAGACGACCCCGACAGAGAATAAGGTGAAGGCGGGGTACTGCGCAGACTGGGCAAGTATGTGTGGGCCGTTCACTGCTCCTCCCTCCCGCGCTCGAAGCCGGCGGTTACTCGATCGGCCAGGGGATCCAGACGGGTCCTGGTGTAATAGCGGTAGGCGAGGACCACCACCGGTGCAGCGGCACCATCGATCAGCGCCAGCAGGAGGCCGGCCGTGACATGACCGGTCACCCTCAGAGCCATGAGGTCTCGGGCCACACTCGACAGGAGGACGACACCCAGATGGACGGCGACGACAACGGCGG
>KL569100.1:173549-175852 GCA_000715635.1 Streptomyces violaceus | reverse complement strand
GTCGTGTACGCAGCCGACCGGCGCCTGCGGCGAAAGAGCTGGAACTGCACCGTGGCATGAATGTAAGCCGCGTCGTTCACGCCAGGGGATGCACGGGGTGGCGGGGCGGGTGGGCCCCCGAACATGCTCATGAGGCCTTTCCTCTGACTGCCGTAGAGGAGTGCGTCCCCGCGAACCGGTCGGGAACCGGCAGCGCTGCGGCAGGGATTGCAGAGCGCGCGAGGTCGGCGGCCATGCGCAGTGCCCACCGTTGGCGCCGACGGCGCACGTCTTGGGTGGTGGCTCCGGGACCCAGCAGCGAGCTCTCATAGAAAGGAATCAGCTGTTCGGGGTCATCGAGTGCGGTCATGGTCTCCGCTATGGCATGGCGTAGTTCGGCGTTGGAGTACAGGGATTCGTGATCCAAGCCGCTGAGATAGAGCCCGGCGGCTGTGGCGAGCTCCTGGTGCGGGGGGTTGCGCATGATGAGTCGTTCCTCGGGTAGGTACAGGGGGGCAGGCTTTTGGGTGCACGGCATCGCGCCGGCTCACGGCTGAGCTGAGTCGGCCGTGGCTCGCATGGACCGCGTTCAGCGCCAGCTCTCTCCGGGTGACTGCCGCTGTGCGGTCGATTGCTGCCGGGGCAGGCTCAACTGCCTCGGATCTCCGGGCCGCTGGTCGGTGTGTCGCCGGAGACTTTTAGGTCTGCATGGTCACGGGTTCACGAGGCACGAAGAGCGCTGCCCCGCTGGCCTTGCGTACGTCTTCGACGGTGACGCCAGCGGCTACTTCGCGCACGATGAGTCCATCGGGGGTGACGTCGAGGACGGCTATGTCGGTGATGATGCGGTCGACCACCTGTCGACCGGTGCAGGGCAAGGTGCATGTGCTGACGATTTTGGGCGAGCCGTCCTTGGCGATGTGTTCCATCAGGATGACCACCCGTGCCGCGCCGTGGACCAGGTCCATCGCTCCGCCCATTCCCTTGATCATCTTCCCTGGGATCATCCAGTTGGCCAGATCGCCGGTGGCCGAGACCTGCAGGGCGCCGAGGATGGCCGTGTCGATGTGGCCGCCCCGGATCATGCCGAAGGAGGTGGCGGAGTCGAAGAAGGACGCTCCGGCCAAGGTCGTCACCGTCTCCTTGCCCGCGTTGATCAGGTCGGCGTGCTCCTCTCCCTCGAACGGATAGGGGCCCACGCCGAGGATGCCGTTCTCCGACTGCAACACCACGTCAATGCCCGGCGGCAAGTGGTTGGGCACCAGGGTGGGCAGGCCTATGCCGAGATTCACATAGGCCCCGTCGGTCAGCTCGGCGGCCGCCCGGGCGGCCATCTGCTCGCGTGTCAGCCTCCGCGTCATGCCCGGCCTCCGGCTGATGCGGTCTGTTGCGGCCGCACCGTGGTGCGCTCGATCCGCTTCTCGGTCTCGCTGCCCACAACCACCACACGCTGTACGAACACACCCGGCAGGTGCACGCGGTCGGGGTCCAGCTCCCCGGGTTCGAGGAGGGTCTCGACTTGGGCGATGGTCAATCGGCTGGCCATCGCGCACAGAGGGTTGAAGTTGCGGGCCGAGGCGTGGAACACCAGGTTGCCGTGTCGGTCTCCCGCCGCGGCGTGGACCAGGCCGACGTCGCACATGAGGGATTCCTCCAGCAGGTAGTCCCGGGTCCGGCCGCCGAGGGTGAAGCTGCGGGTTTCCTTGCGTGGTGAAGCGGTGGCGACTGTTCCGTCGGCGTGGTACTTCCATGGGACGCCGCCGTCAGCGACCGGTGTGCCCACCCCGGAGGCGGTGTAGAAGGCGGGGATGCCGCACCCGCCGGCGCGCAGCTTCTCGGCGAGCGTCCCCTGCGGGATCAGCTCCACTTCCAATTCGCCTGTCAGGTACTGGCGGGCGAATTCCTTGTTCTCCCCGACATAGGAACTGGTCATCCTGGTGATTCGTTTGTCGGTCAGCAGGACGCCCAGGCCCCAGTCGTCGACGCCGCAGTTGTTGGAGACCACGTGCAGGTCGCCGACCCCGGACCGGTGGAGCGCGTCGATCAGCTCGCGGGGGATGCCGCACAGTCCGAAACCGCCGACCGCCATCGTTACCCCGCTGGGGATGTCGGCGACGGCTTCCTCCGCGGAGGAGACGACTTTGTTCACGGGTTCTCCTTGGGGTGCGTGGCGGTCGGCTCGATGGTTCCGGTGACCTCTCCGAATCCGAGGGTGGTGCCGTTCGCGAGGTGGGTGACGGCGCTGATGGTGACCGTGTCGCCGTCCTGCAGGAAGGTCCGGCGGGAGCCGTCGGGCAGCTCCAATGGCTCGCTGCCGTTCCAGG
>KL569100.1:171888-173309 GCA_000715635.1 Streptomyces violaceus | reverse complement strand
CTGGTCGCGGCGGGATCCGGAGATGGTGCCGGATGCGTAGAGGTCGCCCGTGCGCAGGGATGCGCCGTTGACGGTCATGTGGGCCAGTTGCTGGTCGGGGGTCCAGTACGCGGTGCCGAACGGAGGCCGAGAGACCAGGTGTCCGTTGAGCCGGACCTCCATCGTGAGGTCCAGGCCCCACCGGTGACCGTCGACCAGATAGGGAAGGGGGGACGGGGCCTGGCGTGGGGTGACCCGTGCCTGAGCGAGCGCTTCCAACGGCACTACCCAGGGGGAGACGGAGGTCGCGAACGATTTACCGAGGAAGGGCCCCAGGGGAACGTATTCCCACGCCTGGATGTCACGGGCACTCCAGTCGTTGACCAGAACCACGCCGAAGACGTGGTCGGCGAAGTCCGCCGCGGAGACGGGATGGCCCAACCGGGACGGGGTTCCCACCACGAAACCGACCTCGGCCTCGATATCCAGTCGCCCTGACGGCCCGAAGACCGGGGCCGCAGAGTCCGGGCGCTTGTACTGCCCGCTGGGGCGCACCACCGGTGTGCCGGAGACCACAACGGTGCCGGCCCGGCCGTGATAACCGATGGGCAGGTGCTTCCAGTTCGCGGTGAGCGGCTCCTGCCCGGGCCGGAAGATCCGGCCGAGGTTGGTTGCGTGATGCTCAGAGGCGTAGAAGTCGACGTAGTCAGCCACCTCGAAGGGCAGGTGCATGCGCACCTCGGTCTGCGGAATGAGGTGGGGGGCCACAGCAGGCCGGTGGGTGACGTCTGTCAGGAGCTCGGTGATCCGGGAGCGCGCCGCGCGCCATGCCGCGGGCCCTTTGGACATGAAGGGATTGAGGGAGTCTGCGAGGAAGTCGCCGACTGCGGGCAGGTCCAGACGCGGCAGGTCGAGCACGGCATCGCCGATGGCCACCCCTACCCGGGGGGCTTCCCCTGAGCGGGAGAACACACCGTAGGGGAGGTTGTGCACGGGGAAGTCGCTGCCGTGCGGTACGGGTACCCAGGAGCGGTTCATACGGCGTCCTCCTTCGCCACGAGGCCGAGAGCCCGCAGGTCATCGATGGGTTCGCTGGTACTGCAGGAGCCGTAGGCGACGAAGAGCGCACGGGCCGTGGCCGCGGTGACCGAGGACACCTGGCGTGCTTCGGCGGCCAGCGCCTCGGCGTCGGTGGATCTGAGCACCGCGACGGCCGCTTCTGCGGTGCCGCCGTCCACCACCCGGCAGACCGCCAGGAGCAGGTTGAGGAAGCCGTGGTGGGTGAATCCGGTTCGCTCATCGCGGTAGCGGACGGCATGGTGGAGGCCGGCGGTGGCCTTGAACGGGACGTCTTCGCTCACGCAGGCGTGGACGAAGGCTCCCAAGCTCTGGCAGCTGGGGAACAGTTCGGCTCGCAGGCCGCCGCAGCGCACCTTGGCCGC
>KL569100.1:169680-171660 GCA_000715635.1 Streptomyces violaceus | reverse complement strand
CAGCTGGGGAACAGTTCGGCTCGCAGGCCGCCGCAGCGCACCTTGGCCGCCCTGTTCCCTTGGGCCAGCAACCGGAGCACGTCCACGGGCGGGCGGCCGCCAGCAAGCGGTACCTCGACATACCCCGATGCGTGCTGCGGTAGGTCGTCCAGCGCGGTCAGTGCCCGCATCACCGCAGTCAGGGGGTCCGGCCCGGAGGGCAGCGGCCCTTCGACGCCCACGAGTTCAACGCGGGGATCGTCGGCTGTGTGGGCCAGCGCACTGCGGACTGTGGAGGGGTCGAGGTGGGTGATGAGTCCGACGCTGAAGCGGTCCTCGGGGTGCAGGGCGTCCAGAAGCGCGGGCAGATCGCCGGTGGTGCACAGGAACCGGTGGGTCAGCACCGGGTGCCCTGCCGCACTGTCGTGGCGGTGCCGGGCCGTTGCCTCGGTCATGGTGAGGGCCTCGGGCGGAAAGAGCCCGGCATCGTCCACCAGGTGAGTGAACAGCGGAGAAATCCCCGTCATGGCTGTCGCCCTTCAGCACCGCGCACGCTCCAGGTCCAGGCGTAGGCGGGGTCTTCGCAGGCGAGTCCTTCCGCACCGAGCTCCAGCGGCCGGAAGGTGTCGACCATCACGGCCAGCTCGTCGAAGAACTCCGCGCCGATGCTGCGCTCCTGGGCGCCGGGCTGCGGCCCGTGGGGAAGCCCGCCCGGGTGAAGGGAGACCGATCCCTGGCCGATTCCGGAGCCTTCGCGGGCCTCGTACTCCCCGCCGCAGTAGAACATCACCTCGTCGGAGTCCACGTTCGAGTGGTAGTAGGGCACCGGGATGGCCAGCGGGTGGTAGTCCACCTTGCGCGGCACAAAATTGCAGATCACGAAATTGTGTCCTTCGAAGACCTGGTGTGCGGGCGGGGGCTGGTGGACCCGGCCGGTGAGCGGTTCGTAGTCGCTGATGTTGAAGGCGTACGGGTACAGGCACCCGTCCCAGCCCACCACGTCGAAGGGGTGCTGAGGAACGGTGAGGATGGTGCCGGCGATCCCGTTCGCGCCAGGACCGCGGTGCTTTACGAAGACTTCCACCTCGCCGTCATCCGTGAACAGGAGCGGCCCGTGCGGGCCGCGCAGGTCGCGCTCGCAGTACGGGGCGTGCTCCAGCAGTTGCCCGTATCGCGACAAGTACCGCTTGGGCGGGGCGATATGACTGGAGGCCTCGATGCAGTAGGCCCGCAGCGGCTCGGCGCCCGTCGGTGCCCAGCGATGCGTGGTGCCGCGCGGGAGAATGACGTAGTCACCACGGCCGACTTCCAGGGTTCCGAAGATCGTCTCTACCTGGGCGCTGCCGCGCTCCACATAGACGCACTCGTCGCCGATGGCGTTGCGGTACAGCGGTGAAGGGCTGCCGGCCACCACGTAGGAGATGCGCACATCCGCGTTTGCCAGCAGCAACCGCCGGGCGGTCACCGCGTCCAGCGCCTTCCATTCCTGGCCCAGGAAGAGATCGTGCAGGCGCAGGTGGCGCGGCTTGAGGGGATGGTTGGAGACCGTGGTGGGATCCGGTGGCTCCCAGGGCCGACTGTCGATGATGGCCGACGGGATGTGGCGGTGGTAGAGCAGCGAGGAGTCGGTGGCAAAGCCTTCCTCTCCCACCAGCTCCTCGTAGTACAGGCCGCCGTCCGGGCGGCGGTGCTGGGTGTGCCGTTTGGGCGGGACATCGCCCTCTCGACGGTAGAACGCCATGACTGGTTCCTTCGTGACGATGGCAGCGGGAGAGAACGGCCCGCGTGCAAGCGGCTCTCGGGTGCGGCGATAGGCGCCGCGCAGCGTGGCCGCGTCGGCCTTGCAGGGCCCCTGGACACATGCCCTACAAGGCACCGGCGGCCTTGGTGTGACGTGCGGACCCGCAGCTCGTGTCCGCACGGGAAGCCGTGGATCCCCCGGGTTGCACGGAGCGTACCCAGATCTCGTTTATAGGACAAGAGAGACCGATAATCGGTATG
>KL569100.1:165544-169492 GCA_000715635.1 Streptomyces violaceus | reverse complement strand
TATAGGACAAGAGAGACCGATAATCGGTATTAACGGCGGGTGGGCCGTACCGGCAGCCATGTGGGGAGCCGACAGACCGTGCTGAGGCAAACACGGCCCGGCCTGTCCGCCGGGGCAAGATCCCTTCCGGGCCTCGCCTGCCTCCGCTCACCGCAGCGCCCGCCGGCGTCGGCGATCAGGAAGGCGCCGCAGGCGTCGGCCTCACGGGGAAGGTGGTCGGTGATCTGCCGCAGTGAGGCAGGTGACGTCGCAGCGTGCGTCGCAGGCCAGGGTCAAGGGCAAACGCCAGGCGCAGCTGTTGATGAGGACAGGTCGACCGAGGTCCGAGGCATAGCGGCGGGACCAGCGGCAGCCTTCGCGAACTGGTCGATCCAGATAAGTGGGGTGCCAGTCCTTGTTTGGCTGCCTGCCGTCATGTCGGGCCTTCGGTGCGGCTGACTCAAACAGTGCGGCTGTTGTCCCGCGCAAAGTGACGAGGCAGCGACCTTCGCCTCGGAGCACTCGCTCAGTGCCGTCACATCACGGCGACGCCCGGTGTGGGCAGAAGCTGTTCAGCCCAGATGGTCTTGCCGTTGTCGGTGTAGCGGGTGCCCCAGCGGTGTGTCAGCTGGGCCACTAGGAAGAGACCGCGGCCACCCTCGTCGGTGGTGGCGGCTCGACGCAGGTGAGGGGAGGTACTGCTGGCGTCCGAGACTTCGCATATCAAAGTGCGGTCGCGAAGCAGGCGCATCCGGGCGGGAGCGCGGCCGTAGCGGATGGCGTTGGTGACGAGTTCGCTGACGATCAGCTCAGTGGAGAAAATGGCTTCTTCCAGGCCCCACTGCGTCAGCCGCGTTGTGACAGCGTCGCGCATCGCCGCGACGACGGCGGGGTCGTCCGGCACCTCCCAGGTGGCGACGTGCTGATCATCCAGGGCTCGGGTCCGCACCACGAGCAACGCGATGTCGTCTGTGCGTTTAGGGGGAACGACAGAGTTCAGCACGGCTTCGCAGGTTTCCTCGGGTGAGCGTCCTGCATGGGCGAGGGCCTGCTGCAGGCGCTGAAGGCCAGCGTCCACATCCTGGTCGCGACCTTCAATGAGCCCGTCGGTGTACAGCCCCAGGAGGCTGCCCTCGGGCACGTCAAGTTCCAGGAGCTCGAATGGGTGGCCGCCCAGGCCCAAGGGCGGACCAGGCGGCGGCGCGAGGAAGGTCACCGTGCCGTCAGGGTGGACCAGAGCCGGCGCGGGGTGTCCGGCATCGGCCATGATGCAGTGCCGGGTGACCGGGTCGTAGATCGCGTAGAGACAGGTCGCGCCGATGATTCCGCCACCCGCTTCGCCTCCCGCATCCTCCTCCTCGTCGAGCTGGCCGACGAGGTCGTCCAGGTGGGTGAGGAGCTCGTCAGGGGCCAGGTCGAGGGCTGAGAAGTTGTGGACCGCGGTACGCAGGCGTCCCATCGTCGCGGCGGCGTGCAGACCGTGGCCGACCACGTCCCCCACGACGAGAGCGACTCGGGAGCCGGACAGGGGAATGACGTCGAACCAGTCTCCGCTCACCCCTGACTGGGCCGGCAGGTATCGGTAGGCGAACTCGACTGCACTCTGCTCGGGCAATCCACGAGGGAGCAGGCTCCGCTGCAGGGAAACGGCCGTGTTGTGTTCACGGGTGTAGCGCCGGGCATTGTCGATGCACACCGCGGCCCTGCCGACGATCTCCTCCGCGACGGACAGGTCCTCTTCGTCGAATGACTCGGATCGGGAGGAACGGTAGAAACTGGCAACGCCCATCACGGTGCCCCGGGCACGCACTGGGACGGTGATCAGCGAGTGGACGCCCTCATCGAGGATCTTCCTCGAACGACGTAGGTCCTGCGCCCTCCATCCGGCAGCATCGGCCAGTACCGGCTCCAGCACGGACTGGCCTCGCGCCAGGGACAGAGCCTGCGGTGTGGAGGACAGGAAGTGCACCAGCGCCCCCTTCGCGTACAAGGAGGAGTCCGTTCTCGTCCCTGCCGTCGCGGTTCGGCGCAGGTTAACGTCGCCGTCGACGGGTTCCTCCCCTTGGAGGATCGCGTCGGACAAGTCGACGGCCACGAAGTCGGCAAACCTCGGCGCGGCGACATTGGCGAGTTCCTCGGCAGTACGGATCACATCCAGGCTGCTGCCGACGCCCACGCTGGCCTCGTAGAGCAGTTTCAGGCGCTCGCGGGCGATGCTGGCCTCACCGGCCAGCGCACGTAGTTCGGTGGTGTCACGGAGGGTGGCCACGGTGCCCAGACGACGTTCACGCCAATGCGTCACTTGTTGATTGACGGCAAGAAGGCGCTCCCCCGCCTGATGGATCTCATCCAGGGCGACCCGGCCCGAGACGAGGAGCTCGGCGATGGGCGGTTCGAGGCAGAGATCGCCGACGTGCCGCCCTTCCGCGTGGGCCGGTAGGTCGAGCAGCCGGTGCGCCTCGTCATTGGCGAGCACCAATCGCTGATCTCGGCCGACAATCAGGACCCCTTCCCGGACGGAGTGCAGGACAGCGTCGTGGTGTTCGTACAACCGCGTGAGTTGGACGGGCTCCATGCCGTGGGTCTGGCGCCGCAGCCGCCTGCTGACCAGTGCCGCACCGCCCGTGGCCATGACCAGCCCTGCGGCGGCGGAGCCGAGCAGGGCAGGCAGCTGCCGGTTGACCGAGTCCGCAACTTTCTCGGTGCCCACCCCGGCGAGCACGAGACCGATCACAGAGCCGTCCTCATCGAAAACAGGGACCATGGCGCGGTACTGCCCGCCGAGGTTCCCCCGCAGCTTGTCCCTGAATGGCCGACCCTCGGTCGCCGGCGAAATATTGCCGAAGACCCGCTTGCCGATCTGGCCTGGGTCGGGCTGCGTGAAGCGGATGCCCTTGCTGTCCGCGACGACGATGAAGTCCACCCTCGCCTCCCGTCGGGCCTTCTCGGTCAGAGGCTGCAGCCTCGCGGTGGGGTCGGGAGACTTCAATGCCTCGACGATCCCGGGCGAGTTCGAGAAGGTCGCGGCAGCCGTCATCGCCCTGTTCCAGGCGTCCTGCTCTCTCTCGTGCCGGACCTGCACCACCAGCACAGTCCCTGCGGCGATGATTACCAGCACCAAGATCGTGACCGTCAGGAGGAGTGCCTGCCCTGCCAGAGTCCGCGGCCCCCATGCCGACCACAGACGACGAGCCTGCGAGCGTGGTTCCCCGCCTGTTTGAGCCTCGAGCCGCCGGACGGGCGGCAGAACCTGAGATTGGCCTCTGGAGGAACTGGTGAAAGATTTAAGCCACCGAACTATTCGGTACATGAGGCCATTATCGTTACATTTTTGCGATGGGTGCGCGGTGGCTGCGATTCTTTGGCGCCGAGCTTCTGGCCAGGTGATTTCAGCGTCTGAGAGGACCCGCACTTACGCCCGCGTCAGCGGGCTCTGATAGCCGGTTGCGGGCGTCCGTCTGGCTGGCCGGCTCTCTCATGGCGCTTCGGTCCTCGGCCCAGCCTTTAACGTCGGTCTTGGCGGACCGGCGGCACAACATTCTGACCTCACCCGGGCGGGGTGGCTCCTCGCGCAGGTCGGGCGGCCAACGTTCCGGTGTCCTTCTTGCCTGCTTCGGTCGGCACGGCGGCGATCACGCAGAAACGGCGGTGATGATCACGCCTTGATGAATGGGTTAATGCCTGAGCAGGTCGCGACCATGGCGAAGGGCGCCCGTTGGCTCGGTGTGACCAGCCTGGACGCCCTTCTGGCGGCACTGTGCGTGTTCATCGACGACCACGTAGCCCCGCGTCGCCGGATCGGGCGACCTCCGAAACTAACGGACGCCGGCCTGCTGTGCCTGGCAGTCGCCAGGCACAGCTCTGCTTTTCCTTACTCCGCAGTAGATCTGTTTCACCCGCGCCCGGCTGCGACACCTCATCGGCTACCTGCCCCAGCGGCCGGCTGTCGGCGTACGACCTCGCGTACGC
>KL569100.1:151560-165327 GCA_000715635.1 Streptomyces violaceus | reverse complement strand
TACGACCTCGCGTACGCCGACAGCCGGCGTTACAACAAGCACCTCGCCGCCCAACCCCTCACCAGCCGAGTGCCGGGCAGCTGATCCTCGCGGACAAAGGCTTGCCGGGAGGAGTACGAGGCTCCTCACCGAGCGGTTCGGTGCCCACCCGGTAGGGCCCGACCGTGCGGACGAGCCGTACAGGTACGGCAAGATCGCACGGGTCCGTCAGTGGATCGACGGTCATCGACACCTCAATGGACAGCTCACTCTCGAACAACACGGCGGCAGAACCACAGGACGCGATCCCGCCGCTGTACGGTGCCGGTCCGGTGCGCACACAGTTCACTTGCCCTTCAGCAAGTACGCCGTTACGGCTGCTGTCTCTCCTTGGCCGCCTTCGACCCGGCGTGTCCGTGGCACGCCGCCCTTCAGGCAACCGCCCGGGCCGCGCTGGCACCCCGCGGGGAGCCTCGCCGCATTCCGCCGTCACACGCCACGGCGGGGCCCTCCCCTAACGTCGCATCGGGTCCGTGGGGAAGTGGCACGCGTGAGGCGGGCTGCACCGTGCCGCGATCCGTGAGTGTCATCCCCCCATTGCCTTCTCCGGGGCAGCGAACCTGTCCTGGTGCGAACTGTGCCTGTGCTGTCACGACTTGTAGGTCGCCAGCGCCTTGTCGAGATCAAATCGGGACTTCGCGATGCCGTGGTCGATCAGCCAGTTGAGCTCCTTGCGTAGGAGTGTCAGGCCCTTTTCGGTGAACGGTTTCGTCTGGAACCTCGATGCCGGGTAATACACCGCCTCCTCCTCTGCCGTCACCTTGCCCTCACGGAACTCCTCAGCCTGGAAGGTGTTGTAGGCATCTTCCTGCTTCTGCGCCAGACGCACGGCATTGGCCCGGGCCTTCTCGTAAGCGTCGGCGAAGCCGGGATGCCTCCTCAGGAACTGCGGCGTGGTGACGGTGACCGAGGCGCCGACGAGATCGGGGAAGGTCTGGCTGACTTTCGTCACCACCGGATAGCCCCGGGTGAGCAGGCGTGACCAGGAGCCCCGTGCGATGACCACGGCGGCGTCAGCCGCGCCGTTGGCCAGGGCGTCGGCCTGTCCGGTCGGCGGCACGTTGACCCACTGCACGTGCTTGAGCCCGGCACGCTCCTCGATTTCTTTGCCCACACGTTCCTGGATGTCGCCGAAGGGAATGGCGATTTTGGCGTTGTCGAGCTGCCGGAGTGTCTTTGGTCCGCCAGGGCGCGAGATGACCCACAGGTCCAAGCCGACCAACGTCTCGTTGAGCAGCACGATGTCCTGACCGTTCGCCTTGGCAGTCAGGAATGACGTGTTGCCCAGGAAACCCACATCGATGCTGCCGCCCACGAGGGCCTGGAGGACTGGTTGGCTGCCACCGGGGAAGGGCGTCAACTGGACGTCGTTGATCCCCCCCTTTTTGAGGTCGGCGGAGAAGTTTCCGTGACGGTAGGCATAGCCCTCGGCACCGCCGAGGATGCCGGTGCTGACGTATCCCACGCGCAGGCTGTCCACCACGCCGTTGGTGGCCCCTGCGGCGGAGCCAGTGCTTCCGGCAGGTATGCCGGATCCGCACGCGGTCAGAACGAAGGCCAGCGAAATGACCGCGGCCGCAGTGCGGAATCTGCGAAGCAGCAGGGCAGGCAAAGGTTCTCCTCTGTTGGAATGGTCAGGGCGGGATTCCGGGCGCTACATCAGCCGGAGAAGCGCTGGCGTATATCAGGCGACGTGCTCGGATACGAACGCCGTGGCCAAGGCCAGCGCTGGCCCGGTATGAAACCGCGCGACACCGTGATCGGCGTCTCCGATGAGCAGCAGGGTCGCGTCCACGCCACGCCTCCGCAGCCACTCATACAGGTCGCGGCTGTGTCCCACGTCGACGCAGCTGTCGTTGGAGCCGTGCAGGATTAGGAAGGGCGGAGTCGACGGGCCGGCGTCCAGGTCCGTCAGGACCGCGCTGGGCAAGGCGCCTTGCTTGGGGCCTAGGAGTTCACGGCCGCGCGGTGGCGGGGGCCAAGATCCGCGCCGCAGTGCGAGGCGGCCGGAGAAGGTGTCCGGGGCGGGCTGGGGGGAGGAGGCGACTTCCCGGTCCCAGCGCAGCGGGTCGAGAACGAGGTAGTAGGGCAGGACGCCACGGATGCCGTAGGGCAGCGGCGGCTGGTCGAAGAGTCTCTGCTGTGCGGTGAGGGCGGTGGCCGCGGCGAGGTGCCCTCCGGCGGAGGCGCCGGCGAGGAAGATGTGGCTCTCGAGGCCGCCGATCTCCCGGGCATGACGCGATACCCACGTGAGGGCGGCGCGGACGTCCTGCAGCTGCGTCGGATGCGTGGCCTCACCTGTGAGCCGGTAGTTGACCGACACCACGACGTGATGTCGCTCGGCCCACGGCCAGAGCCGGATCTCCTCTGCGTCGCGGCTGTGTCCCGCCGCCCATCCACCGCCGTGCAGCCAGACGATGACGGGCAGGCAGGAGGCTCCTTCAGGCCGGTGCACGTCCAAGGTTCGGGTCCCGCTGCGTCCGGCGGTATAGGGGATGGCGTAGTCGTGTTGCAGTCTGACGGTCATGGCGGGGACGGTTCTCCTCTGTGCCGCTCGAGCTCCGTCTGGGTGGACGCGAGGGGGAGATCGGTCTGCTCGTCGGCGCCAAGGGCATGCAGCAGCGTCCTGCGTATGGCCACTTGCTGCGAGGACCCCTGGCTGCGGTCCAGGGCTGGGTCGAGTCGCAGGTCCAGTCCTATGCGGCTGTCTGCCAACACGAGGACACGGTCGGCGAGAGCGATCGCCTCGTCGACGTCATGAGTGACCAACAGCGTTGCGGGACCGTGAAGGGCGCAGAGCCGGCGTATCAACCTGTGCATGCTGACGCGTGTCAGGGCGTCCAGGGCGGCGAACGGCTCGTCGAGGAGCAATAGCTGTGGCTCGCGGATGAGAGCGCGGGCGAGGGCTACCCGCTGTGCCTCCCCGCCCGAGAGCAGCGCCGGCCAGTCATCGGCGTGGTCCGCAAGCCCCACTTCCGCCAGGCAGGCAAGCGCATCAGTACGCCGGGAGCGGGCGTTCAAGCCCAAGAGCACGTTTCGCCAGACTCGCTGGGACGGGATGAGCCGAGGTTCCTGGAAGACCATCGTCCGTCGCTGCGCGACCCTAACCTCACCGGCTGAGGCCGGATCCAGTCCGGAAAGAATGCGCAGCAATGCCGTCTTGCCGCTGCCGCTGCGGCCGAGCAATGCCACGAACTGACCAGTGGGGATGGTCAGGTGCACATCGTCCAGCACGGAGCGGTTACCGAAGGACTGGCTGACGCCCCGGAGACTGACCGCGGCGTCTGACGGGTCCACCGCGCCCTCGACCACGGGCTGATCCGTGTGCCCAGAGTTGGGGTGTACTGGGGTCATCGCCGCGTCTCCCGCCCGGTCCACGGCAGCGCCAGCCGCTCTGCAAAGCGCACTAGCAGGTCCACGAGCATGCCGAGGAGGGCGTAGACGAGAAGAACGACGATGACCTGGGCGGTGTCGAAGTATGACTGTCCCTGCAAGAGTAGAAAGCCCAGCCCTGCGGTGCTCACTTGCTCCGCGGCCACCAGCAGCATGATGGAGATTGACGCCGCGAGGCGGATGCCGCTGAAGATTGACGGCAGCGTCTGAGGGAGGACGATGCTGATGATTCGCCGGCGCGGCTTCACTCCGTAGGTTTTGGCTGCCTCCAGGAGTCGAGTGTCCACGGCACGGATTCCGCCGACGGTGTTGATGTAGAGAGGGAAGGCGGCGCCCAGGGCGATCAGGGCGACCTTGGGCGCTTCGCCCACCCCGAACCAGAGGATGAACAGGGAGAGCAGCGCGAGCGGCGGGATGGTGCGAATGGCCTGGATGAGAGGGTCGATCAGACGGTTCCCGAGAGTGCTCAGTCCTGTCACCAGACCTAGGAGGCATCCGGCGATGCCTCCGGTGAACAGGCCGGCCCCTGCACGAGCCAGTGACGCCCTGAGGTGGCGGAGGATCTCGCCGTTCTCGGTGAGCCGCTGGATGGCTTCCCAAATTTCGAAGGGGCCAGGCAGCACCCGCTGCGGAATAGATCCGGTCACGGTGCCTGTCACCCACCATGTCAGTAGGGCTGCGGGCAGGAGGGGTGTCAAGAGGCCTTGCAACCAGCGCGGTACAGCACTTCGTGCGGCGTGTCCGGGGGACACCAGGCGGGGTTTTTCTTCTTCTTCGGCATGGGTGCGCCGTGGGCGGTTGGTTAGCTTCACCGTTTCACCCCCTGCTCGTGCAGCCAGTTGTCGCTGTAGGCCTTGGTGAGGTAGTTGGCGCCGCGGTCGGGGGCGATGGCGACTACCACGGCATGCGGCGGCGCGTCGCCGGCGACGTCCAGGGCGGCCGCCACGGTCAGTCCGGCCGATGGGCCGACCAGCAGTCCTTCGCGGTGGGCGAGTTCGCGGACTGTCCGGTAGACGCGCGTGTTGTCGACTGTGACGAGCCGGTCGACCAGTTCGGGCGAATAGGTCGAGGGCCACAGGTCGGGCGTCCAGCGACTGCCCACGCCGTCAACCACGATGGCGCCCGGCGGCAGTCCCGAGTAGGTCGAGCCTTCAGGGTCGGCTCCGATGACCTGTACCTGTCCCGCACTGGCTTCCTTCAGGAACCGGGCGGTGCCGCTGATCGTGCCGCCGGTGCCGATGGAGGCGACCACGTGGGTCACGGTGTGGTTGGTGTCATGCCAAATTTCCGGACCCGTGCCCCCGTAGTGCGCCTGCGGGTTGAGCGGGTTGTCGTACTGGCTGGGGCGCCAGGCTGCCGGGTCTTCACGGATCAACTGTTCGGCGATCGAGCGAGCACTATCGGCAGAGTCCGGGTGAAGATCCCAGTCCGCCTCGATCAGTTCGGCGCCCAGCGCCAGCAGTATGGCGCGCTTCTCCTGCGACACGGCGGAGCTGACCACCAGCGTGACCGGGTGCCCGGTGGCCGCACCGACCAGCGCCAGGCCGATGCCCGTGTTACCGGACGTCGCCTCGATGATCCGTGCCCCGGGACGGAGGTTTCCGGTGGCCTCGGCGTCACGCACCATGGCCAGTGCGATGCGGTCCTTGCTCGATCCGCCGGGGTTTTGCCCTTCGAGCTTCACCAGCACGGTGGCCTTGGTGTTTTCGGCGAGCCGGGGCAGTCTGACGAGCGGAGTATTGCCCACGAGGTCGGTCACATGCTTGGCCTTCATGCCCCACCTTCTGTTCCAGTGGGGTTCCCGGGCACAGCATCAGTTGTGTCGTGGGCTGCGGACACCGCCGTCGAGGCGGGCTGGGGCCATGCCTGGCCGGGCGCCTCCCTGTTGATGACGTCGCGGCACTCACCCGCGAAGAGCTCCAGACTGGCCCGTACCAAGGGAGCGGGGATCTTCATGTTGTGCAGGTCGAAGAACTGCAGCACATGTCCGTACGCGGCGTGGTTCGCAAGGATCTTGTCGATGATCTGGGCGGGGCTTCCGATCAGTGCCGGCCCCCGTTCGATCCAGTCCTCGAGCGTGTGGAAGTCCAGGTCGTCCAGGGCCCGCAGTCCCTGGGCCAGGTATCCCTCGAGGTACGGGCGAGCCTGGTCACGTGCCTCTTGGCTGGTCCTCGCCACATGGAAGAAGCCGGCCCCGGCCGCCACGGTGGCCTGGTTCGGATCCGTCCCATGGCCGGCATGGACCCAGGAGTGTCGGTAGAGCTCGATGAGTTCGGCGTACACGGTGCGCTCGTGCAGGGCATTGGCAGTGAAGAGGGGATCGCCGTTGGTGGCCGCGAGGAGCACTGAGTCGCGGGAGGACGCGCTGCCATGCCAGATCCGGATGGGAGCGCGCGGGCGTGGATAGCTGATCGCATCGCGAAGCTCCGGGCGGGTGGCCGGAGCCCGAGAGACGGGGACTCCGGCCAGCAGGTCGCGGACCACTTCATAGTGTTCCCGGAGGCGTTCCCACTGGTTTTCGGCTGTGATCCCGAACAGCTCCATCTGATAGCGGTCGTTGCCCTTGCCGATGACCAGCTCAATCCGTGAACCGGAGAGAATCTCCAAGGTCGCGTAGTCCTCTGCGGTGCGCACGGGATCGGTGGCAGGCAGCACAGCGACCGTGGGGAGCAAACGTATGCGCTTGGTCCGTTGCGCCGCGACGGCGAGGAGGATGCCGGTAGAGGAAGTGAGGAACGAGCCCGAATGCCGTTCCCCTACTCCGAAAGCGTCGAAGCCCAGCTCCTCGGCCAGGACGGCGAGGCCGGCCAGCTGCTCCAGCCGCTGTCGAGCAGGTGTCACCTCACCGGTGACAGGGTTGGCACTGTTCTCGCCGAGATCTGCGAGTCCGAATTGCATGGCGCCTGCCCCTCAGTCGGCCAGGACCGGCGCGGGGTGGTGGCGCTCGATCAGCGGGAACAGCAGACGCGCCACATATTCGGCCTCCTGGAGGAGGGGCCAGGATTGGAAGATCCAGATGTCGATGCCGAGTTGGTCGGAAATCTCATGGATGCGGGCTGCCACGTTGTCGGCGCTGCCCACCAGGTAGTTGGACGATCCCCTCCCGAGAATGTCGAACGCGGGCTCGGCCACGGGCCAGATGCCGGACGCCTGGGCGGGTGCGAAGCGCAGTTCGTCGAGCGTGGGCAGGCGCCCGGCGTTGAGCGCATCGATCCGAGCCTGCACGTGGGGGTGGGGGTGCTTCAGGTCTCGCAGTCGCGCGCCGTTGATGCTGCGCACGTACCGGTCGGCGGACTCGATGATCGGCTCGGGCGGAGTCAGCGACAGCCGCCTTTCGAACTCGGCCCAGGCCTCCTCTTCGGTCTCCCGCACGATGATCGAGCTCAGGGCGCCGATCCGGATGCTGCGGCCGTGCGCCGCGGCTCCTGCGCGCACGGCGTCCACCTGCCCACGAGCCGCTTCCGGGCGGGCGAGGAAGAAGAGGTAGGCATCGAGGCTCTCCCCTGCGTGGGCGATGCCGGCCGGTGACTGGCCGGAGCCCCAGACCGGCGTGTGGGGCGCCTGCCGCGGCCCGAAATGCTCGGGGCGGAACTGCGGCCCGTAGTGGAAGTGCTTGCCCTGGTACCCGGAGCGGTCGTCCGCATAGAGGGCCTTGAACTGCGTCCAGTACTCGGCCGAGTACTCGTACCGGGTGTCGTGGTCGAGGTCCACGCCGTAGCGCGCCAAGATCGTGTCTCGGCCGTTGATCTGGTTGTAGATGAGGCGGCCGCCCGAGTAGGCGTCGAAGACCTGGGCCTCCTCTGCCAGTAGCGCGGGGGGCTTTACGCCGGGGTATTCCGGCACCAGGAAGCGCAGGTGTTCCGTCGTCGAGACCAGAGCGATGGCCTCGCGTGCGGTGGTCAGGGCTCCGAAGAACCCGAGTTCGTCGAGCCGGGAAGCCAGCGTCCTCAGCCGGTCGAACGTTGCCGGCGATCGAGTGCTCGGCAGCCAGGGAGTCTCGCCATCGACAGCGTTGATCTGCCACAGCAGGGTGAGCGGTCTGGTCATGGGTGTATGGAGTCCTTTCGGACACGCGACAGCAGGCATCGCGTTGTGGGTTAAGGGCTGCCGTTGCGTCCAGGAAGTGGCGTACGGGTTCGACCTCATCCGGGCCGCTTGCTCTGACGTCGGCATGAGGCCCGCATGATCGGCCACGAGCTGATCTCTAAGACGCCCAAGCTTCGAAGGAGATCAGCAGGATGACGGCACCTGAGGCGACCGGCTTCGCGAACGCAGCTGACCCGTGACAAGAGGCGCCTGTCCTTGTCGACTTCGGGTGCCTGACCGCGAAGAACTGGGAAGCGAGATTACGAAGTTAAGGCACGTTGTTCAGCATGCGTGCGCGCCGGAGCGGTTCGTGGTCCGCCCAGGTGTGCACATCGACAGGTTCACTCAGGAACGCGTGCGAACGCAGTGCCGCCTCTTGCTGGGCGAGGAGAGCGAGGCGGTCGCCGGAGAGATCAGGGTGGAGGCTGCGGTGAGTGCCTGGGCGGTAGGCGTCGGCGACATGCTCCGCGCCGGCGCCCGTTTCCGCACTGAGAATCCGGGCGATGTCGCCGGGACGGTCCTCGGCCCAGTCGGCGGCGCGCAGCAGCACAGCGAGGAACCGGTCCACGAGCTCGGGATAGTTGTCGAGCAGGAACCGGTGGACGGTGATGGGCCGGGGAGTGCCGTTGTTGACGCGGTAGGTCACTTCCGGTATCTCGTCCAACTCGACACCGACTTCAGCTCCCGCGCGCCGAGCCGCCCCGACGGCGACGGCTCCCTTGGCGTACACGGCGTCGACATCGCCGCGCCGAAGGGCATTGAGTTCCGCCTCCCACGGACGGCGATACCCATCCCCGGAGACGTCGATGACCTGGGCGTCGTCCAGCCCGAGCCCCGCCGACGCGAGCGCTCCTTCGAAGCCGCGCAGCGCCATGGCCCGCCGGAAATCAATGGGAACTGCACGTCGAGGCGCTGCCAGCCGCAGCCCGCGGAGGGCGGCAGCCCCTCGGATGCCAGAGCCAGGTGCAACCAGGATCGTCTGGCGCTCCTCGATCCATGTAAGACCTATAAGCCGGGTCTCCTCGCCGCGGGAGCGTGCCCACAGGGCAGGGACATTGCCACCTTCGCGAATGAGTGTGGGCAGCGCATGGGTGAAATGCTGCTGCCGGTAGCCATCGGCTCCGGCGTCCTGCAGGGATCTCACAGCGATGCCATCCGAGGCGAACTCGGCGGCAAGCCAGTTTTGATCTGCCGCGATGCCGGTGGCGGTGGGCACGGGGCAGCGAGTGAACCAGAGGGTGTCAGGCACGCTGGGTACCGAGGTATGCGTCATCGAAAGATCCCAGAAGTTCGGGTGAATACTGCAAACGGGCGTGGTTCAGCGCGCACACGCCACAATGCGGGGGCGATAGTCGGATGTCGCCGGCTGTCGGGCCGTAGCTGGTCAGGTGACGGAAAGGCTGCGCCGGTTTGAACAAACCCCGCCGCAAAGGTGTGCCACATCCCGCCGACGCGGTTGGGCGGAGGCGAGGGACACCGAAGACACGGACAGATGCACCGTGGTACCGACCTGTGCAGCAGTACGACCGCACGCCATGGCGCTGCCCCTTCGAAGGCGTACCAGGCGGGACTACCTGGTGCGATGACGCCAGCGTGCCACGCGCCCATCGGCATCACCAAGCAGCGTCCCGCAATGTGGGAGCAATCGTGAACGGCGCATTGCGGGTGTGCCCGTGAGTCTCCATGGGCTGCCACAATGCAGAATCCCTCTGCCCCAATGGAGAAAAAGAATGAGCGATGTCACTCTTCCACGTCCGCCCTCGGGAGCACAGGCGGTACAGCGCGCCATGGACATCCTGCACAGCTTTCATGACAACACTCCGGACCTGAGCGCCGCCGAGATCGCGCGCCGCCTGGACCTCCCGCTCTCCACCGCGCACCGTCTCGCGCGCACCCTCCTCCTTGGGGGGTTCCTGGAGCAGGACCTTAGAACAGCCCGGTACAGACTTGGCCCCGCGATAACCGAGCTGGGCCGGATATCGCACCACCAGCGCGGGTTGCACCTGGCCGCCCCTGAATTCGCAGAGCTGGCCGACACTACGGGTGCTACGCCCTACCTGGCACTGCGTAGCGGTCCCTATGCTGTCGTCGTGGCCGGTGGTTCGGTCATTCCGGAGATCGGGCTGCGCCGTCCCCTGAACTCGACGGCGTTCGGCAAGGTGCTGCTCGCGTGGGCGCGCCCGGCAGAGGCCAACCTCGCGTCGTTGCCGCCGCTGCCTTCCTTCACAGATCGAACGATTGTCGACCGAGCTGAGCTCGCCGCCGAGTTGGAGCGTGTTCGGGTCAAGGCGTATGCCCTGAATGACGGCGAGTCAGCTCCCGGGGTTCGGACTCTGGCTGTGCCGCTTCTGGACCGCTTGGGACACGCCCGCTTCGCTCTCGCGCTGAGAGCCACTCCAGTGTTGATCACTGATGAGCGCCTTCCCTGGTTCGTGGAGCGGACGCGATCTTGTGCGCGGGCT
Source organism: Streptomyces violaceus (assembly GCA_000715635.1). Taxonomy (GTDB): domain Bacteria; phylum Actinomycetota; class Actinomycetes; order Streptomycetales; family Streptomycetaceae; genus Streptomyces; species Streptomyces violaceus. The sequence goes on along the minus strand of KL569100.1, from coordinate 155,347 downwards.
TTGGAGGTGCTGTTGCTTCCGCCGAATGAGCGAAGGAAGGATTTCTGACCCTGCGCAGGAACGCCGGTCTCGGCGTGCGCAGCGCACTCGTCGAGGGCAGCGGTTTGGCCGCCCGGAGGGAGGCACAGGACGCGGGGCCCCGAGGATGGCTGTGACGTTGTCCCGCGGCCCCGGCATGTTGGCTTCGAGTGACCGCCGTTGGTGGGCGGGCCCGAAGGCCAGTGACCCTCTTGCAGGACCGCGGAGAAAATGCAGGGAGTACCGGGTCGGCTACGAGTGGAACCTGGTGGTGTCACTGGTTTTCGCGCGCGACGCAGGCACGTTGTTCAGCGGCGCCGCGGCGTCTCCGTAGCCGAAGGAGATGCCGAATAGGATCTTTCTGTTCATGATGCCCAGTGATTCGCGGATCGTGTCGGCGTAGAGTCCCAATATCCCTTGAGGGCAACTCCCGATGCCGTAGGCCGCCAGGGCGAGCAGCAGTGTTTGGGCGTAGATGCCTACATCCGCGCATATCCGTTCCTCGGCGGTGGGCGGCATGAAGAGCAGTGCGACGTGCGGAGCGCCGTAGAACTTGAGGTTCTCAGCCTCGAACGCACCGCGCGCCTCTGGATCATCACGGTCGATACCGAGCACCTGGTACATTGCGGCCCCCGAGGCGCGGCGGCGATCCTGATAAATCCCGGTGTACAGATCGTTGCTGAGGAGGAAGTCCGGCGATCGCCGTTTCTTTGCATGTGCGGCGAGCAGATCCTGACTCAGCCGATTTCGGGCCTCTCCACTCACCACCTCGACCTCCCAGGGTTGGGTGTTGGAACTGGAAGGCGCCGATCCGGCCAAAGCGAAGACCGAATGCAGTGTTTCCTCCGGCACAGGATCTGAACGGAAGGCGCGAATCGCGCGCCTTCCTCGAATCAGAGTTTCGGCGTACGCCGGCAGGTGACTAGCGTCCATGGCATTCCTCAATTCGGGGCGTTAGTTGGTGTTGACTGGTAGTGCTGAGCGATGGCGCAGCTCCGGACTAGTGCCGTCCGCGACGACTTCGTCGTCCGCCGATCGGCAGGGTGAACGAAGCGCATTAAGGGGCCTCGCGTTTCCCGCACAGTTCCGACCGTCGATGTCAGGCGGCGATTCGAAATTCTCGTATTCGGCGCGGACTCGTCAGGCTCCTGGGATCGGTCAAGGGTTGCGCCGTCCGAACGGTACGAGGATGACGACAGGCCCGTTCGCCCCGTCAGCCGGCGCACGGTATCGATGGCAAGTGGCGCCCGTGGCCCCAACGCTCGACCTCGGTGCGGCATAGGGCGCAAGGCATGGCCATGGGAACAGGTGAAACAGCAACGGAGACGTTGCCGTCGGCAACCCGCGAGTGCAGGCTGCTTAGCGGCCGTGATCGCAGCCTGGCACGGTCTCACGCTCGCGGACAAGTCGCCTCCCACGATGCGGCAGCCGGCGGGAAGGACGTTTTCACTGGCGCCCGCAGCAGCACCGTTTCGGTGCTGGGAAGCTGCGGCATGGACACGACCGCAGAGATAGAAACGCAGCGTGGTGGGCATCCGTCCTGGCAGGCTGCTACGCGCCCGGGTCTTATGACCCGCCCCGGCCTGGCACAGGCGCGAGACAGGTGGGGGCTCCAGCACACTGGAGCGGATGCATATCCCGGCACTTCAGGGCCACGTTCCCGCTGCCCCTGCGGGGGCAGCGGGAACTGTCGTGGACCTCAGCCGCTCAGGTGCGCAACACTGGCCTGCTCACCGCATGGCGCATAGGCCTACGTCACCTTACGAGCCGCGCTGCTCAAGCAGTTCGGCCATCAACGCGATCTCCGCCTGCTGCCCTCTGACCATGCTCGCCGCAAGGCTTTTCACCAGGGGGTCCGTCGCCAGCGTGGAGCCGCTGCGCGCCATTTCGACGCCAGCCAGGTGATGCTTGGTCAGCAGTTGGAGGTACAGCACTTCCGCAGCCGTGCCCTCCGCCTTGCGCAGCGCCTCGATCTGGGAGGAGGTGGCCATGCCGGGCATGAGGGCACCCTCCGGCCGGTGGTGCATGACGTGTTGGTCCATCCACGTCATGGGCGGGTCCTGTGAGGACTTCGGCAGCCCCCAGACCGTGAGCCGGCCGAGTAGCATGCCGCGCTGATTGGCCTGGGTGTTGACGATGTCGTACGCGAGGCGGCGCACGTCATTGTCGTCGGTGCGGTCACGCACGATCAGCGACAGCTCCACCGCCTGCTGGTGGTGGACGGCCATGTCCCGGGCGAATCCCGCGTCTGCGGAGCCGGTGTCGGGTACGGCGGACGCGTTCGACAACGCGATGGACAGCATCAGGAGTGCGGCCCCCAGTGCGAATACGACAACGGCGCAGGCCGCGGCCAGCCACCGCGGCCAGCAGATGTCTGTGCTCACGGGGTGATACCACCGGTGCAGGATGCTCCGAGCTCGGGCGTCTGGTGGCCCTGGACGTACTTGTCCAGGAACTCACCGACGCGCGGGTCGGATGCCCTGTCGACCTTCAACTGATGCCCCCAGGCGGTGAGCGCGATGGCGGACGACTGGTCCTGGTAGGGGCTCAGGAAGGAGTAGGCGGTGTTGGTGACCTGGTCGGACAGGGAGGAAACGTCGGCCTTCGACGCCTTGTCGTTGTAGGTGACCCAGACCGCGCCGTGTTCCAGTGCGTGCACGGCGGTCTCGTTCGGAATCTGTTGCGTGTAGACCTGCGCGTCGCAGTTGACCCATACCTGGCTGTGGTCCCCGCCCGCGGGCGGGCTCATGGGATAGTCGACCGGCGTGTCGACGTGGTTGCGGCTGAGATCGGTCCAAGTCTGTTCACCCGGCACCGGGGCAGCTTCGGCCTGCTCCTTCTGCCCGGCGAGGTCCACCAGGTACCACCCGCCGCCCACCAGACCTACCAGTATCAGGGTGGCGACGGCGAGGGTGAGAATGCGGTTGCGACGTTCGCGGGCTTGCTCCGCCCGGCGTATCTCTTCGATGCGGGCGCGGCGCGCCGCGGCCTTGGCCTTGTTCGTGGAACCCATGGGGCGTCCTTCCTCCGCCGCCTCTTCATCACGGTGCGGCGGTGCAGCGTTCTTGGGGATCAGGGCGTACGCGGATGGGGCTGCGCCGCCGTGTGCCTGGAGGCATGGCGGTGCGAGGCCCGGCGGTACGGCCTAGACCCGAAGGAGCTGCAACTGATGAAGATCAGGAGGACGGGCCCCGCCTGGGCCCCGGGAAGGGCGCAGGGGGGGTCGCGCGGAAGAGGTTCGCGGGGCGGGTGCTGCGGCGCGAGTCGCTGCCAACAGCAAGGTGGCGCCTAGAACGCCGGGATGGTGCAGCGGGTGGCAGTGCTGATTCGGGGCGTCCTGGCACACGCCGTCCGCCCGTTGTGGTGTCGGGGATCCGGGAACGACCTCTGCCACCACGGCGTGCTCTGCGGCGGGCCTGTCGATCGCTCGGTCGGCAGGCACAGGGATGTAGTAGAAGAGCGCCAGTGTGACGAGCGCCAACAGGATGGCCGGCAGATTCGGCACGTTTTCACGGGTCACGGTGCACATCAGGGTTCTGCCGCGTGAAAGCGGCACACCATATGCACCGGACATGGGACGACCTCGAGGTGATTGGCTTTTTTTGGGGGGGACGCATCGCCAGGGTGGGCGTTGGCTCACCGGAGCCAGACAGTCAGAGGCATCGGTGAGCGGACGATCAGGACACCGGCGCCGGGGCGGCCGCATGGCGAGCGGCCGCCCCGGCGCTGGCAGCGGAGGGGTCAGTGCCCCTTGGCCAGCACGGGAGAT
>KL569100.1:148880-151338 GCA_000715635.1 Streptomyces violaceus | reverse complement strand
CGGCCGTCGGCCGCCGAAGCCGTGCGCTCGCTCAGCTCGGCGACCTCTTCGGTCGCAGGCAGTGGGCTGTAGATGAGACTGAGGTGGAGCCCGTACACCCAGTGCCAGACGAACACGGTGAGGATGTACGTCCCGCCGGCTCCAAGGCTGAGGAAGCCCGGGTCAGTGCCCCGCGCAGGACCGTAGACCTGGGGCGTCATGAACGCGACGCTGATTACGGCGAGCAGGGTGCCGAAGGCCAGCCCTTTGGTCAGGTTGCCGACCAGTGAGTTCCGCCATGGCAGCACGGGGTGAAGGGCACATGCGTAGACCACTGCGAACAGGATGCCGTCGAGGTAGTGGAACACGCCGCCGGTGACGAATTTGGCGAGGGGGGAGGCGAAGGGCACGTAGACCCAGCCGTTCGCGGTGTTCCAGTCGAGCCTCGTCAGCCCGATACCGGGGAACCAGTAACCGAATATGGTCGCGACGTGCGTCGCGACGACGCCGGCGAGTACCGCCGCGGCGACCCGGTTCCCGGTGGCCCAGGTGCGCCACCAGCGGATGCTCTCGTTGTTCGTATGTGGTGTGCGGCTCTGCGACATTGAAGTGCCGATCCGTGAGAGTTGAGTCCCTTGTTCTTCGCAGGTGAAGAACAAGGGACGAGGGCGTCAGGGTGGCCGTGGCGATGCGCAGGGTGACCGGTGCCGACGGCGCCTGGGCAGTGCTGAGGTCTCGTCACGAGGTGGCGGTGAACAAGGCCCACAGCTCCATTGTCCCGATTATCGGTGTTGCTGTACTGTTTATCGGTGGTGACAGTGTGGAGTGGTGAGTCGACCGAGTCAACAGCTTCGAGCCATTCCTCATCGACACGGCAGCAAGCAGGTCGCAGTCGCGCCCTGCGACTGCCACCGACGTGCCGCGGCACGGCGAACCGAGGAGTCGCATTGCCCGAGATCTCCAAAACTGCTGATCAAGCGCTTTTGCTGCTGCTGAATATCGGCGAGGAGGGGCGCAGCACCGCTGCGGCCCTCGCCGACCGGCTGGGCATGCACCGCACCGTCGCCCACCGGCTCCTGGCCACGCTGGAACAGCGCGGCTTCGTACGGCGGCAGACCGGCGGATACGAGCTGGGCATGGTTCTTCGGCACCTTGCGGCGAGCGTGGAACCGGAACTGCTGCACATCTCGCGGCCCATCATGGAAGAACTGAGCGCGGCTACCGGGGAGGCCACCGTGCTCAGCATGCGCGAGGGGGATGACCTCGTCACGGCCGACATCGTGCCTGGCCCCCGCCATCTGGTCCGCGTCGCACTGGACCCGGGCTTCAGGCATCCGCTGCATGTGGGTGCGGCCGGCCGTGCGATCCTCGCCTTCCTCCCGAGCCGCGTCCGGCGTCCATTCGTCGGCTCCAGCCACAGGCCGGACACCTTGGAAGCGCAGTTGGACGACATCCGCAAGGCTGGATACGCGCACTCGCGGGATGAGTTGCAGCAGGGCGTCAGCGGCATCGCGGTCCCGGTCTTCTCCGCGGGCACCGTTACCGCGAGCCTGAGCGTGGTCGTCCCTGTCACCCGAAGCGCGATTCTGCAGGACTGGCTCGCCGATACGCTGGCGGCGGCCGCGCGGATGAGCCGCGAGCTGGACGCGGCGCACAAGCAGGCCGATTAGGACTGCGTTTGGGACTGGGCCCCCTACCCGGTCGACACCCGGGGCGGCACCGGCCGCCCCGGGTCCATCTGCGCGGCACCGGCCGGGCCAACGCGATTCCGTAGGCGCTGAGATCGGGCGGGCCGGCTGTCGTACCCGCCGCCACGAGGGCGGCGGGGCATCACCGCAGAGCACCCGCGTTCCCGTCGGCCGGAATCCGGTCTTCCAGGGTCGGTGAGAAGCGAGCGCCGGCTCCGGCCACCGGTCCGGTGGCCGCGGGGTGCCGGCTTGCGTCAGGGCCACACCGCAGGGCGTCGCGACGGACGCCGCAGCCGACCGGTAGGCCGAGCGCGGGATGCACAACGCCCCCTCCTAGCCGCTCCGTCGGCGTGGTCTCGAGATGAACTGCACATCACTCCCGTCCCCCATGCCGCAGTCGGTGGCCGGCCCTTGCGGCTATGCATGGAGACAGGCCCCGCACCCTCGCCATCCGGTGAGCGGGAGAACAGGGCACCAGACCAGTTCCGGTGGCGCCGCAGCCGTGCATGCGCACCAGGCCAGCGACCGAACCAAAACCGGGGTTTGCAGCCCGCCCGAGCCGACCGGACCGGGACACGTCCGTCGACGCGCCGTATGGCCCGACTCCGCCTGAACACCGATTATCGGTAATCATTGTTCTATAAACGGGATTTGGTTTAGTATCTCGGCAGGTCAGGCCGGACGGCCTCCTCGGTGGAGCTTTCGCCGACACCGTCCGTCTGCGCACCAGCCGATCTGCTGCACATGCCGCCCGAGACCTTCGGCGCGCACCTGCCATGAGGCAGGCGGAG
>KL569100.1:143686-148688 GCA_000715635.1 Streptomyces violaceus | reverse complement strand
CCCCCCCTGCCATGAGGCAGGCGAAGAGTGTGCCGCGGGGCGGTCACGGTTGATCGCTTCGTGATCGCAGAGGGCGGGACCGCGCCGCCGTGGCGGCGCCCCAGCCCTGGCCTGTTGTTGCTCAAGGGAGTCAGACATGGCGTTATACCGCCGCACCGGGGACATCCCGCCCAAGCGGTACCACCGCCCGCGCGCCACGGACGGCACACGGCGGCTTCGTCGAGGTGACCGGAACCATCGCGCCGGCCCCTTTCCGGGCTGACCTCGGCCCGTCCGGCGTCACCATCGGGTCCAGCCAGCCCTGACCCTGCCAGCCACTGGGCCATCGCCGTTACCGCCATGACGCCCGTGCCATCCGCCGTGCGGCTCGCTCTGATCAACGCAGTCGCAACCACCTTCGGCGCCCGCCAACCGATCAGCCTCCACCAGGCCGCACGCTCAGTCGTCCACGGCCTTCCCCATGACGCGGAACCCGCCCGCGGCCTCCCCCACCCCCGACCGGTTCTTCACAAGCCGGGGGACAGCGCACTACAGCAAGGAACCACCATGAAAGCCATACGAGTCGTCGCCGCAATCGCCGTCTCACTCAGCCTTGGCACCCTGGCCACCACCGTCAATGCGTCCGCCGCGACGGCCAACGAGCAGGTGAAGGCGCTCGAAACGTCACTGACCGAGTTGCATGACTCCCTGGCCTGGCAGGGATCGGCGGGCGCCACCTACCCGGCCGTCGACACCGCCGTCGACCAGACCCTGGAAGACCTCGGCCGCGTCCAGAGGGAGCACCCCGCCGCGGTGCCCCAAGCCGACACCTTCAAGAGCCAGCTGGCACGCCTCGCCTCAGAGGCCGCCTACTGGGTGCGGGTGACCGCGGAAAGCGGCTACGCGCCTGGTGTCCTCGACACCGTGGCCAATGTGCAGGCGGGGCTGAAGGAGTGGCGGACTGAGACAGGAGAGATCCGGAAGAACCTGCGCAAGCCCAGCACCCTCCGGCTCGCTCGCCCTGCCGATCCCAGCCTCACTACCGCAGACGAGACCACCCGACCGGGCACCGTCTTCAGCGACGTCCGGGAGAAGAATGCTCTGCAGATGGTCGTCGTGCCGCCCGGCAGCTACACCGCGGGCGCCACCGAGGAGGAGCAGGAAGCCTTCGGTGTGCCGACGGTGCGCCGCCACTTCGAACGCCCCCAGAAGCAGGTGACCGTCGGCAAGCCGATCGCCGTCGGGCGCACGGAAGTCACCGTCGGCCAGTTCAAGCAGTTCGTCAACGAGACCGGGTACCAGCCCGCCCAGGGCATGCGCACCTGGCTGGCCAACGAGGACTCGCTGCTGCAATTCCGGGCGGACCTGAACTACCTGGACCCGGGGTTCCCGCAGACTGACGACGACCCGGTGGTCGGCATCACGAAGAACGACGCCGAGGCCTTCGCCGGCTGGATGTCCGAGCGCACCGGCGAGGAGTACCGGCTGCCCACTGAGGGCGAGTGGGAGTACGCCGCGCGGGGCGGCGCCCAGACGCCGTTCTTCTGGGGAGATGACGTCGAGGACGCGGGTCAGTACGCCAATACCTACGACGAGGACGCGTACGCGGCGAACCGCTTCTCCATCATCGGCAGCGGCGAATGGGCCCACGTGGAGAACGTCCACGACGGCTTCGAGTACACCGCCCCGGTCGGCTCTTTCAAGCCCAACGCCTTCGGCCTGTACGACATCACTGGCAACGCCCGCGAATTCGTGGCCGACACGTGGATCGACAGCCAGGCCGGAGCCACAGCCGACGCATCCGTACGACAGGGCGAGGCACCGTTCGTCGTACTGCGCGGGGGCGCCTGGGCCTACCAGCCGCAAAACCTGCGCATCGCCTACCGCAGCGGCTACCTCTCCTCGGAGACCCGGACCAACATGTTCGGCTTCCGGCTCGTCCGCGAACTCTGAGAGAACCGTTTACCGGCGGCACCAGGTGACACAGGGCACGACGCCCTGCCCCTCACCCGGTGCCGCCGGCCGAGCGACGTGGCAGCGACGTCCCCGGCAACAATCCCGAGCTGCGCGAGGCACTGTCCGACCTCAGCAACACAGCTCTGATCGCCTCATGCGCCGGAAAACCGGCAGGAGAACACCGCCCTTCTTCTCATCGCCCCCCCGCCTACGTCGTGATGCCCGCACACGTCTCCACCTCGAACCACTCCGAACAGAGCATGTGGAAACGCGAAACAATCCTCTGCCTAAACCACTGCGTTGCCCGTGAGATCTGCATTCAAATTTAGGACTGCCTACCTGTAATACGCCGTTCACGGTCGCTCCCACATTGCGGGACGCTGGTTGGCGATTCCGATAGGTGCATGGCACGCTGACGTCATCGCATCAGGTATGCCACCTGGTACGCCATTGAAGGGTCAGTGTCATGACGTGCCGTCGAACTGCTGCATAGGCCAGGCATTGCGGTGCCTCTGGTTACCTTCGTCTCGCTGATGCCTATCGTGTCCACTCAACGTCACGACATCGACTTTATGGGCGCCTGTAGCGGCCTATTAAGAATCGTGCACCGACTTCATCACCTGAGCAGGAACCGTCCAGGGTCGGCACACCTGTCAGCTCGCCCGTAGCGCTCGCCTGTGCCCGCCCTGCCCTTTTGCAGTATTCACCCGATATTCTGGGATGTTTTGATGACACATACCTTCGTATCTAGTGTGCCCGACACCATCTGGTTCACCCGTTGTCCCATACCCCAGCGCCACCAGCATTGTTGCCTATCAAGGCTGGATTGCTGCCGAGTTCGCCTCAGCTGGCATTTCTTTGGTGCACGCCCAGACGGACCGCGAACCGCTGTGGCGTGCCCGCCTGCTCAACACAACTACCTAGGAGCCCACGATGCGCAAATCGAAACTTCTCGTCGGCCTCGCCGCCCTCACCACGCTCGCCGGGTGCGGCATATCGGGGGCCGGCTCGGGCAGCGCCTCGACGGCCGCCCAGGTCACCGTCCGCATCCCTGACCCCGGCAACGCCGGAGTACTCGCTGTGGGGAAGAAGGACGGAAGCCTCGCAAAAGCCCTCGCCAGGGTCAACGCGACGGTGGCGTGGACCGGCAGCGCCGGCCCCTTCGCGCCCGCCGCCCAGGCGATGAACGCGAATCAGCTCGACATCGCCATCGGATCCATCACCTCCGGTATCACTTCCCTGGCCCAGAAGCCTGGCTTCAAGTTCTTCACCGCTATGGCCCCCGACACGGTCGGCGCCGGCATCCTCACGAAGAAAGATTCCGGCATCGACAGGGTCGAAGACCTCATCGACAAGAAGGTAGCCGTGAACAGGGGCGGCACCGGCGAGTACCTGCTCTTGAAGGCTCTCGCCGAAAATCACATCCCGGCCAGAAAGGTGAAACGCGTCTATCTGCCCCCCGACCAGACTGCGGCGGTTTTCAATACAGGCAAGGTCGACGCGTGGGCAGTTTGGTCAACTTATTCGGTCACCGAGCTCGGCACCGGAAGGGCAAAATTCGTCGCGACCGGCAGACAGATTGACTCAGACAACTACAGCCTCACAGCTGTCCGGACTGCCTTCGCTCAGCAACATCCCCGCGTTGTCAAGGCTCTTTACGACTATCTCCACGCCGGCAGCATCGCTGAGAAGAAGAACCCAGCCGCCTACCTGAATGTGAACACGAATGTTGGCCCGCAGGCACTGAACGACGCGGCACAGCGCGTCCAAATCGACATCATCGCAAAGGGCGGCACGGTCGAGCCCATAACCGCTGCGGACATCGAACGGTTCAAGGACGTGGCCCGTTTCTACGCCGACCAGAAAGTCACCAAGACCGCGGTCGATATCGGTGCCCACCTCATCGACGTGGAGCAGCTGTCATGACGGCTGCTGGCCGACACAGCGAAGCCACGGTGCACCCGCCCGCCTCGCGCAACCTCGTCACCCTGCGGCCGCCAATTCGCCGCGCCCGTTCCCGCGCTGGCACCCTCATCGTTCGCTCCGGCGGCCCAGTCATCCTGCTGTTCTCTTGGTGGGCAGCATCGGCCACCGGTCTCCTCACGCCAGACGTGCTCGCCTCACCGGGCGATGTTCTCGAGGCGATCGACGAGCTGTGGAGTGACGGCCAGCTTCCCGAAGCACTCTCGACCTCGCTCAGCCGCGCGGGCGGGGGCCTGTTCATTGGGCTCAGCGCAGGAATCACCCTCGGTGTCATCACCGGGTTCACCAGGCTCGGCGACGAACTCCTGGATTCCTCGCTGCAGACACTGCGGGCCATTCCGTTCCTGTCCCTCGTGCCGCTGTTCATGGTGTGGTTCGGCATCAACGAGATCGCGAAAATTTCTTTGATCGCCGTCGCCACCACCTTCCCCATGTACGTCTCGGTTTCCAGCGGCGTGCGCAGCGCCGACCCCAAACTCGTCGAGGCCATGGGCAGCTTCGGCATGAGCAGGATTGGCATCGTCAGAGAAGTGGTCCTGCCGGGCGCACTGCCCTCGCTCCTCGCCGGCCTGCGTCTGTCGATGACACTCAGCGTGATCGCCCTGATCGCCGCGGAGGAAATCAACGCCACCGCTGGCATCGGCTACCTGATGTCTCAGGCGCAGAGTTACGCCCGCACCGACATCCTGGCCCTGACGATACTGATCTACGGCTTGCTCGGGCTCATCGCCGACGGAATCGTGCGTGCGCTGGAACGCACACTCATGCCCTGGCGCCCGACCGTCCAGGGAGCGGGCCGATGACCACCACCCCATCCTTGGATAACAAGCGCACGACCACAGCCGTGCACATTGAGGGCCTGCACCGTGTCTTCGGCGACCGGCCCGTGCTCAACGGGCTCGACCTCACAATCCGCCTCGGCGAGTTCGTGGCGCTGCTCGGCGCGAGCGGCAGCGGTAAGACCACGCTCCTCCGCATCCTCGGTGCGCTCGACGGCGCCGACGCAGGAGAACTCATCGTTCCAGAGGCCCGCACCATTGTTTTCCAGGAGCCGCGGCTCGTACCGTCCAAAAGGGTCCTCGCC
>KL569100.1:136095-143446 GCA_000715635.1 Streptomyces violaceus | reverse complement strand
AAAGGGTCCTCGCCAACGTCATGGTGGCGCTGCCGCGCGGACAGGCCGACCGTGGCCTGCGGGCGCTGACCGAGGTCGGCCTCGAACGGCAAGCCCGCGATTGGCCCGCCACTCTCTCCGGCGGCGAGGCCCAGCGTGTCGCCCTTGCCCGCGCGCTGGTCCGTGAGCCCGAGCTTCTCCTCCTGGACGAGCCATTCGCCGCTCTCGACGCCCTGACCCGGCTGAAGATGCAGGACCTCGTAGGCGAACTGTGCCGTGCCCATCGCCCAGCCGTCCTCCTCGTCACCCACGACGTCGACGAGGCCGTGCGTCTCGCGGACCGGGTCTGCGTTCTGCGCGACGGCCGCATCGTCACCGACGAAATCGTGGCCGTGGACCGCCCACGCGATCCGGGCGACCCCGCCTTTGCAGACTTGCGCCGACGCCTCCTCGCAGAGCTAGGGGTCCACACCCCAACTGCCGCAATCAGTGACCGACATGAGAAGGAGTGGCCTGAATGACCATCACCATCGGTGTTCACCACAGCAACCCATCCCTGCTTTACCTCTCGCGCCTCGACTACGCGAATGAGGAACTCGCCACCGTCGGCGAAAGAGCTGCATTCCACGCATACACCAACGGTGTTCTTACCGGAGATCTGATGGGCCACGGCATCATTGATTTCGGTGGTACGGGCTCCACGCCGCCTGTCACTGCGCAGGCGGCCGGACACGACATCGTCTACGCCGCCACCTCCGCGCCCCGCCCAGCCCACGGTTGCCTCCTCGTCCTCGAAGACGGTCCGGTTCGCTCTGTCGCCGACCTCAAGGGCAGTACCATCCACTTGGCCGTCGGCTCCTGGCAGACCCATCTCGTCGCGACGGCCCTTGATGACGTCGGCCTGTCCTACGCCCGCGACATCACCGCGGTCCCCAGCGGTGACGATAGTGAGAAGCTTCTGCGCTCCGGGCAGATCGCCGCCTGGGTCGCCCAGGGGGCACAGCTGGTCGCAGCGATGCGCACCGGCGGCGTTCACGCGGTAATCCCTACCGCAGATGTCATTTCCGACCGCTCTGTGTTCTTCGCGCGGCGCGAGCTGATCGAACAGCGCCCCGAGGCAGTCGCGGCCCTCCTACGCGCGCTCCAGCGTGCCGACGACTGGGCAGCCGCGCACCCACGCGAGGCTGCCGAGATAGCCGCCGAAGTCCGAGGCGGTGCGGTCGACGACTGGGAGACGGCGCTGCGTTCCCTACCGTGGCGGATCGAGCCGGTCACAAAAGCCTTCCTCGCTGAGCAGCAGCAGGCAGCCGACATCTTTGCCCGCCTCGGTGTCATCGAACGACCGATCACCGTCGCTGAGGCAACCGTGCAGACCAGGAGGAACAATGGCCATCACACCCCCTGAAGTACTTTGGTATGTCATTCCCCGCGAGGGCGCATATCCGTGGGAACCTCAGGGACGCAGGCCAGTCGACCTCGGCTACCTGCAACACCTCGCCGGCGCAGTCGAGCGCCTGGGATTCAGCGGAGCGCTACTGGCCACCGGCCTTTACGACGTGTGGCCGCTCGGAAGTGCTCTCGCGGCATCGACAAGCACGCGCTTCAAGCCGCTGCTCGCCGTGCACCCCGGCCTGATCTCGCCAACCCTTCTGGCGAAGATGGCCCTTAGCTTCGACACGCTCTTCGGCGGGCGGTTGCGATTCAACGTCGTCAACGGTTCGACGAAGTCCCTCCAGGAGTTCGGCTTGCACGTGGCGCACGACGAGCGCTACGAACTAAGCGCCGAATACTGGTCTATCGTGAAGCGCCTCACCGCCGGAGAGATCTTCGACCACAAGGGCCGCTTCTACGACCTGAAGGGTGCCGGTGCCTCATTCCAAGACCTCAAGCCGGTGCAGGCTCCACACATCCCGCTCTGGTTCGGCGGCTCATCAGCGCCCGGAATCGAGATGGCCGCCGAGCACGTCGACGTATACCTCACCTGGGGCGAACCGCCACTGCTGCTGCAGGAGAAGCTGAAGCGCGTTCGAGAGCGCGCGGCGGCTCACGGCCGCGCCCTGCGCATCGGTCTGCGTCTGCACCTCATCGTACGTGACACGGAAGATGAGGCATGGGCCGTGGCCGACCGTCTTCTCGATGTCACGAGCGAGGCGACATACGCCCGTCAGCTCGCCAGCAAGGAGGGCGAGGACGGCGTCGGTTGGCAGCGGCAGTACCGCAGGCATGGCGGCAAGATTCCGATCCGTGCACGTGAGCTTGAGGACTATCCGAATCTCTGGCCGGGCATGAGCTTGTTCCGCCCAGGGCCTGGCACAGCGGTGGTCGGGTCGACGTCACAGGTCGTGGAACGCCTCAAGGAGTACCGGGAGCTAGGAGTCGACACCTTTATCCTCTCTGGCGACCCGCTTCTTGAAGAGGCGTATCGGGTCGCGGAGACAGTCCTTCCTGCTCTCAGCGTTTCCCGGCCCTAGCGACCTCGTGCACGGTGGCCTGTGGCTGTCGGCCAGTGCCCCGCCCGAAGCCGATCAACTGCTGCTGGACCTCGTCCAACGGGGAGACCACGAACCGGAACATCGTCAGAGGATCCAACTATTGGCGACGGCGTCGCTGGAGTACGCAGCTCGGGCCGACGCACAGGTACGCGAGGAAGGCCTCCGCCGGGCCAAGGCATTCGTTCCGCCCCGTGACGACGCAACTGTGGGTCTCCTAGCGGGGGCAGGGGCGGCAGTGCTTGACCTGCTGCCGGGTCCGGACGGCCTCAGCGCGGAGGAAGCGCGGGCCGTGGTCCTGACAGCCAGCATGATTGGCGGGCTTGCCGCGTCGGTCTTCCTGGAACGCTTCCGAGAAAAATGACGATCCCGCTGTGCGGAAGCGCGTGCGCTGGGGACTCGACCGCATCGGAGCACCGAGCCTCGACATGGACAAAGGCGCCCCTTGATTTCGTTGACGGGGCGGAGCGCTGGGGTGGCCGATCGGCTACGCCTACGCCAACACGATCGAGCATGGAGACCGCTACTGGCAGCGCACCACCCCGGCCCCGGCCGAGGAGTACACCGCGTGGCCGGCTGCGGCCCTGAAGGAGGTCGGGGTGCGTCCCGCCTGGCGCGGCACGGGGACAGCCCGCCGTATCCACGACGCGCTGCTCCTCACTCGTGAAGAGGAGTACGTGACGCTCATGGTCAACGTGGCGGCCGGTGAGGGGAAGGTCCACGCCTTGTACCGGGATTGGGGATACGAGGACATCGGGTACAGCCAGCCATCCCCCGCATCACCGCTACTCACGGTGATGATCCGCCGCGTCGGCTGAACATCTTCGGAGAGCTGGGTCAGGCGTTGTAGCCCTTCTGGCGAAGACCCGGCCCCCAGGCTGCGGCCTCTTCGTGGACCCGCCGGACCAGGTACTTGTCCGGGGCCAGATACACGGCCTTGCCGATGCCCTCGTTCAGGGTGCTCTGCGCGATCAGCAGGCCGACTGCGGTCTTGCCGCCGCCGGTGTTCTGCTTGATCACGACATCCGGTTCGTGCCGACGGTGGTCGAACCACTCATCAAGCACCTCGCCCTGCTCATGGCGCAGATAGGGCCACGGGCGGTTGGCCAACCCCGCGTAGATGTCCGTGCAGTTCTGAGCGCACAGCCGGAAAGACTCTGGTCGTGACCAGTAGCCAGCGCGATCCAATGACCGAGGCGGATCAGTTGAACGACTACCGGGCAGATACCGACAGATGGTGCCCGGTAGCCATGTCCTGTCGGAATGGTGGCAGCCTCCGCACCGATGCCGATGTGATCGCCCACCTCATGACCCACAGAACGGAGGAACTCGCCTGGGCCCTACTCTCGCAAGACGCGAGCACGAGCCGGGCTGCGATCTCATCGTCTACCGCTTCGACCGGAACCGCGCGGGCGAGGTTCCCTACGCCGTGACGGGCGCTTCGCATCAGACTATCGATGAGATAGACACCGTCCTGAACACCGTCGCGGCGACGATGCGGCGGGTCGTCCCACCGCACCTTCACGAAGCGCTGGAACTGAAAGGCAACCGCCGCGCGGCTTCCCTTCCGGCGGCAACCGAAGAGCACACTGACAGGCTCGGAGCCGATGCCCAGCCTTCGGCATCCCGAGAGCCGGCACCGAGGTGATCGGCGTCCCGACCGGCGGCAGGGCAATCTGAGGGACGGCGATCTGCTCTACGGCCTGCGGATGCGGACGCGGACGCGCCAGCCCCCGGTCCGGGGTGCGGTGAGGCCCAGTTCCTTGGCGAGGTGTCGTGGTGGGGCGGTCCCGGCGGGCGGCGAAGTAGTCCCCGATGCTTCGGTACCCGCACGCCTGCGCGGCCTCGTCCATACGGCGACGGGCGAGATCCTTCTTAGCCCGTGCAGCACGGCGCCGGGCCTCAACCATCATCGAGTATCGGGTACTCGCCCGGCTGCCTTCCCTGACGGTCAAGCGCTGAGCGGAGAGCTCTGACGTAGTCCCCCGCTGTCAGGAACTGGGGGGGTCGGCTCCTTCGCACGTCCCAGCCCGGCGGCTCGTCAGAGTGGCGCGGCCGCGCGCATCATGCTCCAGATCACGCGCTCGGCCGCCTGCTCCTCGTCCTGGTCCACGTTGACGCTCTCCCAGCCCTCGGCGTACCGCAGCAGGTTGGACAGCGTCTGGTAGTCGTCGGCGCCGCGCGGGCCGTCGAAGGGCGAGTGCAGGAACGGCGACAGCCCCTGCCGCACCCAGCGGGCGACGGTGGCTTCGTCCCCCTTGGGCATCCACGGGTAGTAGGGCACTCGGCCGAGTTCGCCCAGTGCCTCCTTGAGCGCTTCGAACCCCGGGCCGGGGCGCGGGCCGGCGGCGCGGTCGAGTGCGTCGGCGAACGCGGCGAGCAGCGCGAGGTCCGCTTCGGCCACCTCCACGGTGGCCAGGTACGCCACGTCCCCGCCATCGGGCCCCACCAGCAGCAGCACATTGGGCGCGGGCGGGAGGATCTCGTCCGCCATCCCCTCGACGAACTCCTCCGTCCCCTCGGGCAGCGCGTCGCACACCCGCCAGTACGCCTCTTGGACATCCTCGATCGGCACTCCGGGGATCGGCAACCCCTCGCCCCTGCCCTCAGTCAGCTCCCCTTCATGGTCCAGGACCAGAACCCTTCGCAGCCTCAGGAGCAGCGAGGACAGCTCGTACAGCCCGTCCAGGGCGTCCCGCAGGAGGGGCAACAGCAGGGTGCGGGTGGGGGTGATGCGTGGCGGCGGCAACTGCTGGCCGCCAGCTCGGGTGCGGTCGTTCGCCCGCATCGCCTCGGTGTACCGCGTGCGGCTGGCCCGGCTCTGCTCTCGGATCTCCCGCGTGCGCTTCCGGGACTTCCTGGGGCTCGTAGACATGTCTGACTCCGTACAGCAGCGCGCCCCACGCACACGCCGCTGTGAAGGCAGGCGGTTACAGGTGCACGATGCGTCGAAGGACGGCTTGGCCTACCAACGAGGACCCCGGCGTGAGCAAAAGACCCCTTCAGCGGTCGGCGGTCGTGGCCGCCTGCCCAGCAGCATACCGGGCCCCGGCGGCAGCGGCACCAAAGGTCAGATGGCCGCCTTGGACCGCTGCGGCTCTCGTCTGGAGTGCCAAGACGCCGCAGCGGACCGCTCCTGTGCGCGGAAGGGCAGTGCTGTCAGTGCCCGTTGATAGCGTGCTTCGTCCAGTCGTGGAGTTCATGAAGGGACGGGGTACGTGCGGAATGTGACATGCCATCCGGTCGGCGAGCAGCGGTTGGCCGAGGCGCTCGACGACATCGACGGGCGGGCCTACACGCGGTGGCACTCGCTGCGGTACGGCAGCATCTCGCCGACGCTGATCCGGGCCATGGCGGACGAACTGCTCGACCATGTCGCCGCGCGAACGGTGACGGAGCCGGGGCTCGACGCTGCGGCCGGCACGGTCGCCGTCACCGCCGCGGAGTGTGTGCACGGAGTGCTGAGCATCATGTGCTTCCCGAGCGGGGACCAGGAACTCCGGTTCCCCCTCGTCGGGGAGCGGATCAGCACGGACCCGGACGACGACGAGTTCGGGGACGGGCCCATCACCTTCCAGGACGTCGTCAAAGAGGCGCCCACCGCGCGGACCTGGCTCGACATGTTCGAGATGTGTGTCGTCAGCGGGCATGTGTGGGACTGGGAGCGGGTCACCGGGCTGCTGCTGCGCGGCGACTACGCCCCCGCCATCCGTGACGGCGTCCCCTACAACCGATACACCTCTGTCTCTGACCCCGCCGACCTCGCCGCCATGGACGCCCTGTGCCCCTATCTCACCGAGGCGGCCGGGCATCTACCCCGCGACTGGCCTACGGTTCCGCTGCGCAAGCCGGACGCCGGGGAGCGCACGGAGGCCGCCCGGCGGCTCGACGAGGTCGGCGACGCGCTGAGCGCGGACCAGCGGCTGCTCCGCGTACTCCTCGACGACGACCAGCACGCCTTCGAGGACGCCCTCGTCGCCCGGCTGGTCGCGTACCGGGAGAGCGTCGAGGCCGATGCCGGTGATCCCGCGCCCCGGTCCCTCCTCCCCCTCGGCACCCTCGCCCTGGCCTGCCTCGCCGTCCAGGTCCATGGGTGGGAACTCGGTGTCCGGTCCGGGTATCTGCCGTACGGTCTGCTGGGATCGCCGGACGCGCCGCGCCGGGCGGCGGAGGGTAACCGGAACAATTTGGGCTGCTGGGCTGCCAAGTAGGCCACCCGGGGTGCGGAAGTGTGTCTGACCCGACATCCAGGACATCGTCGTAGAGACGAACTCGTCCCCACCGAGGCAGCGCTTACGTCCGTGCGATAGCCAAGGACGGAAGGCCCCCTACCCCACGTCGGCGAACGCCATCTGCCGGATCTCCACCCCCTGCGACCCCGGTAGCCCCGACGGCACCGAGCCTCCGTCCGTGTCCTTCGCGATGATCCGAAAGACACCGCCTAGTGACCTGAGTCAGAAGTTCTTCGTTGGATCGACGGCCATCAGCCGGTGCCGTATGGCCGCCAGGTCTTGCCTGACCTGCTTGCGTCCGGCCTCAAGCACGCTGGGCGGCTCGCGAGAACTACCCGAAAATCTCCGACTCAGGTCACTAGTAGTGCTTCGTTAGGTTCTGGCTCTGTGTCTGCGTGTGGTGAGGGGTCGGCCGCAGGTGGTGCAGATGCCGGTCCAGCACCTCAGTAGGTCCTGGAAGATGTCGAGGACCTGGTAGAGGGTCAGTCCGGCATCTGGGCTTTTGGGTCGAGCCGCCTAAGGGTGAGGAATGCCTGGGCGGCGGTGACGAGGGTGACGTGGTGGTGCCAGCCGCGCCAGGTGCGGCCTTCGAAGTGGTCCAGGCCCAGGCCGTGTTTGAGTTCGCGGTAGTCATACTCGATGCGCCAGCGC
>KL569100.1:133738-135836 GCA_000715635.1 Streptomyces violaceus | reverse complement strand
CTCGATGCGCCAGCGCATCTTCGCCCACCGCACCAGGTCAGTGATCGGGGTGGTGGCGGGCAGGTTGCTCATCCAGTACCCGGTCGGCTCTGGCGCGTCTTCGGGCTGCTCGACGAGCAGGGTCCGCAGCGGCAGAACGCCGTCCCAGCGGCTGCGTCCGCCGGCCTGTTCCNGGCCTGTTCCTGAGTGGTGCGGCTGGCTTCCTTGCCCGACGGCCTCACCTCGAGCACGGCGAAATGCGAGGTCATCCTTCCTTTGCTGCCCTGCCGCCAAGTGACCTCCTGAAACAGGGTGTCGGCGTCGATGAGGCCGGGAAGCGGTCGGGCGGGATCGCGGTAACGGGGCAGCGTGGGCGGCCCCAGCCCGCCGTAGTCGGGCTGATGAGGTTCGGCGGTTGCGGGCCGGGCGATCTCCTTTGGGTCGACGGCCATGACGTAGGACCAGCCGCGTTCCTCCAGCGCGAGCCGGAAAGAGACGCTGCGGCCATAGCCGGCATCTGCCACGATCACCGGCACCGCCAGCCCTTGTCCGGCCAGCCGGTCCAGCAGGCCCAGAGCAAGGTGGGGCTTGGACACATGCCCGACCTCCTCGGGAATGCCGGCCCGCTGTCGCCGCCTGTCCTCGTGCACCCATTCCTGGGGCAGGAACAGCTCCCACTCCAGCGGGCAGGAGGCGGCGTCGGTGGCGGCATGCACGCTGACCGCGACCTGGCAGTTCGCCCGCTTGCCCAAGGCCCCGCAGTACTGGCGCGCCACCCCGGCCGAGGCGGTGCCGCACTTGGGAAACGACACATCGTCGACCACCCACACCTGCGGTGCGATCGCCTCGCACAGTCTTTGGGCGATCCGCCGCCGCACCGGAGTCCACTCCCACGGCGACTGGTTCACGAACTGCTGCAGGGCCTGCATGTTCCCGTCCGGCAGACGCTCGGCCATCGGCTGGATCGACTTGCGCCGGCCATCGAGCATCAGGCCCCGCAGATAACACTCGCCCCACCGCCGCTGATCCCGCCGCGGAAACGACCCGAACACATCGGCAACGAACTCCGCCAACTCACCCCGGAGCCGCTCCACTTCCCCCAACCTCACTCCAGGAAGCTACCCACGACCAGCCGAGATCACTCAACGTAACGAAACACTACTAGCNCAGAGATGTGTATAAGAGACAGCGGCTGGATCGACTTGCGCCGGCCGTCCAGCATCAGACCCCGCAGATAACACTCACCCCACCGCCGCTGATCCCGCCGCGGCAACGAGGCGAACACATCCGCAACGAACTCCGATAACTCACCCCGGAGCCGTTCCACCTCCCCCAGCCTCATACCAGGAAGGTGCCCACCACCAGGCGAGATCACCCGACGTAACGAAGCACTACTAGGGCAGACCCGTCTCGTTTCGGTGTAGCCCGAGCGCCGTCAGGTAGTAGATCAGGGGCACGAATGGCACGTTCCTGGCGGCTTCGGCTTCCTCATCTAACTTGCTCTCGTACGGCTGGGCAGCGGCAGCGCAGATGTCCGAGTCGCACAGCACGCGCGCTACTGCCTCAGCGGCTCCGTCGGCGTGCTCGGTAACAGAGACGTCGGCTTCGAGTAACGTGGCGGCGAAGCAATGAAAGCTTGAACGCAGTTCCTCGCGAGCGGTCGACGTCAACGCCTCGACGGATGCGGAGCCGTGCTGGGCGAGTTCCGCTGCGTCCCAGCGGACGCGCTCAACGTGGACGGTATAGCGGTTCGAATCTTCCGGCCCCAGCGGAACGCTCAGCGGCATGTGGTCGGCCTTTCGTCCGGTCGCGCGGTAGTGGCGGCATGCGATTCCCGGGCGAGTTCCACGGCTTCGAGTACGACCGGGTGGCCCAGGTGCTTGGCAACGCTGACGAGGTGCTGGCGGTCGGCGGACTCGGGAACGTCGCTGCCCGGCAGCTGGGCGAGGCGGAGTGCGGTCGGCAGGGGTGGTGTGGAGGCGGCCCGTGCTTGGGCTGTGACGAGCAGAACTGCGGCCTCCTGAGCGGCGGGCAGGTCCCAATCCGCGCACTGCGAGCTACTGCCCTCGCGGACCTGCTCGCCACTCGCCGGTGTGGCTGTTCCCGCGGTGTCATGGGC
>KL569100.1:131628-133474 GCA_000715635.1 Streptomyces violaceus | reverse complement strand
TGTCATGGGCTGTGGCCGCATCTTCGGCTAGCTGCTGCACGGCGATCGGCGGCAGTCTGTGTCACCACGGACTGAGCCACCCGGCCCCGTCGTGGATCTCCGCCATCACGCTGTTGAGGTCGTCCTCCGTGTCGAATCCTGGCCACCATGACCACCGCGGATCGAGTACGAGCGTCGTGCCGTCGGGAGTGCGGGCAGCGGGCGGCACGACAAGGTCGTGCAGTGCTTGGAGCGAGCGAAGGTCCCGGCGTTCGGCTCGGCGGCGGCGCAACACGGGGCCGGCCAAGGCCACGTTGGCGCAGACGCAGCCAGCCGTGGGGCCCAGCCACGCGATCTGCTCCAGTTCCTCGAGGCGGTGGGGGCCGGTGACGGATCCGACCAGGGCGATCGCGGCCACCACGACGTGCAGTACGTCAGCTATGAGGGCCAAGGCGAACCAGCCGAGGAACCTGCACAAGTTGGCCCGCAGGTCAGGGTGGCCGGGGATCGACAGGGTTTGGAAACACCCAGGGGCGCGACCGAGGAGGCGACGGCAAGGATGGCTTCCGCGGATGCCTCAAACTCGACCCTGCGTTCCTCCCGCTCCTCGCCAACCCGGCCGTCCTGCCCACCGTCGTCGAGCTCCTCAGCCCGAACGTCCACCTGTTGTCGGCCCACCTCATCGCCCTGCCCAGCGGCCCGCCCCGCACCATCCGCATCCCCGGACGCCACGGCTGGCACCGCGACATGTACGGCGTCACCGCCGACCTCGGCTTTCCCCATCCCCCCGCATGGCGATCAAAGCCGCCCACTACCTCACCCCCGTCACCCCCGACATCACCGGAACCGACGCAGTTCTCTTCGAGAACCGGACCTGGCACACCGGAGGCATCAACCTCTCCGGCCGGCCCCGCATCGCCCTGATGCTCCAGTACGGGTATCGCTGGCTCCACCCCGTCGACGACCCGGCCACGGAACTTCGAGCGGACCCCGCTCTCACCTCCATAGAACAGCAGCTCTTGAGCCTGCCCGACCGCCACCCGGACGGATCCCTCGCCAAGCGCAGCGGAGCCGCCCCTATGCGCTCGTGGTGGCAGTCCGGCCCGTCTGTTGCACACTGCCGCTAGAGCCAGGGGTAAGCCCCAACGACCCCACCGGTACGAGCACCACGAGGGAGCACGACATCGTGAGCCAGTCGACCGCCGTCCTGCTCATCGGGATCACCGGCTCCGGCAAGACTCACCTGGCACAGGCCCTCTCCGCGAGGGGCATTGTCCGTCTCAGCGTTGACGAGGAGGTTCACCGCCTCCACGGCCGGTACGGCGTCGACGACCCCGAGCACGAGTATTTCGAGCGCGAGGCCCCCGCGGTCGAGACCGTACGGGCGCAGCCTACGGAGGTGCTGCGCGCCGGGCCGGTCCATCGTCCTCGACCACAGCCTCTGGCGTCGTTCCGATCGCGATGAGTGGAAGAAGACCGTCCGGGCCGCAGGAGGACGCCCACTGCTCGTCTACCTGCCAGCGTCCAAGGAGTCCCTCCTGCGGCGCCTCGCCGCACGCAACCAGCGTCGAGACGCCAATGCCTTGACCGTCACTCCCGAAGCCTTGGACGACTTCTTCGCTCGGTTCGAACCGCCTACCGCCGATGAAGACGCAGTCAGCTACAACGGTGACGTAGAGGTCATCCGCTCCATGGTGCGATGACGCCCTCGGCCGTCCCTCCGAGCAGGAGCGCCAGTTGCTCGGCCATCACGAGCAGGGTCCGGTCCGAATAGGCCGGTCCTACGAGCTGCACACCGATCGGGAGGCCGTCGGCGCCGTGCGCAATAGGCATGACCAGGCTGGGCAGACCGACGTGGCTGGTGAGG
>KL569100.1:130709-131441 GCA_000715635.1 Streptomyces violaceus | reverse complement strand
AGATGTGTATAAGAGACAGAAGAACGGCTCCCGGCCGGGATCGCCGCGGTGGGAGCAGCGGGCGTAATGAGGACGTCGTACTGACCGTCGGCGAAGAACCGGTGCCACGTCTGCTGGAGCCGGAGGCGCTCCTCGTTGGCGCGGAGCCAGGCGCGGTGTGTCTGCGTGCGGTGGCGGAGGATGGCGGCCCGTGGGCTCGCGTCGTCCTTGTGCAGGTCACGGGCGGCGGCGAGTTCGGCCGCGCCGGCAGCATCGTCGGTGGCGGCCGTCGTGGTGGCGTGGAGGAGCTGCTCGAAGAGACGGAGGGATTCGGCGAAGCCGACCGACCCCCCAGTGCGGTGGACACTGGCGCCGGCGGAGGCGAGTGTCCCTTCGAGGGCGGCGACAGCATCGGCGATGTTGCGGTCGACGGGGCAGCTCGCGTCGTCGGCCCACACCGCCACGCGGAGCTGGCCGATCGGGCGCTGCGCCGTGGGCAGCGTGACGCGCCAGGGGTTGTTCTCGTCGGGTGACGGTGTCGTCAGTGCGGCGAGGAGCAGGTCGAGGTCGCGGGGGTGGCGGGCCAGGGGGCCGGGGGTGACCATGTCGCTGCTGGTGATCCATCCCGGCGGGCGGGGGATGTGGCCGCGGGCTGGGATGAGTCCGTGGGTGGGGCGCAGGCCGTAGACGCCGCAGTAGTGGGCGGGGAGCCGCAGGGAGCCGGCGAGGTCGCTGCCGAGGTCGGCGGGGGTC
>KL569100.1:126308-130457 GCA_000715635.1 Streptomyces violaceus | reverse complement strand
GGCGGGGCCTCCGGAGGAGCCGCCGGTGGTGTGCTTGGGGTCGTGCGGGTTGAGCGTGGGGCCGAACAGGACGTTGTCGGTGTGCAGGTCCTGGCAGTACGCCGGGGTGTTGGTCTTGCCCATGATGACGGCACCTTGGTGGCGGAGCCGGGCGACCGCGTCGGCGTCGCGTGTGGGGACGTGGTCGGCGAGGTCTTCGGCGCCGCTGGTGGTGCGCAGGCCGGCCGTCTCGAAGCTGTCCTTGATCGTGAGGGGAAGGCCGTTGAGGACGCCGGTGCTCTCGCTGCGGGCACGGCGTTCGTCGGCTGCGTGCGCGGCGGCTCGGGCCGCGCTGTCGTCGCGCGTGACGACGGCGTTGATCTGGCTGGCGTCTATCTGGGCGAGGTGCAGGTCGAGCAGTTCGCGGCTGGAGATCTCGCCGCGGTCCAGGGCCTGGAGCTGGACGTGGGCGGGCTGGTGGGTGAGGTCGTTCGTCATGCGGAGACTCGCTCAAGGTGGGGGGCTCGTGCGGGCTGGCGGGGCAGGTGGCGCGCGACGTCGAGGAGAGCGTCGATGTCGTCCATGGGCCTGGTGGTCTGGCGTTCGGAGTCGGCGAATTCGGTGAGCTGGTCGGGCGCCAGCCGGGTGCCTTCAGCCCGGGCGACGATTCCGGCGAGGATTTGGTCGGCCGTGACAGCGGCGGACAGATCCTTTCCGTGGAGTCCTCGGGCCCGGTGGTGGGCTTCGCTGGCCTCGCGGACGGCGGCATCGAGGTATTGGCGGATCACGAACCGGCCGTCCCGGATCTCGACTGCTCGGCGGTAGAGCCGGATCGAGATGCGGCGGAAGCGGCGCCTCTGGGCCGGGTCGACTCGGTCGATCGGCAGCACGATCTCGGGCGCTTCGCTGTAGAACGCCAGCCACAGGGGGCGCAGGCCGTAGTAGCTGCGGTACTGCTTGATCCGGTACCGGACGCTCTGGGCCTGGTCGCTGATGGTGGGCACGAGCCAGCCGATCAGCGAGAGCATGGCGCCGGCATCGCCGCAGGTCCAGGCAAAGCCCTCCCATTCCGCGAGGGAGGTGTCGAAGGCGCCGGCGATCACGTTGCCGATGCGGACGGCGCTGTATCCGAGGGTGACGGTCGCGCCGAGGGCGACGATGCGCAGGCCGACGCGGACGGACCCGCGAGTGCTGCGGCGGGCCAGGCGCCAGCAGGCGCGGGCGAGGAAGACTTCACCGATGGTGTAGGCCGTGACGTACAGGGTGAGGTACGCGGCGTACCAGTCGTCGTGCGCGTAGTAGAGCGTGAAGTCGATCGGGTGCGGCGCGTTGGGCGTCAGCAGGGCGAACAGCACCAGCAGCCCGGCGATCACCGCGAAGCCGGCCCAGAGCCAGCGGCGACTGCGCCGGCGGGCTACCTCGGGCGGGGATCCCCAGTAGGTGAGGACCACCTGTTGGCAGGCCAGGAGCGCGACCACGCAGCCCTGCGCGAGGGGCACGGAGATGTTGACGGTGCCGAGCACGCGGTCGAGGTAGTTCCACATCGGCGTGATGGAGAACAGGAACGAGAGCCCTGACAACAGGAAGACAGCGGCCAGCGCGGCGGAGGCGGGATCGCGGCGCCGGGTGGGCACGTCCCGCAGGAGGCAGAGGAAGCCGAGCGTCGCGACGACGAGGCTGATCGGGTGGAGCAGGTCCTTCACGGCCGGGCCTCCCGTCGGCGCAGCAGCGTATGCGTCACCCGATCCTGCACTTCGTCCCCGGAGGACTCGTCGCTGCGCAACCACCGGTCGATGATCCGGTGCTGGAGCAGCGATGCGAGGAGTTCGGTGTCTCGCTCCTCGTCCTCGTCGTACTTGGTGCGCCCCAGCATCATCTGCACGGTGGCCGGGTCCACGCTGGTGATGAAGGCAGGAGCCAGCGCGGAGACCGGTCGGTTCTCGTGGTGGCCGAGCAGTAGGTGGCTGAACTCGTGGGCGATGATGTGGTCCTGGTGCAGGACGCTGGTCCACGGGTCGTAGAAAACGTGGACGGCACTCTCTGTAACGGCACATGCCCCGCACACCGAGGGCGCCTGCTCCCGGGGCTCTAGGACCACCGTCCGTCCCGTGCGGCGAGAGACCTCGTCGCTGAGGTCGCGGATATTGGTGACGTGCGGGAGCTTCAGCTCGGCCAAGAGGTCAGGCCGGCGCAGCCTACGTGCAGACCACATTGCTTTCCTTGATCATTTACTGAACTGCGGCCGTTTACGCGCCAGTTGAGGGCGGCAACCCCTCGGATTTTCGTACGCTCTCAACGATCCCGAGGACGGCATCCTTCCCGTCTGCGGAAACGTCGGATAGGCGAAGAAGAACGTTCTTGATCTTCGCGTCGCGAAGCAGCGCGAGCAACTCAAGTTCCTGCACGGTCTTTTCGGCAACAGCATCGTCGAACCAATAGGCGGGGTCCACGCCGAAGAACCCTGCGAGCGCTTCGAGATGACGCTTCGTCGGGTTGTCGCGCTGCCCGGTCCGCAAGAGCCACAGGTACTGCCCCGACAGCTTGCCCAGCCCTCGCTTCTCCATCAGTTCGGCCACTTCAGCGTTGCTATAAGGGCCGCGATCGGGCGGGTGCACAGTGTCGAACAGGCGGTTTAGGCGATCCATGAGCCCCCTGGGGCTCACCTGACCTTCGGCCACTCTTTCATGATCCTTTCCAGGGAGGGCTTCCTCGCAACTTCAGCCACCCTACCCTGCCATAAACACCAGTTTGACGCGCCGATCACACGTATGGAAAGTTCTTCCCCACCAGCACGTTTCCGTGTGGCGCGTACCGCCTGCTTCAGGTCGACCTGTCCGTTTCTGCCGACAGGTGTACGCCGGGCGACGTGGCGCAAGCCACGTTCACCCAGCGACATAAGTCACGTCTGGCAGGCCGTATTTGACATTCGATCGGAAAGCGCGGAGGCGACCGTGGAAACAACTCATCCACATCGCATTTCCGCTGCGGGGAATACCAGACTCCCGATCCAAATCGGACACAATGGCACGCTCTCGGCGTACGGGGCAACCGCGGCAACGGTGCGCTTGGACGCGAGGACGGACCCCGCCAGGCCCTGTGCGGACTGCTGCGGCACACGACCGTTCGGCGACTCTCTGCAACCAGTACAGAGTTTAAGAACCAAGTCTGGATCTTGACACCGGTCCGTGCGTATGTTCGTCGTCCCCGGGCAGCCCGCCTGCGGCGACGAACGTGAGGAGACCGCGAGCACGGACCGGACCGCGAAGGTCCGCAAACAGCGACGGCGCCCGAGAGCGGTAACTCACGGACGCCGAACGCTAAGCGGCATACCCGCCCCGGCAAGGGCGGAGATTGCCCACCATCACCACGCTGAGTCCTTCCGAGGGGCGCATCAGCGTGGCAATACTGCAAAGGGGAGTATCGCATGCCTCCTGCCCTGCGCAAAAGGCCCTTCCGCCTGGCCTGCGCGGCAGCCACCACCGCCTCGGCGCCTCAGTGCCCCGAGCCGGACCGCACCACCCTGGCTCCGGCGAGCAGCCGGACCCGCCCGCTCGTCTGGAGCGGCCGATGAGCAGCGAAGCCCGCGAGTGGGTGTGGGAGCACAGCTCCAGCCGAGGGGCCGCGCGCCTGGTCCTGCTGTCGATCGCCGACCGGGTGGCCGACGAGCAGTGCATCTCCTGGGCCTCGCTGTCCAGCCTGGCCAAGCGCACCCGCGCCTCGGTCTCCACGGTGCGCGAAGCCGTCGAGCGCCTGCTCCTGGCCGGCGAGCTGGAACAGCTCGATGACCTCGTAGGCCCGCAGCGCAGCACGGTCTACCGCATGCCTCTCGCCGCCGAAGCAGTCGCCCAGGCCAAGCGCGAGCAGGAGGAGCAGGAGGCCAACGACACGGCGGCGGCAGACGAGCCCGCAGGCCCCGCGAGGCTTCGGCTCTCGGCTCTGCGGCGGTACGGAATCCGCCCGCGTGTGGTGCCGGAATCCCCCGCGAGGGTCCGGAATCCGGCAGTACCGGAAACCGGCAGGTCGAGGCGGAAACCGGCACAGCGACGTACCGGCCACCGGCACAGCGATGTACCGGCCACCGGCACACAGAACCGTAGTGAACCTGATTTGAACCGGAGGTACAGCAGTAGTGGTGCTGCCGTCCTCCCGGCTGCCGAGTGGCAGGTCGAC
>KL569100.1:125007-126104 GCA_000715635.1 Streptomyces violaceus | reverse complement strand
CAGGTCGACTCCGCCACCCACACCTGGGCCCGCCAGCAGGGACACCTCGATCGCCTCGGCGAGCAGGGCCTGCGGGCCGCCGACGCGAAGTGGCGTGCACACCGGGCGGGCCATGCTCCGAGGGCGGCGGAAGCCTGGGCTGCCGACTGGCGCTCCTGGGTCGCCCGGGAGCACGCTCCCAGCCGACCGAACCTCTACGCCGTGCCCGGCAAGAACACCGCCGTACCGGGGGGCATGACGCGGACGGAGGCCCACACCGCCGCCCTGCTTGCCGCCCTCGACGAGCCGACCGGAACGGAGGGCTGACCGTGGACCGCCGCGAAATCGCAGCCCTGCTGGCCTACATCGGCCGACTCGACCCCCGCACCATCCGCACCGACCAAGGCGAGGCGCGCGACCAGCTCGCCCAGTGGCACGAGCTGCTCGGCGACGTGCCGATGGCCACCCCGCACGGCTGGGACGTCCGCGTCGCCGCCCGCCAGCACATCCGCACCTCGCCGTACCAGATCCTGCCCGCGGACGTGGCCCGCCCCTGGGAGAGCTACCGGCGCGACCGCCTGGCGAGGCACTCCGATCCCACGCCGTCCGTCGACCCGGACGACCAGGCCGCCTGGACCGCAGAGCTGGCCGGCACCCGCCGCGCCGTCGCCGCCGGCACCGCCCAGCCCGCGCAGGCCCGAGCAATCACCAGCGGTCGCGACGGAGTCGACCCGAAGCTGGAGGCGCGGCTGCGGGAGGTCGGCTCCTGCATACCGCCCGCCGCCCGAGCAGCCCTCGCGCCCTACCGACCCGCCCGCGCAGCCCGTGAGGCCGCTGTCGCACAGGGACTGCCCGATGCCCTGAGCGTGCGGTGCGAGTGGTGCCTGGCCCAGCCCGGCGAACCATGCCGCCGCCGAAGGATCGGCCCCGACGGCGGAGCCCGCGGAACCGCCCCGCGCGCCACCCCGCACCCGGCCGCCTCAACCTCGCCACCGCCCAGCAGGCCCAGCACACCGAGCAGGCCCAGCAGCCCGCCCTGGCCTGACCGGCGCACCCGGCGCGTGCACCCCGTCCGCTGCACCGCCACCCGACACGTCCCGCATCGGCTGCGACGCACG
>KL569100.1:123907-124759 GCA_000715635.1 Streptomyces violaceus | reverse complement strand
AGATGTGTATAAGAGACAGCATCGGAGACCCGCCTTGCGCCACATCACCACCCACGACGCGCCGGCCACCGGCCTGCGCGGCATCGCAGACACCAGCTGGCACGCCCGCGCAGCGTGCCACGGCATGGACGTCGAAGACGCCGACGCCGTGTTCTTCCCCGGGCCCCGGGACCACGAGGAGATCGCAGAGGCGAAGGAGCTGTGCGGCTGGTGCCCCGTACGCCGCGAGTGCCTGGACTTCGCCCTGGAGAACGTCCTCAAGGAGGGCGTCTGGGGCGGCCTCACCGAAGCCGAGCGGCGCCCGCTGCACGACGGACTGCACCAGCGCCTGGACTACCGGCGCGTGACCGCCTTCTTCCAGGGACGCGACGTGCACCTGACCGAGGCCGAGCGGCAGGTCGTCATCGCCCACGCCTACGTCCGGGGCTGGCAGCCCGACCGGCTCGCCGCCGCCCTGCAGATCAGCCACAAGCACGCCCGAGACCTGCTCCGGCAAGCCGCCAACAAGGTCCTCGACCGCGACCGTAACTACGGCGTGCCCCGCCCCAAGAAGAAGCGGAAGAAGACCTCCAAGACCAAGGGCACCCCCGCGTCCGCAGCTCCCGGCACGCAGCAGCCGGCAGGCCGCCCGGCAGCGTCGCCCCCGACGCACGCCCCTCTCGGAAAGGCAGCATGACCCACCCCGTCCTCGCCTTCGGTGCTACTTCGGACCTCCCTCTCCTCCTCGCCGCCGTCGTGCCCGCCACCCTCGCGCTCGTGCTGACTGCCTGGACCATCCGGCGCCGGGGATCTCGCTCGCAGAAGCGTCTCGGCGGCCCGGCGGTCAAGGTCGCCGCTGTCGCCGCCCTCGGC
>KL569100.1:121229-123693 GCA_000715635.1 Streptomyces violaceus | reverse complement strand
GTTCGCGGCCGACTACCTCGACATGGCCGGCGCCGCCGAGCGCGCCGGCATGTTCGCCGCCGCCGAACTCGCCCTGTTCGCCACCGCGCTGATGGCGCGGCAGAACCTCGCCGTCCAGGGCGCCCCCGGCCTGCCGGGCACGCTGGTCTGGGTGATCACCACGGTGCAGGTGATCCCCGCCTACGCAGAGAGCGGCCCCATCGGCGGCACGGTCCGCGCCTTCGTCGGACCAGTCATGGCGGCGATGCTGTGGCACCTGGCCATGGGCATCGAACTGCGCCTGCGCACACCCGGTGCCGCCTCAAAAGGACTGATCGCCATCCTGGGCCGGGAGGCACGCGAGCGTCTCCTGTCTCGCCTCGGCATCGCTGCGCGAGACCGCGACGCCGCACAGATCACCCGGGACCGGGCCACCGCCCGTGCGGTCACCCTCGCCGCCCGCCTCGCCGAGCGCACACCCGAGCAGCAGCGGAACCGTCGAGGCCGGCGGCTAACCCGACGCCTGTCGAAGGCGGTCGGCAGGGCTTCGGTCGGCACCGACCCCCTCCAGCGAGCACAGCTGCTCGACCAGCTCGCCGCCCGGCGACACGCGCTCGCGCTCGCCACGGTCCCGCTCCCTTCTCCCTGGTCCCCGGCGCACAGCAGCGCATCAGCGGCCACGGTCCCCGCACAACCGACATCGAATGTGCCGGTCCCCGTCCCCGGTCCCGACGGTTCCGACGAGTCGGTCCCGGACCGAGGACCGAGGACTCCTCGGGGACCGGTCCCCGAGGAGGCGGACCCTGAAGCCAAGGTCGGCGCGGGGACCAAGGGCGACGAAACGGGAACGACCGCGGGGACCAAGCCCCCTGAAGACGGCGCGGTCCCGGGGACCGGTCCCGCCGATCCAGAAGCCGCAGCGCGGGACACAGCGGCCACGAGGACCGACCGCAACGCGCGAGAGGTAGCAGCTCAGGACCCAGATTCTCATCGGGGACCGAGCCTCGCGAAGTCGGGGACCGAGAGCGCCGAGGACCGAGGACCGACCGCCACCGAGTCCGGGACCGAGACCACCCAGGACCGAGGACACAAGGTCCCACTCCGCCGGAAGCCGGCCAGGAAGTCCCGGACGAAGAACAAGGACAACCGTGCCCGGTCCCGCTCTCCGCAGACGGAGCGCCCGGCACGCGAGCTGGGCGAGTCCGAGCGCCAGCTTGTCCACGAAGTGCGCCCCCATGTTCCCGCCTTGCTCGAACGGGACGGCAACGGAGCGATCACCCGGGTGCAGCTGCGCGAAATCATCCGCCGCCAGGGCCTGACGGGTGTGGGGAACGACCGACTCGGCCTCGTCCTCCAGGAGCTGCGGAACGAGGACATCACGACGACGAGGAGCACCGCCCGATGAAGACCTGCCACCAGTTCAACACCGTCCGCGCGGAGTACGAGCGAGAGATCGGGTTCATGCTCGCTCACTCCGAGCGGCACGCAGGCAGGCCGGCGGCGAAGTCCAGCGCGAAGCAAGCTGCCTCGGCGAAACAGCGGATGGCTCGCGCGCTCAACAGCCACGTCGGGCGCTGCCCCGAGTGCGGCTGAACCGGCAAATCCCCAGTTCAAAGCCCATCCCCGCAAAGGTGGCCCGGCTCCGTGCCGGGCCACCGCCCCGCTTAGGAGGTACGCCGTGATTCCGCGTCCCCCTCGTTCTTCCGAGCCCACCGTCGCCGAGGCCGATGCCTGGGCGGACGTCCTGGTCTGCCGGGAACTCCTACACGCCGTCGTCCTCACGCCGACCGGGCAGTGGCTCGTCCAGGACCGCCCCGACGGGCTAGTCCTCGTCCTTGCCAGCCCAGCCGATGTCCTCGCGCTGGCCGCAACCATCCAGCAGCGCACCCGCTCCACGAGGCCCGAATCCCGATGACGAACGCACGCAAGAACGGCAACACCCCGGAACCTGATCCCGACTCCAACTCGGTCTCGCGGCGAGCAAGTTGGGGCGGAAGCGTAGCTTCCGCCGAACCCACCCCCGAGGGGGCGGGAGAGGACCTGCACCGGGGGGCGCAGGTCCTTGAGGCTTCGACCGGGGGCGGATCGAAGCCAAGGCAGGAGGAGAAGCAGGCTGAACCGCGTGTACGCCGACAGCACGCTCCTCGCGCCCGCCAGCGTCCGCGCCAGTCGCCCGAGAAGAAGCGCCTACACCAGCCCAACACACGTTTCAATGATGATGAGTTCGCCCTGATCAAGTCCGCCGCCGCCCAGTGCAATCTGTCCGTCGCCGGGTTCCTCGCCCGCTCCGCGCTCGCCGCCGCCCGCGACCTCAACCGCACCAGCGCCGAGATCGCCGACGAACGCGAAGTCATCACAGCCCTGTTCGACAGCCGACGTCGGCTCGGCTGGGCCGGCAGCAATCTCAACCAGGCAGTCAAGGCGCTCAACTCCGGTGCAGACGTTCCTCAGCTCGAAGCGGCCGTCGCCGCCGTACGGCGGGCCG
>KL569100.1:120055-121066 GCA_000715635.1 Streptomyces violaceus | reverse complement strand
ACCGTCGCCGCCGTACGGCGTGCCGCCGACACCGCCCACGAAGCCGCCACACGGCTGATCGAGCACCACGGCTCATGATCCCCAGCGTCAACCCGTCCGGGTCGGACACCAGAGGTCTCCTCTACTACCTCTACGAGACCGGCAAGTACGAGGATCACACCGACCCCCATCTCGTCGCCTCCTTCGACGGCATGTCCCCCGACCCCGGCCGCGACCCGAGCGCCACCCTCACAGACCTCCAGCAGCTCCTGGACCAGCCCGTGATGGCCCTCGCCAAGCACGCCCGCCCGGCCAAGCACGTGTGGCACACCTCCGTACGCGCCGACCCCGGCGACCGGATCCTGTCCGACGAGGAGTGGGCCGGCATCGCCCGCCGCATCGTCGCCGCCACCGGCATCGACCCCGGCGACGGACAGCCCGGCTGCCGCTGGGCAGCCGTACGCCACGCCGATGACCACATCCACATCGTCGCCACCCTCGTCACCGAGGACGGCCACCGCCCCGACGACTTCCGCTCCGGCGCCCGCGCCCAGGCAGAAGCCCGGCTCATCGAGAAGGAACTCGGCCTCCACCAGGTCGCACCCGGCGACGGCACCGCAGCCCAACGGCCCACCAGCGCCGAACGCCACAAAGCCGAGCGGCAGGGTCGCGAGCGCACCGCCCGCGAGGAACTGCGCGAAACCGTACGACGGGCGGTGGCTGGCGCGAGGAGCGACGAGGAGTTCTTCGACCGGCTCGCCGCTGCCGGCCTCCTGATCCGCAAGCGCGCCGCTCCCTCTGGCGACCTCCTCGGATACAAGGTCGCCCTGCCCGATGACCTGAACAAGGACGGCGAGCCGGTGTTCTACCCCGGCGCGCGCCTAGCCCCCGACCTGTCGCTGCCCCGCATCCGCGAGCGCTGGGCCGGTGACGCGCAGGACGTTCCGGCTGCCCGGCGGGAGGGTGCGATCCGTACGGGCCCGGGTAGTCCGGCCGCCGCACGCCGCGGGACGGCCTCGGCCGTGTGGCAGG
>KL569100.1:119274-119833 GCA_000715635.1 Streptomyces violaceus | reverse complement strand
CGGCCTCGGCCGTGTGGCAGGCCGTGCTTGTCGTCGAGCACGGCGAGGACGCGGTCGCCGCTGCCCACATCGCAGCAGCTGGCGAGGTCCTGGATGCGCTCGCGAAGACCTCCGCCGCCCACACTCGCCGCGAACTGCGCGACGCTGCAACGGCTTTCGAACGGGCCTCGCGCTCTCACGTCCGCGCCGTGCGCGGGCACGATCGAGCCCTGCGGCAGGCCGCCCGCGACCTCGTCCAAGGCGGCCCGGCCCTCGGCCGCGGCGAGGACGGAGCCACCACGGCCATGGCCATCGACATGCTGTTCTTCCTCATCACCGCCGCCGCGCACTGGCATGCCAGGAAGGGGCACGCCCAGCAGGCCGAGGCCGCTACCCGGGCAGCCGCGCACCTGCGCACCGCCTACCAGGCAGCCGCCGCCCAGCCCCTAGGCGTGCTCTACCAGCGCGGCCGACGCCTGAGCCGACCGATGCTCCAGCGACAGACCGTGCTGCTGCGCGAGGCGCTGCCGGAGCTGGCCGAGCAGATCCTCGCCGAACCCGGCTGGTACGCCCTGGCGGC
>KL569100.1:117038-119075 GCA_000715635.1 Streptomyces violaceus | reverse complement strand
GGCCGAAGCTGCCGGCCACGACGCGGCCGTCCTTCTGTCCGACGTTGCCGGCCGCCGCGAACTCGGCACCGCGGACTCCGTCAGCGACGTGCTCGTGTGGCGGATGCGGCGCACGGCAGACCTGCCCGCCGATGCCGCTGGCGTGCCCCGAAGCCGCGTCGCAATAAGCCCATCCGAGGCCGCCCGGCCGGCACCCCGGTCCACCTCGCCTAGGAACCCACGAGACGGGGAGGCATCGGGTAACACACTGTGAGTGGTGGCCATCGTCGAGAGCAGGATGCTGCCGCCTGCGGATCGTAACCCGCTTGCCTCGCGGGACGTCCCAGTCGTCGCGGACGTACGAGAAAGGCGTCTCTAACGCAAACGGTAGGGCCGGGTTACCGGAGGGAAGCGTCTCCTTGGATGTGGCCGGCCTTCTCGGTCAGTGCGTCGAGTCGCTGATACAGCCTCGTCGCCTCCGGGAACCCGTTCCCTCCCCGAGCCATCGTGCTCGTGAGCACTCTACTCAGTGCCTTCATGTCGGCCACCACGCTCTGGGCAACGGCAGTCACGTCGGATGCTCCCTCCACCGCCATGTCCAGGCTCTTCCTCTCAAGGTGCTGAATCTCGTTCATGAAGCGCTCTCTGGCTTCCCTTCGCTCCTCGTCAGTTACCGACGCATCTGTGCAGCCGCGCAACGCGAACGCACCCATTTCATCCGCTAGGGCGCGAGCCGGATGCAGAAAGGCGTGGTAGACATCGCGTCGCACCTGCCGAAGCCACAGTTCGCAGGTGCTCGATGCCTGCTTGTCCGCCTGGTACGTAGCCCCTTTGACGGCTATGCGCGCCGCGCCCCAGCCTCCGACGGCACCAAGGGCTGCCGCGCCGATCGCCCCGACGAGTCCGACTACCGCAGCGTCCATGTCACGTCCCCATCCCGAAAGATCTCGCTGTTGAGGCTAGTGACCTCGCGCAACGCAACTGTGAACTTCGTGAATTGAAACCGCCGAGGGCGTGGGGCACGATCATGAAGCGCGCAGGACGGGGTGCCGAGGTATGGGAGGACGCCAGGGTGTTTCACCGGATACGCCGCAGGGTCAAGGAGCCGAGCGAAGCTCAGAGACAGTTCGCCGAGGTGTACGCGCAGCTGCAGGGCCAAGTCCCGCCCGGCTTCGGCGTGCCGGCGCCTGAGCCGGAGTCCGCCGAGCCGGCCGCCATCGTGGACGACTTCCTCCCGCCGGAACTGCGGGTGCCGAGCCACGACCAGGTCGAAGGCAAGATGATGCCGTGGAAGCAGCCCCTCGTCCTCGACGGCGAGATGGCCGCCTGCACCGAGTGCGGCGCATACCGGGACTGGCTCATCCTCTCCACCCGCGGTGAGATCTGGCTGCGCTGCCGGGCCGGACACCAGCAGCAGGAGACCCGCATCGACACCGCCTGGTACAACCGGCACTCCGGACCGGCGGACGCGACACACGCCACGTTCGAGGACTGCCTGCGCCACCTCGGCCACTGACCACCACTCCTACGACCCCACCGGGCCCGCGGGCCCGCACTGACCACCCGTCGCCTAGCACCAAGGGGTCAGTTCCGTCATGCGCGTTCGCGTCGCCACCACCGCACTCGGCATCACCGCCGCCCTCCTCGCCGTGCCCGCCTGCTCCACCGACACCACCGGGTCCAAGCACCAGACCCCCTCCTCCCGTACGGGAAAGCCGGCCGACGCCGTCCAGAAGCCGGCCGCGCTCTCCTCGGCCGCGCTCGAGTCCCGCCTGCTCGACCCGCGCGACCTCGGCAGCGGCTACCTTCCCAAGCCGGAGCGCCCGGCCCAGCACGACGACGTCACCGTCATCGGCTGCCCGGCTCTGAGCGAGCTGGGCGGCGACGCGGCGACTGGCGGCACGCTCGCCTTCCCGCACAAGGCGAAGGCGGACTTCACCTACGGCGGCAGCTCCTCGGAGATCTCCGAGGAGCTGTACAGCGACAGCGCGAAGAAGCTCTCCGACGGCATCGACCGGATCTTCGACGCCATGACCGGCTGCCCGACCTAATCCGGGA
>KL569100.1:115110-116821 GCA_000715635.1 Streptomyces violaceus | reverse complement strand
CCTAATCCGGGATTAGTAGTGGTGGCTCCGTGGACGCCGAGCTGATGCCTGTGCCCGACCAAGCCTTGATGCTCTCTGATAGATCGAGCACGGTTCGGCGTCCTCGTGGCCACCACCACAGCACGGATGTTGGTGCTCGTCGGTGCTGGACGAACGCCTGTACCTGGCCGGGCCTTGATGCCTGGAGAAAGATCGGCGCCGTCCAGCGCCGTCGAGCGTCAACACCCGTACCTGACTTACTCGTTGGTGTTGGTGGAGCGAGCCCACCCCGCGGTGACCTCTCCCTGGGCCCGAGCTGACCGAGCTCCCGAAGAGACCGAGGCCCGCGGGGCGAGCTGGTGCCGCGAACAGCTACTGAGGTGGCGGACCGGCCACAGGGCTGAGTCCTGGGATTAGGTCGCTGCGTGGCCCGCATGAGCTCGTGACCAGCAGGAACGGCACAGCGGAGGGGAAAGACCTTGATCTACTGCGGTATTGACTGGGCCGAACGCACGCACGACGTCGCCCTGGTCGACGACAGTGGCCGGTTACTGGCCAAACGGCACATCACCGACGACGCGGTCGGATACAAGATCCTGCTGGACCTGCTCGCCGAGTACGGCGACACCGCGGAGAACCCGATCCCGGTCGCGATCGAAACCTCCCGTGGCCTGCTCGTCGCAGTGCTGCGCACCGGGAAGCGGCAGGTCTTCGCCATCAACCCGATGGCTGCCGCCCGCTACCGCGACCGGCACAGCGTCTCCCGCAAGAAGTCCGATCCCGGAGACGCCCTGGTCCTGGCCAATATCCTGCGCACCGACATGCACGCACACCGGCCGCTGCCGCAGGACAGCGACCTGGCCCGCGCCCTGGCCGTGCTCGCCAGGGCTCAGCAGGACGCCACGTGGAACCGGCAGCAGATCTCCAACCAGCTCCGCTCCCTGTTACGCGAGTACTATCCATCCGCGCTGGCCGCCTTCGAGCCCTGGAAGAACGGCCTGTGCCGTCGAGAAGCGCAAGAGCTCCTCAGGGCGGCTCCGACACCAGCACGAGCATCGCGGCTGACGCGCAAGCAGCTGCAGGCCGCGCTCAAACGCGCCGGCCGCCAACGCGGCATCGAAGCCGAGGCCGAACGACTCCGGGATGTCTTCCGCGCCGACTGGGCCCACCAGCCCCCGCTGGTCGAGGACGCGCTCGGCAAGCAGATGCTCGCGCTCCTGGTCCAGCTGGAGGCCGCCTGCACCGCGGCCGACAATCTGTCCGAGGCGGTGGAGGAAGCTTTCCCTCAGCACTCGGACGCTGAGATCATCCTCAGCTTCCCTGGACTCGGCGTCCAGCTCGGCGCCCGGGTGCTCGCCGAGATCGGAGACGACCGCAACCGCTTCGCCGACGCTCGCGGATTGAAGGCATACGCCGGGGCTTCCCCCATCACCAGAGCCTCCGGCAAGAAGTCGAGCATCACGCGCCGGTGGGTGAAGAACGACCGGCTCAACCATGCCGGCTACCTCTGGGCCTTCTCCGCGATCACCGCCTCACCAGGCGCCAAGACCCACTACCGCAGGCGCCGCGACGAGCACGGAGACTGGCACGCAGCCGCCCAGAGGAACCTCTTCAACCGCATGCTCGGCCAGCTCTACCACTGCCTCCAGCACCGCAAACCGTTCGACGAACACACTGCTTTCCCCGTCGACCTCGCCGCCGCAGCTTGACACGCTAAGTGCCTGAGGTGTCT
>KL569100.1:110331-114904 GCA_000715635.1 Streptomyces violaceus | reverse complement strand
TGTCTATCAGGTCGTCGCGGGCGGCACCCCGGTCGACGTGACCTCGCAGAAGCTGCCCGCACCCCACGCCGGCGGTGACGAGCAGTGGAGCCAGCTCCTGACGTTCATCGCCGGGGGACGGAGCACCGTGGTCAAGCAGACCGCTATCCGCGACGGCAACCTGCTGCTGGTCGTCTCCGGCTCCCCGGCCCTGGTCGACCGCCACCTCGACAAGGCAATCGCCAAGGCCACGGCAACGAGCTGACCTGCGTGCACGTCACGCTGCTGCCTCCGTCCACCGCCAGGTCGGGGGCAGCAGTGCGTTACTGGCTGACGCGTTGAGCGGCGCGAGCGGCTTGGCCTGGTACCCAGGCTCGGACCTGGCCGGGCTGGACGTAGAGCACGTTCGGGTTATGACTGTGCGGCCCATAGCCGCTGGAGGCGTTCACGAGCAGGTACGCGCCTGCGGGAACGTGCCAGTTCCAGAACCAGGCGTCCTGCTGCCGCCCGGTGTCGCACCAGGTCACGACAGCTTTGGAGCCACGGCGGCCGTGCTGGTAGACCCGCGTCACCTGGAGGAGTTGCCCCTGCCCGGAGCTTCGGTGCTGCTGAAATGCCTGCCACTGCGCCGCGAGGGCAGCCGTGCGCTTGCGGCGTGAACGGGCCGTCAACGCGATCGTCACGGCGACGATGAGAGCGATGACCATTAAGACGCCGGGGCTGGGGTGCATTGCCGCATCCTGCATCGTTCCATCAACGGGCGGCAATTCTTCCTGGGCATCGAAGACCGGGCCACTTCACCCGCGAAGCAAGAAAGTCCGGCACCCCCCAACTGGGAGGGTGCCGGACTGCGATCGTCGAGAGTGGTGCGCGGGACGTTAGATGACCGGCGCGCGCAGGAGGCGCTCCTGGGTGGCCTCGGGCAGTACCCGCCGCAGGACCGGTGCGGTCGAGCTGAGGGAGGCGGCGAAGGCGGCGACGAGATCGTGCGGGACGCTGGCGGCGAACGATGCCGCCCACAGACACGGTGCGCCGAGCGCGGGCTCGGCCCACGCCTGCCATCCGGCCAGTCCCGTCTCGTCGTCCTCGGCGGACAGGGCCCGCGGGTCGGCATCCTGGATGAGGGGCGGGACCTCGCCGAGGCTGATGTGCGAGATGAACGTCGGGTCCGTCGCCGCCGCCTGGGGTTGGTCGATGTCGCGGAACCATCCGTGGGCGGCGACTGCGTCAAGGACCAGCTCGGATCCGGCGAGCGGCACAGCAGGCTGGTCGCTTGCGTCGAGCGCGACGAGGAAGTCGACCACCGCCTCGCCGGGGACGTCACGGGTGAAGTAGGCCGACCACTGGGCGAGCGGGCTGCTCGCCTCGGCTCGGGCGGAGATCTGCCAGGCGATCGGCAGCTCGCCCAGGTGGAACGGCTCGTCCGCCAGGCCCCACTGGGCCCAGCGCAAGGCGTCGGGACTGACGTGCAGGACGGTGCTGCGCAGGACCTGGCGGTCCTCCGGGGTCTCGTCCGGCTCGTGCCTTCCGCGGACGATCGTCAGGCTCGTCCAACCCAGGCCGGCGAGCGCGTCGGCGACGACGTCGTAGAGGCGTCCATCGTCACCGGCCAGGTACCGGGGGCCGACCCAGAACGCGGGCTGGCCTCCGTGCGGGGTGGACGAGTCGGGCGGGAAGTCGGGGTACAGGGGCGCCTCCAAGGGTTCGGTGCGGGTCTAGTTGCCGCCGGCGCGGCGACGAGGGCGGCGCTGGGGCGCCTGGACGGGGCCCTGCCACGTCAGCTCGATGGCGACCTCCGGCGGAAGGTGGCCGAGCTGTGCGTCCTCGTCACGCCCTTCGGCGATGTAGACGACGGTCCGGCCGGTCTCGTCGACCGACTGCAGGACCTGCGCCAAGCGGTGCGCCATCGGGAAGAACGGGTTCATGGCCTGGCGGACCGGAGCACTCCGGTCGCAGCCGGACAACAGGTCGATGAGATCGCCGACGGTCATCTCCGGGGACGTCACGAACAGCCTCCTGGGGTGCGGGGAAAACGGGGCAGTGGAACGGGACGGGCTGGCCTTCGGTACGGCAGCGCTCACAGGGCGGGCATACCTGTCGGTGTCCGCGCTGTCAGAGGCAGCGTGAGGTCTCCAGCACGCGCGCTACGGTCGCGGCGACGATGTCGGCCGGCGTCTCGGTGTCGAAGGACAGGTGGTAGCCGAGGACCTTGGCGGTGCCTGTGACGGCAATCTTCCATCCCTCGCCGTCCGTGCCGGGGCGGCCGAGCGGGAACCATCCGAGGTAGAACCGGCCGTCCTTGGAGCTGACGTGCACGTCCCCGCGATCATCGACGATCAGGTGGAAGTCCTCGGCGGAGAACTGGTCCATGACCAGGGTCGGCTGACCGGGGCCGAGCTGCCACTCCCGCGGTCGCAGGGCTTCGACGGTGGTGGAGAAACCGGGGCCCGCAGGGGCTACGGTCACGGGCAATCACCTCTCTGACCTGGGGCTTCTTGCAAGGTCGTCTACGTTGACATGCCCTCGCGCCCGTTGGCCAGTCTTTCCGTGATCTTTCCTGTCTGCCCCGGGCGAACTGATGGATTACCGCCTCGGTGCGGGATCTCAAATTCGGCTGCACAGTCTCATTGCCCCGCTTCATATCGGCTGCACTTATGAAGCAGTCGTGGGATTTCGCAGGTCCGCGACCCGCTCATTGGGCGTCGTCTCGGTTCGCCGTTCTGAGGGCTCCCAAGCCTCGTAAGCTCGGCGACGTGACTCCTGAGATCGATCCCCACGATCCCCGCTGGACGCTGGTTCCCGCGACCCTCACTATCACCGTGCCCCACCCCACCGACCTGGCGGAGCTCGGGCACCGGCTCGTCAACGCGGTGTGCATGGCTTCGACGACTGAGGACGAGCTCGGTCCGGCCCGGCCATTGACCCTCTCCTTGTGGCAGTTGGAGCTCCAGCCCGCCATCGTGGCCCAGGTCATGGCGCGGGCCGAGCGCGCCCGCCGACTTGACGTCATGGACGGCCGAGAGATCGTCCGCTACGGCATGGCCCTGTGCGCGCTGAGGCTCGACGAGCCTGAGGGCTGGGCCGGCTTGGACACGCTGGCGCGCGTCAAGCGCGCCGTGGAAATCGCTCTCGGGCAGCCCGACGACCCACTGCTCCAGGCTGTGGTCATGCCGATCTCCGAGCGGGAGTTGCGGGAGACTCTGACTGAGGAGATCGCCCTCTTCGAACCAGCCACGCGATCGGACCCTGTCGATTACCGCTGACCCACGATGATTCGGTGGCCAAGTCTCAGTACGGACTTTGACGGACGCGAGTTTGTGCCATCGGAGTTTGATCACCGCAGGTCAAAGGCTTGTCGAGACACCGGAGTCCGCCGCAACGGTCACTGGACCGACGCGTGGGCCGGCCACGACCTCTGCCCCCTCATCAAAAGCTGAAGCCGCGCACGAGCTGGTCGTCGCCGGCCTCCGGGAGAAGGCGCCCTCACGCCACCTCTGACATTCAGCACTCCGACCCACTTCGCGCTCTATCTCTACGTGGTCGGGGGCCGTAGGCCCGACTGTTGGGGAGGCCCCGCCTCTGGTCCGGCCAAGAGATCGAGGGGGCGGGGCCGGCCTCACCTAAGCGCTGCCTGCCCTCCTGACCTTCACCACGCGGCGGCCACCCTTCTCAGCCTCCAGCTTCTTGATCACCTCGTCAGGGTCCGGGTCGAGCAACTCCACGAGCCGCTCTGCTCCGTGCTTCACGCTGAGCGCATGAGCGAGGTCGACGAGGAGCTTCAGATCCTCGTCGTTCTTGACCCCTCGCGCCACGGCCATCAGGTGGCGCAGCCGCTCGGGGACCGTGTCATCCGGCCTCACCCCACACCACTGCTCGGCGACCATCTCCGCCACCCTGCGCTCCGGAACTTCCAGCGCCTTGGCCATGCGGGGGTACAGACCTGGCTCCGGCGGGATCTTGATCTCGTTCCACCGCACCTTGTTCCACCAGGTCACAGACGGTTTGAGGCCACAATCGACCGCCATCTCCTGGTAGGTCTTTCCCGCTTCGGTGTTGAGGTGGGCCACCCGCTCGCTGAATACGTTCGCCATGGCGAGAGCATCAACTCAAAAATACGATCCGTCAACTGTCGATGATGACCTCAACGGCCGCGCGCCCCATCGACGGTGTCCCGTAGCACCGGATCACACTACGACCACACCCGTCGGCTCCCACTCGCCGCGTAAATCGAACACATGATTGAATTCTGTCATGCGACAGATTCCATCCGACCTCACCCAGGCCATCGAGGAGTGGCACACCGTCTACCACCGGCTCGCCACCCAGCCACGCACGTTCCTGCGGCGAAAGCTCATTCGGCTATCGGGTGAGGTGCTGTTCCATTCGCACTGGGAGCAACGGCAGACGACATCTGCCCGATCGGCGCTGCACACAACAGGGCGGGGAGGAAGGAGCTGACCATGTGCGTCACCCCGTACGGGGATGGTGCGCGCGATGTCCCAGCTGCCGCCTGACCCGCCCCGGCTCCGGGTGATCCTTGCCCACTTGGATCGGCAGATCACGGAAAACGAGACCGTGGCCATCTACCTGCGGC
>KL569100.1:109571-110108 GCA_000715635.1 Streptomyces violaceus | reverse complement strand
CCCGCCGCGGCGGGCGCCTCGTCGGCAGAAGGGCGCGGGGCTGCTGCCCGGCTTCACCCCGCCGCCCATGAAGGAAGTCGGCTTCGTCGTGCAGCAGAAGCGGACACCAACCGGGCCCGAGCCCGCCCTGATCCACATGGCCGACTGCACCATGATCGAGGGCACGCCGCATCGGATCAGGGCCGACGAGGCACGGGCTGCGCTCACCGACCCGAATATTGAGCCGTGCCAGTTCTGCCGGCCGGACATCGAGCTGGGCATCGACGTGGCGTGATCGACGAACCGCTTTCGACCTGCCCGGAACAGGCGCCGGACGTACGTTCTGATACATGGACGAGATGCCACGGCGCATCGACCCTTCGATGGACCGAGCCGCCGCCGCGCTCCTGCTCGGGTGCCTACCGCAAGAGGTCGGCTTCTGTCCGCGCTGCCAGGGGCTCACCCGCCGCTACGGACCCAAAGCCCATATACCGTGCCCGGCCTGTCGGTTGGCCGGTGCCCCGCCCGCCAGGGACTCGTCCGGCTGATCGGCTGCGG
>KL569100.1:108677-109381 GCA_000715635.1 Streptomyces violaceus | reverse complement strand
CTGATCGGCTGCGGTCACCCGGCGGCCGGTACCGCTCCCTCACCGAAGGCCGCCACATCGCCAGGCGCCATGTCCTCCCGGATCCTGGCGAGTCTGGCCGAGTGTCGCCAGGCCCCGCGGCGGCATTCACTCCGTCCTCGACATCGAGACCGCCCTCGCCGCGGCCGACACCGCCGCGAAGCTCCGTGACCAGACCGCGGCCGGAGAGAAGATCTCCGGCCCCGCCGGACGCCGGGCTCTCAACGCCGCAGCCACGACACCGCGGTTCGAAGGCCGCATCGTCCCCCGCACGTTCATGAAGAAGGCCGCCGCCTTCCTCGCCCGGGATGGCGTCGTGCTCTTCGACAACCCCGACGGGTTCCTGATCTGCGCGTTCAAGCGGGACAACGCGCTCTGCGATCCCGCCCCCGGCGCGACGGCGCCGCGGCAGTACGACTGCCGTCCCGGCTGCGGCAACGCGGTTCGCACCGACACTCATGCCCGCCTTCTGCGGGAGCGGGCAGGGGAGATCGACCACCTGGCCGCCCACGCACCCGGTCCGCTGGGCAGGCGTCTGCGGGCCAACGCCGACAAGCTCCGCACGATGGCCGACGACCACGACACCACCGCCCAACCCGCCGAGGCCCTGACATGAACCCCCAACACCCGGACGAGCGCACCCGCATCCGCGAGGCGATGGACCGGCTGCTGGCCGGGCAGGCAAC
>KL569100.1:103374-108456 GCA_000715635.1 Streptomyces violaceus | reverse complement strand
GCTTCACCACCGCCGCGCTCGCCGCCG
Organism: Streptomyces violaceus; assembly: GCA_000715635.1. Lineage (GTDB taxonomy): Bacteria > Actinomycetota > Actinomycetes > Streptomycetales > Streptomycetaceae > Streptomyces > Streptomyces violaceus. Next base: position 108,429 of record KL569100.1, on the reverse strand, counting down.
AGGCCGGCATCCACCGCATGGCCCTCTACAAGCGGCATGCGGATCTGAAGAACGAGTTCGAGGAGCGCGTCCGCACGGAGACCAAGCAGGTCCCGGAGACGGAGAAGCAACTCCGGGCGACCGTCGCCAAGCTCAAGAAGACCATCGCGAACCAACGAGCCGAGCTCGAGGAGCTCCGTCAACTGGTGACCCATCTGACTCTCGCCAGCGCCGTTCTCACCCAAGAGAGCGAGCCTCCCCCCGACATGGGCGTCACCCCCAACAACGTCATCCCATTGCGCCCACCCACCACCTGACACCGTCACCAGCAGGGCCCTCACTGGCTGTCGAGGTCTGAGCGGCCTCTGGTCCAAACTGCTCGTCCGTGACGGGCTCAAGGCAGATGGTGCCGAGATACCTGCCGGGGGCCGCTCCTTCGCCGTGGTGCGGAGCGGCCCCCGAGCTCATGGGCAGGCGTGTCAGAGGGTGAGCAGGACCTTGGTGGCGCGGCGTTCGTCCATGGCCTTGTAGCCCTCGGGGGCCTGGTCGAGGGGCAGGGTGAGGTCGAAGACCTTGCCAGGGTCGATCTTGCGGTCCCAGATGAGCTGGATCAGGTCGGGCAGGTAGCGGCGGACCGGGGCGGGGCCGCCGAGGGTGTGGATGCCGGCGAAGAACAGCTGGATGCCGGGGATCTTCACGTCGTAGTTCACGCCAACGTAGCCGAGGTGCCCGCCGCCCCGGGTGGCGCCGACGGCCTGCATGAACGACTCCTGCGTACCGACCGCCTCGACCACCGAGTGCGCGCCGAGCCCGCCGGTCAGCTCCTTGATCTTCGCGATGCCTTCCTCACCGCGCTCCTCGACGATGTCGGTGGCGCCGTAGTAGCGGGCCAGCTTCTGCCGTTCCGGGTGGCGGGACATCGCGATGATCCGCTCCGCGCCCAGCTCCTTCACGGCGAGGATCGCCATCAGACCGACCGCGCCGTCACCGACCACCGCGACCGTCTTACCGGGCCCTGCCTGCGCCGCGTCGGCGGCAAACCAGCCGGTGCCGAGCACGTCGGAGGCGGCGAGCAGGGCGGGGATCAGCTCGGGGTCGGGCTGCCCCGGGGTGGCGACCAGGGTGCCGTCGGCCAGCGGGATGCGAGCCTTCTCCGCCTGGGTGCCGACCGTCGTGGCGAACACGGCGTGCACGCACTTGGACTGGAACCCGTCCCGGCAGATCTCGCAGGTGTTGTCGGACATCACGAAGGACCCGACGACGAAGTCGCCGACCTTGACGTTCTTCACGTCGTCGCCGACCTCTTCGACGACGCCCACGTACTCGTGCCCCATGATCGTGTGGTCGACGGGCTCGATCCCGCGATACGGCCACAGGTCGGAGCCACAGATGCAGGTCGCGGACAGCCGGATGATCGCGTCGGTCGGCTCGATGATCTTCGGGTCCTCGCGCTCCTCGACCCGGACGTCGCCGGCCTTGTGCATCACTACTCCACGCATGGGTGGATCTCCTTGTCGTGCATCGGCGCTGTCTGCGCCGGTTGGAATCCGGGAAGGCACGGGACCGCCCGCGATTTGCCTGCCGCCGCTTCTGCGGCCGCCGAGCCCACCGGTGTTGTTGAACGTGGCAGAGATGACGGGGTTGCCGAACCCAGGGTCAGGAGGGCTGTCCGTACTGCTCGTCGGTGACGGGCTCGAGCCAGGTGGTGCCGTCGCCGGTGCCGTCGCCGACGACCATGGCGATGTGGGCCATGAAGGTGGTGCCGGTGGCGCCGTGCCAGTGCTCCTGGCCTGCCGGGCAGGTGATGGTCTGCCCCGCGGTGACGCGGACGATGTTGCCGTCGCGGGTGCCGACCAGGCCGACGCCGTCGGTGAGGTGGAGGGTCTGGCCCAGGGCGTGGGAGTGCCAGTTGGTGCGGGCGCCGGGCGTGAAGCGGACCAGCCCGACGGCCAGGCGGCCCGGCTCGGTGGGTGCCTGGAGCATGTTGAGGTAGACGTCGCCGGTGAAGCGATCGGCCGGGCCCTTGATGGTGGGCGTTTCGGTGATGTGGTCCATGGCTCTGTTTCGTGATCGGGGGGCTGTGGAGATCAGGAGGCGCGGGTGTGGGCGAGACCGGAGCCCCACTCCCGGCGGGTGTTGCGGGCACGCTGCGGCGCCGCGGCTCCGCTGCGGGAGTGGGGGCGAGAGGTTCGCGGTCGGTCAGTTGCCGGACTCGGCGACGATTTCCTTCAGGACGGTGGCGGCGCTCATGGCGTTCGGCCAGCTGGCGTAGAAGGCCAAGTGCGTGATCATTTCCGACAGCTCGTCCTTGGTGAGGCCGTTGTCCAGTGCGGTCCGCAGGTGGAAGCGGAGCTGGTCGGTGCGGTACAGCGCCGTCAGAGCGGTCACGGTGACCAGACTGCGGTCGCGCTTGGACAGCCCCGGGCGTTCCCAGACGTCACCGAACAGGACGTCGTCGGTCAGGTCGGCCAGCTTCGGCGTGATGTCGCCGACGAGCTGCTGTGAGGGGGACTGCTGCGGTGCCATGTTCTTGCTCCTGCTCATGTGTTGTGCCGTGGGGTGGGGGGCTGCCGGTCCGGTGCTGTGCCGTCCGGCGCCGGACGTGGGCTTGTCCACCAGCCCGACTGCACGGCCGGGCGGAAAGCACCACGTCATCGAGGTAACCACCGTCCGGTGCGATGAGCGAGGCACCATCAATGGGTGTACCAGCAGTACATCCCTCCGGCCGTCTGTCGGACGTACCGTCGAGGTGTGGACAACCGTGAAGAAGTCCGCGAGTTCCTCACCTCGCGGCGCGCAAAGATCACCCCGGAACGGGCAGGACTGCCCTCCGGCCCTCGGCGGCGCGTGCCCGGCCTGCGCCGCAGCGAGGTGGCGGCCCTCGCCGACATGAGCGTCGAGTACTACGCCAAACTCGAACGCGGCAACCTCGCCGGCGTATCCCCGGCCGTTCTGGAAGCCGTCGCCCGCGTTCTCCAGCTCGACGACGCCGAACGTGCCCATCTGCTCAACCTGGCGCATGCCGCGGACGGCTCCGACGCCCTCACCCGCCGTCCCAGGCGCCGCACCAGTCAACAGTGGACACCCCACCGCAGCCTGCAATGGACCTTGGACGCCATCACGGCGGCCCCCGCCTTCGTCCGCAACGGCCGCTTGGACATCCTCGCCGCCAACCCGCTCGCCCGTGCCTTCCACGCCGACGTCTACGCGTCCCCGGGCAACCAGGCAAACCTCGCCCGGTTCAACTTCCTCGACCCTGCCTCCCACAGGTTCTTCCCCGACTGGGACACCTTCGCCGATGCCGCGGTGGCGATCCTGCGCACCGAAGCCGGCCGCAACCCCCACGACAAGGACCTGCACGACCTCGTCGGCGAGCTGTGCACCCGCAGCGACGAGTTCCGCACCCGCTGGGGCGCCCACAACGTGCGCAACCACGGCACCGGAACCAAACGCTTCCACCACCAGGTCGTCGGCGACCTCACCCTCGCCTACGAGGGCCTGGAGATGGCCGCCGAACCGGGCCTAACCCTCACCATCTACACCGCAGAACCCGGCTCCCCGTCCGCAGAAGCACTGGCCCTACTCGCTTCCTGGGCAGCCACGCACGAGGCAGACCTATCCCCCGACACCTTGTCCACCCCGTGACATACCGCAGTCACCGACGCCGCACGCGCTGACTGCTGAAGGCTCCGCCCTCGAAGAAGTCCAGGTCAAAGCACTCTCAGGTGCGGGGGAGGCTTAGCGCCGGCATTCGTTCCGATATTCCTCAACCCCCATTTCGCTCCGGTTGACATGGCCCTCCACGACGCCGGAGTTCCAGGGGAGGGTGAGACCGGCGGTGACGGCGTCGAGGTCGCGCAGGAGGTGCCGGGCGAAGTGGCGGAGGCTGGGCAGTTCGGTAGTGGCGCTGGCTGCTTCAATGCATTCGGGGAGTCAGTCGCCTTGCAGGTGAGTGAGCATGTGGGCGAAGGAGCGCACGTGCTCGGCGAACTGAACACAAGAACTTGGCAGGGAAGATGGCCTCGGTGGTGTCCCGGCGACACTGGTGGACTGTCGGTATTCGAGGGTTGCAGTATTCGCCGTAGAGCGAGCAGTTCCGTACCCGGCTCGGTCACGTCAGCGGTGACAAGGCGTAAAGCTCTCGCCGCAACGGGCGCTGTCTGCGCGAAGACGCCGGATCAAGAAGAAGACCGGCCTCTTGCGGTGAACCCGCGCCGGCCGCCCGCGCTCCGGTGCGGGCCTTCGCCCTCTGCCACCGCGCCATACGGCCCCCTCCCGGCAGCGGCAATCCCGCGCGGCAGAAGGCTCACCCGGCGCTACGAGGTTCACGGCGCCGGTACGGCGCCGATCTGCTGCATCACCCCGAGGAGATCGGGCTGGCCCCGTTCGCCGACGATCCGGCCGTCGGCCAGGTAGTAGAAGTTCATGGCCTGCACCGAGATCTTGTTGCCGCTCGCCGGGATCCCGAAGAATTCACCGTCGTGGGTTCCCCGCATGGTGAACCGCGCGGCCACGGTGTCGCCTTCGGTGACTGTCTCCTCCAGCGTCCACTGGACGTCGGGGAAGGCGCCGCGCATCATCCCGATGACTTCCATGTACCCACCGGGCCCCCGCAGTGGTTCCGGGTGGCTTGGCGCGTGGAACACCGCGTCCGGAGAAATGACCTCGCGGGCGAGACCCTCGTCGCCCGTGTTGATGAACTCGACGAAACGGTTCATCACTGACTCGGTGGACTGCGATGGCATCTTGCTGTGCCTCTCCAGAGACGTTCGGGGCGGGTACCTGCGAGCGTAACATCGAATCGATGTTCACATCGATTCGATGTCCGCGTGCGAAGATGGACTCATGCTGGAACTCGCGATACTCGGCTTCCTCGCCGAGGGACCTCTGCCCGGGCACGAGCTGCGCCGCCGCGTCTCACAGCTGACCGGCTATACGCGGCCGGTCAGTGACGGCAGCCTGTATCCGGCGATCAACCGTCTGACCAGGGCGGGCTTGATCGAGCGGCGCGCCGACCCGGCTGCGGGGGCGGCCCGGTACGTGCTCAGCCTGACCGCGGCCGGACGGGCCGACATG
>KL569100.1:102167-103129 GCA_000715635.1 Streptomyces violaceus | reverse complement strand
GCGCAAGCCCGCCGACCACGAGATCACCGACTTCACCCGGTTCTACATCGTCCTCGCCTTCCTCTCCCACCTGCCCGACGTGGCCGAACAGCACGCGGTGCTGCGCAGACGGCTGGAGTTCCTGGAAGAACCGGCGAGCTTCTTCTACGACAACGAGCGGCCCCTGCGTGCCGAGGAGATCGCCGACCCCTACCGGCGGGGCATGCTGCTCACCGCCCGCGCCACCAGCCGCGCCGAACGGACCTGGCTGCGCGAGACCCTCGGCGAGGAACTGCCCGCATTCGACACCGCATGCACCGACAGCGATCCGCATGCGCCCGCCGCTCCCGCGAGCTGACTGCCCACGGAGGTACCCCCATGCTTGCTTCCTGGTACGACGACCAGGGATCCGCCGCCGATGTCCTGCACGTCGGCGAACTCCCTGATCCCGTCCCCGGCCCCGGCGAGGTCCGCGTCCGCGTCACCGTCTCGGGCGTCAACCCCGGCGACACCAAGAAACGGCGCGGCTGGCTCGGCTCGTCCATGCCCTTCCCGCGGGTGATCCCGCACAGCGACGCCGCCGGAGTCATCGACGCCGTGGGCGCCCAAGTCGACGTCCACCGCGTCGGACAACGGGTCTGGGTATACGGCGCCCAGTCCTACCGCCCCTTCGGCACCGCCGCCCAGTACACCGTCATACCCGACCACCAGGCCGCACCTCTGCCCGACCACCTCAGTGACGAGCTGGGGGCGAGCCTCGGCATCCCCGGCATCACCGCCCACCGCACCGTCTTCGCCGACGGCCCGGTCGACGGCCGACTGGTTCTGGTCCACGGAGTTCTCGGCGGCGTCGGCTCCCTGGCCGCCCAGCTCGCCCACTGGGCCGGCGCCACCGTGATCGCCACCGTCCGCCGAACCGCGGACCTCGACCACGTCGACCCGGCCGTCGTCTCCCACGCCGTCGCCCTGGACACCGGTGACCC
>KL569100.1:101786-102011 GCA_000715635.1 Streptomyces violaceus | reverse complement strand
CCCTGGACACCGGTGACCCCGTCGCGGCCATCCGCTCGTACGCGCCGCGGGGCGTCGACCGGATCGTCGAGGTCGCGCTGTCCGAGAACGCCGACCTCGACAACGCCGTCGCCGCCAACGAGGCCGTCATCGCCGCCTACGCCACCCGCGCGGACCGCACCGAGATCCCCTTCTGGCCGCTGCTGTTCAACAACGTCACGCTGCGGCTGCTCGGCAGCGACGACT
>KL569100.1:100634-101459 GCA_000715635.1 Streptomyces violaceus | reverse complement strand
GGCGGTGGCCACGGCCGCATCCTGCTCACCATCCCCCAATAGCGCAGACTCGGAACACTGCCCTGCTCAACTGCCTAAGTAGCGGGTCAGTGCTGCTACAGATGCGGGGAGGTTCCATCGCCGACCTCGGTGGCTTGGTGGGCGGTGAGCTTCAGCCGACTGGTGCGGGATCGAGTGTGGTGGTGAACGTGTGCTCGCCGCCTTCTACCTCCCTCCGCAGTGCCCCGAGGGCGATGTCCGCGGTCACGCCCGCCGGCACGGTTACCGAGAGGGTGACGGTTCGGTCTCCGTGAAGTTTCCATGCGCAGGCGGCTTGGCCATAGGGGGTGTTGATCGCGACGGACGCGGAGGTGAGGCCGCCGCCGATCACTGGGGCGACGCGTATGCGGGCGTAGCCCGGTGCCGAGGGGGAGAGCCCGGCGACGTGCTCCTGCAGGAAGGTGGCCACAGCTCCGAACGCGTAGTGGTTGTGGGACTCGGTCGCCTTGCCGTCCTTGTACCCCTCCCAGGTTTCCCACATCGTGGTGGCACCGCGTTCGATCTGGCCGAGCCAGGAAGGCGTACTGGTCTGCATCAGGACGCGGTAGGCGGTCTCGGGATAGCCGGTCTCGACCAGGGTGCTCAGGAGCATGGGAGTGCTGAGGAACCCGGTCCCGAGGTGGAAGCCGGCTGCCTCGATGAGTTCGACCAGCCGTGCGGCGGCGCCCGGACGTTGGTCGGGCGTGAGGAGACCGAAGGCGAGACCGCGTACGTAGTCGTCCTGCTTGTCGTCGGCGATCCGCCGTCCCGCGTCGGTCACGAAGGCCGCCCGCCCGGCCCGCGCGG
>KL569100.1:97931-100424 GCA_000715635.1 Streptomyces violaceus | reverse complement strand
AGCTTCCGGTAAGTGGCGGCATCCTGTGTCTTGCCCAGCACGGTGGCGATCTGGGACAGCAGCTGTGCGGAGTGGGACAGGTAGGCGGTGGCGACGTTCGCCCGCTTGCCGAGGAAGTTGCCCGGCATTTGCGAGCCGAGGCTTTCGCCGGGACGGAGCCACTCGCCCCAGTGGAAACCGGTGTCGACGACGTACTGCTCCACTTCCCGCGTGCCCTTGCCGAACCGGCGCCGCCATCCACGTTTCGTGGCGGCGCGCCGAGCGAGTTGGTCGACCCATGCCTTGCCGCTGTCGTACTGGGCGCGCAGGACTTCGATGTCGCCGCGGTAGCGGTAGAGCGCCCAGGGCAACATGACGCTGACGTCGCCCCATCCCGTGGATGTCCTGGTGAAGCGGAGGGGGTTCTTGCTGTGGCCGGGTGATGCTTCGGCGGGGATGAAGGGCGGTACGGTGCCGTCGTCGTGCTGTTCGGCGGCCAGATTGAGCAGATAGCGGCGGAGGTAGGCGTCGGCGTCGACTATCTGTACCGCGGTGGGGCCGAAGACCTGGATGTCTCCGGTCCAGCCGCTGCGCTCGCGGGTGGGGCAGTCGGTGGGTGTGTCGGTGAAGTTGGATCGCAGCGACCACAGCACGTTGTTCCACAGCCGGTCCAGGCGGGGATCGGAGGTGTGGAAGTCGGCGATCTGATCGAGGTCGCTGGAGAGCACGATGCCTTCCACGTCATCCTCGGTGACGCCCTTCACGGGGCCGTCCACGCAGAGGTAGCGGAACCCGTGGATGGTGAACCAGGGCGTGTAGTGGCTGGGTTGATCGGACAGGACCGCCTCGTCGCGCTGGAACCAGTCGCCCTTGCCAGTACCCATGAGGTACCGGGTGTCCAGTTCCCCGGCGGCATCGAGGACCTCGCCGTAGAGCAGCCTCACCGTCTGCCCCGGTGGGCCGGACAGGCGGATTCGGGCGACGCCGGAGAAGTTCTGCCCGAAGTCGATCAGCTGCTTGCCCGAAGGAGTGGTGGTCACCGTGCCACTGCGGCGTCCGATGTCCCGCACGCGCGCGACGGCCTCGGCGACCAGCCGGCGGTTCTCGTGCAGGACCATTGCGGGCTTCCTCTGGTCACCGTCCTTTTCGGCCCACGGCAGTTTGGGCAGGCGCAGGTCCACGCGTTCCCCGTCCTTGGGGTCCGCCACCCGCACGCGTCCGTATTCCGCGCTCCACGACCCGTCCGTCGCAAGGCGCGCGGTCGATCCGTCGGCGAGCTCCAACTCCAGCTGCGCGTAGGCGGCGAGCCGGTCACCGTAGCGGGCGGGCAGCGAGAAGGCACCGAGGCGGCCGCGGTAGCGGCCTTCCGAGACCACCATCCCGATGCGGTTGCCGCCGCTGTGCAGAGCCTCGGTGATGTCGTAGACCTGGTACTCGACGTAGTCGTGGAACGGGGTCCAGCGTGGCACGAGCGCATGCCCTGTGACATTGGTGTCGTTGACGAACAGCCGGTACCAGCCGAGTGCGGTCGCGTAGGCGCGCCCACGCACCACCGGCACCGACAGGTTCAGCTCGGTGTGGAAGTAGAGGGTCCGTGGCTGCTCCTTGTCCGATGCGGGGTGGCTGATCCAGCGGGCCTGCCACTCGGACGCTTCCAGGATTCCGGTCTCGAATGTCGCCTCGGCCCACGGGCTCAGGGCACCGTCGGTGTCGCGTACCCGCACGCGCCAGTGGTATGTCGTACGGGACGCCAGCGGAGGCCCTGCGTAGACGACGCCGAACGGTTGGGCGGCAGTGACATGTCCGCTGCTCCACACCATGTCCAGGGGATCGAAGGACGGCCCGGCGGCGACCTGGATCTCGTATTCCTGCTGCCCGGCCGGGCCTGGCAGCTTCCAGCCGAACTCGGGGGCGAGGGTGCCGATGCCGAACGGCTCGACACGCCGGTCGACGGTCAGGGAATGTGGTGCACGCATCGGTGGCTTTCTGTTCGCATGGGGCCGCAAGAAGAAGACCGGAGCGTCCGCGCGGCGATGGGGCGGCGCTCGGCACGCAGGAGTGCTAGGGGGTCGGCGCCCGGAGGGCGCGGCGCATCGCCTCGACTCTGGCGCGCTGGACCTTGCGGATGGCGGGATGATCGGGCTTGAACAGCTCAGCGCCATGGTGGGCGCCCGGGACGGTGATGAGCTCGCAGTCGACGTCGGCGTCCTTCAGGCGACGCGCGTAGTCGCGGTCGTCCTGGTAGAACAAGTCCGCGGTGCCGACGCTGATCCATGCGGGTGCCAGTCCGCGCAGATCCTCACGCCGGGCGGGCACCGCATACGGGCGCTGTTCCTCCTCTCCCGGAGGGTGCCCCACATAGCTGGTCCAGCCGAAGCGGTTGGAGGGCACGGTCCAGACGAGGGCGACCTGGCCGTCGCGTTCGGCCCGGGTGACGGTCCGGTCGTCCAGCATCGGGGCCACGAGGACTTGCAGCCGGAGGCCGATGCCGGCGTCATGGGCCCGCTGTGCCAC
>KL569100.1:96498-97678 GCA_000715635.1 Streptomyces violaceus | reverse complement strand
CCGCCGGCGCTTTCGCCACCCACGATCACCCGGCGGGGGTCGATGCCGAGCTCTTCGGCATGGGCGATCAGCCACCGCAGAGCCGTGAAGCAGTCGTCGATCGCGGCCGGATAGGGGTTCTCCGGGGCCAGCCGGTAGTCGGGGGCGACCACCAGTGCGCCCAGGTCCGCCGCAAATGCCGATGCGACGTCGTTGACGTGCTCCGCCGATCCCGCGATCAGCCCCCCGCCGAACATCCACAGCAGTGCCCCGCTCGGGCGCCGCCGGCCTGCGGGATCGTGGACGAGGACGGTGCCGCCGACTGGGCCCGGCAGCGTGCGTCGCTCCACGCGGACACCGGCCCTCACCTTGGTGGGGGCGGCGGCGAAGCGGCGCATGAGTCGCAGAGCGAACCGCCCCTTCACGTGCATCGGCAGCCGGAGCAAGGGGGACATGAACTCGGGATGGACGGCGTCCTGCGAATGGGACAGAGGCACTGTCAGGTCCTTCCTTGCCTTCGCCCGACGGCTGACAGGTCACGAGCGTGACCACGGATCCGCCGGAACGGTCCGGTGGTCGACGAGAGTAATAGAAGTATTGTCCTGGCGACAATACTTCCTTCCGTATGCTGTCAGCCGACAGAGGGAGAGTGAGTTGGCACGCAGCAGGAACACGGTGCGGCTGGAGACCTTGACGCCGGAGGACATCAGACCTGTCGTGGGAGGCGACGGCCCGACCCTGCACTCGGCGCTTCAGGCGATCGTCACGTGGGCGGTCTCGCGGACTCTCCGCCAGGAGATCATGGCTGCCTGCGACTTCCCGATGCCGGAGGATCTGTCGGCGTTCCTGGTTGTCAACCAGCTCGCCTACAGGGGCGTCGCTACGCCCACGGAGCTCGCCGACGCTCTGGACACCACCCGTTCCAACATGAGCAAGATCGTGTCGCGGCTGGAGACAGCGGGGCTCGTCTTCCGCGCCACCGATCCGCGGGACGACCGCGGTGTCGTCATCGGACTCAGCCCAGAAGGCCGCACACTCGGCCGGCGCATCGTGCACGCCGGTGTACCGGACGTAGGCCACCTGCCCGGCTGGTCCACGGAGGAGGCCGACGCGCTCGAAGGCCTCCTCGTCAAACTCGCCACCACCATCGACGCCCTTCCAGGCCACCCGCTCACAACCACCGCAGGAGTGGCATTCCCTG
>KL569100.1:95789-96211 GCA_000715635.1 Streptomyces violaceus | reverse complement strand
CCCTGCGGCTGGCCAGTCCTCGACCCTGCTCAGTCCACGTCCGCAGCGCTGAAGGCGACAGGCGCGGACAGCGCTGTCGTGGTCATCCCGCACCCGAAGGAGAGTGAGCTCATCGAACTCGCGGGGTACTGCGCCGCCAAGCCTCAGTGGAGGGGTGGTCGACCAGGAGGGTGGGAAATGATCTACGTCTACGTGGGAAACGATCTTGGCGAGCATCCCGATAACCCCGACCAGTGAGTTCCGTCGGTGCCCCGCCTAGCCCTGCGGGGCAGCCCGTCGCGCTGCCAAGTATTCGGACCAGTTCCCGCCGGCGAGGGTGGCCCAGCGTTCGGCTGTCTTGGGGTGGATACCGAGCAAGTCGGCTGTCGGGTTGGAAGGGCGCGGCTCAGCGAGTGCGAGCGCCGCCGCGCGCGGCCGGCGGG
>KL569100.1:93021-95532 GCA_000715635.1 Streptomyces violaceus | reverse complement strand
GAGATGTGTATAAGAGACAGGCGCGGTTCGGCGCGGACGCCGCCCATGCCCCCGGGAACCAGACAGCGGTGTATTGCTCGATGGCGTCGCGAAGCCCCGTGAATTCAGCTCCCTCCCACGGTGGTTGACCGGCGCGGTGGTACTTGTTGAAGGTGCCGTGAGTGGAATTGTTCAGGGGCCTGTTGCTTGCCACGTCGCGGCGGTGGAAGGTGCCGTGGTCCAGGAAGCTGAGGCTGACCGCATCGATCTCGCCGCGGTCCGGGTGGACGACCGCAAGGCGTAGACCACCGTAAGTGTCCGCGTAGATGGTGCGGGTGAAGTCGATTCGGAACCGAAGGTGCGTGCCTGGAGTCGGCACGGCGAGGTAGGTGTTGCCCACGACGGTGCTGTCGCTGTAGGGGAGGCGGAGTTCGGCGAAGAACTCAGGGGCTTGCAGGGACAAGGAGGATCTCCGGTCGGGTCAGGAGCGTGCTACCGGCGGCCGGGCAGGGCCGGTCGGCTGGTGGTGCTCCAGCGCGGAACGCTGGCCGCGGGCAGCGCAGCCGGACGGCGGGAGGAGACGGCCCGCTGCACGTCGAGCGGAGTGGGAGCCGACGGGCCTGGCGGGAGGATCGGGGTGAGCCGGGCCATCCCCTTGATGTAGCTGGAGGTCACCTCGCGCCACCGGGGCAGGGGAGCCGGATCGGCGACGCACTCGGTGACGGCGGTGAGCAGGGCGACCGGGGTGTCGGTGCTGGCCGTGGCGTACCAGACGGGCCGTTCGATGGACTTGCCCGCCCACAGCTGCCAGCGCGCGTCGCGCGTGGTCAGTTCGGCTTCCGGATCGAGGTCGCCGGTGGTGAACTCCATGCCGGCGAGCCCGTCCGGGGCCTGGACCGCGAAGACGCCCCAGCGCGGACGGTCGATCTTCCAGCCCTGCTTCAGAAGCGGCACGACCGCGAGGAAGGGATCGTGCTCGTCGATGCCGGAGATCGGCCGGGCAAGGTAAGCATCCGGCCCCTGCTCGTACGCCGTGGCCAGGATGGTGGTGAACGCCTGGACAAACTCGGTGGGAACGCGGTCGTTAAAGCAGACGCCCCACGCCGGCGGTCCGAAGGAGTCCTTGTAGGCGTTGATGCGCCAGAGCCCGTCGTCCTCGCCTTCGGGCAGGTAGCCCAGGCGCACGCGCCGGTCAGGAGCGCTCACGTACACGTTGGAGTCCTCGTCGTACCGCGGGTCCCAGCCGAGGTCGAGCAGCGGTGCGAGGGCGGGGTCGCCGGTTCCGGTGGTGGAGGCGAGGTGGCGCGGGGAGACGTAGACGTCGCCGTCGATCTCGTGGTGCGAATCGGGCTGTGGGTTCATCGGTCTGCCCTAGTGGTGATGGTGATCTCGTCGGCGGCGGTGTCGAGGCGTTCGGTGACCTCGGCGGTGGTGCGGCCGGTGACGATGTAGAACCCGGCCCGGGCGGTGAACAGGTCGCCGTCGGGCGACAGGACGAGCTCGTCGCCAATCTCGCGGATCCACTGCACCTGGCGCAGCCAGGGGGTGTGGGCGGCGAAGGGCTGGTTGATGTGCCGGGCGGTCAGGGTGCCGGAGGTATCCGGGTAGAGCATGCGGATGCCCGCGGCCCCGCTGCGGGTCGGGGTGAGGTCCGGCGCTCGGCCGCAGGCGAGGTCGGCGGCGGCCCGGGGCAGGTCTATGCCGGTGGCCAGACGGACAAGGTGGCCGATCATGTCGCCGCCGATCCTGGCATTGACCTCGATCAACCGCGGCCGACCGTCCACCAGGCGCAGCTCGACGTGCTGCACACCGTCGGTGATCCCCAGGGCCGTGACCGCAGCAGCGGCGGCCGGGGCGACCTGGGCCAGGAGCGGGTCGGCGGCATCGACGGTGTGCCCGGCCTCGTCGAAGTACGGCGCGGGGCCCAGGTGCTTGCGGGTCACGGCGACCGCCGTGGTCGCTCCGCGGTGGGTGACGCATTCGACCGAGAATTCCGGCCCGTCGAGGTACTCCTCGACCAGGACGCCGGTGTCCTCGCGACTGCGGCTCGCACCGGCCGAGGCGAACGCGAACGCGGCGGGCAGTTCTTCGGGCCGGTCGACGCGGATCGCGCCGATGCTGCCCGCGAAGGCCGCGGGCTTGATGACCGCCGGCAGGCCGAGGGTCATCGTCGCCAGGCCGGCCTCCAGTAGAGTCCGCGCCCTCATCGAGGCGGCCGAGGGCACGCCATGGCGGGCGAACAGAGCCCGGGCGGTGGCCTTGTTGCGACAGGCCCGCATCACCTCGACGGACGTCGAGGACAGACCGAGCGCGCGGGCGAGACGGGCGGTGGGGACGAGGTGCCACTCGTCCCAGGTGACCACGCCGGCAAGGTCATGGTGCTCGGCCAGCGCCCGGCCGCCCGCGAGCAGCGCTGCGGGGTCACTCAGATCGACCACGGTGTGGTCGACGATGAACGGCTTCTCCCACGACGGCTCGGTGCCGGTGAGCAGGACGACGTCGTACGCGGCGGCCACCTGCTCCAGGCAGTAG
>KL569100.1:91997-92793 GCA_000715635.1 Streptomyces violaceus | reverse complement strand
CCACCTGCGCCGGGCAGTAGCCACGGTAGGTCTCGTCGCCGGCAGAAACGACGAGCACGAGAGGACGAGCGGACAAGAAGGGGTTCTCCGTATCGGTGGACGGCGGGACGAGAGAAGAGAGGGGTGTCTCAGGCGGCACGGCGGCGGCGCAGCTCGAACGCCGCAGCCCAGTGAGGGTGTTCGCTGATCAGGCGGCGGGCGTAGAGGGCGGTGTAGTTGTTGTTCAGCCCGGCGACCCCATGAGGGAGCTGACGGCGCAGGTCCTCGAACAGGTCCTTCAAGCTGACCCGGGTTGCGCCGGGCGGCCAGACGGCGAGCGGCCATGCGTTCCAGGGCCCGGTAGACGTGCGGGTTGTGGGCGTCGAAGGCGTGGAACTGCTCGGTGATGGTGCGACCAGTCGCGCGGTGCGATCCAAGGGCGGCAATGGACATGAAGTTCTCCACAGGCTGGGGACGCAGCAGGGTCAGGTGCGCAGGGCGGGATCGGTTCGCAGGCGGGCGAAGGCGCAGAACAGACCGAGGGCCTGCAGCGCGGCACAGACGGTGATGACGTGGCCCAGCGCGTCGGGCGGAGTGAGCGCGGTGAGCACGCCGGCGACGGGGAAGGGCAGCAGGAGGATGAGGATGGTCGCCGACAGGGTGCTGCCGAACTTCTCCAGAGGGATCAGGCGGGAGCGCAGCGTGCGCAGGACGACCGTCATGCCGCCTTCGCCCGCCATGAGGACCGCGACCAGGACCAGGTAGGACCGGTAGTCGGGAGCCTGGGCAGCGGCGAGACAGCCGAGCGAGGCGAGGG
>KL569100.1:91319-91753 GCA_000715635.1 Streptomyces violaceus | reverse complement strand
GAACCGGCAGAGTGTGACGCTGAGGAGTGTCGCTGCGGCAGCGGCGGACCAGACGAGGCCGACTGCGGCGGTGGACTGCCCGAAGTGCTTGACGACGATCACGGGACCGGCCGCTTGAAGAAGGCCGGTGGCCAGGTTGGACAGGGTCAGCCCGGTCACGAGCCAGCCGAGCGCGGGAAGCGAGCGGATGGTGCGCCACCCGGTGAGCAGTCCGGCCCCGGACCTCCCCTTCGGCGCACGGGCCGGTGCCACGGGCGAGTGCGGAGTGCGCAGGGCAAGCAGCGCGGCAAGCAAGGAGAGCACGGTGATCACCGCGAGCATCAACGGCGGACCGGCAAGCAGTAGCACCCCGGCGAGCGCCGGACCGGCCAGGGTCGCCGTCTGGTCGATGCCGAGCAGGACGGCCTGGACACGGTGGGCCCGCCGTCCTGCTC
>KL569100.1:90563-91058 GCA_000715635.1 Streptomyces violaceus | reverse complement strand
GGCGGCAGCGCCCGCGGTCTCGGCCGCGATATAGCTGAACTCGGTGAGCACGCCGGTCGTCGCCGCCAGCACCATCACGGTCGCGCTCGCGACGGTGCCGGATGGGTGGAGGTGGAGCAGGACCGCGCCGGCGGCGAGGGCCAGCGCCCGGCCCAGGGAGGCCAGGTGGAAGACCACCGCAGCACCGCGCCGGTCGACAACCGATCCGGCCCACCCGAACGCAGCCAGCCGCGGGATCCACTCCAGGGCGAAGGCTGCGCCCGTCAGCGCGGCGGAGCGCGTCGTGGCCAGGACGAGCAGCGGGATGCCGTAAGTGGACATCGCGAACGCCAACGCGTCCGTCGTGCGCGGTAGGTAGATGCTGCGCATCAGCCCGTCGGTGTGGCGTGCGTGCCGGGGTGTGACCGCTTCGCTCACGCGACCGGCTCAGGTTCGGACTCCCTGGCCACATGGAGGTTGTCGGCCAGCCACTGGACTGTCTCTTATACACATCTC
>KL569100.1:85057-90328 GCA_000715635.1 Streptomyces violaceus | reverse complement strand
CGCCCAGCCACTGGATCAGGAGCTTGCGGAGACGGGCCAGGCCCGCCTCCGCTGGGTCGGCGCGCTCGGTGATGAGCGATGGTGCCAACAGGGCAAGGACGTGCTGAATGCGGCTGCTGAACTCGCAGACGGGGGCCGGGACGGCTTGACGCCGGGCCCAGCGGGCCATCGCGTCGTACAGGTCGGCCAACTCCATCCCAGCCTCGGTCAATCCCAGACCGGTGCCGGGCGCGATCCGGATGAGACCGTGGGCGCGGGCCGTGTCGGATGCGCTGCGCAGTTGGTGCGTGGAGAGGTCGGGCAGGGTGCCGGCCAGCCGTCGCGGCGGTATGGCGCCGTTGTCGTCGATCTCGGTGACCAAGCGGACCAAGGGCCGCGAGGCGAGCAGGTCGACAGCGCGCTGCGCTTCGGCAGACGTAAAGGGGGTGCTCATCGGCGCGGGCCTCCCGTCGGGACGGCTGCCTTCGGGCGGGCGGTCGCAGCGTGCGAGAAAAGATCCCCGTTGTGCCAGGCCGGAGGGGAATGGGGTGTCCGAGCGGGTGGGAGCGCCGTGGGGGCCGGCCGAGATTGGCTGCTGATCCACGACCTCGGCCCGGGCTTCGCCTGCGGGTGCCCCCAGACCGGGTGCTGGGCCGCCTGGTCAAGGGGCTGCCCGGCGGCCCACGCGGACAGGGTGCCGAGCACGGGGCCCAGGCCATCACCGGCCGCGGACAGCCGGTAAGGCCGGCCCATGCCGTCGGTGTTAACCAGGCCGTCGGCGACGAGCTGCCGCAGAGGCGGATAGATATTGGTCCAGTCGCTGCTGGGCATCACGATTCGGGCCAGAGCCCGGCCGCTGACCTCCTCACGGGACTTCAGCACCCACAGGATGGCGGCGGCGTGACGCCGGGTGAGCAGGGTGAGGCTGTCCTCGATGTGCTCGATCGCGGCCAGCGGGCGGTCCGCCTTCTCCAGGTGTTCCTCGGCCCAGGTAACAATCATCGGCAGGACGGGCAGCAGGGCGGCTCCGCGTTCGGTGTGGCCGTAGGTCACGTGCCGTGCGGTGTGTTCGGTGCGTTCGACGAGTCCGGCGTCGCACATCGCCTTGAGCTTGGGGTGGAGCTGGCCGTTGTGCAGCCAGGACACCTTGGCCGCCAGCTCGCTGTAGCGCAGCGGCGGGCCGGAGAGGGCCAGCATGATCCGGACGTTCCAGCGCGGGGTGATCATGGCGAGGGCCTCGGTGACCCGGGCGATGTCGGCGTCGGTGTCAGGGGGCAGAGCGGTGATGGCCAAGGGAGGAACTCCAGGGTGCATGAAAAGTGGGATCGCCTGCGAGTCAGCGGCTGTGCGCCGGACTCGGCGCCGCAAGAGGCGGAGCCGGAGCAGGTGGCGAGGGAGCTGGCGGGACAGGCGTCGGGGCCGGGACGCGGGCCAGGCTCTGCAGGACGGCGGCGACCGATTTGGCCTGGACCTCGCGGACGGCGACGGCTTCGGCGAGCCGGCGGGTCCCGTCGAGGAGGTGGGAGACCTCGTGCGGGCCGATCTGCCGTTCGGGGTGGATGAACCGGGCGAGGTGGTCGCGGTGGAAGTCGATGCTGCGCTCGGCGAGGGCAAGGTCGTCGTGCATGCCGAGCAGGGCACAGAGCATGCCGGGCGGCTGGTCCTGGGCGTGGGCTTCGAGGTCGGCGAGCGGTGCGCCGTACAGGTCCTCGATCCGTCCAGCTATGTCGGTGGACGTGGGGTGGGGCAATCGGGGGCTTTCACGGTCGGCGGGCCCGGGCCGCCCCGGCACGCTGGGGTGCCGGGGCGGCAGACGGGGGCAGGGTTGCGGTGGCCCAGAGCTGAGCCGTTCGTACGGGCCGGGCCTGCTGGGCGGGCGGGGGCATGGTGCGCAGCAGCTCGCCGAGGGCGGCGCGGTAGCCGTCGCGGGCCTTCAGTGCCGCGTCCAGCCACTGCGCGTCGAAGCGGAGCTTGTCCGCCGACAGTTCGCCCATGTTGCGGTCCGGATCCATGTCGGCGTGGACGCGGTCGCGGACGCGGGCGACCTGCTCCTCGGTGAGCGCCAGGAAGGACCGCAGTTCCAGGGCCCGGGCGAGCGCGGGCGAGGCATCGTAGTCGGCAGCCGCCTCGTACAGCTCGAGGACCGGCTTACCGAAGACCTTCTGCAGGTCGGCGTCCATGGTGCTGGCCTTGTCCCGGCTCATCGGGCGGCCCTTGCCGACCGCCAGGCCGTCGGCGGTGCGGTTGAACCCGCGGGCCGGTTGGGGGCGCTGGTCTGCACCGCAGGCCCGGGGCGGGGCCGAAGGCGGGCGAGGCGCTCTGCGGCGAGGTCCTTCTTCCCCGGGGCGTTCGGGTCGAGGAGCCATCGCACGACCATGGCCCGGCCGTCGCGGGCAGTGACGGCCGCGTTCACCCGGTGGGCGAGGCCCATCGTCGGGTCGTCGACCTCGCTGGGCTGGGTCTGCAGTGCGGCGAGGAGGTCGTCCTCCGCGCGCTCCAGCACGGACTGGGCCTCGGCGAGAAGGCCGTGCCACTTGACGACGTCGGTGGCGTCAGGGTTCGCGGTCGGCGCGGCGGCGACCGCGGCCTTCAACTGGTCCATGCCCATGTCGAAGCGCGCTTCGATCCGTTCGGTGAGCACGCCCACGACATCCGCAGAATCCTCGGATATGCCGTCGGACAAGGGGGATCTCCTGTTCTGGAGAGGCTGATGCGTAGGGAATGTGAGGGGCCCCGTAATCGGCGGATCAGCCGCTTGCCGGGAGGTGCTGAAGCCTGGTCAGTCCAGGCACATACGGACGTCGCGGTAGACGTACGTGCCGGAGACCCAGCCCTTGACGCCGGTCGTCTTGTCTGTGATGTAGAGCCAGTTGCCGCTCTTCTTGGAGACGGTGAACTTGTGGCTCTTGTAGAGCACGCCGAGCGCCGTGGACTTCGAGCTGGCCTTGGACCGGATGGTCACGGCCTTGGCGTGCACCGCGTACGGGAGCGGCGGCAGGTTGTGGCAGCTGACGGCGGAGGCGGCGGTTGCTGCCGTGGGTACGGTCGCGGCGCTGGCGGAGGTGGCGGACAGCACCGGCAGCGCGAGTGCGCCGAGCATCGCCGCGGATATGGCAATTCGGGTGGAGCGCATGCGGAAAAAGCCTCCGTGAAGGCGTGGGGAATGTGTGGAAGGGCGCCGCGGGGGGTCCCGGCGCCTGTATAAGAGTCCGGAGAATCTCCGGTTTGGCTAACCGGCGATCGTCGGATATGTTGCGCCGCCCGCGTCGGGCTGAGCGCTCAGCGCGAACGGCCTGGCGGGCGCGGGGCGGGGGCCTTCGCCACACCGGCCGGGCGGCTGGCGGCGGCTGCCGGGCGGACCGGCGGGAGAGGGCCGGCCTCGCCGGTGAGCCGGTCGTCGCACCACTGCAGGGCCTCGTCGACCGTGTCGAAGCCGCCCTCGCGCAGGGTGTGCGTCCAGGTGTCGGTATCGACCTCTTCGACCACAACGCGGAACGGCGACGGGGCGCGTTCGTCCAGGACGCGCAGGGCCACGACGACGACCATGTCGTCCGGGTCGTCGCTGGTGTAGGAGTAGCCCATGGCGTAGTGGTCACCGTCGCCGGCGAGGCGTCGCTCCAGTACTCGCGTGGCCTCGTCAGCCGGCGGCGGGCCCAGCTCGGGGTCGAGGCCGATGGCATCGTGCGGGCAGCCGCGGTGGATGAGCCAGGACTGCGCCATCGCGGGCAGCGGCAGCGGGGCCTTCTCGAAGCTGAACGTCCGCTTCTCGTGGTCCCGTTGCAGATGCACGGCGAGCACCTGGGGCATGCCGGGGTGTCCCCAGGTCGCGGTGCGGTCGAACAGGACGTAGTAGCTGTGCGGACCGTCGTGATGTTCGGCGAGGGGGACGAGCATGTCCTCGTGGACGCCGACCTTGCGGTAGAAGCCGAGGTACCGCTCCTCGTCGGCGTCGAGGTCGTCCAGATCGAAGTCGACTTGAGGGATGGACTTCCGGACTGGCGCCGGTTCGGTGGGAGACAACAAGGGGCCTTTCGGTGGAGTTCAGCGCCACTGCGCCGGAGTGGACGGCGATGTGCCGGGGCGAGCTGGGACCTTCGGCGTCTGCGTCGTGGGGGCCCGGCGGGCGGCGAACAGCGCGGCTCTTCCGGCGTCGGTGAGCGCGACCGGCTGGCCGGCGTGTACGGGGTGGCCGGTGTCCTGGGCGACCAGGCTGGCGTCCTCCAGCCGCCGTAGCTTGGTGTGGGGATGCGGGTGCCGGAGGCGGCTGTGACGGACATCCGGCCGGTCAGCAGGTGTTCGTAGAGCTTGGCGCCGCCGGCGATGGCGAGCAGCGCCGCCGGGTCGTCAGTCGAGAGCTGCTGCGCGTCGGGCGCGACGAACGCTGCTGCGGCTTAGATGGGCTCCAGGGCGGCGAGCACATCCCGGGCAGCGGCGTCCCGCGCGTCGGCAGCCTCTTCCAACTGCTCCACGGTGCGGTCGATACGCGTGAACAGAGCGCCGTCGACGTCGAACTCGCCGCTGGACAGGCGGTTGAGGAGGCGCAGATGGAAGATGACGCCAGTCTGGGTCTTGGCCAGCTTCCGGTGCTGGTCCACCAGTTGGGCGTGCTGCTCGTCGAGGACGCCGCAGTCGCGGTAGCACCACAGGGTGTCGATGTCGTGCCCGGTGGCGGCTTCGAGGCGATGGTCGAGCGGGGAAACCGCACGCCGGGAGGGTGCCGGCGCGGGTTCAGGGGGCATAGGCGACGCTTCGTGCGTTCAGCGGGTGGGATGGTGCGCGGGGTTCGGTGCGGGACGGGGCAGACCCGGCGGCGCGGTGGGCGGCGGACCGGGCCGGGGCACGGGCGCGCGGGCGGCCAGTTGCGGGGAACGGGAGCGTGCCGCGTGGGTGCGGGCGCTCAGCGGCCGGCGAGTCATGCCCAGACGGCGGCCGACCTCGTCGTAGACGTCGTTGCCCGCGCGCGGCCGGATCGCGACGACGTGGATCTCCTTGTGGTGGGCGGACTCCGCGGGCGCCGGCCGGACGGCGTAGACGACGCGCCAGTCCTTGCGGGAGTCCACGAACAGCTTTCGACAGCCCTCCAGGTCACCGTCGAGGCGCAGCCCGAAGCGCTGCGCGTTCACGACTTCCTGCAGGTAGGCAAGAGTGAGGTCGCGTATGTCGCTGGGGGCCTGGAGAAGATCGGTCAGCGCGCGCGGATCGAAGCTCAGTCCGAAGGCGGGCTGTCCCTGTCCCGCGGTCATGACGCCGGCTCGTCCTGGTCAGCGGCTTCCGCCGTGGCCGCCGTCTCCG
>KL569100.1:81085-84841 GCA_000715635.1 Streptomyces violaceus | reverse complement strand
GAGATGTGTATAAGAGACAGGGGCAGGAGACGGTGTGCGGGCCGGTCGGGAGAGGTCATGCAGGCTGACAGCGGGCCGCCGGGTGCGCGGATCGCGGCGACGGCGTGGGTGAGGAAGTCTCGGTGCCACACGAACAGACCGGAGAGCCCGGCTTCGGGGTCCTTGTGCTGCTGGTAGGCGAGCCACAAGGCATGGAGCCAGGCCACGACGTCGTCGTGCTCCTGCCACTGCAGGCACCAGGGCGCCGCGGTGGTGACCTCCGCCCCGTAGACCGGGAGGAAGAAGTCGTCGACCCAGTCGGACAGGGCGTCGAGTTCGTCCTCGCGTTCCTCTCCGTCCAGTTCCAGGATCGGGCGGGGCTCCGGTGGAGCGGCGGCCGGCGGGCCGCCGAGTCCCGGCATGCCGAACGCGGCGAACGGTGATCCACTCGGCGACGGGGCGGACGCGAGGTGGTCGAGCTGCTGAGCCTGTTGCGCCGACTGCTCCATGAGCCGCCGCACGCTCGCCTCGATTCCCTCCAGCTGTGGATCCGGAATACGAATCGACTCCAACTCTCCATCACTGGCAGGTTTTGCGGATTCGGGCATTGAGAAGTTCGGCCTCCTGCGAGACGCGGAATGAGGGAAGTGCGGGGGCGCCCTCGCGCGGAGCCGCCAACGGATTGCACGTTCCTCCGGCGGTATTTCGCCAACGGCTGCGGTGGGAGCTGTTCGCCTTGGCGACGGGCAAGGACGCGGCTCAGGCGGTGAGAACCACGTCGTCCTGCGTGAGAGTTGCGCGGATCGTCTCGGTGAGCCGGTCGGCCGCGATCGACGCGTAGTGCTCGGTCTTCTCCACGCCGATGAAGTCCCGGTCTTCCAACAGGGCGGCCACGCCCGTGGAGCCGGAGCCGGCGCAGAAGTCGAGGACCGTGCCGCCCTCGGGGCTGATCTTGACCAGCTCGCGCATCACCTCGACCGGCTTCTGCGTGATGTGCTGGCGCTTCGCGCCAGAGGGCTGCGAAGCCGAGTACATGCCAGGTAGATAGACGGGGTTGCGGGAGCCGTCGATCGGCCCCTTGCTGGCCCAGACGATGAACTCGCAGTTCTGGGTGAACCGGCCCTTCTGGGGCCTGGCCTGCGGCTTGTGCCAGGCCAGGACACCGCGCCACAGCCATCCGGCCGCCTGGATCGCGTCCGTCGTCGTCGGGAGCTGGCGCCAGTCGGTGAACAGCAGGGCCGTCCCGCCGGTCTTGGTGAGGCGGTGGGCCTCGGTCATGATCTGCGTCAGCCAGAACGAGTAGGACCTCTGGTCCATGTTCTCGCCGGTGAAGTCGGCGAGGTCGTTCTTGGCGTCGGCCGAGGTGTACTTCTGCTTCGCGGAGCGCGTGGTGCGCTCCTTCGCGGTCCGGCCTCCGCTGTTGTACGGCGGGTCGGTGATGACGGAGTCGACGCAGCCGTCCGGAAGGCCGGAGAGAACGGCCAGAGCGTCGCCCTGGTGAAGGGAAAAAGGCAAAGAGGAACCCCGATTCGGGTTGCGGAAACGCGGAGGGAAATAGCCCCCTCGCGCAGGAGTCCTCGCGGGCCGGAAGTGGGCATGCAGAAGCCCAGGGCCGCAGACCGAGGAGAGCGAGGGGGAGTCCAAAAACTGTAGAGGCGAATCCGCCGACGACCAAGAAGTGCCCTGTCGAGGTATCGGTTTCCGGCACCTCACGCCGACTTTTTGGTCAACCGCCGATCCGCGCCTACTGTTTTTGAACCGCCCGGCGCACACCGCCGCTGGCCACTCCCCTGCCACACCTCACGGAGGTACCCCTTGCCCCGGCACACCTAGCTCACGGTCCGGCCACGCGGAGCGAGCGGCAACTCGCCCCGCACCGGCCCGTCCCGATCGCCCACCCCGGCTGCCGCGCCCTTCCGAGACGCCTCGCGCACGCGGTACGCCGGACACCTCACCCCCAAGGACACGTTCATGACGTCTCGCTACCCACCCATGCCCGAAACCGCTGACCGGCGAGCGGTCCGCTCGGCTTGAAGGGGCTCGCCGCCGGCATCGGCGTCGTCTTCCTCTCCCCGATCCTGATCGCCGGCACCGGCATGATGCTGGCCTCCTCGGCCGACGCCGTGCAGAGCAGCGGCTCCTTCAACAGCTGCCTGAGCGACATCGACAGCGACAAGGTCGCCGAACAGGTCACCAAGATCCTCGACGGCGCCTCCGGCAAGGACGTGCACGTCGAGGGCCTGGACCTGCCCGCCGAGCAGGTCCCCAACGCCCAGACGATCGTGGCCGCCGGCCTCTCCCTCGACGTCCCCAAGAAGGGACAGATCATCGCGCTCGCCACGGCGATGCAGGAGAGCCGACTGCGCAACCTCGCCTACGGCGACCGCGACTCCCTCGGCCTCTTCCAGCAGCGCCCTTCCCAGGGCTGGGGCAGCGCCGAGCAGATCCGCGACCCCACCTACGCGAGCGAGCAGTTCTACAAGCACTTGCTCAAAGTGAGCGGGTGGCAGCAGATGACCGTCACACAGGCCGCCCAAGCCGTGCAGAAGTCCGGCCTGCCAGACGCGTACGCGCAGTGGGAAGAGCTCGCCACCACGCTGCAGGCCGCCATCGCCAAGACCTTCCCCGGCGGCGGTGACGCGGAGGGCAAGGGCACAGACCAGGACAAGCAGCCGGCCACGACCGGCTGCGCGCCGGGCCAGGACGGTTCCGGGTTCGGCCGCATCCCCGAGGGGAGCGTCCCGAAGGGCTACTCGATCCCCAAGGACGCCCATCCGAGGGCCCGTAAGGCCATCACGTGGGCGATGCAGCAGCTCGGCACGCTCTACCAGTGGGGCGGCTCCTGTACGAACTCGCACGGCCCCGACCCCATGGGCCGCTGCGACTGCTCCAGCCTGATGCAGCAGGCGTACGCGCATGCTGGCGTCACGCTCACCCGCACCACGTACACGCAGGTCAACGAGGGCAAGGCGGTCTCGCCCTCCCAACTTGAGCCCGGGGACCTGATTTTCAGCCGCGGCACCGCCGCACGGCCCGAGCATGTCGGCATGTACCTGGGCGAGGGCCTCGTGATCGAGGCGCCGCGCACCACCAAGCCGGTCCGGATCACCCCGATCAAGGACTGGACGATCCTCGCCGCCCGCCGCGTCATCTGATCCCGTCAGCCCGCAGGCCCGCGAGCCGCCGTCACGAGGACCTCGCCGGCGGTCTGCCCGATAGCTGGGCTCGGTGGCCAGCTTCCCATCTCGCTCGATCGCTTCGCCCGACGGCCGCCCAGCAGGACGAGCCGACGGCCCACTCCCTATCCCCCAACACTCCGGAGCATCCACGTGACAATCCACTCCCGCGTCCGGCGCGCCCTCGCGGCCAGCTCGATCGGCCTCGCAGTTGCGGCCGGCGGCCTCGCCAGCGCCTCCACAGCCCAGGCGTACGACACCGGCCACACGACGGTCTCGTGCAAGGCGGTCAAGGTCCGCAAGGATCCTTCGAAGAAGTCCGCCGTCGTGGGCATCGCCTACCGGCACGACAAGGTCGCCTATGACCAGTTCGCGTACAAGCGCGCAGAGAAGACCTGGTACACCCGCGGCGCGGTGACCCGGAAGTCCGACGGCAAGAAGATCCGCGGATACATGATCTACGACTGCGCCAACCCGTACGAGTCGAACCCGGCGCCGAAGCCGTCGATCCCGAAGTAGCACGCCCCGACAGCCCTCCCTGGCCCCGAGCCGAAAAAGCGGCTTCGAAGCCGCGCCCCGGCCCGAGGAGTGGCCTCTCCCC
>KL569100.1:79589-80895 GCA_000715635.1 Streptomyces violaceus | reverse complement strand
AGCCCGAGGAGTGGCCTCTCCCCGCCTCTGCCCGAGGTCGGTCCGGGCGGGGCGCCGCCGCGGCCACTTCCGCGCTCCGAGCGCACCTCCCCCTCCGATTTCCCCCTTTCCCGCCGGCCCTCACCTGGCCTGCGTATGCAAGGAGCCCTGCCACACCTATGTCCGTCCCTCTCGCAGACCGCGTCATCCAGCTTGCCTACGACCCAGGAATCTCACCCAAGGGCGGCGGACTGCCCGGGCTGAGTGTGCTGAAGAACATCGTCAACAGCATCAACATGTTCGGGATCATCGCCGTCGTCGGTGCCCTCGCCGTCTCGCTGGGCGTATGGGCCTGGGGTCACCACACCGGTGGTCACCAGGCCGAGGCCAACGGTAAGAAGGGCGCGGTCGTGGCCGCCGGCGCTGCCCTCGGGTTGGGCGCCGCGAACGGAATCGTGGCCTTCTTCTCCGGTCTGGGGTCCCAGGTCCATTGATGCGGAAACGATTCCCCTCCTTTTCGCTGTCCTCATACGGCGCAGGCTGGTCGGCCAACCGGCGCATCGCGATCGTCACCTGCGTAGTCGCCGTCCTGCTCGCCATCGCCGGGATCGTCGCCCTGCTGATCGGCGGTGGGAACAGCCACCCGGCCGCGGACGCTGCCCGGCCTGCCCCGGCTGACAGCCCGTCCTCCACCGAGGCCGCCCCGAAACCGTCCTCCGGATCCGGGTCGGTGCCCAAGCCTCCGCAGATCGCCGAGCCGGTCGCCTACGCCAAGGCAGCGGCCCAGATGCTGTGGTCCTACGACACCCGCTACACCAGCCGCGACCAGCAACTCGCCGGCATGCGCGCCTGGATGACCACGGAGCCCAAGTACGCCGACTGGGCCTCGGTCTCCGGCCAGGTTCCCGATCCGGTGCTGTGGTCGCGGATGGCCGACCAGGACCAGCACGCGACCGCCAGCGTCACCGAGGGCCACTACCCGTCCGCCTTCAAGGCGGCCCTGGCCGACGACCCGTCCGCGATCACAGAGGCGTACATCTACGTCGTCACCGTCAACGGCAAGCAGACGCTCAGCTGGAAGAAGGGCGGCGGAGGGGCCGAGGAACGGGCCGTGACACTCGCCGTCCAGTGCCGCCCGAACCACGACTGCACCCTGGCCGCCATCGCACCGAGCGTCACGCAGTGACCCGCGCCTGACATAAGAATGGAGGAGTAACTCCCCGTGGGTTTCTGTGATTTCCCCCTGGCAGACAAGCTGTGCGCCGTCGGTGACGCGGTCGACTTCGCCTCGGACCCCGCCAAGGCCATGGGCGACTGGATGGCGAAG
>KL569100.1:73365-79392 GCA_000715635.1 Streptomyces violaceus | reverse complement strand
GCCGCCGCAGCCGACCTGGCGGCCGTGGCGGTCAACACCACCACCAAGGTCGATCTGAACGCCGGGTGGTTCCGGGACAACTACGAGATGTTGCTGCCGCTTGGCCTGGTTCTGCTGGTCGCGACGTTCTGCGCGCAGCTGGTCCGAGCCGCCGTCAGGCGCGACGGACAAGCTCTGACACAAGCGTTCACCGGCACCATGTCGGGCGTCCTGTTCGCCTTCTGCGCCATCGCCCTGACTACGGTCGCCGTCGAAGTGGTCGACGCCCTGTCCGCCGGCCTGTTCAAGGCAGCGAACCTGAACATCGAGTCGGCTGTGCGCCGCATCGTGAAGGTCGGCCAGATCCCGGGCCTGTCCGCACTGGGCTGGCTCGTGGCGGCAGTCGCCGGTCTCGGCGCCGCCATCGGCGCGTTCCTCTACTGGTGCGTGATGATGGTCCGCAAGGTCGGCATCCTCGTCATGGTCACCCTGGCCGTCTTCGCCTCCGCTGGCGGCGGCTGGGAGGTCGCGCGCCGCTGGCGCAGGGGCTGGATCGAAGCCACCGCCACCCTCGTCGTCTCCAAGCTGCTGATGACCGTGATCTTCGTGCTCGGTATCGCCGCCATGGGCAAGACTGAGGCCGGCGATGGTATCGCCGCTCTGGCCGACGTGATGTCCGGCATCGTGATCATGATTCTGGTGTTGCTGTGCCCGTACGCCGTCTTCAAGTTCGTGCACTGGGCAGCCGAAGGCACCGACGGCGAGTCCATCCACCGGGCCGGTGGCGCTGGGGCCCAGATGGCCAAGGCTCACGCCGAGAAGGCCGCCCGTAAGACCGCCGCCGCTGCGGCCACCGCCGGAACCGGTGGCGCTGCCGCCGGAGCAGGCGCCGCAGCGCTGGGCAGTGAGGCTGCTGCCGGAGGCGGTTTCCCTGGCGACATCGCCGCCAACCCGACCGGCGGAGGCGGCGAGGGCAAGGAGGGATCGCAGAGCGGCGGAACGGGTGCCTCGCCCGGCGGCGACGCGGTCAAGTCAGGCTTGGAGAAGGCCGTCCAGCCCGCGCCGACGAGCGTGTCCGACGACACAAGCGGCCAGGTGGGCGGCAGCCCGGGGTCTGGCGGATCCGGTGCGAGTGCCGCGTCTGGGCAGAGCGGCGGATGGCAGTCCACTCCGCCGACCACAACCCCTCCGCCGCAGGGGGCACCGCCGTCCTCCGGCACGCAGAACGCCCCGTCCAGCGGGGCGAGCGGGCCCCCGCCGCCTCCGACCGGCCTCTGATTCCCTGACCGACTCCCGGGGCGGGATGTGCACGCGCCCTCCCGCCCCCGGGTTCCACCCGCGCCTCCAGGACCCGCCCCTTGACTGATCTTTCCGTCGCCCCGGTCACGGTGAAGTTCCCGCACCGGAGCCGCCGCGGCATCCTCCTCGGCCTCTCCCTGCCCCAACTCGTACTCGTCTCCTGCATGCTGGCCCTGCTGCTGATGACG
The DNA here is from genome assembly GCA_000715635.1 of Streptomyces violaceus. Lineage (GTDB taxonomy): Bacteria > Actinomycetota > Actinomycetes > Streptomycetales > Streptomycetaceae > Streptomyces > Streptomyces violaceus. Next base: position 77,926 of record KL569100.1, on the reverse strand, counting down.
GTGATCTCCACCGGGCTGCTCGGCGCCGTCGCCCTGGCACCGCTGTGGGCGGCATCCGGGGCACTCGTCGCGATCCGCCGGCATGGCCGCTCCCTGATCGACTGGGCGCCGATTGTCACCCGGTATGCGCACCGTCGCCGCACCGGCCAGACCCTGTGGCTCGCTCGGCCCGTCACCCGGCCCCGGCAGGACGGCGTCCTCCATCTGCCCGGCACCGCCGCTTCCCTCAAGGTGGTCACCCCCGGCGACTCCGCCAACGGTGCCGCAGCCGTCCACGACCCGCACCAGCAGACCCTGACCGCCATCGCCCGCGTCACCAGCCGCGCCTTCGCCCTCCTCGACCCCGCCACCCAGAACCACAACGTGAGCAGTTGGGGACGCGCTCTCGCGGGCATCGCCCGCACCGGGCACATCGCCACCGTGCAGGTGCTGGAACGCACAGTCCCCGACTCGGGCGACACCCTCGCCCGCCACTGGACCCGCAACGGGCAGCCCCAGACCCCCGTCGCCGGACAGATCTACTCCGAGCTGGTCTCCTCTGCCGGCCCTGCCGCCGCCCCGCACGAGACCTACCTCGCCATCTCTCTCGACCTCAAGGCCGCCCGGCGCCTGATCAATCAGGCCGGCGGAGGGCTGCCCGGGGCGTTCACCGTCATGGAGCAGACCACCGCGTCCATCGCGCAGGCCGCCCGCAACGCAGGTCTCCAGGTCACCGGCTGGCTGAGCGCGCGGGAAATCGCCGCCGTCATTCGCACCGCATACGACCCGAAGGCCCTCGCCGCGCTCCAGCAGTGGTCCGAGACCGGCCGCGCCGAAGCCGACCCCGCAGCCGCCGGTCCCGTCGTGCAGTTCGAGGAGTACGACCGCCTCGCCACCGACAGCGCACGGCACGCGACGTACTGGGTGGAGAACTGGCCGAGGACCGAGATGGGGGCCGGGTTCCTGCACGGGCTGATGTTCACGGCCGGCGTGCGCCGCAGCCTCTCCCTTATATACGTACCGCAGGGACTCGAGTCCGCACTGCGGGACGTCCAGCGCAAGAAGGCCGCGATCATCGCCGACGCCAACGAGCGCGCACGCCGCGGACAGGTCGACTCCGAAGAGGACTCCGTCGAGTACGCCGACGTCAAAACCCGCGAACGCCAGCTCATCGCCGGACACGCGGACGTCGCACTGACCGGCCTGGTCACCGTCACCGCCGAGACCGACGCCCTCCTGGACGCCGCCTGCGCACAGATCGAGACCCACGCCGTCACCTCCGGCGTCGACCTCCGACGGCTCAACTACCAGCAGCCCGACGCCTTCGCCCTCACCGCGCTCCCGCTCGCCCGCACCGCCCTGTGAACCAACGGCGCCCGTGCGCACCCCGACCCACCGCACTCCGGATCACCCGCAACGGGGCGCCCTTCACCACCCTGCCTACCGGCAGGAAGGACCACCACCTTTGACCTCTCCTACGCGCCCCGACGACGCGCACCCCTACCTCCGCGCCGCGAGCTCCGGCATCCGCCACCACGCACGGACCCTAGCGCCGTCGGACGCGGACCCGCCCAAGCCCGGAGATCGTCTGCACCTTGACGTGCTGCACGCCCACCTCACCGCTCTGCTCCAGCTTCTGGACCGGCTCGCCGACCACACCCGGCCCCCGCACCCGGCCGCCGGACGTCACCTGGCCACCGCCCACACCAGGCTCTGGCAGGCCACCAGCGAAGTTCACGCCGCCTTCCACCTGCTGCCCGGCGCACCCCAGGCCGACGCCGAGACAAGCGCCTGCCATCCAGAGCGGCTCCCCGAGGGCCCGCCCGTGCTGACGATCTGCCAACGCCACCTCGCCGCCGGACACGTAGTCCGCCGCAAAACCACCCCCACCGACCTTCGCCCGCACACCACGGCCTGCGTGCGATGAGCACCACCCGCAGAATCGAGGGCCCCCGATGAGCCACCGGCCCGCCCGTCGTGCCCGCCGCGCGTCCGCCAGCCCACTGTTCACCCCCCACGGCACCGACCGCGCCAGCCGCAAGGCCGCCCGCCGCCAGCTCGCCGAGGCCACCGCCAAAGCCCGCGCGGAAGCCAGCGCCCACCAGAGCGAAAGCACGCACGCCGAGCACCAGATGCCCGCCCCGCTCTACCCCCCGAGCGGACGCCCCGGGCCCGCCTCCGCGCGCAACAACCGGCTGAAACTTCCCGCCCACCGCATGACCACCGCCGTCGCGGCCGGCGCCTATCCCTTCCTCGCCGAAGGCGGACTCGGCGCCGAGGGCATCTACATCGGCCGCGACGTCCACGCCGAAGCATCATTCGTCTTCGACCCATTCGCTCTGTACGGCAAAGTCGAGGGATTCACCAACCCCAACCTGTTGCTCGCCGGCGTGATCGGCCAGGGCAAGAGCGCCCTCGCCAAGTCCTTCGCGCTGCGGTCGGTCGCCTTCGGATACCGCGTCTACGTCCCGTGCGACCCGAAGGGCGAGTGGACTCCGGTGGCGGAAGCCCTCGGCGGCCGGTCCGTCGCCCTCGGTCCCGGACTGCCGGGTCGCCTGAACCCTCTGGACGCGGCCTCGCGCCCGGAGAGCGTGGCCGAGGCCGACTGGGTCGGCGAGATCCGCAAGCGGCGCCTGCTCCTGCTCGGCTCCCTTGCCCGCACCATCCTGGGCCGGGACCTGATGCCCATGGAGCACACCGCCCTGGACGTCGCCCTCGACGCCGTCGTCACCCGCGCCGCCGACACGCACCGCACCCCGCTCCTCGGCGACGTCGCCGCCGCCCTCAACAACCCCCACGAGCTCGACGAGACAGCCGGGATGATGTCGGGCCAACTCGGCGACGCAGCACGAGACTTGGCCCACGCCATGCGGCGCCTGGTCCACGGCGACCTGGCCGGCATGTTCGACGCCCCCTCCACCGTCGCATTCGATCCGAACGCGCCGATGCTCACCATCGACCTGTCCCGCCTGGGCGGCTCCGGGGACGACACCGCCCTCGTCCTGGCGATGACCTGCGCGAGCGCCTGGATGGAATCCGCCCTCTCCGATCCCAGCGGCGGCCGGCGCTGGATCGTGTACGACGAGGCATGGCGCCTGATGCGGCACGTCGGCCTGCTCCAGCGGATGCAGGCCCAGTGGAAGCTCAGCCGCGGCCTCGGCATCGCCAACCTCATGGTGATCCACCGGCTGTCCGACCTGCTCACCGCCGGCGACGCCGGATCACAAGGCCGCGCCCTGGCCGAGGGACTCCTCGCCGACTGCAGCACCCGGATCATCTACCGCCAGGAGACCGACCAGCTCCACGCCGCGGCCTCCCTGCTCGGCCTGACCTCCGTCGAGATGGACGCCATCGCGCACCTCAACCGAGGGCGTGGCCTGTGGAAAGTCGCAGGTCGAAGCTTCATTGTTCAGCACCTCCTGCACAGCCACGAACTGGCGCTCTTCGACACCGACGCCCGTATGCACTGAGGACCAAGAGGCCCGTGAAGCCCGACTTCCAACGCGACTTGATACCGAGCGACGAGGTGCTCCAGCACGCCACCGACGCACAGGACCTCTCCCGCGATGTCCTCCGGCTCACTGCTGACTTCGCCCGGAGCCCACACCACCCGCGCCGGCGGCACCGTTCTGAAGCATCTCGGCACGGCGGCGACCATGTCGAGCCACGCAGCCCCGCACTTCACCGAGTCTGCGGAGTGTGCCCTGGCCCTGCCCCGGTCTGCCAACCCGACCGACCGGCACTACCTCGCGAATCGCATGGTCATCGACCACGCCTCAGCCCGCGCCTTCCTGCGGCGCACCTCGGAATCCCTTCGTGACGCGGTCAAGGAACTCGACGACCACCTCGGCTTCCAACGCTTCTTCGCGACGCTCACCCGTCAGGAAGTCCCGCCGGCACCTCGGCCACCCAGGCCGGGCGATCGCCACCGCTGACCGCGCCTGCCCTGAAGCCCGATCCACCCACATCCCAAGGAATGCTCTGAACCGCCCCGCTCATTTCAGCGACGCCGACTGGGCCGAATACCAGCAGTGCCAGGCCGAGCACGGCGACCTCATGGCGCAGGTCGCCGAACGTGAAGCCCAGCTGGAACACGACCTGATCACCGCCTACGACGAGTACGAACTCGACTCCAGTCCGGTTCCGAAGCCAGAAGCCGACCTCGCTCGCCGAACGCCTCCGTCACACCGACCGGCGTCCCGCAGGAGAATCCGTGGCCGCTGACGAGGCGAACGCTACGGACGCCCGCGCGGCTCCGATCGCGCCGCTTCCCGACTACCGCGACGTGAACATGCCGTGGTGGCAGGAACTGTGGCGCCGCCATGCGCACATCACCACGCCGCTGCGAGCGCGCGGACTTCCATGCGACATCGAGTTCGGCCTCAGCGCCTACATCGTGCGCGTCTCGCTCCCCGACGACAGCTACCTGATCATCAGTCCGCCGCAGGAACCGTCCTCCGACCGCCCGCCCGGAGACCCCGAGGGCTGGATCGCGACCCGCGAGCACCCCGACGACCAGACGCTGTTCGAGGTCCTCTACGACTCTGCCCCCTCCGACGACCCTGTCTCTTATACACATCTC
>KL569100.1:72697-73161 GCA_000715635.1 Streptomyces violaceus | reverse complement strand
TCAGAGATGTGTATAAGAGACAGGACCTCCGCCTCGCCCAGCTCGGACTGCTACCGCGCCCCGTTCTGCCCCACGAAAGCCCCCACGTGCACCCGGCCCAACCGACGCCCATGCCCCCGTCCCGGGACACCCCCGGCGCACCAGACCGCGGCCCCACCTACGTCTACGGCGACGCGCTGCGCGATCTGACCGACCGGCTCAACGCAGCCGAGTCGCACGCGGATGCCGCTGCCCTTTTGCATCAGATCCTTGAACCCACCGACGGCCTGCTGGCACAGCTCGGCGAGTTCTTCGAAGCAGCCGGCGAGAAAGCCAAGGAAGCCGAGGAGGACGACGGCTTCGACCTGTCCTACGACCTCGCCGACGCCGCTGCCGAGATCCGCAGCCTCGGAGAGGTCCTGCATGTGGCCGAGGACCGGATGCGGGCCCTCACCCCGCTCGCACCCGCACCGCGGCTGCCCTCC
>KL569100.1:69156-72447 GCA_000715635.1 Streptomyces violaceus | reverse complement strand
CCGTCGGCTCCGCCGCGGCACACGCGCTGACGCCGCACCGCCGCCGCACTCCCCTTCCCACCGCCTACGGGGACAGAGGTCGCGCACTTCGCGTCCACGGCGTGGTCCAGCAGCTCACGGCCAAGGGCATCAGTGTGAACCTCCGCCACTCGGCGCCCACGACCAGCGCGGCCTTCCGCCCCGCATCGCCGAAGACAGCACCCACGACCAGTCGTGCCCGCTCATCCCCATCCGCCCAGCAGACCCTTGGAGCCCCCTATCCGCACCGCTCGCCGTACCCTGCCGATGTTCGTCGGCGCCGCCTGCCTCGCCCTGGCCCTCACCGGCTGCGCCGGCGAAGACGGCCCCGCCCATGCCCGGCAGACGCCCCGCGCCAGCACCGCCCCGAAGCCCGTGCCCGCTCTCAGCGCCGCCCAGGCCCGCGACGTCATCACCCGCTATTCGAAGATCAACAACGAGGCCAACACCGACCGCGACCGGCGCCTGCTCGACACGGTCGAGGACGGCCCGCTGTACGCGATGTCCATCTCGGACTACACCGAGACCGAAGGGCTCCCCGCGGCAGACCGCAAGCCGTACAAGCCGTGGTCCTACGACTCCGCGGACGCCAAGTTGTACATCCCGCGCCTGGGAGCCGGACAGAACCGCTGGTTCGCCGCCGCGCTCTCGGACCAGAAGGGTAAGGCCCCCTCGCGGTTGGCCGTGTTCGCCGAACGCCCCCAGCACAAGCGCTGGGAGATGGTCTCCGTCGTCGACCTCGACAGCCCGGACCTGCCGGACATCGCCCTCGACCACGACGGATACGCAACGGCCGTCACCACCGACGGCAACAAGCACCTCGCTGCCGACGCCAAGTTGCTGCGCACCGCGGTCCTCGACAACTTCGCCACCGGAGGCACGAACACGGGGACGAAGGTCTTCGCACCGACCAAGGCGAGCAAGCGGCAGATCGCAGTCCACGACAAGACAGGCACCCGCTTCGGGGCCCAGGGCACCACCGTCTTCGCCGGCGCCGCCAACCGCTACACGGACGCCTACGCCCTCAAGACCACCGACGGCGGCGCGCTGATCCTCTTCTCCCACACGCACACCCAGACCGACGCCGTCGCGCACTCCGGCCTTCAGATCAACCCCGGCAAGGACGACCGGGCCTGGCTCCACGACGTGCCCCGCACCTCCATCCGCTACACGTTCGTGTGCAACGACGCCGCCACCGTCCCCGCGAAGGCCGAGCCCTCCCGCCTGATCGGCTACACCTGCGCGCGTACCGACGCCTCCGGCCCTCCGGTCCCGTCCTGGTCCGACCGCGCGTAGACGCACCCACGCGCCACCGTGACGGCCGCCGAACCTCCCCCGCACCCCGCTCGCTCCGGAGAACACCTGTCCACACGCTCCTTCATCGCCCGCCCCACCCGCGGTACGGGATACACGGGCATCCACGTCCAGCTCGACGGCGTACCCAGCCACCACCTCCCCTTGCTCCTGGCCGCCTACCAGTACAAGTTCGGACGCAACATCGAGGCCATGTCCCGGCACCTCATCGACGACGTCGCCGTCGGCTGGGACGAACTCGGCACCGATCTCCTCGACGACGCCCCGCCCGCACTCGTGACCGCGCTGACGGGCGGCGAGCACTGGCCCAGCCGAACCCTCGACCACCTGATCACCCCGGACGGCTCACCCCCGGTACGCATGTCGGTCACCGACACGACCGCCGATGAGCAGGACGTGCAGTGGGGGTACGTCCTGCACAAGGAGGGCGTCGAGGTGATCAGCCTCCTGCACGAGGACATCGGCCCGATCGTGAGCTGGTCCACCGACCCGCGCACCGCCTTCAACGACCACCCGGCGGCCTGGTCCGTCCTCGACTCCCCGCCCGCCATGCGGGCATCGCGCGGCAGGCAGCCCCAGAGCGCTCCTGCCGCAGCCCCGGCGAAGGCCAGCGCCCCGCGCCCCGCCGCCCGACGCTAGTTCCCCCTCGTCTTCCCGGAGCCTTCTCTGCCCCCGTACACCACGCCCCTGATCACCGTCGTCATCGCAAGCCGCCTGCGCGAAGAGCGGCTGGACTACCTGACCGCCATGCACGCCAGCCTCACCCGGCAGTCCGTGCCGTGGGAGGCCGTGATCGCGCTCGACGGTGCATCGCCCGACCGTCTGCCGGCCCCGCTCGCGCAGGATCCGCGCGTTCGCACGCTGGCGCTGCCCCGTCCGGTCGGCGCCGCCTGCGCCAGGAACCTGGCCCTCGCTCACGTACGCACCCCGTACACCAACTGGGCCGACGACGATGACCTGTTCCCCGACGATGCGATGGCCGTACGGCTGAACACCCTGGAGTCGACGAGAGTCGGCTGGTGCGCCGGCTGGAGCGAGGACCAGCACCCCGACGGCTCGACCACCCTGTGGCGCTGCCCCACGCCGCCAGGCCGGCATGAGGCCGGTGACGTGTGGACGTACTGGAAGTCGCCTGCGGACACCATCCCCATCGGGCCGACCACGATCCTCGCCCGCACCGACCTCGTGCGCGCCGCTCCGATGGGCGGCCTCGTCCAGGGCGAGGACTACTGCGCGGCCCTCGGCGTCACCGCTCTCGCCCCCGGCATCCTGCTGCCAGTACCCGTGTACAGGTACCGCAAGTGGGACGGGCAGATGACGGCCCAGGTCGGATACGACCGGCTGGAGGCAGCTGCCCGGGAGCACGCCTGGGCATACGGCCGCAGCCTGCGCACCGTCCTGCGTGGTGGCGAAAACCTGGTCCGTGGCTGAGGCGCAGATCGTCCTGTCGCACAGCCGGGAGTCCGGGATCGTCGCTATCGCCTCGGGCGAGCAGTACCGGTGGGCGCACACCGCCCTTCCGTGCCGAAGCAGGAGCGCCGAGCACACGCGTGGCCAGCCATCGAGACGTGGCTCGCCGACGGTGAAACGTCCTTTCGTCAGGCGCGCATCAGCGCGCTCCATCGTCACCCGGCCCCGCCCGTCACCGCGCCAGCCCGCCCCCCTCACCGCGGCCCGGCCCGCGCACCGCGGCCCCTGACCCTTCCGCCCCACGCCCCGAGGAGAGCCCCGCCCCCTTGCGACCCGGCACCCACTTCGCCTTCGGCGACCACGAGGAACACGGCTTCGTGGCCTCCTTCACCACCGCCCTGCCCGCGCACCTCGCCCACTGGTACCTGGAGCGCGAGCAGTTCGAGCCCGTTCCCGGAGAACCCGGCCTGTACCGGCTCAGCGAGCCCGAGCACGACGGAGTCCGCCGCACCCGCCAAGCCGTCCACGACCTGCGCCGCCACGGCTACA
>KL569100.1:64818-68951 GCA_000715635.1 Streptomyces violaceus | reverse complement strand
CGGCTACACCGTGCAGGCCGACATCCGCCTCGACCCGTCCCTCTCGGCCGGCCCGCCACGCCCCGTCCGGCCCAACGGACTCCAGGAGCGCCGCAGCCGGCTCACCCAGGCCGCCGCCGGCCGGACGACGCAGCGCTCCGCACCGCCCACCACCTCCCCGCCAGCGGCCCGGCCGATCCCGCCGAAGCCCACGTACGCTCCGACCGTCCATTTGACGGCCGCGACCGGCGGGCGGTCACGATGACACCCGCGAGCAGCCCGGCCCCCGACGACCCCTTGCCGACAGCTCCCGAACTGGCAAACCGGGCACGCGACTTCCGCTTGCGGATGGCGGTCATCGACAGCGAGACCGAGGCTGCGCTCGACATGACACGCGACCGCTACGGCCGTACCGTCCACGCGGGCGCCGCCGCAGCCGCACGAGCCCACCGTGACAAGGCGGCGGTGGAGGCGTACGCCACCCACCTCGCCCCGCACGCCGAGGCTCTCCTCGGTGCCGCCCGACTCGTACTCGACGAGCTGCCACCCTCCCGGCACCTGACCGGGTGGCGGGCCGTCCTGGACGGCCTGGCTGCCTCCGCCGCCGAACTCCGCCGAGCCCTCGACCGGCCGGCCGCGCCCGGCTCCCCCGCCGAACGCACTCAGCACGCGGCCTTGTGGCCACACCTCACCGCTTGGGCGGACCACAGCTCTATCGCCAGCAACCTCGCCGACCAGCGCGCCGGCCAGAACCACAAGGCTCCGCTGACCGACGAAGAGCAGCAGATGTGGACCGAGAGGGCCCAGGCCGCGCAGCGGCGCGGCGAGCTGGAGCTGACCGAGTCGTGGTATGCCGCCGACGGACAGCCGATCACCCTCGCTTACCTGGTCGAGGACAACGACTCGACGGTGGTCGCGCTGCGCGGCGACCCGGGCGTACCGGGCTGGCAGGTGATCGGGCACTACGCCCACGAGCATGAGGCGGGCAAGTCCCTGCCCGCTCCGGTCCCGCCCGGCATCCTGCGCGCGGACGTCTCCCGGTTCAACCGCCCGGCACCGGCCCCGGAGATGTCTCTGCAGGAACTCATCCGCGACGTCGTCGAAGGCCACAGTGCCGGTGACGCCTCGAATGCTCTCCTCGGAGCCGTCCAGCGCGGCTACGCCGCCGGCCCGATGGTCCGCCTGCAGGAACTTCTGGAGACGAGCAGCCAGTTCGCCAGCGCCCTGGAGACCGTGCAGGGCCGCCAGATCGCCGCCCGCCTCTCAGCGTTGGGACGGCAGATCGAGTTCCTCACCCGTGAAGTCGAAGAGGCAGCCGAAGACCTCGGAGCGACCGTCGCCGTCCTGCCCCCGCACCGCACCCCCGTGCTACGCGCCCGCCCGCGCCCGGCCGTGGACACCACCCCGCCCACGCCGCCACCCCGCGCCAGCACGACCGCCCGCCACCGCTAGACCCCGAGAAAGCACCCGTTGTCCCCGACCGCACCCCCGGCCCCGGCACCGCGCATCACCTACGGCGCGGTGCTGGGCAGCCCGTACGTCGCCCGCCTCCTCGGTGGCACCCTCACCGGCCGACTCCCCAACGGCATGGCGCCCGTCGCCATCCTCCTGTGGGCCACCACGAGCGGCAGCAGCATCGCCTTCGGCGGACTGCTCAGCGCCCTGTACGGGCTGTCCTCCTCGGTGGTGCAGCCCGTCAAGGGACGCCTCATGGACCGCCACGGCCAGATGGCGGTGCATCTTCCGGCCGCCGTGCTCAACTCGGCTCTCCTGGTGACCCTTCCGCTGACGAGACCGTACGGCGGACCGGGCCTCGCCCCGGCCCTCGTCGTCGCCGCCGGCCTGACCACCCCGTCCCTGGAGGCCGGGCTGCGGGCCCTGTGGCCCAGCGTGCTGCCCGACGCCCGCCTTCGACACGCCGCGCTCGCCCTCGACACCGGTACGCAGGGCCTCCTGTACATCGTTGGCCCCCTGCTCGTCGCCGCCCTTGCCTCCGCGTACAACCCCAGCGTCGCACTCACCGTCACCGCCGTCCTCGGCCTGGCCGGCACCACCGTGGTCGTCCTCGCTCCGCCATCGCGGCGCTGGCGATCGACGCCGTCAGTCGGCACCCTGCACGGTCCCGTTGGACGGCTGACCAGCCCCGGTCTGCTGCTCCTGTTCGTCTCTCTGACCGGCATAGGGTTCGCGATCGGGGCCTTGAACGTGTGGTCGATCGCCATAGCCGAGGACCACGAACAGGACATGCTCTCGGGCATCATCCCCGCTGCGTTCTCCACCGGCAGCTTCCTGGGCGGCCTCGTCTACGGGCGCCGCACCTGGAGTCGGACCGCCGCCGACCGGCTGATCATCGCCAGCGCCGCGTTCCTCGCCGGATGGCTCCCGCTCGCAACCCAGCCCGCGCCGTTCGCGGCCACCGCCGCGGTCACCGTGCCTGGTGCGTTCCTGACCGTCGTGGTCGCCTGCGCCTACGTGACCACCGATGCTCTCGCTCCTGCGGGCCGGACCAGCGAGGCGTATGCGTGGCTGATCCTCTCGATCGGCGTCGGGCAGTCCGCCGGTACCGCTCTGGCCGGACGCCTCGCCGAGCAGACGCTGGCCAGCGCGGCGCTCCCCGCCGCCGGCGCGGCCTTCGCCCTCGCCGTCCTTCTCGCCGCGCGCCGACAGCGCCGCCCCGCCGGGCACCGGCCGCCCGGCCGACACCGCCGCCCACTCCGAGGCCGGCACAAGACGTCCTGATCAGGGCACGCCCCCACCTTTCCAACCCCTTTGAGGAGATCGAATTATGGCCGTGCGTACGCACTGGACCGTGGAGCACGCCTGCTCCCACAGCGTGGATCATGACCTGTCCAATCGTCCTGCCGACAAGCGGGCGGGCTTTGCCCGTTGGCTCGCGTCGAAGGACTGCACCGACTGCTGGAAGGCGGCGCGCGACGCCGACTCCCAGTCAAAGGAGGAGTGGCTCGCGACCAAGCGGGCCGAGGAGCAGGAGGCAGCCGCCGCGTGGGCCAAGCAGTTCTACATGCCGCAGTTGGAGGGCCCGGAGAAGGCCCTGGACTGGGGCGAGCGCTCCCGCCACCAGCTGATGACGGCCGCGCACACCGCGCTCGTCGTCGAGGGCACTTGGGACGAGGCGGACTGGGCGGAGCTGGAGGAGAAGGCCCGCTCCATCACCCGTGCCGGATGGTGGATCGACCAGCGCGACGCCGAAGGCACTGACCTGCTCGAACTCCTCGACGCGGCCAGTGAGGCGGACCGCGGGACGGAGAACCCGTTCCGCTGACGGCGGGGCAACATAGCCGGGAAACGCCGGTTAGCCAAACCGGCGTTCCTCCGGACTATTGATGCTCCCACCCCGCCAGCCATCGCGTGGAAGGAACTCATGTCCCAGCCCCCTCCCACCTCGGCGTTCGCACCGACGCCCGACCCGCTCACCCCCGACCGGGACATCACCCACGCCCACTTCCAGGCCGGTGACACCATCGTCGTCCTGAAGGGGGTGGCCGGCGGAGAACTGTGGGGCGACGCGATGCGCGTCGTGGCCCCTTCCTGGCACACCCCGACCGACGAGGACGGGTGGCGGCTGCGTGATGCGACAGGCGGCGCCCAGTCCTACCTCACCGCCCACCCCCGCTACCTCGTGCACCTCTCACGCCGCTGCCCTGACTGCCTGATCTATCTACGGGCCATGGAGGACACCCTCCTCGCACGGTTCGCCGACCGCGACGAACTGATCGACTGCGGCTGGTACACCACCACCGCCCTGGGCCAGCTCGTGCACATCGCCGACATCCGGAGCGGCCGGTGATCCCCCGCCTGCACGAGCGGACCCACCGGCCCCACGACCCGCTCGAAGAGGCGCTGGGGCGGACGGTCTCACCGAACGAGGGCCTGACGGAGCACACGATCGTCGCCCACTGGCCCGGCCTGGATTACTTCACCCTGGACGACGAGCAGAGGATCTGGACGTCCGTCCAGTGGGCCGAGCACCTCGAAGATCCCTACCTGGAACATCCGTTCGCCACCAGCCCCGACGACGACCGGCGGGCGATCCTCCACCTCGATGTCCGCCTTCACCCGGACGACCGGGAACTGACCGGACCGGAGTGGGCCGAGGTTGCTCAACGGCTCGCGCGGGCCGCCGGCATCGAGAT
>KL569100.1:63926-64657 GCA_000715635.1 Streptomyces violaceus | reverse complement strand
CCCCGGCAAGGAACATGGCTGCCGGTGGATCGCCGTCCAGGCCCAGCCCGGGCGCCTCGACCTGATTGCCAACCTGATCCATCTCGACGGCGCGTGGCACGCTCCTCCCACGGACAAACTGCGGCGCCTGGCACAGGAGGCGCGTCGCATCGAACAGGACCTCCACCTGATCCCTGTCCGATCCGACCCCCCTTCGCGGCCTGCCGTCCGCGCGGCGCTCACGGCGTCGGCCCAGCTCGCGACCATCCTCACGCAGCTCGCCGACGAACAGGCCGGCCCTCTGGCAGCGGTACGCGGACTCGTCGAGCACACCTCGCACCGGATCGCCCGCCAGCCGGGAGCAGCCAGCACCGATACGGCACACCGCCTGGAGCTGATCGCCCGCCGCCTCTACGCCATCCAGCAGGACCTGGACACCACCGCAACCCGCCTGGTCCATCCCCGCGCCGTCCCGGCCCCGGACGCCGTCCGGCACAACGCCCGCCGATCGCCGTAGGAGAAACGTCTCCTTGCCCCGCACCGAACGCTTCCTGGACATCCGCCGCGACCCGCACTCCGACGAACTCCTTGCCCGCGGCGGCGACTCCGAGGCACACAGCATCCTCCAGCGCGCGGGCTTCGTCGCCGTCGTCCGCGTCCATGAGACGTACCACCGCGCCCCGACCGGCCTGGCGGAGGACGACGAGTCCCGTCTCGCCACCGACGCCGTGGCCCGCCTGCGGGCGGCCGGC
>KL569100.1:60740-63727 GCA_000715635.1 Streptomyces violaceus | reverse complement strand
GCCGTGGCCCGCCTGCGGGCGGCCGGCTACCACGTCGACTGCGACGCGGACTTCGACACCGACTCGCGTCCGGCCAGCTACCTGCCGCTGGGATCCTCCGTTGCCCACGTCGCCGAGCGCCTTCGCTAGGCCGCCACTACGGGCGAGGCGGCCGATGCGCTGACTGAGCTGACCGCCGCCCACGACGGCGTCCTCGCCGCGCTGGAGGAAGTCCTCACCGCCACCGCCGACTTCCACGACGGGCTCGGCCAGGCGGCCGACCCCTACATCGCGCGGCGGCTTCGCTACCTCGCCGACGAGCACCTTCGCGTCATCCGTACCGACCTCTCCGAGACCCGCAACCAGCTCGCCGACCGGCATGCCCCGCACCCCGGCCGCAGCATCTGCACCGGGGAAGTCCCGTCAACCGAGCAAGAGCGCTCTGCCGTGTGCGCCTGCCCGCCACCGCCGCGCACCCTACCGGCCCCGCCGCCCCCGATGGCCGCCGGACTGCGCCGCTGACTCCCACCTCGCCCAAGGACACCATGCACGACCACCACACCTCCGAGCGCCTCGCCTCGTACGCCGACGTTCTCGCCGGCGAACTCCCCGACAGTTGGACCAGCTCCCACCTGCCAGCCGACGCCAAGGACGACCTCGCCGAACTCGCCGACCGAATCTGGGACCTGGACCTGGTCGCCGCCTCTCTTGCCGAGCACCCCTTGCAGCAGGCCGCCATCCTGAGCCGACAGGACGGTGCGCAGCTCGTCCTTCTGGACCGGAACAACGAGCGCGACGGCTTCCTCATCGCCGCCGTCGCCCCGCACGCCCTGCCCGACGAGGCGTTCCGCGGCGTTCCCGAGCCCAACGGCATCGCCCTGGCCGATGACCCGTTCCTGAGCGCCGAGCAGGTCACCGGCGACCTGCTCGCCCGCTACGACGCCGCCCTCGCCCAGGTCCGCCACAACGCCCTGGGCGGCATCCAGCCCTCCCAACCGGACCGGGTCGTCCTGACCTGGCAGCCGGACGGCAGCATCGCCACCGCCCCCGCCGACGACCGCGCCAGCGCGGTCCTCATGGCCCACGGCTTCGTCCAGGACCCGCAGAGTGGCATCTACCGCCTGGGTGGTGACGACACCCAGGCCCAGGCCCGCGCCCTGTGCGAGATCGGCCCGCGCCTCGACGCGCTCGGCATCGGCACCGCTCTGCAGCATCCCGCAGGCCGGACCGCGCCCACCACCGCCGCTTCCGTGCCGCACGTCCCGGCCGGTCCCCGTACGCCGGCCACCCGGTCTCGGTGAAGCAGACGGAGCCCGACTTCTGGGTGCTGGAGTACGTCACCATCACCAAGGACCCCCGCACCGACCTGGTCGTGGCCATCGGCGCCACCGACAAGGCTGCGGACATCCTCCAGCGAACCGGCGGCTTCCTCTCCGCTCCCGGAACGCGCGGCGACTATCACCGGCTTCCACACGGCTTGCCCATCGAGCAGCAGCGCCGGAAGGCGACCGCAGGCTCGCACGCCCTGCTCGCCGCCGGGCACAGCGTCCACCTCGACCCCACGCTGAACATGCTGGTCGCACCGGACGGTGAACGTGAGGCCGCCCTGCGCTACCTGGCGGGCCTCGCTGAGCGAGCCGCAGCCGCCACAACCAGCAGCGAGGTGGCCGAGGTTCTGACCGAGGTCGCTGCCCCCGTCCACGGGCTGCTGCCCCTCGCCAGAGAGGTCGTCGTCCGCGCCTGGATCGCCGCCAGCGACTTCCAAGGGGCTCCCACCGGGGAACCCGATCCCATCGCACGGCTCGGAAGCACCGCCACCTCCATGAGCGAGGCCGCTCGCGCCATCCTCCACGCCCGCAACCACGCCGCGCGCCCTGCGCAGCGGCCGGCCACTACCTCACCACCGCCGAACCACGCCCAGCCCGCGAAATCCCGCCGCCGCTGACCCGGAGAGAACCACATGGCCAACCTGGCCGACGAATACGGCACGGACGTCGAGATCTACATCAAAGCCCTGACGACCACCATCCACGCCGACACCCCAACGGGCGCCCCCGCCCAGCTCCACGACCTGCTGGAACACCTCGGCCTGGAACGCCACGAGTACCCCGCCGACACGCCCATCTACATCTGGCACACCGTGCCCGAACACCTCGACGCCGACGAGCAGAAGCGGCTGGCAACCCGCGCCATCCCCGTCCTGCTCCTGGCCGGGTACGAGGTCAACTGCACGCCCGAAGTCTTCGACGAATCCGCCTACCGGCAGGCCGTGCAGGACCTGCGCACCCGAGCGGGCCGCCCTGCCGTGCGACAACAGGCACCGATCGCCTCCCCCTCGCCTGCAGCTCCAGCCCGCCGCACCCCGTAAGGCGCCTGCGGTCCCGGCACCGCGCCGGGACCGCCCGCCTCACCACCCGAGACCCGGAGAAACCCGTAGCAACCCGCACACCCCCACCGATCAGCAACCGGCTCAAGCCCCGACTCGCCACGGCCCTCTTCCGCCGCTATCTGCGCGCCTGCATTCCGACCGGCCCCGACCACGCCTCCCCGCTGGCCGGCGCCCGCCCGGAGGCCACCCTCGCCGAGACGCAGCGCGTCGGGCATCGCCACCACCACTGACCGTCCACCGCCCGGAGGAGCATGTCCCACCCCACCCCCTACCCGGTGAGACTGGCCGACGAGATCACCCGCCAGCTCGGACAGCTCGCCGACCACCTCTCTCACCTGCCCCCGCCCCAGGCCGCTCAGGTCATCGCCCGCGTGCTCGACCCGGACACCGGAGTCCTCGGCGGCGTCACCCACCTCGTCGCCACCGGCAGCGTGTTCGCCAAGGACCAGGCAGAGCGAGGCGCGCTCCCCGCGGAGGTGTGGCTCGCCCTGGGCCGTGCCTGGAACGAACTCGGCGACATCACCCTCGACCTGGACGAACACAAAGACGCTCTTCAGCGCGTCGGCGCCCAGCCCGCCACTACGGCGGCGAAGCCCCCGGCACCCGCACCGCTCGTCGT
>KL569100.1:58966-60524 GCA_000715635.1 Streptomyces violaceus | reverse complement strand
AGAAGAAGCAGTGGCGGGGCTGGGGACCTGACGAGCAGGCCGAGCAGCACTACCTCGTCCAGCCCCGCGCCCTGGCCGGCGGCGGCGACGTCCGGCACGTCTCGGAGTTCCTGCGCGCCTCCGGCTGGAGGGACAAGTCCAAGACGGGCGGCCCCCTGCGCATGGAGAGCCCGGACCGCACCGTCCGCATCGCCTACGACCCCTACGTCCTCCCCGGCGGATGGACCATCCACGGCCACGCAGACGGAGCGAACGGCAAGTGGTCTGCCCACCTGGGCCGGCAAACGCCGGCGGAGATCGTCGCCGGCCTGACCGACGCCCTCACCCGCCCCTGCTCCGCCCACGCCCCCAACGTCTGGGCCCCTCTGCAGGAGCAGAACTGGCACACCCGCTTCGAGGGCCAGGACTACATGGCGACGAGCCCCGACGGCACCGCGTGGATGCAGTACGGGCAGAGTCCCGACGGGGCGGCGATGTGGTGGACCGGAGCGCAGGACAAGCAGGGCAACGGCTGGATGGCCAACTTCACGCCGAACACCCCGATGCACCTGGTGCAAGCCTTCTCCACCGAACTCGCCAGCCCGGACCCCGTGATGCGCCCGCGCGGACGCGTGCCGCACAGCGCGCAGATCCGTACCTGGTCGGTGTCCGTGAAGCCCTCCCAGCTCAGTGCGTGGCAGCAGGCTCGCATCACGGCCGCCCGCGCCGCCACCTGGGCCCGCAACAGCGCCCGTAGCACCAGGCCGCGCACCAGCGCCCGCCCTTACACCCCGGCCGACGGCGCACGCACCCGCCGCTGACCGCAATAGCCCCGCCCCGAGGAGCCCGATGCCCGCACTCACCCCGGACACCATCCGCACCCTGACCGAAACGCTCGCGGACCTCACCGACTACTTGCGCGAGAACCCCGACCCCGCAGAAGCCCTCGCCCTCGTCGAGCCCCTCCTCGACGAGTACACGGGCCTGCCCGTCCAGTTCGCCGACACGCTGCGCGCCCTCGCCCGCGCCGTTCAGGAAAACCCGGACACGCCGCGCACGGCGCAGGGCGACCTGCTGATCACCGAGCTGCGCACGGCCGCGTGGGAACTGGCCGACCAGCACACCCTCCACTACGTGCTGGACGATCTCCGTGACCTGTACGGCAGTTCGCCGACGAGCGAGCAGGGGTGCTGCTGGTGCCGCTGAGCGAACGGCAGCTCGCCGCCTTCGCCGACAAGCACGCCGTGCAGATCCCGTACGACACCAGCCCCCGCCACCTCGCCGGCCCCGGAGACGCCCGCCACGTCACCCACGGCCTGGCCGCCGCCGGATGGAACGCCGTCTCCGACCCCCTGAGCGCCGAGATCATCCTGGCAAGCCCTGACCTTCGCCACCGGCTCCAGTTCGACCCGCAGTCCCGCACCTCGGCGTGGTGGCGGCTACGGGCGGAGCCCGTCGGCACCGAGCCCGGCTGGTACGCCGAGTTCGGCGAACTCGTGCCCGCCGAGGTCCTCGCCGCCTTCACCGACGCCCTCACCGCCCCGCCGCCACAGCAGCCGGACCCTGTCTCTTATACACA
>KL569100.1:54980-58834 GCA_000715635.1 Streptomyces violaceus | reverse complement strand
CAGCAGCCGGACCCGTGGCAGCAGGTGACCTCGGCAGGATGGCACCACGAGCCAGACGGCGCGCGCTCGCCGGACTCCATGTGCCACATCGAACTGCGGCCGTTGAGCGAATTCCACGACCGGTCGTCCTGGCACATCGAGACCCGCGAGCCCGGCCACGGGGAGTTTTCCGGCCCGCGCATCTGGCACGCCTACCTCGACGAGCACACCCCCGCTCACCTGGTCAGCGCGTTCCTCATCGCCCTGACCGACCGCAGCCCGCTCCAGCGCGGCATGTTCGAACGCACCGGCCACTACAGCGCCGTACAGGAGCCCAGCCCGCTGCACCCGCAGCTGGTGGTCGACGCCCACGCCACGCGCATCAAGCACCTGCGCGCCCAGGCACGCTGAGCCCGCCGCCAGCAGACGAAACCCGCGACGATCCCGGCGCACGCCAGTACCGCGCAGCCGGCGGCTCGCCGCTGACCTGAAAGGACCCCTCCCCATCTCCCGAGACCACCACGCACACCGCGACTTCCTGCGCCACCTCGACCACTACGTGCGGGACAGCCAGAAGATCCTCGACGCCTGGGACGCCTACTCCGACGAGCACACCGGCCTCGACGGCTGGCCCTACGACGACCACGCCTACGGCATACGCAAGAGCCAGCGCGATGCCGACACCGCCGAGGCGTTCGAACCGCTCCGCTACGGCGCCCGGCACCTGCTGGCGACGGCTGAGACACAGCTGGCCCAGCTGCCGGAGAACACGGTGCAGAGCCGCTGGGTATACCAGCTGGGCGCCCTGCACACGGCCCTCGACCGTCTCGACGAACTGCACGAGCAATGGCTGCTCACCCGCGACGCCCTACCCGCCACCGCCAAGCCCGGCACCGCCGAATTCGACGAAGCCCTCGCCGAACATCACGCCGAATCCTGGAGCTACCTCGACGACTGGGCCACCCACGGCAAAGCGCTCCGGGAGATCAACACCGCAGCCCGCAAGGCCCCCTCATCCCTGGTTCCCATGCCTGCCCTCGCACCCGTGCGACGAACCGCGGCACGGAAGTGACTAGGACCCCGACTCCCGAGACCGTCGAGGTCGACTTCATCACCCCGCGCTACCTCGCCGGCGGCGGTGACCCCGCCTGGATCACCGCTCCCCTCCACCGTGCCTACGGGTGGAGCCACGGCAACGACCCCCTGATGCCACGCGTCCTGCTCTCCAGCCCCGACCAGAAGGCCCACCTGCGCCTGGAGCCCGCCCTCGACGACCAGTGGTGACCCTGCACCACGTCGCCGAGCCGGACCGGCCTGGTACGCCAGCTTCGGCGCCCGCACGGCCGTCGATCGCCGCCTTCACCGCCGCCCTCACCGACCCGAACCCAGCCGCTGACGCGCCTTGCGACCCGTACGGAGCGCTCTAGGCCAGCTGGTCACCGTACGGTGACAACGGCCTTGCTTCCCCCGACAAGACGGCGTACGTCGAGCGGCTGGGAGCACCGGCTGATCCGGAAGCCTGGTTCGTCACCGTCACCCTCGGCATGCACCAGAAGGTCTGGCAGGCCCGCTTCGGTGCGCACACTCCGCCACACCTTGACGCCGCGTTCACCGCCGCGCTCGGCGATCCGAAGCAGGTGCACCACCCCGACAGCGGGCGCAGTCTGCCGACCCTCGACCCGAACGTCGTCATCCGCCGGACGACCGACGTGCTCGCCGTGTACCTCGCCGGCGCGCTGGAAGACCGCGTTCGCTCCCTCGCTGCCCGGCACACCACCACGCCGACGGCCTCGATCCCCTCACGGCCAGCGCCGCCCAGGCACGGCCGCAGCCGCTAACCCTCCCTCCCCGCCCGGAAGCACGTAGCCCTTGCCCCCTTCCTCCTCCAGCAGAAACACCGACGGATACGACCTCGTCCTGTGCCTCCTCTTCGGCGTGCTCGCCGTCGTCGTCCCCCTGTCCCACCTGGCCTGGCTGTCCGGCAACATCACCGCCTACCTCACCGGCACCAGCTGGGCCCCCTACCAGCCGACCAAGGCCCTGCTCCACCCCGAGCAGGTGTGGCCCGCCACAGGAGAACCGTCCCTGCTGATCGGTGCCCGCATCGTCCCCGTTCTCCTGTTCCTCGCTCTCGGGGCGGGGGCGGGCGTCCTGTGGGCTCTGCACAAGAATCGAAGCGGCGGCCGGAAGAAGATCAACGGCATGGCCAAGGCCCGGGACATTGAGCCGCTGATGGCCAAGGCGATCACCGACAAGGCCCGCTCCCTGCGCCCCAGCCTGAAGGACAGCAAGCACATCGACGCGAAGGACACCGGCATCCTTCTCGGCAACCTGCAGGGCAGCCGACACGAGGTACGGATGGGGTTCGAGGACGTCGCCGTCGCGATCATGGCGCCCCGGTCCGGCAAGACCACCTCGCTCGCCATCCCGTCCATGCTCGGCGCACCCGGCCCGGTCCTGCTGACGTCGAACAAGGCCGCCGGCGACGCCTTCACCACCGCCTACGAGGCAAGGGCCCGGGTGGGGGCGGTGTGGACCATGGATCCACAGCAGATCGCGCATGCCGCCCGCGAGATGTGGTGGAACCCTCTCGCCAGCGCGACCACCTTGGACGGGGCGAACCGTCTGGCCGGACACTTCCTCGCGGCCTCGGTGGACGCCTCCCAGCAGGGCGACTTCTGGTCGAAGGCCGGCAGCAACATCTTGTCCCAGCTGCTCTTGGCCGCGGCGCTCGACGAGCGGCCCATCACCGACATCATGCAGTGGCTCGCCTTCCCCGCCGACCGCACTCCGCTGGACATCCTGCGCGACCACGACTTCGCCGCCGTCGCCGCTCAGCTCAAGGGCACCGTCGAGGGCCCCCCGGAAACGAGGGACGGTATCTACGAGACGGCCCGGCAGTACGCCTCCGCGCTCCTGAACGCGGAAATCGCCGCGTGGGTGACGCCGCAGAGGGACGTTCCGGAATTCCGGCCGGAGCAGTTCGTCACGTCCACCGACACGCTGTTCCTACTCAGCAAGGACGGTGGCGGCGGAGCCTCGGCGCTGATCGCCGCGTGCGCGGACTCGGTGATGCGGGCCGCGACCGCGCAGGCCGAACGTGCCGGCGGGCGCCTGGATCCACCCATGCTGGCGATCCTCGACGAGGCCGCCAACGTGTGCAAGATCAGCGACTTGCCAGACCTGTACTCCCACCTCGGCAGCCGCGGGATCATCCCGATCACGATCCTCCAGTCCTACCGCCAGGGCCAGAAGGTCTGGGGAGACGCGGGCATGGACGCCATGTGGTCCGCCTCGACTGTCAAGGTGATCGGCAGCGGTATTGACGACCCGGACTTCGCGGACAAGCTCAGCCGCCTGATCGGCGACCACGACGTGGAGACTACGTCCACCTCGCACTCGGAGTCCGGCAAGAGCACATCAGTGTCGATGCGGCAGGAACGGATCCTGCCCGCCGACGCGATCCGCGCCCTGCCCAAGGGCACCGCGCTCTGCTTCGCCACCGGCATGCGCGCCGCCATGCTCGACCTCCGGCCGTGGTATCGGGAGCCCGGCGCGGAGGAACTGTCCGCGGCGTCCGCCCGCGTATCGCAGGCAATCACCGCCCGCGCCGTCGCGAAGCACGCGCCGACACAGTCCGACTTCGGGCTGGCCACGTGATACTCGACCTCTTCGCGGGGCCGGGCGGCTGGAGCAGGGCGCTGCACGTCTTCGGCGTGCGCGACATCGGGCTGGAATGGGACGAGTGGGCGTGCAAGACCCGGGCCGCGGCTGGGCAGTTGACCATCCGCACCGACGTGGCAAGGTATCCGACCTGGCCCTTCATCGGCCGCACCCGCGGAATGATCGCTTCCCCTCCTGTCTCTTATACACAT
>KL569100.1:53150-54764 GCA_000715635.1 Streptomyces violaceus | reverse complement strand
GCACGCGGCGGTCGAGGACCTGGCCGCCGGACGCGACTCCCGCGAACGCCTCCTCGGCGCATGCCGTGACGAGCGCTCCCTGCTCGCAGCCGAGCCGATGCGCTATCTGTACGCCCTGAACACGGTCGGCGAGCCCGACTGGGTCGCCATGGAGGAAGTGCCGCATGTCCTGCCCTTGTGGAAGCAGTACGCGGCCGTCCTGCGCGGGTGGGGGTTCTCCGTCTGGTACGGGATCCTCAACGCGGCCGACTTCGGCGTCCCGCAGACCAGGAAGCGGGCGATACTCCTGGCCTCCCGCGTCCGTACGGCGCAGCCTCCTACCCCCACGCACTCCCAACTGGCCGAACCGGAGTCGCTGTTCGGCCCCGGCCGCGCCCGCTGGGTCAGCATGGCCGAGGCTCTGGGATGGGGCGCGACCGACCGGCCCGTCCCCACCGTCTGCGCGGGCGGTGGACCCGGCGGCGGACCCGAACCGTTCCCGTCGGGCTCCCGCAAGACGCTGTCCGACGCCCGTGAGCGCGGCACCTGGATGCCTCGGCCGGACGGAGTGGTCCTGCAGTCCCGCCCCGAAGGTGCCGGATGGGCGGCCCAGCACGGCACACACGAGAACCGAGCCGCCGACGCTCCGACGCCGACGTTCACCGCTGAGGCCCAGCGCTGGTCCTGGTCCCTGCGCAGCAACAACCAGGCAAACGCCACTGTCCGTCCACTGTCCGAGCCGGCTGGCACGCTGTTCTTTGGGCACCGCGCGAACGAGTGCACTTGGATCGCCGAGCCCGCCTCACCGCCGGCCATAGATGTCGACGCGCCAGCGGTTCCCGAGCCGCTCCGAATCACCGCCCACGAGGCGGGCATCCTGCAGACCTTCCCCGCCGACTACCCCTGGGCCGGCAACAAGGGCCAGCAGTTCTCCCAGATCGGCAACGCCGTGCCCCCGCTGCTCGCCGGCCACCTCCTCGCCCCACACCTCGGCGTCACCCTCGACCCCGACGACTTCACCCTCGCCGCCTAATGCCCCACGCCCCCGAACCCGACGAAGACGACCTCGACGCCATCCCACCGCCCCAGCCGGTGTTCCACGTCGAGCAGGCCCTCCTCGGCGCGCTCCTTCTTGATCCGCACCGCCTGGACGACGTGACCGGCATCGCCGCCGACTCGTTCTCCACCGCCGCGCACGCCGCCCTGTACGCCGCGATCACCACCCTGCCACTGCCCGACCCGGCCGAGCACGCAAAGAACACCAAGTGGCTCGACCGCGTGCTCGCCACGGGACGAGAGCAGGTGCGCGGACTGACCGCCTCGTACCTGCACACCCTCGTCCAGGTCTGCCCCTGGCCCCGCCACGCGCCTGCCTACGCGCGGATGGTCGAGGCCGAACATGCCCGCCGCCGTCTGCAGACGGCCGCCGAACGCCTCCTCCAGACCGTCCACGATGTCTCGCTCCCGCACCCCGTCCAGGCGGTGCTCGCCGAGGCCGACGCGCTCGCCGCGGTCTTGGACGACATCGCAGCCCGCTTCCCGCCGCGCGCAGGCGTGCTGCCCCGCACCGCGGCACCATCGCCGCCCGTCGCGCCCGACTACACGGAGGCGGTCGAGGAGGAGCAGATGCTGCTC
>KL569100.1:50253-52945 GCA_000715635.1 Streptomyces violaceus | reverse complement strand
CCTGTGGCTACTACCCGACGACCTCACCCTGCCCTTGCACGCTGGCCTGTGGCAGTGCCTGACCGCCCTGGCGCGCCGCCGCGAGCCCGTCGACCCCGTCACCGTCCTGTGGGAGGCCCAACAGCGCGGCCTGCTCGACGACGGAAGCGAACCGGGCGAGGTGCTCCACCTGCTGGCCGAACCGGCCGGTTCCGTGGAGCACTGGGGCGAGCGCGCATTGCAGCGCTCCCTCCTGGCCACCGCCGATCGCACCGGTCGGCGCATCGAGGCGTACGCCGGCGACACGGCGAACACCCCGTTCCAGCTCGTCGTCGGCGCCCGCCGCTCCCTCGCCGACATCGGCGCCGTCCGCACTCGCTGGCAGCACGCCACCGGAACGGTCCCGACGCCGCAACCGCGACCGGAGCCCACCACCCGTGCCGGCCCGCCAACAACGACGGCCGCGTACACCGGCCGCGCCGCGCGAGCAACCCGATAGCACCCCGCACACGCCGGTGGCCGGACCCGAAGGCCCAGCCACCGGCAGAAGAGACGACACCCCAACGTGACTCCCACCATCGACGCCCACGTTCGCCTCGACACCCACCCCACCCATCCCAGCGCCGTGACTGCCGTCCTGACCGGCACCCAGGCCCACGTTGCCCACCTGAGTCTGGACGCAGCCGACTGGACCGTCGTCGCCGCCAACGTCCTGGTCCTGGTCCGCATCGACCACGAGGAGCCCTACTGGGCCAAGGACGCAGCCAAGCATCTGTCCGCCGAAGGCATCACCGTCGAGATCACCCCTCGGCTCCAGGAGGCCATGGACGAGGAATGGACCTGGGCGAACTATCCGATGCCGTGGTGCACCCGCAGCGAAATCCGCGAGGTCTCCAATCAGGCGCAGAAGATCCACGACGACATCCGCCACGGCCAGCTCCTCATCCACGCCCACGCCCACGACGGCCACACCACCGTCGCGGTCGGCACCTACCTCCACCGCAACGGCAAGTCCGTCTACCTCCACGGCGAGGACCACCTGCGCCAGGTCACCGACACCTTCGACTCACCCGCTGGGGCCCTGCTCGCCTTCGAGAAGGTCCACGGCGCCGAGATGCGCCCCGGGCCGGCACCCCTGACCGACGCCGAACGCGCCGCTGCCGAGGCTCGCGCCCCGCTCTCCCTCACCGCAGCCAAGGCCGAACCGGCCCGTCCGGAGCCGGAGACCGTCCCGGCCTACCTGGCCGATGCCGGTGACCACGACGCGCTCCTCGACGCGTTCATCGACTCCCACAGCGAATGGGAGAAGTGGCGCACCTGGTCAGACGAGACCACCCACGCGATCCACGAATCGCAGACCCTGCGCATCGAGCGGGTCCACGAAGCCCACCCCCGCGAGACCGCCTGGACCGTGGCCGCGTACGAGACTCCGGTGTCCGACCGCATGTGGCACCTGACCGCCACGGGCACTGCCCCCGCCCCCATCCTCCAGGCTCTGCTGAACCACCTCGCCGACGGTGACGGATGGGACACCGCCCTGGGGAGCCCCGTTGACGAGAAGACCGTCGCCGCCGCCACGAAACCCCTCGCTGACGCCGGATGGAAACACACCGTGGACGGACGCTGGCTCCGCTGGACGAACGCCTCCCAGGATGCCGGGGTCCAGTTCGACGCCTTCGCCGCCCAGCAACCGAACAGCAGCCTCGCCACCTGGACCATCTGGGCCGGCCCCACCATCGACCAGCCCACCTGGACGATCCACGCCTCCACCTACGCGCCCGCCGCCATGATCGCCGACCTGGCCGAGGAACTCGCGCACGGCACCGGCACGCGGCGGTTCAGCCCCAGCGTCCAGCGGCAGCCTCCGCATCTCACCGCTACCGCACCGACCATCGCGACGCCCGTCGCCAGACCTCAGGCGAGCCGAAGTCGCTGACCAGCACACCACGCACGCAAACAGCAGTGTGGCCCTGCGGACGGGGGATGCCGCAGGGCCACACTCGCACCGTACCGCGTCTGTCCGTTTCACGGGGGCTTACTCTCGCTGAATGCTGATGAGGCCCCCGCCCACGGCAACCCAGCGCGGGGGCGCTCGTAGATTCACTCTGCAGAGCGCTCTCGCCTTAGCTTGTGGCCCCTAAGGTCCAAGCAGTGCTCGTGGGCGGCAAGGGAGTCCAAGTGAAACGTGAACGGGCAACGGAGATGCTCCACGAGATGCTCGACAATCTGGACGCAGGCAGTCGCCCCCTCGACCTCGTAGACGAGGTCTATGTATTCGGTTCCTACGCCCGAGGCGCGCTGCAGCCAGGCGACCTCGACGTGGCCGTGATCCACCGGACCGACACCGAATTCACCGAACACGTCGTCGGCGCCCTCATGTACGGGCGGGATCCGATGGCGGGCATGAAGCGCGCGCTCAAAGGCAGCAAGCGCGGCTTCCAGTTCCAGTTCAACCAGAACGACCGCCCCCCGAAGGCTCCGAGCCGAAGCTGCTGTGGAAGCGGGGCGACACCCGCGCCACAGCAGAGGCACGGCTACAGGGGATGACAGCGGACCCGTCCGCCGGCCGTGCGCCACGTGACGCGATGATCGAGCAGTTCGAAGGACTCGACCGATGGATCCCCCTCCCCGTGCGCACCCGGCTCGTGGAACTGCTGAACGCCGGCGGGATCGAGATCCGCCGCATCGAGCTGACGGCTGCCGAGCCCACGAG
>KL569100.1:28861-49979 GCA_000715635.1 Streptomyces violaceus | reverse complement strand
GGCTGGGGCGCCGCTGGAAGCCGGACAGCCCACTGCGCCGCGCAGCCGCTGCCGCCGTGCGCTATACGGAGGACACCGGCATGTCCCCGCCGTCCGTATGGGTGCAGGGACAGCCACTCGACCACCGACGCGACCAGTACGGCGTCGGCGCCCTGTGGATCAACCTCGGCTGGTACCACTTCGACCAACTCGTCTTCCGGCTCCGCGAGGGCGCCCAGAGTCTGGAGATTGTCCGCCCCACACGAACGCAGCCGCTTCACGCCCTCCACATCACCGTGTGCGACGCCACAGCCCTGCCCCCGATATAGCCACGCCAGCTGGAGTGATGACGAAAACGGCGCCGCTCAGGAGACAGATCAGGGCCCGAGCAGCGCGACGAGGCCCGGCAACCGTCACAGGTTGCCGGGCCTCCATGCACTCGTCAGTCAACGAGGTAGTGGGCTTCGATGTAGGCGACGGTGGAGCCGTATGGCTCTCCCACCGGCTTCAACGTGTACCGGCGGAAGACCGCAGCGGTGGCGCGGCGGACACCTCGGTTGCGAGCCTCGGCGTTGTCCCACGACTGCGCGAGGGTGTGCTTGACCACCTGATCGATCTCCTCGGCCAGGTTCCGCTCCGTGATGGTGAGGCCGGACGGTGCGTGATCGTGAATGATCCGCGACAGGACACCCACGTGGTCGTCGTCCAGCACGACGGCTTCGTCGGGGTGCTTCTCGGCGTCCACGATGGCGCGGGCGACGCGGAGCGCATCGGCCAGGAACTCCAGGGCGTCCTGCGCGTTCTGAATGATCCGGTCCCGCAGCTGCCTGATTCGCTCCGCGAGGGCGGTGTACTTAGCGGACCCCGGTTCGACGCCCCTTTCGAGGGCGTCCTTGATGTGGTCCAGGATCTCCGCCGCAGACGGCGGCCTCATGTCCTCGCCGTCGTCCTTGCCGGCCTTGGGGCGGACGAGGGCCAGCAGCTCCTTGAGGATGGAGATGCCCTGGGCGTCCAGAACGAGGGCTTCCTCCTGGGAGGCGGCCACAGAGAAGGAGTGGACGTGGGCATTGATGATCTCCAGGACCATCGGTCCCAACTCGCCCAGCCGTTCCTTCCTCTCCTCGTCCGAAGACTTCTTGAACAGGGTCGTGTACACGGACCCGAACAGCCCGAAGCCGTCCTGATACTTGGCGACCCGCTTGTCGGTGTTGATGAGCGGGTACAGCCGGGCCAAGAGCCGGTAGTCCTTGGCGAACACCTCGGCGGCGTCCGGGTTGGTGTCCAGGAAGGCATTGATGGTTCGCACGGACTCGTAGCCGTGGACCGTGAGATCCAGCCCGTCCACGTCTGCGAGGAGGTCTTCGATGCGGGCGAAGGTGGTGCGGAACTCAGCGACCAGATCGGTCAGGTCGGTGACGAACCCTCCGCCCTTGCCGGCGGATCCCTCCGAGGTGGGGTCGACGACGGCCCGCTGGACCTCTTCGGCCAAGCTGATGTAGTCCACCACCACGCCGGTGGTCTTCACAAACCCGGTCGGGGATACCCAGGTTCGGTTCGGGCGGGTGATCGTCTGGAACAGGTTGTGGGCCTTCAGCGGCTTGTCCAGGTAGAGGACGCCCTCGTTTGGGGCATCGAACCCAGTCATCAGCTTGGCCGTCACGACCAGGAAGCACAGCGGGTCGTCCGGGGAGAGGAATCGCCGCTTCTGGTCCTCCTCATCGACCTCTGAGAGCCGGTACGGGCGCATGGCGCGGTCTTCGTCCTTGGCGTCCGAGACGTGGATGTTCACCTCGGCGGTGATCCGGTCGTGCTTCCCGACCTCAGCGAGCACCTGGGACGCCTCGAAGCCGGCCAGCAGCTCGTTGATCTTGTCCGTGTATGCCACGGCCAGCTCACGGTTGTAGGCGACGACCTGAGCCTTGAGACCGTTGCGGTAGGCGCTGGCCAGGTAGTGGTCCACGATGTCCTGGCAGACCGTGTGTATGCGGTGGGGGTTGGCGAACACCGAGGTGAGGCGCCCGAACTTGCGGGACAGAGTTTCACGGTCAGGGTCGTCGAGGTCGAATTCGTCGGCGAACTGGTCGAACTCTGCCTGCAGCGCCTGGTCGTTCATCTCGAAGGTGACCGGATGTGGGTCCAGCATCACCGGGACGGTCGCCTCGTCCAGCAGAGACCGGGACACCGAGTACCGATGCAAAACCCTGTCCGGGTCGGTCTCCTCGCCGAAGAGGGCGAAGGTGTCGGTTGCGAGGTTCCTGACGGGGGTGCCGGTCATTCCGAAGAACTTCGCGTGCGGCAATGCTGCGCGCATCTGCCCGGCCAAGGACTGTGACCTGTCGGACTGGGTGCGGTGGGCCTCGTCGACCAGCACGATGATGTTCTTGCGGGTCGACAGGTTCTTGCCGGCATCGGCGAACTTATGGACGGTGGTGGAGATGACGCCGCGCACGTCGTCGGCCAGCAGGGAACGCAACTCCGCGCTGGTCGCGGGCTGGTGGAAGTAGGCGTCCCCCATCGCGGAGGTGAACACCCCGGAGGTCTGCCGGACGAGATGAGTGCGGTCAGAGAGCAGGATGATCGTGGGCGAATCAGTGCGAGTGTCGGCCAACAACAAGGAGGCGGCGAACACCATCAGCAGCGTCTTTCCAGACCCCTGGTGGTGCCAGATCAGGCCCTTCGCTCCGTCGGCCAGGACCCGCTTGTGGATCAGATGGGCGGCCTCCATCTGCGGGTAGCGGGGCAGATACTTCTTGTCCGCGCCGCCTCCGGACGTGTCGAAAAGGACGAAGTTGGCGAGCATGTCCAGGAGCGTGGCCGGGGCGAGCAGCAGCTCGACGGAGCGTTGCACGTCGGCCTGCCCAGACAGGTTCTCGTCGTCGTCGGTGGATCGAAACGGCTGCCAGAGGTTCGTGGGCGCGCCGGCGGCACCGAAACGCAGCTTCAGCCCGTCGGAGGCGATGGAGAAGACGTTGGGAGTGAAGAACCACGGGTATTCGGTGGCATACACGTCGTTGATCTCGCGGGCCGCGTCGGCCCACCCGGACTTTGCGGTCGGCGACTTCACCTCCACCACAACGAGGGGCAGGCCGTTGACCCAGTACACGAGGTCGAACCGGCGAGGAGTCTTGCCGGGGATGGTTATGGTCACCTCGTCCGACACAACCAACGTGTTGGCGGTTGGCTGCCCGAAGTCGACGACCTTCAGGGCGTGCCACACCCCGTCGGCGTCCCGGAACTCCTTGTGCCCGCGCATCAGGTTCAGCACCTGCTCGTTGGCCCGTACCAGCCCGCCGTCGACGGCGTTGACCGTGGCGACGATCTCCTCGACCACCGCGTCTACGTCGAGCCCTTCGATCACTCCAGGGTTGAACCGGACGATGGCGTCCCGCAGCTGGTCGACGACCACAGTCTGCGTCGTTTCACGCGACAGTAACCTGCCCGCTGTGTAGTGCCAGCCCATCGGTAGGGACCACTGGATCATCGAGTTCTGGAACTCGCGCTCCCGAATGCCCTTTGCCACGACTCAGACCTCCAGCTCAGCAGACTCGATGTCGATAGCGCGGTCCAGTAGTCCCGATAGCAGCCCGGCCCGGACTTCACGTAGGCGGGCGGCCTCTGCGCGGGTCGCCGCGATGACCTCGCTCATCGAGTCGAGCTCTGTGGCGATGCGCTCCTGGTCGGTTACGTTCGGGAGACGCACTCGCATGCCGAGCGCTCGCCTAGACCCGATGTGCTTGATGTTGGTGCCGCCAGCGACGTCACGGAATTGCCCGGACTCGTACGCCCACAGGCACCAGTGCTTGACGAACGCCGGAATGCTTACGCCTTGGATGGCGCGATAGCGAAGCAGAGTGTTCTGGAAGCAGACTGGGGCTGGGATCTCGTCCCGCCACATGGCTGGCATTCCTACTGCGGTCTCGCTTGCGCTCCCCTCGGAGACGAGGACGTCCCCGTACCGGAGCCCGAAGGTCTCGCGCTCGCTCGGATTGAAGTCCATCTCCAGTACGTCGGACAGGTCGAGAGTTCCGTAGCCGACGTTGGCAGACCGTAGGTAGGGAGCCATGTGCGGGCCGGAGGCCCGTTGCGGTGAGCGCTGGCGTCCCATCGTGATGCCGAATGCCTCGTCCGCCCGGACTTCATCGGCGGAATCATCTGTCATCAAGTCGGCGCGAAGGCGACGAAGGACGTCTCGAAGCGCACCTGCCTCCGTGTCGAGCGCGGCGATCTGGGCATCGACCGCGTCGATGACCTCGACGATCCGCTGCTGCACCGGCAGTGGTGGAATTTCCATGACAATGTTGAGGAAGTCAGCAGGCTTCACTCGCTCACGCCTGCCCCCCATCCCCTTGGACGCCCCCTGAAGGGCAGCCCACATGCGCTGTGTCGTGGCGAGGATGCGAAAGAAGTCGGGGTCAGCCTCGGATGAGAAAGCGAAGGTGGGGAATTCTTGCGAGGCGAACGATTCCGGCAGGTCGCCGGGTGTGACGGTGATCGCACCCTCGAACGCCTTGAGTCGACTGTAGACAAGTACGCCGGGGCCGATGCGGTTGAGCTTCTTGTAGGAAGTAGAGCTCCCGGCCACGGGATCGCGGTAGAGCAGACCTCGCCCCCGGTTCAGCACCCCCACGGTTGGGTAGCTCTGGTCCGGGTCCACGTCCACGGATTCCACGTTCAGGGTGAGGAACCGTGCCAAAGGCGACGGGGTCCAACCCTCCTGAACCAGGGCGGCATCGTTATGGCCCGTTGTGTCGCTCATCGAAGCGCCCGGTCCCTGCGGCGGAACATCTACCTTGCGGCGCGCCATTGTCGCCAGGTCGCCGAGGCTGATCTGCTGCCAGTCACTCATCAAAGCCTTCGATCCCCGCGGCAGTGAGCACTTCGATCATGCGCTGCTCCGTCTTTTGGCGCTCGGCCCGGGCAATGTTGTAGGCATCGATAAGGGTGCCGAGGTCTTTCTGCTCGGCGGCAACCTTCTTGATGTAACGGCCGATGTTGAGGTCGTACCCGTTCGCCACGATCTCTGTAGTGGGGACAAACCGCGCCGAGAGGCCAGCCTCTCCGGCGACGTCGGAGCCCGAGTGGAAGGTTGACAGGATGTCGGTGATGTCTACGTCGGTGAGGACGTTGCGATTCTTGGCTTTGGTAAACCGTGCGGAGGCGTCGATGAACAGCACGCCGTTCCGCCGCTCTGGGGCCTTGGTGCCGCGGGCGCGGAAAACGAGGACGCAGGTCGGAATCGTCGTGTTGTAAAAGAGGTTGGCGGGCAGCCCGATCACGGCTTCAAGCAGGTCGGTGTCCAAGACGCGCTTACGGATGGCGGCTTCTTGGCCAACACGGAAGAGGACGCCGTGAG
Organism: Streptomyces violaceus; assembly: GCA_000715635.1. Taxonomy (GTDB): domain Bacteria; phylum Actinomycetota; class Actinomycetes; order Streptomycetales; family Streptomycetaceae; genus Streptomyces; species Streptomyces violaceus. Next base: position 44,647 of record KL569100.1, on the reverse strand, counting down.
GCAGGACGACGCCGGCGCGGCCCTTCTTCGGATCCATGCTGGCGATCATGTGCTGCACGAATGCCCAGTCCGCTGACGACTGTGGGGCGACTCCTCCGATGGCGCGGGGGTCGTTGGTCCAGGGCTTCCACTTCATGCTGTAGGGGGGATTGGCGACAATCACGTCGAATTGCTTGACGGACCCGTCCGGCTTCTTGAAGCGCGGATCCCTCAGGGTGTCGCCCACCTCGACCTTGAACTCGGTCAGATTGTGCATGAAGAGGTTCATGCGAGCCACACCTGCGGTGTCCGTCACCGCCTCCTGCCCGTTCAGGCTGAGTGTGTATCCGCGCCCGCCATGGGCCTTCAGGAGGCTCGCGGCGGCAATGAGCATGCCGCCCGACCCGCAGGTCGGGTCATACACCGACTCGTGGTTCTTGGGGTCCAATAGTTTGATGATCAGCTCGACGACCTCGCGCGGGGTGAAGAACTGGCCAGCGCGGGTGCCTGACCCGTCGGAAAACCGCTTCAGCAGGTATTCGTATGCTCCGCCGAGCACGTCGTGGGACATGTTGCCCTCGTGCATTTTGGGAGTGCGGTCCATCGCCCGCATGACCGCCGCCAACACCTCCCCCGGCAGCACCGCTTCGGAGGTCCAAGTCATGGACCCGAACAGGCGCGAGAACTTGTCAGGGTTGGCCGACTCGATGGCCTGAAGCGAAGCGCGGACCCGCGCGCCGAGGCCGTGCTGGGCGACGGTGGCAAGGATGGAGGACCAAGAGGCGCGACGTTCCTGGACGGTGCCGGCGTGGATGACCGGAATCTCGAACGACTGGTGGTCGCGGTACTCGATCTCGCGGGCTTCCTCGGGGGAGAGGCCGTCCAGACCCTCGTACTGAGCCAGGAACTCCTGGTGGTTGTGTTCCCAGGTATCCGACAGATACTTCCAAAACATCAGAGGGAAGACGACCGAGGAGTACTGCGCTTCGGGCATCGCCACGCGCAGCTCGTCGGCGGCGTCCCACAACCGGTTCTCGATCTCCTGCTGGGTCACTGCCATCAGTCAGGGGTGTCCTTGCTCGTCAAAAGGTGGCGACCCGAAGGCCGTGAAATCCTACTGATCACCCTATTTAGGGCGGGCCCTGCATGTACACACCAGGCTTGGCCTGCCGGGTGAGCACACGCGGAGCGTCGCACTCCCTGCGCGGGAGACTCACAGACGATATCCGCCTCCCCAGAACCACGAAAAACGGCAAACAGCGCAGCCATCGGGACGCATCTTGCGGTGACCTCGCGGGCATATGCGCGCAGGTAGCCGACGGAACCCTGCACCACTCCGTCGCCGCTGGGAGCTGCGCCCGCCGAACCTCATCGCTCGAGAGCTGCCCGCGCCGGACCTCCCAGGAGCAGCCCGGTGGCTCGCTGCTCCTGCCTGATCAGTGCAACCCGAGCGAGGCACCGGGCGCTCCGATGTCATTTTCGGCTTGCGAGAGGCAGGGACCGTCATACGTAAGCTCATGAGGGGGCGACTCCGGAGACATCGGCAACGGTGCTGCGGCATATCCCACCACGCACCACTGACAGCGCGGGCCGCGAGCGTTCCCGGAGACGAAGGCAGAGCGGTTTTCAGAGATCCCCCCGTCGAAGAATCCCGCAGGCCGTAGCGCCGCTGCCCACAGTGCCGTCCGGCAGCGCCAGCCGACGATAATCGAAATCATGAGCGTATCAATCGAACAGACATTCGATCCCTGAGGGGTGTTGTCAGTGCGGTCAGGTATACCGGTCGGCTATGAGTGTTGCTCAGGAAGCGGCTGCGTCGGCCTCCGGCGGTACGCAGCCACCATCGGTTGACGGCGACTTTCCGGATGGCCACCGCCCGGCTGCTGCGGTCCCTGCATCGAGGGACGCTGGCTCCGGCAGAGAAAGAAACCCACGGACCGCTCAGGACGACTACCTGCTGGTGGAGCTGCTGTGTGCCGCGTTGGCGAAAATCCGCCTCGAACGACAGCGGGCCGGCGTTCGAGCCCACGGCACCGACGGGTCGGGGACATTGCCGCGTGCCTGGCGTGATGCACGCGGCCGGTTGTGGTGGAAGGCGCAGTCACTGGGCTTGGAAGGCCCCGGCAACGACCTGGAACTGTTCGACTGGTGCCGTCGCCCGCTGGGATCGTGGCCCGTACCGCTGTCCCTCACCGAGGGCGATCTCGAAGCGGTGCTGCTGGAGGGTGATGCCCTGTCTGAGTTCGCCGAGCAGGCCGCAGACCTTATCCAGCACGCTGACGTCGAGGCGGAACTCGTTCAGAATCAGGTGTTTGCCGCCCTGATGCTGTGTGCACGGATGAACGGTAAGGACGACGACGCTGTCCAGCGGGTCTACTGCCGGCTGCGGCGCCTGCTGATCGACCATCCGGTGCTCAGCGACCGCGAGGTCCAGGCGCTGGCGCGGGAACTCCCGGCAGCGGACTCCGACCATGACTCTTTTTTCGCGAAGTTCGTCCGCATCGCCTACGTCCACCACCCGATCCAGGCGCCGGGGAAAGTCCGCCTGCGGCACTGTGCAGACTGCCGAAATCCGGTTGACGACGGGGCCGTTGGCTGTGGGGCTCCCGGCTGTACAGGGGTGCCAGAGCAGTACGAGGTGGCGTGTCTGGGCGCGTATTGGACCCAGCACCGGGCAACCCGCCAGTTCTTCCACGACCCTGGACTGCTGGAGGGACGGCTGCTGGACCACCTGGGCGAAATCGCCGACGGCACACTGTGCGTCGAGGACTGGCCGTGCCTGGACGCGTGGGATATGGCGTTGACGTTCAAGACCCAGGAACCGGGTGCAGAGGCGGAGCGCTGGGCCGTCGACGCCAAGGACTGCTCAAGCCCAGCCCTACTCGCCCGAGGCTTTCGCTGCGATCCACGCGTGCCGGCGCAGCGACGCATCATCGTCATCCCCATGCACCGCCTCAGAACTCCCGGCTACCGCACGGACCTTGAGCGCGAACTGCAGGGCCGCGTTTCCGGCGTCGAAGTCCTCGACGAGAAGACGTTCCTGCGGCAGGCCACCGTCCGTGCGCGCCAGGCAGGAGGAACGCGATGAGGGACACCCGCGCCTGGAGCAAGCCACTGGTCAAGGAACTGGCGGACGACAGCGTGCGCCCCCTGCTCGGCCCCCTCAGGCCGTGGGAGATCTGCGCGCTGGAGATGGGCCTGTCGTTCCTGGACGACCATCTGCCCGGCCAGGGCGTCGGCGCGCTGTGGCCGGTCCTGTCTGGATACATGCGCCTGGAAGGGGACCTGGGCCCGCAGCTCCGGACCCTGCGGGAGGTGATGGGCCCGCTTGCCAAGACCGGGACCATGCGGGAGAAGCTCGATCAGTACGTGAAGCTGCCGGTACAGGTGCGAGGCTTCGAACCCTGCGACATGCGCGGCCACAAGCCGGAGTTGTCGACCGTGTTCACTCGCCGGTCCACCCCATACGCCGCGACCCGTCATGACCTCTACCGTCAGACGCTACAGAAAATCGCCCCCTACCAGACGGCCTCCTCATACCGGCCGACGCCGCCGGGTTCGGTGTGTTCCTTCGAGCGGGCCGACGGCAGGCGGGAACAGATCCGCGTCCCCGAGACTCTCATCCCGGCGCCGGCGCCCGCGGTGCTGTCCGCAGCGGCCTCCCGAGTGCAGGAGCCCATTCCCCTCACGCGGGATGACTTCCAGTGGGCTGCCGAACAGATCGACAAACTCCTGGAAGCCCATCCGGAGATCGAAAACCGGGACTTCGTCAAACGGTTCGAGCAGATGGAAGCCCTGCTGGCCGACCACACCGAAGGTCATCTCCTCGATCATCAGTGGCGGATGACCATTGACCGCCTGTGGCACGTGGTCGGCCTGATGAACAGCGGCAAGTCCACCCTGCTGGACCTGATCGCCTTCATCGTCGCCCGCCGCGGCGGAAAGGTCGGGTTCGTCCTCGCCTCTGGCAGCGACGTGTTCGCCAAAGTCAGCTTCCTGCAGGCCCTGGGCATCGATGCCGTGCCCATCTTCGGACGCACCCGGGAAGGCATCCACAAGGACCGGTTCTGGCGCTCGCTCCTCCACGACGGCGAGACGACCTTCCCCACGGGTCTGGACCCTGCCGCGGCGTTCGCCGACGACCAGTGCTACCTGGAGGAGCTGCGGCTGACCAGCAGGACCGACCGGGCCCCGCTGCCCCGCGAGGAGCGGCCCTGCACAGGCCGGCTCACCGTCGCCGGCGAGAGCGGGCGTCGAGACTGCCCGCTTCTGTCGCGGTGCCCTTCCCATACGGCGGCACGCAAGATTGCCGAAGCACAGGTGTGGGTAACGACCTCGGCGGGCCTGGCCTCGACGAGGATGCCTCAGTCCCATATCGAGGTCCGCGTCGCCGAAGCCGCACAGCACCACCTGTCCGTCCTGCTCGTCGACGAAGCCGACACCGTGCAGCAGCAATTCGACGACCGGTTCCTGCTGCACGAGATCCTTTCCCAGCCCGGCAGGGGCTGGAGTCACCGGGTAGGCGACCGCATCGGGCAGCGGCTGGAGCACTCCTGGTTCCTCGATCTGCTCAACCCGGAGGTGACGGCCGGCGACAAACACTTCCGTCGGCACGATCAGGCACTGACCGAGCTGTACCGGCTGGTCATCGCCTCTGGTGCTGACGCCCTGCGCGACGTCATCGTCGAGGGACCGTTCACCGGCTACAGCCTCCTGCGGCGCTTGGCCCGCAGCCTTCACGGCCTTGGTGAACGGACTGACTTCACGGACAAGGCGGAACAGGAAGAAGCCGCCGACTACTACTTCGAAGAGCACTTCGCCTCACTGCTCTCCGCCCCGTTCCAGCCTCCTGCGACGAACTGGGCCGAGCTGATCGAAGCGATGACGGCAGCCCACGACACTCATGTCTCGGCCCAGGAGGCCGCAGAGGCATGGATCACGACGCACCAGCCCGCAATCGACGAGGCGAATGTCCGAGGCACGCTGGCGGAGTACGCACAACTGCTGCAGGCCGGGGTGTGGGCCGCGCGAATCACGACCTCATTCTTCGAAGTTGCCCAACGCCTGCACGCCATCAGCTCCTCCCCGATCGGCGACGGGGAGGACTTCTGGAGCCGGCAGCCGCCACGTGACCTGATGCCCTTCGTGCCCGAACAGGCTGCCGGCAACCTGATGGCACTGCAGTGGCAGCCCAACCCCGGTGGTGACAGCGGATCGTTCAGCATCCTGTGGCTGCGCGGGGTCGGCCGCTGGCTGCTCTACCACCTCCATGATCTCCTGACAGCCGAGGGCATCGAGGGACCACATGTCGTCCTTGCCTCGGCCACCAGCTGGATGCCCGCCTCGCCCCGCTTCCACCTGGACGTGGCCCCAAACCTGGTACTACGGGAGCCGGCCAAGGCCAGGGCGGCGCTGAAGGAGAGCAAGATGTTCTTCCGGCCGCCGCGCTACCCCGACGGCCGCCCCGTCTTCACCTCGGGCACCGGCGGCGACCCCACTCGACATGCCCACGCGCTGTGCACGTCCGCCCACTGGATCTGCAACCCGGCCCCCGGTGCGCGCGAGTCCCTGCTCCAGCAGGCCCGTCTGCATCTGGCCGACGACCGTCAGCAGGTCCTGTTCACCGTGCAGAGCACCCGCGATGCCCAGACGGTCGCCGACTACATCAACCACAAGACGCCGTACACGGCCCTGCACGTCATCCGAGACGACGACCCGCCCACCCGGCACAGCATCCCAAGGCGCCGCCTGCCCACCTTTGCCGCTTCCGGCGCCGACATCCCTGGTTGCGGCCGAAGGCGCCGTCCAACGCGGCCACAACATCCTCAACGCACGCCGCGTCGCCGCCCTCGGCGCGGTGTTCTACCTGGCCCGCATCCACCCACCCGCCGACGATGCCACCTTCCCGCTGTCCCTGCTCAGCCGCGAGGCGATGCGCCGCCTCCGCGACCCGATCGAGCTGGCCGACCCCTCGGGCGATCCCGTCGACCTCGCGCGCAAACTCCGCCACGGCGAGCGTCGGCGCTGGCAGCAGCGGGTCGGAGAGCCGGTCCTGTTCTCCCGCCTGACCGACCCGGTCGAACACGCGGCGTTCGTCGGCAACTTCATCGTCCCGCTCCACCAGACAATCGGCCGCGGCATCCGCGGCAACGAACCGGTGCTGGTGTACCTCTGCGACGCCGCCTTCGCGCCCCGAACCGCCACGCTCAACGAAACCGCCGCCGACACTCCCCGCACGAGCGTGATCGTCGCCGCCCAGCAACTCCTGCACGGCTGGCTCACCGATCCAGGCCCGACCGCCACCCCGGCAAAGCGACTCGACCATGAACTCGCCCACGCCTGCTGGGGCCTGGCCTCCCATCTCCTCGACAACATCGACTGGGGTCACCGCTGATGCCCGCATACCGCGCCACCCAAGCCACCGTGCTCACCTTCGCTACCGGGGCCAGCTGGCCCGTCACCGGCTACCGAGCGACCTGCCCACCGGGGATGCTCAGCCTTCTGCAGGACGCCTGGGAGGCCCGCCCCGGCCGCCGAAAGCGCAACGGACCCGACAGCCTGCCCACCAGGTCGCTGAGGGACTTGATCACCCTCATCGACCCGGAGATCACCTCCGTGCACTGGGACCCTCGCCATCCGGCCTGGCTGCGCGCGCGGACCGAGATCGACCCGGACCTGCTGCTGATCGCGCTGTCGGCATGGGCCTCCGCTCATGTGGCTCCCCAGGTGCCGGACACCGACTGGTACGGCCGTCTCGAAGGCGCCGGCCAGTTCGAATGGATCCCTGAAGACCTCGACCTCGCCCAGCACGGCCTTCATCTCAACGGCACCGCCAACCCTCCCGCGCACGTCTTCGACCTCCTGCCCAGCCTCGTCGCCGAACATCTCACTACTACCGATCTTCAGTTCCTGGGCCACCGCCGTGACCTGCGGCTCGGCCCCACCCAGGCCGACGGCCGCCGCACCCTGCATCTCGGTCTGCCGGAGATCCTCGTCGATGAGGACGGCGCAGCTGGAGCCAGCGTGGACGTCCTCACCCTCCACCTGGAAACCGTGCCCGGGGTCCCCGAGGTCCACCTCCACCTCGACCTGGGCATGACCCGCTTCGCGACGAACGCGCTCGACTACATCCCCCGCCGCGGAAACGGCGACCCCACCGCCAGCGTCCTGCTCTCCGCCAAGGACGGATTCATCCACCGCCGCGAACGTCCCATGCTCCTGCAGAGCTCCGTCACCATCCGCCGACGCGGACAGGACACCTCCTGGGCCTGGCAGCCGGGCGTCACCAGCATCCTCGCCCGCCTCACCCACCACGAGCCGCCCAGCCTCGACGAACTGCGCGCCGCCCCGGGCAACGCGGCGGTTCAGCCCTTCGCCGCGCACCTCGTGCACAGCACCGGCATGACCTACCGCTATCCGGACCAGGACGGTGCCCCGCCGGCTCGTGCGACCCACGACCATCCCGTCGGCCACGGCTACCAGCCCCGCGACCATATGGAGGTCCTCACTCAGGTCGCCCGACAGCTGGAGGACAAGGGCCTGATCCCGCTGACACCCACGCCCAAGGCACGGACCCGATCGAAGACACGCCTGCCGATGCAGCTGCCCGACTCCCCCACGTACGAACTCGAAGTCTGGGCCTCCTCCGACCGCACCTGGCAAGGACTACAGACAGCCGCCGCCGACAAACTCGGCCTGACTCCCGCCACCTCAACAGCGGCGTGCGCCAGCTTCACCGGACCGATCGACCTCACCCTCCACCGCCACGACCCGCAAGACCTGACCGCCGGTCTGCCACGCTCCACCGAGTCAGACCCGGCAGCCCGGCGGGCCGCCTACGAAGCCAGCGAGGCCGAACGCACGGCGCGAATCACCCGTGCATTCCCCCGCCTTGCCCACCCCATCGCCTGCATCGTGGAGATGGAAGGCGCGGCCTACTTCTCCCGCACACACCAGCGCGACCCCAAACCCCTCTTCAAGAAGGTCCTCCCGAGCCTGCGCCGCAACGTCCAGGGCCTGCGCCCCATCGCGTCGGCCAACCCCAATCCCAGCAAAGCAACCCTCGCCAAGCGTTTCCCCGGCACCGACTTCGCGACCACCGACATCGAGCGCGCCGCTTCCGCCCTCCGGGACGCCCTCCGCCAGGCCGGTCACCTGCCCAAACTCCCTGCCCCACCCGGCGTCGAAGGCCCCTTCGAGCTGATCACCGTCTGGCTCGCCCCCGCTGGCGAGCGGATGCTCGTGCCCCTGCTGATCCGTCAGCACACCCATGAGGAGTCCACGGCACAGCTCATGGCGAATACGGGCAGCCCCACCGAGCGCCCCATGCCACTGACCGCCCTGCCGGAAGCCCTCGTGGCCGGCCGCGGACGCGTGCCCCGTACCGCTCGCGCGGCCCTCGCCGAATTCCTCACCAACGCTCTGTCGCTCGACTCCACCGCCAATCGCCTGCTGCTCGTACGCCGCGCCCGGACGAGCGACAAGGACATCTGGCCCTGGCTACAGGACAGCCGCATCACCTTCGACCAGCTCGTGTTGCCGGGCATCGACATCACGGCCCCCAACGCGGACCCAGACCGCCGTAAGCCCGGCGACCAACCGGGCCTGCGCATCATCCGGCTACGCGAGCGCAGCGACCGCTCTGCAGTGCCCAGAGCCTTCGGTGTCACCCAGGAAATGGTCAGCGCTGGCGACGACACCGACGAACTGATCCCCGTCACCCGGCACGGACGATTCTCCGGCCTGGTCGAAGTCGGGGAACGCGCCTTCTGGGGCATCAACCCGCGCCCCGATCAGAACCAGACCCCTCTCACGCTCACCAAGTTCGACCCGGCCCAGGCCGCCAACCGGACCTGGACCTGCTCCAACCCCACCTCCCTGGAGATCGTGCCCGCCTTCCTCCAGGACGGCGACAACCCGGCCGACTGGGCCATGTACGTCCACGCCCAACGACGCTTCCACGCCCACACCAACATCGCCACCACCTGGCCCGCCATCGTCCACCTCGCCGAACTGATGGAGGAATACATCGTCTGATCGGCCAGCCCGTGCCACTGCTGACTGGTCAGGTCACACGCGCTAGCCGCATGGGTCGGAGGCCATCCGGCTACGCGTCACTGCACCCAGGTAGGTTCCGCCGTACGCCGCCCAGGTAGGGATGGCGGATTCTTCGGCGGGTCGTTGTCGTCACCGTACGAACCGCAGCGGCCATGCATCCAAGTCGCGGACAAACAGATCGTCCCACGTGGCTGGGTCCTCGCCGTCCACGTCTTCCATGGTCACTGGCAGCTCCGGGTCAGGAGTCGTACGCCCATGCCCGGCCGCTCTGCCGGTACTCGTCAACGCGGATAGGCAGAACCCCTGACCGCATACGATCCGTGTACAGCAGGCCGTCGAGGTGGTCGATCTCGTGCTGGACAAGGCGGGCCAGGCCGCGCTGGTAGACGGTGGTTACCGTGACACCGTCGAGGGATGCGGTCTCCACGGTAATTCTCAGAGGGCGAGGCACCTGCTCGCGCACGTCGAAGAAGGATAGGCACCCTTCGTACTTCTCATCGCTCTCCTCCGACACATCCGTGACACGGGGGTTGAGGAGGACTATGGGGCCGGCGCCGGACTCGGCCGGCCGGACGACAGCAGCAGCAGCAGCAGCACGGGTAATACCGATCTGAGGCGCGGCGATCCCCATGCCCTTGGCGAAGGTGTGAGCCTGGGCGATGCGCTCCATGAACGCGAAGAGATTATCCACGACCACACAGCCAACCGCCCACCAGGAGTAGCCCAGCATCCTGGCGGTGTGCCGTGACGCCGAACCGCGGGGATGCCGACGTAGTGCAGTGCACGTCAACGCGACACGCTACGCGCAGCGACGATCGCTCAGAGCGCCTCGCTCAAGTAGATCGAGGCAGCGAGACAACATAGCCGGGGATCGCCGGTTAGCCAAACCGGCGATCCTCCGCATCATTGATGTTCCACCGCCACTACCTGCCCGTACATCGAAAGGCATCCGAGACGACCATCGAATCGACGCCCGAAGACGCGCGTGGTCGAAGTGACCGTTCGCATTTCACGCCGCCGCGTAGCTCGTGCGGAACAGCTCCTGAGCACGCTCCAGATCCCGCGAGGTGCGGAGCTGCACCTCCAGGTCGCCCGTTCCGTGGTGCCCAAGCCCCCTCACGTCCCGGGTGAACCCGGGAACCAGGTCGACATCCTTGGGATCGGCCTTGAGATAGACAAGGAGCTTGGTCTGCTGCGGCGGGCAGACGCAGGCGAAGTTCCGCAGCCGCTGGTAGGCGACGTACTGCTTGCGCCGTACCCGGGTGACGCCGTCCCCGAGACCGAGCAGCGCCTCGTCGACCGCCTCGGCCAGCTCCGCCATCGCTCCGTCCTGCGTTCGGGCTGACGACAGCCCGGCCGCACGCCGGGCCCGCTTGGCAGCGGCCGAGTACCCGGTAACCGACGCCACGGTCTCAAGGCCGATGTGCTCATTGCCGAAGTACCGGTAGCGGACCAGGTCGATACTGCGCCGGTACTCGCGTGCGGCGTGCGTGTCGTAGCGGGTGAAGTCGCCAGCGACGCAGATCAACCGGGGTGCGCTCCACAGGACCTGGGACGCGGCCGAAGCCCCGAGTCTGTCACGGACCAGACTCCGGAAGGCGTCCTTGTGCGCCATCAGCCACGCAATGTAATAGAGGCCCTGATTTATCACGCCGGCTGCCGTGCCGCGCTTGTACTCGATCACCACGGGTGCGTTGTTCTCGTCGAGCCCCAGGGAGTCGATCCGCCCGCCGTCGACACAGTCGATGACGTACTCGCTCGCCAGGAACCGCACCCCCAGCATCGTCTCCATGTGCGCCTCGACGAGGCCCTGCACATCCGCCTCGACCTCGGCAAGCCGCGGCGCGACCTCCGCCACGCCGCCATTCGTCGTGTGGAACAGCTTCAGGCCCGACACCTTCCCCTCCTCGGCTCGAAGATCGAGAACGCAAGAGGGGGTAGATCTATTTCCGCGCGGGCGCACCGAACAGGTGAGGAGACGTGAGACGGTGAGCCCTGGCACAGTCGGGAGCCCCTGCCCCCCATCCGTCCCAGCGATGCGCTCGTCCCACATACGTCCCACAAAACCCCTGACAGCGCGTCAATGACGAGGAAAGCGGCAGGTCAAAGCACCTGCCGACGAGATGCGCCAGGCGCCTTCTAAGCGCTTGGCCGCAGGTTCGAGTCCTGCCGGGGGCGCCTACTCCCCACCCTCCTCCGGGAGGGCGTTTTTGCTGGTCAGGCAAATTATCGCGCGACGCGACAAGGCCCCGAGGTCTCCCCTAACGATCAAGGAGAGACTCCGGGGCTGTCCGGCTATCACCGGGTTTTGGCGAGTGGCTGTGTCGAATACGTGTCGAAGTTCTTTGGCTGAAGATCAACCAGCGTCGGGCAACTCGGGGAGATCTCCGGCGGCTTCGAGCGCTTCTTCAGGTCCGGCAGTTGCCCATCGACGCACCGGGCGTAGGTGGCAAGGAGTACTGGCACGCTGTTCCCGGCCCACTCGGCTACCTGACGTGCGGCCGTCCTGGTGACGCGGCGGCACGGAGCGATTTCTCATCGAGGCGCGTACGCCACCCGCTCGAAGGGCCACTCGCGGGCCACCCAGGCGCTGACGACGCGGTAGAGGTCGGCGTCGGGGGGGGCGTGGTCCGCGCTGCCCCACGAGCGGACGTCAGTGACACCGGGCTCGTGGCGTGAGGCGTATATGTAGACGCAGCCCAGATCAAACGCGACAACCTCAACGAACTCATCACCGTCGCCGAAGCCGAACACGGACCCGTCACCGACGAGGAGCTCCAGGCCCTGCGCGACCAGCTCCACCAGGCCCGTGACAACCAGGCGGCGGGCGGAGCGAACGCCGCGTGAGCCGCTCCCCCGTCGTCCCCGGTGGCACCCTCGTGCTGGACAGCGAGGGACTGGCCAAGGCCGTCCTCCGCGACCGCACGGTCACAGCCTGGCTGGCCCTGTCCCGCGCCGAAGACCTACGGATGATCACCTCCGCGGCCACCCTGTGGAAGTCGTCCACCCGCGGACCAACCGCCCGGCCCTGGAGTGGACTCTCTCCCGCCTCGTCGTCGAACCGGTCACCGAGCCCATCGCCCGCCACGCCGCCGCCCTCCTCGCCGACGCCGGCCTGCACGGCCACAAGCACGCCATCGACGCCATGCTCAGCGCCACCGCCCTCGCCGCACCCGAACCGGCCACGGTCCTGACCTCCGATCCGGAGGACCTCACCGCGCTTTGCGGCGGACGCCTCACCGTCATCAAAGTCTGATCCTGCTACGGACGTCCGTGCGGGCCATGGTCGCTCGCCGCCCGAAATCTGGGGTGAGCAGGACTCCGTTGCACCAATGGTTGAGAGGGTCTGCCTACGGCGCTTCGTACTCCTTGGGCATGTGGATTTCCCGGATGGTGGCCGGGTCGCGCGGGACCGGAACGGCCTGGGTGCTGATGATCTGGGTGCCCGTGGCCTGGGCTGCGTTTGCCAGATCTTGCAGGACGTCGTCGACCACAGTGGTGCCGATGCCCTGCTGGTAGGGGTTGTCCAGGAGCAGCAGGCCCGGGGCTGCTGCTTCTTCGTCGAGGTCAGAGGCCAGGAACAGGGTGGCGTAGCTGTAGGCCAGGAAGAAGAGCACCTTCGTCTCTGCCCCCAGGGCTTGGTCCCAGGGTCGGGTGCCGACGTAGAAGGTGAGGTCACTGTCGTTGATGGTGATGGCGCCCTTGACCCAGCCGCGTTCGCGGTAGCGGTGCAGGAATTCGTTCATTCGCTCGGCGAACAAGGCGCATCGTTCGACGGAAGTGAGCGTAGTTGTGGCAATTGCGGCGGGCTCTTGGTCAAGTGCGTCGACGGCTTGTTGTGCAGCGGTGACGGCCTGGCTGGCTACCGCGCGGCGTTGAAGGATCTCCTCGATGGCCGGAAAGGCTGTCATCTTCTGTTCGAGCTGGGCGATCTGGGCAGCGAGGTTTTCGAGGCTGGCCATGAAGGGGGCCAGCTGCGCGGCGCGTTCTTCGTTGATGCGGTGCGCGAGCCGTGCCTGTTCGTCTTGAAGGTCCACTCGGCGAGTGCGGGCCCTCTGCAGATCGGCGGCGGTGCGGGCGGTGACGTCTTCCAGGTCGGCAAGTTCCGACTTGAGTGACCGGATCTCCACTTGTGCCCGTCGGCGGCGCTGGTCGTCATCGACCGGTTGGAAGCACAGGTAGCAGGCGTCTTCGTCGTGCTCTCGGTGCGGGTTCACGCGTTGTTCGCACGCTGGGCAGAGTCGTACGGGGAGGGCGTCGAAGATCTCCACGGAGGCGATGAGTCGTTCCATGCGGGTCACTTCCGAGGTGACCGTCTGGGCGGAGTAGGCGTGTTCGCTGCCGAGTTGTTCGAGCGCAACGACCTCGTCGACCGCCAGTTGCAACCGCCGGGATATGTCTTCGTAGACGCTCGTCAGTGATGAGTCGTATCCGGCTGCCGTCTCGGTGGTGGACGTTCCCTGCAGGAGGCTGTTGATCTCGTGCGTCAGTTCGTGACGTCGTTGGCGAACCGCCTCGAGTTGGGCAGTGACCTCTTCCCGTGCGGTCGCTACCTGGTCGAGAGTGCGGGCGATGGGAATGCGGAGCCGTTCGGAGATGGCGGTGACGGCCTGCAATGTGCTGTCCTGCACGTCCCGCTCCACTGCCTGGGCTTCGGCAAGGCGCCGCTTGGCCTGGGCGACGGCAAAATCCTTGGTGTCGTAGCGGGGGCCGGCGAAGCCGAGGAGCATGCTGACGACGCCGCGCCGGATGAATTCATGCTCCTTGTTGGCGAAGCTCGTCCAGGACTCCTCGTTGCGGTAGAAGTGGCGCAGCAGGTTCCGGAAGGACAAGGGCGTCAGTTCACTGGCTGTGGCCGGGTGGAGACCCTTGGGGATGCGCAGGTTGGGCCAGCCCAGTTCGCGCAGGATCCAGTCGGAGAAGTCGGTGTCGGTCAGCTCGTCTCCGTCGACGTACACCTTGTTCATGCGCCCGTGCTGCAGGAGGCGGGTGAGGATGCGGGGGTGTCCGTTGAGCCGGATCGCGGTTGAGACCTCGATGTATTCGTCGGAGACGGCGGCACCGAGAGCGTCGATCATCCCACCGCGGTCGCCGAGGCAGTAGTCGATGGCCTTCAGCGTGGTTGTCTTGGAGCTGTTGCGGGGCCCGCTGAGGATGTTCAGCATGCCGGTTCCGAAGGCATACTCGTCGATCTCTGCGGTGCCGTGGACGAGCCTGACGGAGTCGATCCTGATCCCGCGGTCGGGGTGGGCGGTCACAGGCTTCGTCATGGCCGGATCTCCTGGCGCAAGGGCGCGTTGCCGACCTCGTCTGGGAACAGGTCGTAGATCAGGTTCTTCAGGTCGGTGCCCGACATCGCGGCCAGATTTCCCCGCATGGCCTGACAGCGCCGGACTAGCGGCTGGAACTCGCGGGCCTCGGTGAGACGTTGCGCTGTCCTCTTGCCGACGGCTTTGAGCTTCACTCGTTCGACCCGGTGGCTCGTGACGGTGACAAGATCGCGGGAGATGAGGAAGGCGAGGAACTGCCGGTAGCGCTGGTCCCAGGGCCCATAGCGGTAGCGGATCATCGGTGCCTCGACTTCGGACGGGTCGCGGGCGAGAAACGCGGTTTCGGCTTCGACGGCTTCCGGCATCGCGGCGTGGACCCGCTCCAGGAACCCCGGATAGCGCACGAAGAAGTCAAGTTTGGCGAACTTCGTCCGCCCCTCGATGTAGGGACCGGGCTCCTCACCGCAGAGGTAGATGAGCAGCAAGAGCCGTGCCGCGTGGAAGTCGGGAGAGTCGTCCGGATCCCAGGCACGATACAGCGGAGGCACCACGCTGCTGCCGATCTTATGAGGCATCGGCGTACCTGTTCTGGCAGCGTGCCGTGATGTCGGAAAGCACCGCGTGGGCCTCGGCGAGGGTGAACTGCCGGCTGGTCACCTCGGGCATCTCGCTCACCGCCACGAGCGTCTCGAAGTACGCCGCCGAGCCGGCGTCGAGACGCCCGGCGCGGCGCTTCGCCATCGTGAGCGTGCAGATAGCATTGATCTGATCGGCCAGATCATCGTATGCGCGGCGCCGGGTGCCGACACTGGCACGGTAGGTACGACGGTAGGCAAGCATGGCATCGTGCTGGGCTTCCGCCTCGGGCTCCGGTATCTCGGCAGCCCGTAGCTTGTGCTTGAACTTCATCAACAGTTCGGTGGAACCGTCTCGCCGCCGCCCGGTAGCTCTGCGCACGCTGTCATCAAGGGCCGCGCCGAAGTCGTCCGCAGTAAAGACTCTCGGTCGCAGCTCAAGGGCGCTGCGTGTGATGTATCGGGAGATCAGCCAGATCATGACCTCCTCGACTTCCTCGTACAGCGGTTTCTCTCCCAGGCAGGCTTCCACCAGTGGCGCGAGTCGCGCCATGGCCTCCGCCTCGACCTGGTCGATGGTGCGCGCCTCCACCAGAACGTCCAGGCGGTCGACACACCATCCGATGTCCCTGCCGTCCGGCAGTTGCACCGTGCTGAGCCTCTTGACGATGTCCGCGCGGGCGTCGGCACTCACCGGACCGCGAGGACGGTCACGTTCCGCGACGAACTCATACAGGTCCCGCTGAGGCGTCTCGTTGACGATGAACGTGAACCGTGTGCCGTCCGGCAGCGGCTTGCCCAGGAACAGCTTGCCCAGATAGCTGCTGTCTGCGGTCTTCTTCTCCTCCGGCCTGCAAATGTTGGCGATACTGTGCCGCGTCCCGGCTTCCTCGATCGTCTTGACC
>KL569100.1:25437-28659 GCA_000715635.1 Streptomyces violaceus | reverse complement strand
GTCTTGACCTGCCGGTATACAGGGGCGCCGTCCTGATGGCACAGGATGTCCTCCAGGTCCTCCCACGAGACCGCGGTCCACTGCCCTTCGAGCATGTCCAGGCAGTCCAGCAGCGTGACGGCATCCTGATAGGCGAACCCGCGCCTACTCCGACGACCGCCGTCAGCAGGCGCGAGAGCCACGGCAACCTCGCGCGCACTGACGCGCGGCGCTGATCCTCCGATGCACGGCAAAATGGCCTGTTCGCACAGTTCCCCCATAAGCCACTTCGGAGCATGCAGTAGATCACCGCGTCACCCAGAAGGGCAACGGTCGTGCAGAACACCGACCCCGCTCCGTGTCCGTGCCGCTACAACTGCAGCAGGGCAGGAGAAGCGAAGGCGGCGGCTCCGTCGTCGGCCATGGACGCGTGCAAGGGAGCCGTCGGGGACGCGCGCGCGGGCAACGCCCCCTCCTTCATCAGCTGACCGCACCCGTACCAGCGGCTCGATGCGGCCGCCCGGCAAGGCACATCCCAACATCACCCCTTCGGGTGAACGTGCCGCTGCCGCTACCGAATGGCCATGCAAATGCACCGCCGGACGGGCACCCACACATCGGTTCGTAAACGCCGTAGCGTCGCTGCGAATTGCAACCCGTCTTGGACGAGGGGGGGCGGGCCGTCAAGATCGCTCAGTCCCTGCGAATAGCCCCTGGCCGGCACGACGAGAACCACCCAACGGGCCAACCACTCCTGATGTCGAGCAGGAAGCCTCACAGCGACCTACGCGTGCTCGATGCGCTTGGCCAGCTCCCGGTACTCCCCGCGCTTGGCGTAGACCATTCTCCGGGATGTACCGCATCACGCAGCCCAGCCTGGACGTGGCATCGCTTCGGCCAGTTCCTTGTGCGGACACCCCCAGCATCGGCAGGGACTACCGCCGTCAGCCAGCGCCCGTCGTCGGGGCGGATCACCTCTGCATCGGCGGAAAGCACACCGTGAGCGATAAGGACGGGCCGTCCCCGGACGTGGTCCCCGCCGCCGCGGGGTGATCCGTAACGGGGTCTGTAAGCGTCTCTGAGGAACGAGTGGTCCCCGCCGAACGGGGGATGATCTCCGACCGGTCTTTCACTGCCGAGCTGGGCGTTGCACCAAAGGTCTGAAGAGGGCACCGGCGTGGGCATCACCGCATCCGTGACGAACCGACGCGCAGCGGCCATCAGCCGATCATTGAGCCATCGCTGGCACTACCCGCAGGCTACGGCGTACTCTGTTTACGGGTTTCATGCGGGTAGTCCGCACTAGAGCGTGAAGGACGGCGCTTAGGGACCCGCCTCGTAGGGAGGTTCCACGTGCTGCTCAGCTTCCGAGTGGCCAATCACCGGTCGATCCGGGACGAACAAGAGCTGTCATTGGTGGCCACTGAGTTCAACGACGGATCTGGCCGCGACGCCCATGTACGCGTCGCGGGCAAGGCCGTCTCGGTGCTCCCGGCCATCGGCATCTTCGGTGCCAACGCCTCCGGTAAGTCCAACGCCCTGGCAGCGCTCCGCTTCATGCGCAATGCCGTGCTGGAATCCTTCGCCGACTGGGGCAAGCACCCCGAGACCGTACCCCGTGAACCGTTCACACTGGACCCCGCAGCACGCGAGGAGACCAGCTTCTTCGAGGTCGACCTATTGCTCGGTCGGCCTGGCCAGAAGACTCGCTACACTTATGGCTTCGAGCTCTCCGACGAGCGCGTCGAGGCCGAATGGCTGCATGCCTACCCCAACGGATCGCATCGTCAGGTCTGGTTCGACCGGGAAGCCGACCGGCCGGAGGACGAAGGGGGAGAGTTCCGGTTCCCCGGTTCCGGGCTGGGTGGGCGTAAGGACGAAATCAAGGCTCTGACCAGGCCAAACGCCCTGTTTCTCACCGTAGGTGCGACCTTGAATCACACCAAGCTGGCCGCTGTGCACCGCTGGTTCCTCAACAACCTCTGGCTGGTGACCTCTCAGCACGACGTCCGGAACCGTACTGAATGGACCAGGGAACGTCTCACCGTCGAGAACGCTGGTGCCGAGTTCCGCGAGCGGTTGATCCAGTTGCTCGCCGGTGCGGACCTCGGCATCACCGGACTGACCACCGATCCCGACACTGGCGAGGTGCAACTGCTGCACCGCACGCCCGAGAGCGAGGACCGGCCCCTGGACTTCTGGCGGGAGGAGTCACTGGGCACGCAGGCGTGGTTCGCCTTCCTAGGCCCCCTGCTGCATGCCTTGGACCGCGGCGGCATCCTGCTCGCCGACGAGCTCGAC
Source organism: Streptomyces violaceus (assembly GCA_000715635.1). Classification (GTDB taxonomy): domain Bacteria; phylum Actinomycetota; class Actinomycetes; order Streptomycetales; family Streptomycetaceae; genus Streptomyces; species Streptomyces violaceus. The sequence goes on along the minus strand of KL569100.1, from coordinate 26,379 downwards.
TCCAGCCTGCACCCCCGCCTTGCGGCCGAAGTGATCCGCCTCTTCCAGGACCCGGACGCCAATCCGCGGACCGCCCAGCTGATCTTCACCACCCACGACGCCACCCTATTGGGCCCCTCCATCGCGGAGCGCCCGCTCGATCGGGACCAGGTCTGGATCACGGCCAAGCAGAGCACTGGACAGAGCACCCTGTATCCGCTGGTCGCCGCCAAGGTCCGTAAGGACGACAACCTCGAACGGCGCTATCTGCACGGTCACTACGGCGGTGTCCCCCGAGTCGGCGCAGGCGAGTTGGCCAGAAAGCTGGCACCACCGGAAGGGGAGGAGAGGGCCACCGCGTGAGCAAGCAGCAGCAACGCGGCACCAGGCGTGCACGCCGTCGCGACGCGGACGCCCCCTCGCCTGCACTCCGAAGATCCGTCGGGTCGTACGGCGACAAGTCACAACGCGTCATCTACGTCGCCACCGAGGGCAGCAAGACGGAGCCCGCCTATCTCGACCTGCTCAATAAGACCTTCGGCGAAGGTGACACGGAGAGAGGCATACCGCCGTTCTCCCTGGAGTACTGTCACCCGAGCCACCCCAATGGGCTGCGCCCCTCCAAGGTCGTGGAACAGGTACTGGCCAAGGCCGGACCCGGCGAAGAGATGTGGGCCCTCTTCGACCGGGATGCGGCGGACAGTCGTGACGCCGACATCCGCGATGCCTTCAAGCTCGCGCGCGAGAACGGGGTTCAGGTGGCGTTGTCCGATCCGTCCTTCGAGCTGTGGCTGCTGCTCCACTTCCAGCCATGGAGCAGTCGGGAAGGCGGCCGCGACGCCAGGGTCAAGGACCAGCTGCGCCGGCACCCCGACGCCCAGGGCTTCGGGAACTACGACAAGGCATCCGGCAAGCGGGGCAAAGGACTCGACGGCACGCGGGGACAATCCTTGATGGCAGCAT
>KL569100.1:22730-25227 GCA_000715635.1 Streptomyces violaceus | reverse complement strand
CCGCTGTCCGCCACGCGCGCAAGCTGGTCGACTCCTGCCCGCACCCGCACGGCGGCTGCTCGGCCAAACAGGCCGACCGAGCCAGAGAGCTGGAACAGGTCGACAAGGGACAGAAGGCGGCCGCGCTGAGTGCGGCGGAGTACGCGCAGATGTCCGGCCACGCCGACACCTGTGACCCGCTCAAGCGAGACCCGTCGTCCGACATCTGGCGGTTGTTGGCAGCACTCGGGGTCGGCAACAGGACCAAGCAGTGACGGACCGGAGGAAGCGTCGCGTGGCCAGAATCACCCTGACCCAGCTGGAGCGGCATCTGTTCGCCGCTGCCGACATCCTGCGCGGCACGATGGACGCTTCGGAGTACCAGGGCCACCTGCTGTGGATGCTCTTCCTCAAGCACAGCTCGGATGAATTCCAGCCGCAGTGGCACACCGTCCACGACGAGGCCCTGGCCCGCACCGGCGACCCGGCCAAGGCCCTGGCACGGGCCGACGATCCGGACTCCTACCCTGACCTCTACGTGCCGCCCCGTGCCCGCTGGTGGGCCGGCCCACATCACGATCCGCACCGTCCCGATGACCCGGCACCCGGCCTCTCCCAGCTGACCAGAGATGTAGGCGAAGCCCTCAACCAGGCGGGCGTAGCACTCACGGAGGCGAACGACGTCCTCACCGGAATCGGTGCCCATGTCGATTTCGGCAGGATCCGCGACGCCGAACTGCGCTCCCTGGTTCGTCACTTCTCGCTGCACGGGCTACGGAACGAAGATGTTGCGTTCCCGGACATGCTCGGAGCCGCGTACGGGTACCTCCTCGACTCGTTCGCCGACTCCGCAGGTCGGCGCGGCGGAGAGTTCCACACCCCGCGTGACGTGGTGCGGATGATGGTCCGGCTCATCGACCCGCACCCCGGTGACGCCGTCTACGACCCCTGCGCGGGCACCGGCGGCATGCTGATCGCGGCCCATGAGTACGTCGGCGAACACGGTGGTGACCCCCGCCGGCTCACGCTCTGCGGCCAGGACGCGAACGCCTCCTCTTGGTGCATCGCCACCATGAACATGCTGCTGCACGGCATCCGGGAATTCGACCTGAAGCACGGCGACACCCTGACCGACCCACAGCACCTCGACGAGGACGGCCGGCTGAGGAAGTTCACCAAGGTGCTCTCCAACCCGCCCATGGCCTTGAAGTACGACCCGGAGCTGGTCGTCAAGGCGGATACGGAACACGGCGAGCGGATGCGGTGGGGCTGGACACGGGGCAGCGGGGCCGATCTGATGTTCGCTCAGCACATGGTTGCTGCCCTTGAGAAAGGCGGCATCGCGGCCACGGTCATGCCGCACGGCGTACTCTTCCGCGCCGGCGGTGACCGCCAAATCCGGGAAAGCCTGCTGCGCGACGACGTCATCGAGGCCGTGATCGGCCTCGGCCCCCACCTCTTCCCGGGCACCGGCATCCCCACCTGTGTGCTGGTCCTGCGGAGGCCGGGAGACAAAAGCCCGAAGCGAGCGGGCAAGGTGCTGTTCGTCGACGCGAGCCACGACTATCTGGCGGGCCGCACCCGGAACACACTCAGCCCGGAGCATGCCGAGCGGATCGTGAACACCTTCCTCCGCCTGCACGAGCAGCCCGGCTATGCGCGCATGGTGAGCGTGGACGAACTCCTTGCCGCCGACGCCAACCTGAACATCAGCCGCTGGGTGGACAGTTCACCGCCCGCCAGACGGCAAAACGTCCGAGCGCATGTGTACGGTGGGGTGCCAACCTCCGAGGTTTCGGCGGCCGCCGAGCGCTTCCGCCGGTACGGCATCGAGGACCTCGGCACACTCTTCGTCGAGCGCGAGAACGACTCCGCCTCCTACGACTTCCTCCCGGAGGGGGCGGAGGCCACGGCCGTGCGTATCCCGGAGCTGACGGCGGCGCGCGAGCAGGCGCTGCGTGAGGCATACAGTCGCTGGTGGCAGCAGTGCGTCCCCACGCTCGTCGAAGTGCCCGCCGAACCCGACCTCATGAGGCTTCGTGTCGCTCTGGCAGCCCAGTTCACCGCAACGGTGGGTGCGATCGGGGTTCTTAACGACCACACCCCAAGCGGCATCATCGCCGACTGGTGGACGGCCCATCGATACGACCTGAAGGCGCTCGCGGCGGGCGGTGCTGAGCGCGTACTTGAGGGCTGGGTCGCCTCCCTCGAAGCGGTGGCCGAACCAGAAGCGGCAGGAGGCGGCGCGAGCGGCAGGACCACTGGAGCCACGGTTACGGAACGCCGACGGGCGCTGGACCACCCCGTGGTGCGGCACCTCATCCCAGCTTTCCTGACGGAGGTCGACGCGGCAGACACGGCCCTGGCGGCGGCGAACGAGGCGTACAAGCGGGCCCAGGACGCGACCGATGGTGCCACGGGGACCCCTGCCAACGCACACCGGCGGAGGGAGCGCACCGCAGCGGCAAGGCGTCGCAGGGATCTGGACAAGAGCTGTCTCTTATACACATCTCTGAGC
>KL569100.1:19606-22516 GCA_000715635.1 Streptomyces violaceus | reverse complement strand
CGGCCGAGCTGGCCCTCGCCGCTGGCACGGCGGACGAGGTGGTCCTCGCGGTACTGGGCGGGGACCTGGCCGAACGGCTGGACGCGGCGGTCGCGGCAGGACGGGCGGAACTGATCGCCACGTTCCGGACCTGGGCGAAGCACTACGCGGTCTCGCTCGAGGACGCCAAGCACGAGAGCGAGGACGCCGACCGAGAACTCGCAGAGCTGCTGACGGATCGGATCGTGAGCGGCGCGGTGCTCGACTCCGCTTGTCCGACCGTCCCGTTGAGCAGCGTGCTTGAGGAGCGGCCGAGCCGCGGCTACAGCGGCCCACCGGTTCCGGAGCGGACGGGCCTGTTCGCACTCGGGATGGGGTGCCTCACCGCGGAGGGTTTCGTTCCGCACCCGTTGAAGCACGTACCGGACGACGCCGGAGTGCGACGGTTCCAGCTCACGGACGGGGACGTGCTTCTCAGCCTGGCCGGTGGCAGCGAGCTGGTGGGTGGGGCCGGGCGATATCGCGATATCGGAGCCCCCTGCATCTACCCACACGAGATGGTGCGGCTCCGGCCCGATACGCAGACGTGCCTGCCGGCGTACTTGGAAGTCGTACTGCGCTCGGAGCCAGTGCGTCAGTGGATGCACGCCCGTGCTCAAACTTCCACGAGCCTGATGAAAATCAGCTCTGCCGTGGTGATGGAGTGCCCGATTCCACTTCCGTCTCTAAGCGAACAGGCCCGGGTCGTAGCCGTCCACGCGGCATTCGAGCGGCGCGCCACGGCGCTGCGGGGCGAGTTGGCGAAGCTGCGGATGGTGCAGCATGACGTCCTGGAGAACCTGCAGCCGGCCCCGCAGGACGGGTGATGCTTGCGTATCGGCGTGAGCCGACCTGATTGGATAATGTTCCGCTGTTCCCCTCCTCGCGGTACACACGGGGAGCGGGCCGAGTCGTTGGGGGCCGGAGGTTGGCGCGACCGAACGGAGCGCGCGGCAGTCAGCCGCTGGTCGGGCTGCTCACCGCCATGGGCTGGGCTCGGCATGAATGTACCGGCGGAGACGGAGAGTTCGGACCGTGCCGGGAGTGCCTGCTGGCGGCGGTCGAACGTCTCAACCAGGGGGCGGACGGCACCTGCTGGCTGACCGTGGCTCAGGTCGAGGCCGTGTGGGCGGAGGTACTGCGCGCTGCCGGGGCTCCGTCACTCACCGCGGCCGCCAACAGCCAGCTGTCCGGGCTGCTTCGTGAGGGAATGCCCGCCCAGAGGCTGCCCGACTGGCACGAGGGGCTGCCCGCACTGGTATGGCTGGTCGACTGGGAAGGACTCGCGCCTGGCACCAATGACTTCCGGCTTGTGGCTGAGCGCCACGTCGACGATGCGGCTGCGCCAGACGTGCTGCTTCGGGTGAACGGACTGCCCTGGGTCGTCATCGCGCAGGAGCCGGACGCGCGGGGTGTCATCGACTACCTCGTCCACCAGATCCGGAACCTCGCCGGCGCCAGTGGCGACTCCGCACCGGCGCGGCCCGAACTGGCCCGGTACGCCCAGCTCCTGGTGGTCATGGACGAGTCGGATGCCCGGCTGGGCACCATCACCTCTGCGGCATGGGAGTTTGATCGCTGGCGCACCGTGGCGCCAGCGACCGAGGAGCAGGTGCGCGCCGAACTCGGATGCCCGGTCGAGCGCCCGCTGCGCCCGTGGGAAGCCCTTACCGCCGGTGTTCTCCGGCCGTCCCATCTGCTCGATCTGGTACGAAACTTCGTCCAGGAGAGGGAGTGGCCGCCGCCGGGCTACGGACAGCAAGGAACGGTGGTCAAGACGGTCGCGCGCTTTCCGCAGTACCGCGCGGTTCACCGGGTGACCGACTTGCTCGTCGACCGGATGAACGGCCGATCGGCCAACTCCTCTGCCTGGCACGGCGGATTAGTCCGGCACTTCGCGGACTCGGGGTCGGAACGGACCATGAGCTTCCTGGTGCGTCGGCTGCGGACGCATCCGCGGCTTGCCGGTCACAAGATCGTTGTGGTCGCCCAACACCGAGAGCGGGAGCACAGCATCGCCGACGAACTCGCGCGAGGCGGTGAGGGCGTGGTCAACCCGCCCTCGGCGTACTGGGCCGCCCAAGCCCTCGCCCTCGATGTGCCGGACGTGCTCGTGCTCACCCTCCAGAGGCTCGTCGCGATACGGATAACCGAGCAGCCGCACACAGACCCCGAGGATCCGCCGCCCGCCGCCGTAAACACCCGGAGCAACATCCTGGTAATCCTGGACGAGCCGCACAACCTCACCGTTCACCACGTCCGCCTGCGCGAGATCCTGCCCAACGCGGCCTATCTCGGTTTCGCGGACGCCCCCGTGCCGAGAAGGTCGCAGGCTACCGTCCAACATCTGTTCGGCAACCCCGTTGACGTCTACACCGCCCGGGACGCGCTGGCAGACGGCGTGCTGAGGCCCGTGCTGTATGAGCGGGCCGCAGACGAGGGCAAGGCCGACCTCGGCGCCCCTCATATCGGTGCGCCGGGACCCGCGGTCCGGACGTCCGGTGCGAACTGCGACGACCTTACGGCCAGGGCCGCACGAATGTTCAGGCACTGGGCCTTCACCGGGCTGCGGCACGGTGTCGCCGCGCAAGTCGTCGCCGCCTCACGAGCGGATGCGGTCCGGTACTGCCCCGCCCTGCTCAAGGCTCGCGACCAACTCCTTGCGGACATCGAGGCTCTGGACCCTGACCTCCTGAGCGACCCGGACGTGGAGGACTACGCCACCGAGGAGCAACGGGCCCTGATCGCCCTGTGGTCCTATCGCCATGTACTGAAGAGAATCGACCCGCGCGCGGCCATCACCATGGGCGGAACGGAGCCGCAGGAGTGGCGACGCTGGACCCAACCCGTCGGTGGCAGGGCGGGCGGCAGGCCCAAGGGCTTGGCAGAGGC
>KL569100.1:14530-19442 GCA_000715635.1 Streptomyces violaceus | reverse complement strand
CGGCAGGCCCAAGGGCTTGGCAGAGGCCGTCGCCGAGCCTCCGCCTGACCCTTCCTGGGGAGCGGACCCACATGGCGGAGCAACGCCGGGCGCCCCGCAAACCGCCCCCCGTAACCTGACCGCTTTCACCGTGGTGCAGTCCAGGCTGCAGGAGGTGGACAACGGCGGCAACGGGCACCTGGTGTTCCTCGACCGTGGCATCACGACGGCCGAGCTGCGGCACATCATGCGCGCCCGGCGCCCGGGCGACGCGCTACACCACGTTGTCGACCATGCGGACGCCCTAACGAGCCTGGCGCAGGCGTTCGCCCGCTACGACGCCGATCATCTGCGCGAGGTACTGGGCGTCGACGAGGCACCGCACTGGGGCCTGTGCAAGGACCGTGACCACGCAGCGGCCGAGGTGCTGTGGCTCGTCGACGGCGAGTTTCGGGAATTCCTCACTGCAAAGGCCCCTACATGCAGGATCGAGAACCTGCGCGCCGAAGCTCCTCGGGAGGACCTCCTCGCGGCCCTCGCCGATCCACTCACGCATGCCCGATTCATCGGCCTGGTCCGACACTTCTTCGTGGCCCTCAACTCGGCACTACCCACGAAGGCGGAGCCCCGACACGTCGAACTCGCCAAGTGGCTGGGCGTGGTCCAATACGTGGCGTGGAAGCGCCACCACCCCGACTCCGACTACTTCAGGCCGCGCGCCGCCGGTGCCCATGTGGACGATTTGATCGAGCGGTGGCTTCACGAATCGGGTGCCCGTCACCTTGTCCCGCCGGAGCGTATGACGGCCCCGGACTTCCTGGACCGGGTCATGGCGAACTCCGACCCCCGGGCCCGTACCGCCTATCTGCTGTTGGCCGTGTCTGACCAATTGAACTCCCGTCCGTTGGCCAATCCGCTGCGACAGCAGTGGTTCGAGGACCGGCTGAAGGCGATCAGGGAGTCCGGTGAGTCCGGCTTGGAGTGGACAGCGGATGCACTGCTGGCTCTGGCCCGGGACATTCTGGCCGCGGAGCGCGACCATGCCCGGGCTACGTCCCAGCCGACGCTCACCCCCGTACAGCGAGTACTCCTTCTGGTAGAGCAAGCCATTCCTGGTCAGCGGCGGTCGGACGGGACCGCGGCCCCGGTGAGAGAAACCGCCGAGGCCGTAGCGACCAAGATTTTTCACGAGGCCCGGCTCCCGCACCTCGGCTCCCTGGAGACCGCACGGAACCGGCTGCGTAAGGAGCTCCGGCAGCTGCTGGAGCAGCAGTTGCCAGAGCTGGGCTGGAGTGCCACCAAGCCACTCGCCGCACGCCTGGTCGAGCTGGCCATCGAGCGCCGAGAGGAATTCGCTGACCACGCTCCGGCCCAGGCTGCCGCCGAGCACATCGAGGAGGCGGAAGCGGTAGTGCTCCCCTGGACGGGGCCATCGGGGCACAGTGGTACAGACGCCTAAGCGGAGCCCCCTGCGGCACGGGCGCAACCTGGCCATGTCCGATTAACGTGCTGCGACCGTAAGGCAGAGCAGCATGCCCCGAGCACCTTGCCGAACTGGCCCGCGCGCTCTCCGCACTGTTCGATTGAACGGGGCACCCCTCCCAACTACCTCTACCGAGGGAATGTGTCAGGGCGCCAGCTTCGGCTTGTTCTGAACAGCGGCTCCGTTACGTCGGCTGGAGGAGAGAATCATGGCCGGGGCAGGAGCGACAGCGGGTGGGGGAAGAGTCATGGCACGGTGGACGGCCGGGGAGAATGAAGCCGCCGAGTGGGCGGAGCGGCTGTTCAAGAAGACGTGCGCGCCCGGGCCGAACGTGCCCGAGCCAACGACGCCGGAAGCGGTCCATGCAGCCATCAAGCGCTTGGCTGAGCTGCCCACCGAAACAGGTGTGATGCAGGACTTGGCGATCGGGGCCCGACGCGCGGCGAAAGGGGTATCCATGGATCGTCTGCAGGGGCTGTCGGAGGTCGTGCAGAATGCGGAGGACCTCGGAGCGACCGAGGTACGGATCCAGGTACGTGAGGCGACCCTGCTGGTGGCCCACAATGGCAAACCGGTCGTGTTGACAGACGTCATTCCGCTGTCGATGCCGTGGCTGACGAGCAAAGCCGAGGACCCAGAGGCCATCGGGCGTTTCGGCATCGGTCTCATGACTCTTTTCCACCTCTCGTCAACAATCGAGGTGCACAGCGGCCACTACCGTCTACGGATCGGCGAATCTGGTCTGAGCCTGGCTCCAGCGTGTCTTCTTCCCCCCGAGCTGGGCGGCGACGAATGGACGGTCTTCCGTGTCCCGCTCACCGAGGAGCCGCTCACCGCATCCGACGTGGACGAATGGCTGGCCTCCTGGGGAAACGAGGCACTGCTCTTCCTGCGTCATGTCGCCGCGGTGATCCACCTCGACACCCACGGCCGGACTGTGCGGCGTCTTGCGCTGCGACGAGAGGCCGCCAAGCAGTTCACCGCCGAAGTCGCGGGGCAATGCGTATCGGTCGAGGTGGAGGATGTACGCGATCCCGTCGGCGTGCGCTGGCGGGTCTGCCATGCTGTCGTTGTGTCACCGCCGGGCCTCGAACCTGCGGCGAAGGCTTTCGGAGACACCACTCCCCTGGCCGTGGCCCTTCCGTTGAAACCTGTGGCCACCGCCGCGCCCGTCAGCGAAGCCCGATCTGGGCACGTCCACGTCCGGCTCCCCGTGACCCCTCTCGCTCTACCCGTTCGTGTACACGCCGCGTTCGATCCCACCCCGAGCCGGCAAGGGCTCCAAGCGACCGCCTGGAACAAGGCGCTCGTACCACGCTTGGCAGATCTGTGGGCGGCAGCGGTAACCGAACAGTTCCGGCTCGTCCCAGCGTCGTCCTGGCCGATGGTCCCTCTCCCACAGAAGACAAGCCGGCAAGAGCAAGCCGAGGTCGTCGACGCGCTGGAAGCGGCACTGCTGGAGCGGGCCCGTCTGCAGGTCTCTGCGCGTCTACGGGTCGACGTTTCCTGTCAGGAACCCCAGGCGCTTGAGGACCTAGCCCTTGAAGCCGCTGAACTCACCAGTATTCTGACCGAAGCTGAGATCGAGCGGCTCACCGAGCACCCGGCCCTCCCTCACGCCGCGCGGGACTCGGCAGGCCGCTACCGCCAAGTCCTCAAGGACTGGGCGGACCACGGTGCAGTCAAGCCGGTGTCCGTCGACGTGTGGGACGCCCTGGAGCTCCTGGGGGATGAGGGCCGCTCCCTGGAAAGCACCATCGAGCTGGCCGCCGTGGGGGTGGCATCCGGGTGGGCAGACCACCGGCTGTCCTCCTTCGCCTGGCTGGCGGACGAGAGTGGCGCCCGGCACCGGCCCCCCGAATCCAGTGAACTGCGGATCTTCGCCGACCGCCCGGGCAACCTCGCGGAGAGCCTCGGCTTCGCCCACGTCCTGCATCCGGCCTTCCTTGCCGACTCCCCTTCCCCCACCCGCGTACGAGAGTGGTTGGCCAAACGCGATGCTCTGCTGACGGACGGGGACGAGCTCACCGCCCTGCGGCGTCTGGCGAGTTACGGCAAGGCCCGTAAGGACGCACCAGCCTTGCAGCTCACCGACGAGCAACTGCGCAACCTCCAGGACGCCTTCGCCCGGCTCGACGCTCCCGACCGCTCCCGGCTCGGCGGCGACGTGGGCATGGCCGTCGCACTCCAAGCCCTCAGATATGACTCCGACGGCGGCCGACGCAACGTGTGGGAGTCTCCGGCGAAGTCGTACCTGCCAGCAGGCATCGACCGCGTCGACCGCACTGAGAGCTTCGCCTACGCCGCGGGGAACACCCCGAGCCTCACTTGGCTGCGCCGGCGCTACAGCGACGTTCTGCGCGGGACCGGCGCCGGTTTGAGCCCCCTCAGCTTTCTCCGGCTGCTGGGAGCCGATTCGGCACCCCGAATCCAGCTGCACCGCCACCGTGAGAAACGGCTCAACCGCCGGGAAGTGCCCGTTCACGCGCCGGGTTCACCGAAGAGCCGCATCGCGAAGATGAATGCGCTCGGCGCTGAGTACACCCTGAACGATCGGGAAACGCCCGATCTGGACGCCGTTGCACACGCGATCGCCGACGAGGCGGACGGAACGGTGCGACGTCAGCGGGCCATCGCCCTCATCCATGTGCTCGGCAGGACCTGGGCCAAGCGGTACACGGAACACGAGTCGGTCACGGCCGCCTACGCCTATCGCTCCTGGTATTCCGTGGATACTGTTCCCGGGTTCTGGCTCTGGCGCCTGAAGGAGATCCCGTGGCTCGACAGTGAGAGCGGGAACCCTATGGCGCCTTCGGTCCTGCGCCGACGGACCGAGGCGACTGCCGTGGTGTATGGCGCGGAGGCGGACGGGCTCCTGCACCCGGAGATCCAGTCCGCTGTCGGCCGTCGCGTAGACGTGCTGAAGGCCCTCGGCGTCGGCGGTGAACCCACCACCGCCGACATCGTGGGTCGGCTGCGCCGACTGCGAGACACGGAACGGGAAGGCGGAGGTCGCGACGCATCCGGTGCCCTGCTGCTCTACCGCGCCTTGGCCGCCAAGACGGTTCCCTCCCGTGCCCCTGCAGGCAACCTGTCCCGCGACGACCTCCGACGTGCCTTCACTCAAGGGGACGGACTCGTCCTCACCGACGCGGGATGGAAGACTCCGAACGCGTGCCTGCGCGGCACACCGCTGTTCGGCCGACTCCGTCCCTTCGCTCCCCACTTCACCGGCGGGGAGGCACTGTGGCAAATGCTAGGCGTGCCGGAGCCCGGCGCAGACGATGCCATCGCCGTCATCCGGGAACTCGTGCCATCCAGTCCCGAGGCTAAGCGGAAGGAACCGGACGCGGAGACGCAGACGGTCCTGCTTCAGAGCCTGCAGTTCCTCGAGAGCCTGGCATCCAGCAATCCGGAAGCGCTGAAGGGCAGGCCGCTTCGGCGGCTGCC
>KL569100.1:14054-14285 GCA_000715635.1 Streptomyces violaceus | reverse complement strand
CCTGTGTACGCCGTGGCGGACGAGGCGGTCGCCGCCTTGCTGGGCGCCGCCCTTGCCGAAAGCGGGAGCGACGCCGCAGTGTGGCGCCCCGGGGCGGAGATGGAGCACTTCCGCGGGCTCATCGACCGGCTCGGCGTCACCGTCGTCGGCCCCGACGACACCGCCCCGCACGTTACTGGGCGCCCCCTCCCTGACCCACACGCCACGGCCCGCCTCGCGGCAGCCGTGGCC
>KL569100.1:12080-13823 GCA_000715635.1 Streptomyces violaceus | reverse complement strand
GCCGTGGCCCACCTCCGCGAGGATCTCCAACGCAACGATCCCGGCACGGCGCGCGAACTCACCTGCACCTGGGAAGAGCTGGCCAGTCTCCTCGTCTGTGTCGAACCCGGCCTGACGTGCACGGTCACGCTGCCCGGACCGGCCCCTCTGGTCCACTTCCCCATCGAAACAGCAATCGACACGGGACAGGGCGTCATGTATGTCCGATCTACCTCGGCGCTCGCACGCTTCTCCCACGCCGGCCGGACTCTCGCAGGCCGCTTCCGCGCCCGGCGACGTGAAGTGGCCTACGCATGGGTGGCAGCCTGGGAACGCGCCGAGGCCGGCCTGTCCGCGATCGACATCACCCGGGCGGAGGACCGCATCAGCGCCCTCAACGAAGCAGCCGACGCGGAAGAGCAACAACGGCTGGCCGCCTTCCACGGTGAGATCCACGAACGCCACAAAAAAGCGCGGGCCAGAACGCCTGGCGACGCCAGGCCCGGAAAACGCCCCGCAGACGCCCAAGTCCCCCGGCCTGTGCACGCCCCGGGGCAGTTCCAAGAACGGCACCTCGTCGACCCCACCGAGCTACGCCCGGTGTTCACGGACTCCTCTATCGTCCCTCAGAACGACCGGTCCCGATCCGATGCCTCAGGCTCTAGAACCTCCAGCAGCTCAGGCCGTCCCTCGCTCTCCCGCCCAAGCTCAAGTTCAGCAGTTCCTCAGCAGCGGAGCGGAGTGAAGATGTTCACCCCGCAAGAGCAGGAAGACGCCGCCCTGGCCCTGGTACGGGCGGCTCTGGCACGGGACTCCGAGGAATTGCGGGACCTGCGGGCCCAGCGCGGCGTCGGGGCGGACTCGGTGGACGAGTTGAATCGCTTCTACGAAGTGAAGTCATTCCTGGGGGCGGAGGAGGATTCCGTCTCCTTGACCCCGCACGAATTCGAACGGGCCGCCACCGAGAGAAACTTCTTTCTCGTCGTAGTGTCCGGGCTGCAGCGCGGCGCAGGCATACCGGCAACAGTGCGGATCATTCTGGACCCGCTGCGGAAGCTGTCGGTCCGCACCAGCGAATCCGTCACGCTCACCGGTGTCCGGGGATGCGGGAGCCTTCAGATTCCTTTCGAACAGGCGGAATGACGGCAACGCTGACCCAAAGAGAGGCGAGGCCGGCGCCTGGCATGCGGCCGAGGGATCGCAACATCGGCTTGTCTGCCTACGTCGACGGCTACCACGTGGTGGCCAGCGCCCCCTACGACGACAGAGGTTGCGGCAAACCCGTTCTGGCGGTCTCCCCGCCCTTCGTGTGACTTTATTCGGTCAATTCGTGTGATCTTCTTCGGCGTGTCGAGTTGGCCCGGGAGTGTCCTGGAGAGCTTGCGTGAGACGACACATTCGAGATTCCGGGATTATCTGCGACTGGAGCGCGGAATTGTCTTCAGGGGAGTTCTTGCGCGCCGTTGAGACCGCGACAATGTGCCGCGTGGAATTTCTACTATCTGCTCACCATCAGAGTAGGGCCGGGCCCCCGTATTCACCGGAGCGACCGTGAATCACCTCTCGCGTCTTCTAGCCGACACGTCGGACGGCATCCTTGACGACACAACCGAGGCTGAGCCTCCATCGACGGCAACCGTCAGCGTCGCCCCGGAAAGGCCCTGCCCCGCCGGAGGTCCGCGAGTGTTCGTGGAATACGTCGTTGTCGACGGCGAGGACGCTCAGGCGCTGACTCAACGTCAAGCTGCCGCGATCCGCGAGGTA
>KL569100.1:9853-11852 GCA_000715635.1 Streptomyces violaceus | reverse complement strand
CCACAGCGCCCCAGCGGAAGGCGGACAGGCCGGAACGGCCAGCCGTACGCCTTCCCGCGCGGAGAGGGACACCACATGACCGTCACCCCACCTGCCCCCCGGTCGTCCTGGGCACCTCCGGTACCCGGCCGCCCCTGGGCCACCGACGTCCCGGACGCTGCGGCGCCTCCAGTGACCGTCCCGGTTGCCTGGCTCGGTCGAACCTCCACGGAGGACGCCCAGGACCCCACGTTGTCGCTGCCCCGACAGCTGCGCAATGCCAGAGCCGCTCTGCCAGCCGGCTGGCTGATCGTCGCCCACTTCTACGACGTCGAGTCCGGCCGCAAGGAACTGCACGAGCGAGGCAACTCCCTGGCCCACCAGGACTTCAAGATCCCCATCCCGCGCGACGGCAGCCTCACCGATCTCCTCGAGGAGGCCCAGCGCCCTGACCGTCGCTTCGCTGCCGTCATCTGCGAGTCGATCGAGCGCGTCGCACGGCGCACATACTTCGGCACAAAGATCGAGTACGAGCTGGAGCAGGCCGGAGTCGCCCTGTGCGCCGCTGATGAGCCGATCGTCACCGGCTCAAAGGCGAAACGGGCTACGCCCACGCTCACCCGCCGCGTGAAGCAGGCCGTCTCAGAGTGGTACGTGCTGCAGATGCTGGAGCTGTCCTGGGACGGATTCATCGAACACGTCTCCCAGGGCTGGAACGTCGGCAAGCCTCCCTACGGATACCTGGCAGAGAAGGTGCCCCACCCCGTCCCGGCTCGCCGATCCGAGGGCCGTACCAAACACCGGCTCGTCCCCGACCCACCCCGAGCTTCAACAGTCACGCACATCTTCCAGCTCCGTGGGCTGGACAAGCTCGGCTACGACGCGATCGCCGACCGTCTAAACCTGGACCTCGTCACCTACCCGCCTCCGAAGCCGACTCGCCCCAATGCAGCCCTGGGCCGCTGGAGCGGATCCGCTGTACGAGAGATTCTGCGCAACCCCAAATACACGGGCTACCAGGTTTGGAACCGCCGGGCGACGAAGAAGGGCGGCCGTAACAACGACCCCAGGGACTGGGTTTGGTCGTTGCGACCCACTCACGAACCTCTTGTCACCAAGGAGCTGTTTGACACGGTCTCCATGGTGGGCCGCAGCCGCCAGGGATCACGCACCACGAGCGGAGCCAGCGCTCACCCGGCCACCAAACGCTCCTACGTCCTGCGGTCGTACGTAACCTGCGACATCTGTGACCGCCGTATGTTCGGCAAGTCCCGCCATGAGATCTCGTACTACGCGTGCCAGCCAGACCCGAATGAACATCGTGACACGCCGTGGTTTCTCGACCACCCCAAGAGTATCTGGATCCGCGAAGAGATCTTGATCGCGTCAATTTCAAGCTTCTTCTCTAATGCTATTTTCGGCGCTGAGCTACGCCACCGCAGAGTCGGGCTTGATGCCACTCGGTCCCCCAACAACATTGGGAAACGCGTCGCCATGGAGCGAGCGGTACCGGAGTGTGCCATCACAGACACCAACCAGCGCCAGGCCCGTCTCACTCGCTCACTAGCCGACGGCTCCGGCCACAGTGACGAGGAAGGGGATCTCAATCCGGACGAGGGAATGCAGTTCCGTCACGCGATCCGCCGGGAGCACGCCGCGCTCTGCCGACAGTGCACACAGCTCACCGAGGAGTTGGCTCATCCGCGCGTGCAGCAGTTAGTGGCACGTCGCGCAGAAGAGACTCTGCCGGATCCGCTGTCGCCCCTCGACGTCGACCTTGCGCTGGTTCCAGAAGATGTCCAACGGCGGCTCTACAACGCATTCGGGTTAGAGGTCCGCTACAGTCGGCCGCGCAATGAACTGACCCTTCGGGTGATAGTGCCAGGGCTTTTTGGTTGACGAGCTGACCGACTAGTCGCCGGGCTTTCGTACCTCAAGCCTGCTGCCGGGTGGTCCAGTACGGAACCGCGTCCATGACCTCCATGAACCGGTGGCGGGACAAGCTCCAGAGCCTGCCACA
>KL569100.1:8040-9642 GCA_000715635.1 Streptomyces violaceus | reverse complement strand
TCCATGACCTCCATGAACCGGTGGCGGGACAAGCTCCAGAGCCTGCCACACGACCACGTCGGTACCCGTGGGCTGAGAGAGCGATACCGGCCTCGTGCCCGGTCGCCTCCAACTTCTTCACCACCTGCGCTCCGATTTGGTACTGCCGAGCGCTGCAACCGCCGTGGGGGACCTCCCAACCACATCACTCGTTCGCATGGTCAGCCATCCAGACTGCGATAAGGCGTTGCGCGATGTGCAGGCGCGCGTGCACCCCGGGCATCCCGATGTCACTAGGTTCGAGGCAACGCTGCCAGCAGCAGCGCTGGCTGATGAACCCTAGCCGCCTCGCCGTTTGCGGTGCGACGGCAGTGGACGGGCGGGCGGTGGGCGAAGTGGCACTTCTTCTCGGTGTAGCGCTTGGCGCTGAGCTTCTTGCCGCAGCCTCCGAGGAGGGTGCCGCAGTAGAAGTCGTCGCGTGAGCGGCCTCGCATGAAGAGGTCGAACTCGTCTTGGTCGTACGGGAGGAAGACGGGCGTGTCGGATCCGGCCCGCCCGATGACGGCAGTCTGGACCTTGCGGGTGTCTTCCTCGTCGGCGAATCCTGTCACGACACGCTCCGGGGCGATGGGTCAGTGCTGCGGGTTGATCGTGGTGCGCGCTTTGACGACCTGGCGCTCTGACCGGGGCTCAGCTCACCGCGGTCGCCCCCCTTGCCCGCTCGTCAGTCGTTCCCGTCATCGTGCGGCAGCACACCTTCCGCTCTCGGGATGGGAACGTAGCCGCCGTCGGCTCGAATTTTCGCGACGAGCTTCCCGAGTTCGGCCAGGGTGTCCTCGCCGAGCAGCGAAGGGTTCGCCTCGATCATCAACGCGACGTGCTCCCCGATGCGCTGAGGCGTGAGGTCCTCCGTCGCCCCCAGCTCCACCGGACCGTCCTCCCCTTCGTCCACGACCCGGGCGTTGCGCACCAGCCGTAGCTGCTCATCGCTGTATATCCGGGCCATCAGAGCCGCAGTGAACCGCTTCCGCGCCTCCGCGCCGCTCATGGTCGTCCGCTGATCGCCTGAAACGGTGACGACTTCCTGCAGGTCTTCCGCGACCTCAGCCCGGCGGTCTCTCGTGCGGCTTCGCGCCACGCTGCTCCACTTCGCTTTCACGGACGGGAGCGCTTGGTCGTTCCACTTCGCCTTCGCTGCCGGAAGCGCTTGTTCGTACCACCACTTCCTGACGTGCGGCGCGGCCTTCTCCGCCACTCTGAAGCCGATCTGGACGAGCACCTCGGCGACGAACTCCGCGTTCTCTCGACGCTCCTGCGCTCGGGCCTCCGACTCGTGCCGGTCAGAGTCGAGCCAACCCTGCGGGTACGCCGCCACCGGATCCGGCTCGTTCTCCTTCAAGAAGATCTCGGCTTGACCCACCTGATTGGTGTCGGGGTCACGTGTCATGCCGCGATGAGCGCCCTCAGTCTTCCTCGACCGCGCGAGACGCGTGCCTTTCCGGACTCTGACAATGGCCTCGTACTCGTCGTACTCGCTGCTGTCCATGCCCCACCTTCGACCTGCAGGATGCCCTGCGTCCGCCGCCCGTGCCCCCGGGAGCGACGCCCCCGACACTGTACGTC
>KL569100.1:5347-7824 GCA_000715635.1 Streptomyces violaceus | reverse complement strand
CCCCCGACACTGTACGTCCGGCCGCCGACCGTCCGGCGGATCGCCAGATGTGGCCCGATGATCCGGGTTCGGAGCAGCCCCTCAGTTCGGTGACCGTCAATGGCGGGATCTTCGGACCAGGACGGCTCACACCCAACTAACGCCGCCGACTCAGGACACTAGGGTGCGCCCATGCTCAACGACGCCACCGTTCAACGAGCCACAGCCGAACTGTTCTCCGCACCCCAGACCCTCGATCGCGCGGCCCGCGCCCTGCCCACGACCGCAGGGGTGTACGCCTGGTGGGCGCCGCCCGAGGTCCTGGACTTCTTCCCCGGACCGGTCAATACCGGCGATGCCGGACTGCGGCTGCTCTACCTGGGCAAGGCCCGCCGGCTGCGGTCCCGCGTCGCCTCCAACCACCTGAGGGACTCCGGACGGTCCACCCTGCGTCGAACCCTGGCCGGACTCCTCATGCCCGCCGAGAGCTACCGCACCACCTGGACCGACCGTGTCATCCTGATTCCCCAGGACGAACAGCGCCTTACCCATTGGATGCACCATCACCTCACCCTCACCTGGACCGAGTACCCCGATCCCGTCCCGCTGGAGAAGGAACTGATCTCCCAACTGCACCCGCCGCTGAATGTCGAAGGAGCGGAACATGGCACCTCCCGGGACCGCGTCAAGCAGGCGCGAGCCTTCTACCGTGCCAGTGCCGGCCCCCGGCCGGACAAGTAGCCGACTTTTCGCCCGATCCTCGTCCAGGGATGGGCGTCCTGCCCCTGGGCCAGCGGCCGACTGGAACCGGGGCCAAGGACCGTCCTCTGAGCGGTGGCGGCGGGGCAGTTGGGGCCGGTGGCCCGGCTCGCGGAGCGGTCTCACGAGTACGGCTGCACGTCCTGTGCTCCTATTGGCCCGTCGGCGACTTCCCTGGTGAGCCTCCGCCGATCAAGCGGCACGGAGACGTAGGCATCCATGCCCGTTGTGGCCAGGGGATGGAGGGGAGCAGACTCAAGATCGCCGTGCAAGCGCAGCAGTACATGGTCGTCACCGACCAAGCAGTCGGTGAACGGAAGGGTGCGGGACAGCAGGCGGGCGAAATCGTCGCAGGCCGCCCGGACGTCCACCTTGTCGAGGCCGAGCCAGACGTGCAGCGTGCCGTCCTGGACCGTCAGCTCGACGTCGATTCGGGTGCCAGCCGCCTCGGCGGCTTCGCCGCACCACGTCAGGGTCTCGTCCAGCGCGCCGAGGTGGACGGGAAGCGGGCGGAAGACGTCCTGACGCATGTCATCGCGGACCGTGACGCCGGTGGCCGGGGCCTGGTCGCGCCACCAGTCCTGCACGATGTCTCGGACCGAGGCGGCCTGCGGCCCGTTGCTCAGCGCTCGCCGTACGGCGTCCGTCGCGTTTCGCCGGACCACGCTCGCGGCGTCGGGTCCGGGGGCTGCGGCCATGCGGCGCAGGAGCGAGCCGGGCCCGATTCGCGTGTCGTCGAGGACCTTCCGGTAAAGCTCGCACAGCGCGTCCGGTACGGCCGGGCCGTCCGGCCCAAGCAGGAGGCGGACGCGTTCTGCCCAGGCAAGAAACGCCTCGGTATCGCCGGTGGTGAGGAGGTCGGTGCCGAGGTCGCCGCGGGCGAGCATCCGGGCGCGCTGCCGTTCCGTCGGCCGGCCCAGGCCATCGAGTTGGGCCCGCAGGAGGAAGACGAGCAGGTCCCGTTCCGGGGCGGGAAGATCGTCGATGGCACCGTTGACGGGGGTGGCGAGGATGTCGAGGACGGCCTCGGCGGTCGCCTTCTTCGCCTCCGGCTTTCCGGGGGTTCCGGGCAGACGCTCGGTCCACTGGTGGACCCGGCCCTGAGAGTCCTGCAGCCTGGTCTTGGCGGTGAAGCTCTTCAGGTGGTCTGGCCCCGAGGCGTCGTAGGTGTACTCGTGGTCGATGCCGTATGTGGTGGCCATGGTGGCGAGGATGGTCACCGGGTCGTGCTGGTGTTCCAGGCCGGTGAGCCAGTCGTCGAGGATGGCGGGTCGGCGCCTAAGCAGCCGAGGCCCGTGGATGCGCCAGGCCGCGGCGACGACCGCCTGGGTGGCGTCCGACATCGCTGTGCGGCGCTGTCCGCTCTCACCGCGGCTCGTCAGTAGCCCTTCCGTGAGCTGGAGGGTCGCACCGAGCCGGGCTGTGTCGTCGTCAGAAGTGGTGAGGATGCGTGCCTCGTCCTCGTCGGGGGTGAGGCTGTGTGCGAGGGCCTGGCGGACGCGGATGTGGGCGGCGAGGTGGTTCACCACGTGCGAGCCGTGGTGGGCGAGGAGGTGGTTGTCGCGCTGGCGGGCGGCGGTAACCGCCGACTGGTTCTCGTGGACCCATGAGGCATGGGTGAGGGCCTGGGCGAGGAGCCCGTCCGCGCGATGGCCGAGTTCGAACATGGCCGCCAGGTCGCTCACGGCGTCTCTGTGCCGGTTGCCCGGCTGCGCGTACGGCCTGTCTCTTATACACAT
>KL569100.1:3728-5137 GCA_000715635.1 Streptomyces violaceus | reverse complement strand
GCCCTGGCCACCTGCGGGTATGCGTCGAGCAGTGCTCGTGCCGCCGCTGCCCGCGCCGCCTTCTTGGACTGACCGGTGCCTTCCGCCGTGCGGCCGGTTCCGGTGCGGACGGTGGCGCGGAAGACCTTGCGGTGGTCCGGGCCCTCCTCGTTGTAGTCGTAGGTCAGTCCTTCCTTGTGGAAGGCCGTTTGCGCCAGGGTGACGGGATCGGCTCCCGTCTCCACGGACGGGCGGTCGAGGTCGGGCCACACGGAGGCGACCAACCTCCGGGCGATCTCATGCTCACCACAGAGGCTGAGCACGCCGAGGATCTGCCGGGCCACTCCTTCGAAGACGGATTTGGCGGGTTGCTGCGCCTCCCCCGCGCCCATGCGCACCAGGCCCTGTTTGGTGGCCCAGGCGCCGAGCGCGAGGTCGGCGGCGGCGCGTCGACGGGCGTGTTCGCTCGACTGTTCGCCCGCCTTCCGAGGGGTCGCCCGTCGCACGTAAGCGTCGAGCAGGATCACGTCGAGCGCGGTGGCACCGAGCCGGTCGAGCAGGCCGAGCACGTGTGGTGAGACCTGGTCGGCGTAGTGGCTCTCGTAGAGGTGACTGCGGTGTTCGGCGGCCAGACCGAGCCAGGCGGTGACCTCTGCGTCGGCATCCCATCCGCGCACGGCCTTCCCCACGGCCTCGCAGACCTCTTGCCCGTAAGTGCCCACCAGCGACACGGGCGGCTCGCACAGCGCCGGGTACGTGACGTCGTGGACGTCGAGTCGCCGTTCGGCGCGGGAGTAAGGCCGGACCGGCTCGGGCGACGGACGCTGCCCGGCCGCGGGCGGGGCTGACCGTGCGGGCCGGGCCGGGCGGGTGACTTCGGGCGGTGTGGTCCGGCCCCGGCGGGTGGACGTCGGGCGCTGGTGGGCAGGACGCGAGACGGTGCGCCGACGGGCCTCTTGCACCCTCCGCCCGCCGGTCGGCGGTGTGCCGGACCTGACATCCAGGAGGTTCTGGAGTTCGTTGGCGAGCCAGGAGGGCAGGCCCGTTGGGGGGTGGCCGCCGTCGAAGAAGTCGCTGGCCAGGTCGATGCAGTACGCGTACCGCTCCCACTCGTGGTGGCGCGCATGCTCCTGACCGAGCGTGCGCAGCACCGACCGCATCCGCGCGTACGGCACCGTCTGGTCGGCCAGTTGGTACGACGTCCGGTTCCGCGCGGCGTCGATGGCGAGCGCGATGCGGTGCACGGGTGTCGGCGGCGCGGTCTCGCGCAGTGACACGATGCCGACCCAGCGGTTCATGGCCCTCCCCCTGCCGGGCGACGCGGCCCTGCCCGGCCACAGCACGCACTCCCAGACGGCGTCGGTACAGTGCCCCGGTGCTTGCGTACGGGCGGCGGCCTGCCCCCGGTCCTGCTGTCCTTCCTCCCGCCG
>KL569100.1:1154-3495 GCA_000715635.1 Streptomyces violaceus | reverse complement strand
TCCCGGTGATCACGGCGGCACTGGCTGGCCAGCGTATGCCGCCGGGCGCGGGTTCGGGGAGGGTTCACTCGACACGGATCGTTCCGTGTGACTCGCAGCATGAGGTGGCGGGCCGCGCGGTCCGCCAGGGGCAGGAGAGCGGCCCGTGGGCGCGCGGGAGAACCGAAGGAGAGCTCCGGCTGTGGTGATTACGGCTGATCGGCATCGCGTGGCGCCTGCACAAGCTGCATATAGCCGAAAGAGTGGCCGCGGACCGTGGGAGTCCCCTGGGACTTTTCTGGGACTTCCGGCTGCATCAACGGGCACGGGCGTGAAACAACCGAAAGACCATTTTTGCAGGTCAGCGACCCGTGATGGGTAATCGCTGCAGGTCACAGCGCTGGCTGGTCTCTTCCGGGACATCTGACCGGCAGGTCTCAGTAGGTCTGCGCTCAACGTCGCCCGCCCTCGGCTCACCATCGGCCTCCGCATGCGCCTCCCCGCCATACTCCAGCTCAGCCCGTCGCGACCTGACCCTGCTGGCCTTGGTGCATCCAGGCGACGACGTCGAACACACGCAGGACGCCGATGTCCTCACCGATACCCGCCTGATCGCGGAGATGGATCAACTGATCATGGAATGCACCGTTGTCCACCCGCAGGGCCGCAGCCAGAGCGGTCCAGAAGAAGTGGTCCGCCTTCGGCCGCTCGAACAGCTGCTTGATGCGGATGTCGTAGATGGGGATGAGATGCGGCCGCTTGCGGGCCAGCAATTTGCCTGCGACAACCGGGCCGCTGCCGTCGGGTTTGCCAGGGTACTGCTTGGTGCCGGCCAGGCGTTCCCACAACTCCCATGCGGGTCCACCCTCCTCCATGAGCGCATCGCTTCCACGATTCTCCAAGCGCGCGTCACGAGGGATGAGCGACAGCAGACGCGCCCAGTGCCCCTCAGGGTCGGTCAGCAAGTTCATCGCCCCGTGCGGCTCGAGGGACACACTGAGCGTGGTGATGGCCACCAGGTCGTTGCTGTCGAAGGAGTCCGCGACGTGCTCGGCGTCCCCGCCCCCGCCTAGGCGCTCGAAGTGCGCGCCTGAATAGAACAGGTCACCGCGTGAGCGTCGTCGGGTGAAGTACTCAACCAGCAGGCTCACGGCAGCCTCGTCATCCCAGTAGATCTCCGGGATCTTCAATTCGATCACCGAGAGGCCCCCAACTCCCTTGTGGTCAGCGATAAGTCGGTGGACTCACCAGCTGAGATCATGCAGTGGCTCGGGCGGAATGCGCCGCCAACACGCGCACCTGTGCTGCGCCGTTGAGATGTGGGCTGGCTCGTGGAGTTAGTCCAGGCATAGGCGTCGGTGTCGTTGCCGACGGAGCAGTGGAAGGCCGGAGCGGTGGCGGGGCCAGCGCTGCAACAGTCGACTACACGAGCGGACGCACGTTGCGCAGGCATGTTGCGAAGCGAAGCAACATAGCGCGGGATCGCCGGTTAGCCAAACCGGCGCCTCCCCGGATCATTGATGGTCCACCGCCACTACCTACACCTGCGTCGAAAGGAATCGCCAAGACGTCTGTTAATTCAAAGCGTCGCACGGCTGTCAGCTCTCTGCGCTGCCGCAGAGCTGCTGCAGAACAGGTGCCGTGGGCGCTCAAGATCCCGCGATGCACGTAACAGCCTCCCCACCTCCCCGTACCGCAGGGGACCCGTTTCTATCGCATCCCGAGTGCACCCGGGAATGAAGTTGACATGCAGCACGGTGGCCTGCTCATCGGCATCAACCTAAGCGCGCAAGGCGGGGTGACCTCACTTACGGCACTTTCTGTTTTGATCAATTTCCGGGTCGGCACCGTGACCGACTGGCCCTGCCACGTGCATTGGCGTCAGACGTTTTCAGCAGCTTCAAACGCCATCAGTCTGCGCGCAAGCCGCACCGCCATAGTAACTGGAGTATCCGAATTGCACGGACAGACCAACGAGGTGCAAGGCACCCGTTACAGCCCTACACACATCCGCGCCACCTGGGACGGAACGGGCAGCGTGGAAGACGCTTCCAGGGCGTTGGGGTTCTCTCGGGCGAAGGGCTACGACCTCGTGCGTCGCGGAGAGTTCCCGTGCCGCGTGCTACGCATCGGACGTACCACGCGTGTCGTCACCGCGTCCTTGCTCCGCGTGCTCGAAAGCGGAGAGCCGGAGTACAACGGTGCCCACACCAGCCGCTGCACTCCGTCGTAACCCCTGCGCACAGAAGCCCCGCCGAGCCGGCGGGGTTTCGTCGTGTCATGAGCCCCTTATAGCGAGCGCCTACAGGAAGAGGACCGCACTGTGGCACAACTGCCCCGACGTTCCGGGCCAGGTCCCGGG
>KL569100.1:556-954 GCA_000715635.1 Streptomyces violaceus | reverse complement strand
GGGTTGCGGGCAGCGTTCGGCAGCGGGCGACGTGTAGGGCTGCCCCCCGCTACAAGGCCAGCGGAGCGATGCGGTCGCGCGGTGAAGCGGGCACAGTCCTCCGCGGTGACGAATGGCAGGCTGGCGACCATCGCCTCTGGCAATGCCGCCGCGGTCGCTCCACGCCGGCCACGCAACATCGGAGGGAACAGACAGTGCCGCGGGCGCCTCCACAGGCGTTGGGCTTTGCAGGGGTGAAGGCTACGACTTGGTTGGTCGCGAAGAGTTCCCGGGGCGGATGCTGTGCGTCGGCCGTAAGAGGCGTGTCGTCACCGCGTCCATGCTTCGGGCGCTCGGAGCGGGGAACCCGAAGTGCGGCGGTGCTCACGGCGGACAAGAAACCCCACGTACTCAGAGGC
>KL569100.1:0-310 GCA_000715635.1 Streptomyces violaceus | reverse complement strand
CACAGCCCCTATGAGCGGGGGGCTGGCTGTAGCTATTTTACCAGGTGGAAGACCTCCCGGGCCGCGTAGCGTTTGAGGCAGCGGACGATTTCGCGCCGCGTCTTGCCCTCCTTGATCCGCCGCTCGTAGTAGTCCTGAGTGCGCGGGTCGACCCGCAGGCGGGTGAACACGATGCGGTGAAGCGCGGCGTTGGCCTGCCGGTCGCCGCCGCGGTTGAGGCGACGGAATTGCCTGCGTCCCGAGGAACGCTCGACAGGGCTGACACCGCACAGTGCGGCGAACGATGCCTCGCTGTCGAGCCGTTCCGGGT